>CAUGTZ010000010.1 GCA_959602645.1 uncultured Collinsella sp. | reverse complement strand
CCCGGCCCGCTCCCCATCCCCATTTTCGGGCCGGGATCTCGGCCCCCCCCCTTATCGACGATTGGCGAACGTAATGCTCAACAATCTTTCCGACAATCAGAAACGCACCTTGGCGCTTGCCGCGATGGCGCTGTTGGCCCTGGCGTGCCTGTGCGGCACGCTGGCTTTTACCGTTGATATGGTTCCGGCGAACAACGTCCTATCGTTTGGCAGCGTGAAGGTACGAGTCTGCGAATACACCCTCAACGTGCAGGGCGAGGAGATTCCGTTTGATCCCAACGAGCACGGTGACTATCCCGACACCAAGGCCGGGGGTTCTGACATCAGCCGCATTGTGCGCGTGGAGAACGTCGGCGCGCAGCCTGAGTACGTTCGCGCGCGTCTGCGCATGACGTCGGTGGCGCCCGACGGTTCGAGCGCGGATGCTTCGGGCAGCGTTGCGTTTCATGTGAACGCGGGCGAGGGGTCCCCGTGGATCGATGGCGGCGATGGGTGGTACTACTACCGCGGATTGGCCGGGCGTGGCGGCACGCTCGACCCCGGTGCCATGACGGAAAGCCTCATGGACTCGCTGCGCTTTGTGGGCGACTACCACGATGCCGCGCGCGGCGGCTCATTCAGGCTCGATATCGATGTTCAGGCCGTGCAGGCCAAAAACCAGCAGGCAAGCGATACCGTCCTCGACGTGCTTGACGTCGCGGGCTGGCCGGAGGCGAACTAGCCTATGAAGATCAAGAACATGAACCGGGGCGTGCTTAGCAGGCTAGTTGCCGTCGCGGCGATTGCCCTTTGCTGCGTTATGGCGCTGCCAACGGTGGTGCATGCCGAGGACGTGCCCGAGAACACAAACGAATACCACATCAAAAACGCGAACGACTTTTTGGTGTACGTGGCGCTTTCGCGTGAGCGCGATACGTCCGGCTGGCGCGTTTATCTCGATAACGATATCGTGCTTAATGATGACGACATGAAGACCATTGTCTCGCACACCGTTAAGCATCTGTCGTTTGGCAACAAGGAGCATCCGTTTAAGGGCGTGTTCGATGGTCAAAACCACACCGTTGAGGGCCTGAGCTACGATAAAGACGCTTTTGACCCCGAGCGCGATACGGGATTTTTTGCCGAGACCAACGGTGCCACCATCAAAAACTTCCTGGTCAAGGACGCCAACGTGTGGGCGGACTTCCGCGGTGGCATTATCGTGGGCAAGGCCGTCAAAACGCGCTTCGAAAACGTTATGGTCATGGAGAGCACGCTGCACGTGACCTGCGCCAACAATGCTCTCAACCTCATTACCAACGCAGGCTTTGAGGGCGGTCTCATCGCCGGCGAGCTCGACGGCTGCACCCTCTACAACTGCGAGGTCCGTGGCGGCCGTGCCGTCAACAATACGACCTCGGGCGTGCAGGCGCTCGGCGGTGAGGGTCTGTATATGGCGGCGTTTGCCGGCTATGTTACAAATTCGACGATTGAGTACTGCCGCGTTACACCTACGCGCAAGAAGGACGGCTCGATTGCCGCGAATGGCATGACCGACGTCACCAATAAGTACGACGTGGCTGTTGGCGCTCTGGGCGGCAACAACGTGTATGCCTCGGGTTTTGTGGGCTGCATGGCGGGTAACGCCAAGATTATCGACTGCTTCTCGACGGCGCAGTGCTACAGCTATGCCGCGTCGTACGTGGGCGTTGTCTCCGTGACGCGCGCATGGACGGGTGGCCTGGCGGGTCGTATTCTGACGGCCGAGGGCAACGAGCTCGTTCGCAGCCATTTTGCGGGTGACTTGAGCTCGCGTCAGTACAATCCCATCGCCGTGATCCCCATCATTCAAAACGATGTGAACCTGGGCGGTATTGCTGCGCGCGCCAACAAGGGTGACGCCACGGTTACCGAATGCTACTTTAAGCCGAGCGTGAGCCTAAACGGCAGCAGCCAGGGTACCGCGGCTGAGAAGAAGATCCCCTCTTTTGGCGGCGACGGTACCACCAAGGGCGACGGTTACGGCCCGTGGGACGACGGGCGCTACGCCACGCGCGAGCTGTGGGAGGAGCACGACTACGACTTCTGTGCCGGCACCATGCGCTCGACCGCTAACGATGAGGCCCTGGGCGGTTCGCATGCCAACGAGTGGGCGATGGACTACAGACTGAATATCCCCGTGCATGGCCAGAGCGTTAAGGCGACGATCGATTTTCCCGGTGCGGGCACCGCGACAATCGAGGCGACCAAACTCGGTATTGATCAGAAGACCTCGGATCCGTACGCCTTTGCCGTGAGCGCCGTGCTGGCGGGAACGGCCCAGGGCTTGGCCCAGGGCGATACGTCGGTAACGTTCAGGCAGGAAACCTCCGCAAAGCCCGCGGGGCTGAGCGAGGCGAACGGCGGCTACCGCTTTATGGGCTGGTTCCACGAGTCCGATGTGCGTGTGAACCGAATTGGACAAGACAACAGCTGGTTTGACGGCAAGACCGATGCCGATGCTGTGGCTGCTGGCAAGCAGGTCCAGAAGAACGAGGCAAACGACAAAACGTCGACCTATACTGCCGATAACGCGAAGGGGGCCGAGGCCTTTAAGGGCAACGACCTCTTTATTGCTTCGTACGAGGCGCAGGTGCTGTTCTATAACGTCAAGGGTGAGATGCTCTCGTGGCAGAGCGGCGAGGCGCACGACAAGTCAGTTGATTGGTATCGCTACGGTGTGGATGTGACGCCTACGGCTCCTGCAGACCGCGAGGGGCTTTCCGACAGCGCAACGTTTATCGGCTGGACCTCGCAGCCTAGCAACGAGGCCGGGAAGAACGGTGCCTATGCCGCCATCACCTCTACTCAGCTGGCTGATCTGAAAAACAAGGGAGCATTCTATCCTGTGGGTAGCGAGATCACCGTGGTCGGGCCTACCGATTTCTATCCCGTGTACAGCGACTACGTGTCGAACATCCTGACGGAGTTTGAAGGCCACGACCCGGATGATAAAACTAAGCGCGAAGGCGTGGGCAAAACTTACGTTAAGGTTGGGACTGCAGAAGATGGCACAAGCGCGTATACCGTGCAGGTGCTCGATGTATCCGGCAATGCTATATCCAAGGACGGCACCCTGCCCGACGGCTATCGCTTCTTGGGTTGGTATGAAAACAAGGGAACCGAGGATGCCCCGCTCGAGGTGCGCGTAAGCCGCGATCCCAGCTATACGCTCCCCGCCGATGTCGATTTAACCGCGCCGCATACCTACATCGCCCGCTTTGAGTACCGAGTGGATTATTACGTTCGGGCTTATACCAACCATGAGTTTACGGACAGCAAGCTACTTTGTTCCGTTTGGAATCGCTATCAAACGCCCTTTGAGGAAAACGTCGGTAGTACCTTCGTGCGTGAAAACGTCGTCCACTGGGGCCCGGAGCATGTTGACCACGGTATAAAGGATAGTTATGAAACGTGTGGCACACGCTTCACGAAGGAAACGCTTGTCGTGAGTCCCCTTAACGCGTACTCGCACAACGTTAAAAACGATACGGGAGCCGATACTCTAAAAAACCTCTATGCCGATACCGATTTTCCAGGCGCTGCAACGCTAAGCGATACTTAGACTTCGGCTTCGCTGAACGTAACGGTCAAACCGGTGAATGATCGCTATCGCCTGAATTTCTGGACGCTTGAGCGCGATGGTGAATATTGGACATATGTGAAAAATCCCATCGAGAGCATGGTGCGTACAGATAAGAAGTACTACGTTCGCGCGATGATTACCACGGACGTTAATTTCTACAACAAGGGCGATAATGTCGTGAGGACTGCCACGCGGCGCTATGAGAGTAACTTGCTGCAGGCCAAGGTGAACGGGGCGGATCCGACGTTCACGTATTACTACCCGCATGTGAACACCTCGGTTGAGGCAAAAGGAAAGCCGCAGGACGGGCTAACTGGTTCTTATGAAAGCCCCTTGACCCTTGAGTCTTCTCCGACCGATGCGGAGATGGCGGTGCCGGGTTATAAGTTCTTGGGCTGGATTTCGACTGCCGAGGTCCAGAAGGATTCTGCCGTCTGGAACTATATCTACGACGTCGCCGGCGATTCCTTCACCACTTCTGACCCGGATAAGGCCGAACCGTATCTGGTGAAACCAGATTTTAAGGTCACCCAGTGGCAGGATGCCTATCCGGTGTACGCGAAGTACGATGTTAGGTACACCACCAACCTGTATCGCGCCGGTTTTAAGGGCACGGACAAGGTCAATGTGCCTAGGTACGACATCGATCCCGTTATCAACGCGGGCACCGACCCTGCTACGGCAACGGTGACCCCTGACGTCACGACTCCGGTTTATAAAGCAGGCGGTGAGCTGTATAAGTTGCAGAAGGTTGAGATTGAGCTTCCGAATGGCGAAGTTGAAGAGATCGAACCTAACGGCGATAACTCGTATTCCCATCAGGTGGAACCCGGCGGGGCCTATACATTTGTGGCGTACTATTCGCCGTTGGCGGTCGTGTACCATCTCAATGCCAAAGATGTTGACGGCAAAGTTGCTCAGCAAGGCGATATGCTCGGCAACCTTGATGGCGGCATCCCGAAGCCCACTTATGACGTCAGCGCTATCGATAGGGATACAGGAGGTGCGTTCAACGCCTTCGTGGGCTGGACGGAAGCCAAGCCGGCACCTGTCAAGGGCTATGTCGCTTGGTCGGAGGGTATCCGCATGGTGAGTGCTTCTACCGTGGTCAGGGCCCCCATGGAGCTGTACCCGGTCTACCGTCCCAGCCTGGTTACCGTTCAATCGAACATCGACTTAAATCTCGCGAATCCTGCTCTTGTCCGCGGTCTCGGCCGTACTGATTCCGGCGACCAGATCTCTCTTGAGGTCAAGGCTGTCAAGGAGGTTGTGGGCATTGACGGCACCAAGTACGACTTTGTCGGCTGGTCGCGCGATTATGTCAATGACGGGCAGTACACCCTGATGACTGACGATGAGAAGTATCCCCTCGAGGGCAGCGAGCCCTTTGAGAGCGTGACCTACACTGCGGTGTACAAGAAGACGCCGCTTAAAGTGCGCTATCACGACACCGAAGGCAACGTCATCTACACCGCTACGGTAGACCCGAACGATACGAGTGTTCTGCGTGGCCAGGATGGCAATGCCGGCTTTGTTCAGACAGTTAAGGTGCCCAAGATGTACGAGAACGGCAACCCGGTCTATGACGACAAGGGTGAACCCGTCATGGAGCCAAAGGAAGTGGCCTACGATCCCGAAGCCTACTCCGCAATCGTCGCATTCCTGGGCGAGCGAGCGGATAGCAGCTTGAAGGAGTTGTTCTTGGAGTGGCAGTGGGTTAATGGCGACAAAGCTGTGGCGTGGAGCGACTTCAAGGGTAAACCGGTTACAGCCAACATGGATTTGTATCCGGTGACGTATAGGGTCGTCGCTAACGACACATCGGACGATGCGAGCCCTAAGAATGTGACCGGGCAGCTCAAGTGGTTGCTTGATCCCAATGCCGCGAACACGATAGATGACAAGAGCGATAAGGCGCCGTTCAAGGCTTGCTTTGCAAAGCCCTTCATGGGCACGCAACTGACGGTGCACGTTGACCGCGTGGGCTATGGTCTTCCTGGCCAGACTCCTGCGCCTGTCAACGGGAAGTATGTCTCGCTTTACAGTTCGGGTTCAGGCGAGGGCTCGTTTGAGCTGACGAATCGTTTGGACTACAAGCTCACGGGCGACGGCACTCAGAGCGATGGCAATGCGGTGTTCGATTTCGCCGCTACGCATACGCTCAAGATCGTCAAGCAAACCCAGGATAGCTGGGCGAAGGGCAAGACGTTCCGCTTCAAGGTTTCCCGGGCCGGCATGGACGGCAACGCCTTGGAGGAGCGCACGGTTGAGGTAACGGTGTCATCGGATGCGCAGCTGAAGGACGGTTCCGCCTGGTACTCCGGCGCTATCGAGCTTGCGGTCCCGGCGGGTATCTACACCGTCGAGGAGGACTCAGCGTGGGCATGGCGCTACAGCAACCAAATCGGCGTCCCTGGCAAGCAGCCGGGCGATAAGGCGCAGGCGACTATCTCCGCTGCATCGAGCGCGAACGATGCCACGTTCACCTGCACGAACACGCGTGTGAACGACAAATGGATCGACGGCAGCAATCGTGCCCATAACGTTTGGAGCAACGGCAACGTAGCAAAGAAGGAGGATTAGCATGTCCAAGCGCAAGCGCATCATCGCCTTGCTGGTGGGGGTTATCCTCCTGGCCGGTACGGCAGGCACGTTGGCCTGGCTTTCGGTTACGGGCGTGCTGGTCAACCAGTTCGGCATCGGGTCGGTGACGCCATCGGTTCAGGAAACGCTCAACGGCAAAGTGAAAAGCGATGTCAAGGCGAAGAACACGGGTACCGCGCCCGCCTATATTCGTGCTGCAGTGGATATCTACTGGCAGGACCAGGATGGCGCACGCCTGTGGGATGAGCCGAAGGAGGAGCCGAAGGGTGAGGCGGATTACGAGATTGCGTGGAGCGTGGCTGATGCCTCGGGCGCGAACTCGGCTTATAACTGGGTTAAGGCGAGCGACGGGTTCTATTACTGGACGTCGCCCGTCGCTCCCGGCGCGGAAACCGGCGTGCTCATTAATAGGGTTACCGAGCTCAAGGCAACCGAAGGTCGCAATCTTGTCGTGGATATCTCCACTCAGGCGGTCCAGGCGACGCCCGATGAGGCCGTGCACGACGCATGGGGTTGCTCGGTCGAGAATGACGTGCTGGTGCCGCCGCATGGAGGTGCGTAAGTATGGCGTTCCCGATTCGTAAAGGTGTTGCGCGCTCCTTGCGTTGCATGGTCGCGGCCATTTTCTGCGTGGTCGCGCTCGCTGTTCCCGCCCGTGCGTTTGCCGATACTCCCGCGATTGCCTATGACGGAAATGCGCGTCAGCTGACGGTCTCGGGGGCGACGGACTCCTCGGGGGAGCCCGATCTGTTTTTGGTCTTTAAAGATCTGATGCCTGGCGATGTGCGTGATCAGCAGATAGAGATTCGTGCCACGGGCGTAAAGTCCCAGGTGCGCGTGTTTGTGCGTGCCGTTGTCGATCACGAGACGGCACGCCTGCTGTCGCCCATTACCCTAACGGCGTCGGCGGGCGATGGCTCTGCAGGTTGGCTCCAGACAGGAACACCGGGCAGCGCGTTCGCTTATCCCACGCAAATCGCCACGTTTACGAGCGATGGCAGCACGGTGCTTAATTTGCAGCTAAACGTTCCGACATCGGTGGGCAACGAGGTTGCCGACGCAAACAAGACCATTCGCTGGGAGATTACCGCCGAGGACGATGGCGAGAAGATTCCCGTGCAGTCTGCTGACAGCAAGAAGCCCGGCTTGCTTGGTCTGGCGGCAACGGGCGACAACACGCTCACGTTGCTTTTGGTGTTGCTGACACTTGCAATCATCGCATTTATAGCCGCACTTCTTTTGTCCCGGAGGGATAAGCGCTAGGTTCATCTTCTAAACGCAACGCCCTCCCGGGCGGCGGGCACGAAGTTCCCTGCTCTACAGTCCTGCGCAAGACGAAGGCCACATTAAGTGGCCTTCTTTGCGTGCGGAACTCGCGATGAACTTCGAGCCCGCCGCTCGGGAGGGCGCCCCTTTATTGACGGAAGGCCTAATAAGCGGATATTCCATGCCCGGATGTATTCAGAGCGGGACGGGCTTTCCGGATGGGCGGTGTTTCGGAAAGTGTGTCCCAGAATCGGCGCTCAGAGTGGTCCCCACTTTCCGGTTGATGTCTTGTCCGGAAACTATGTCCCGGAATTAAGGCTTGGAATGGGATGCACTTTCCGGTTGAGAGCCTTAGCGGAAAGTGCGACCCGGAATTTACT
This sequence comes from uncultured Collinsella sp., assembly GCA_959602645.1. GTDB lineage: Bacteria > Actinomycetota > Coriobacteriia > Coriobacteriales > Coriobacteriaceae > Collinsella. The sequence goes on along the minus strand of CAUGTZ010000010.1, from coordinate 71,374 downwards.
CTTGAAGTGGGATGCGCTTTCCCAACAGGCCCTCAAGCGGAAACTGCGTCCCATTCCGAAGGCAGATTCCGGGACACACTTTCCGAATACAAAGAAGGTCACTTAATGTGGCCTTCAACTTATATCTGTTCAGCGGATACCCCCATGACAAGCCGTGCTCCAACAACAAGGCGTCTGTCCGGGCGGAGGCATATAAGGTTCATCGCGAGTTCCGCACGCAAAGGAGGCCACTTAATGTGGCCTCCGTCTTGCGCAGGACTGTCCGAGCAGGGAACCTTATATGCCTCCGCCCGGACAGACGTTTCAGTTATGAGCGACCCGCTACTTGATCTTCGTCGTGCCCGGTGCCAGGTTGGGGTCGGTCTCGTTGGCCTCGGTCTGGAAGTGCTCGGTATACACGTTCTTGCCGTCGCGGAACATCTCGTAATACTGCATCTTGGCGTAATCCTCGCGCGCCTTGGTGGCGGCTGCGGCAGCGGCGTCGTCACCGGTGACGTTGGAGGAGAGCGCCCAGCGCAGGCTGGCGTCCTCGTAGCCGACCGAGTTGATGGCGGGCAGCGACTTGCGCAGCGTCATGTGCGCCTTCTGGTAGTCGGACAGCGGTGCGCCGATCAACTGCATAAGCTGCGTGGACAGGTAGTTGGTGGACAAGTCGTCGACCTCGCTTGTCTGGTCGCAGCCGGCAACGTCGTAGTTGGCCCAGATGATGTAGTCGGTCTGCCACAGACGCTCCTGGTGCGTGGCGTCGTCCTCGTTGGTAAACCACTTGTCATTGAACTTGGACGGGAAGAACGGCTGATGGTCGCCCCAGAACACCACGACCACCTTGCGGTCGAGCTTGCTTAAGGCGTTAAGGAAGTAGCGCAGCGCCTGGTCGGACTGCTCGATGCACGAGACATACTCGTCGACATCGGAGAGCGTGCCGTCCTCGACGGTCTTGGCGTCCAGGTCGGTCGTGTCGATGTTCAGGTGCATCTGCTTGTCGACCGGCAGCAGGCCCGTGTCGTAGCCCGAGTGGTTCTGCATGGTCACGTCGAAGATAAACTGCGGATCGGCGTTCTGGTCGAGCAGCTCAAGAATCTTGTCGTAGGTAGCCTGGTCGGTCACCATGCCGCGCAGGGTATCGGCTCCCTGGAAGTCGTTGATGGACAGGAACTGGTCAAAGCCAAAGTCCTTGTAGACGTTCTCGCGGTTCCAGTTGGTCGCGTGGTTGGGGTGCATGGCCGTGGTGGAATATCCGAGCGACTTGAACTGCTCTGCCAGGTTCCCAGTCGTTTCCATGTTGTAGATGGTGTAGGGGTACACGCCCGAGCCCAGGTTGGCCATGGAGTTGCCGGTCATAAACTCAAACTCGGTATTGGCGGTACCGCCGCCGTAGGCGCTCACATAGAGCTTGCCGCGACTGAGGCAGTTGGACAGGCTCTTAAAGTACTGCGGACCCTCGTAGCCGGCGCGCATGTTCTGGTAGATCGACAGATCCGAGAACGTCTCGTTCATGATGGCGATGACCGTGGGCTTCTCGCTGTCGAACTGCTCCTTTGCGGCGGCGCGCTCGTCACTCTTGGCCGCGTCGGACTTGTCGTAGGCCTTGGCGTACTTTTTGAGCGTGGTCTTGGCATCGTCGACGGAGTAGTCGGCGGGTTTGGGCGGCTTGATGGACTGCGCCGCACTAATAAAGGCAGGCAGGTAGCCCTCGCGCCAGTAGCTCTCGAGCGGACGCCAGGTGTAGACGGTGATGCCGAGGGTGTTGTAGTAGTCGATAAGCGTGACATGCGCGGTCACGCCGCCCAGGCACAGCACCGCCACGAGCAGGTTGATGAGCAGCATGCGCTTGGCGTTGGCGGCACCCTTTTGACGGTGCGGTGCCACCAGGCCGGCGTACTCGCATAGCAGCATGGCGATGGCGGTAAAGCCCATGGACAGCACGCAGAACAGCGAGATGGAGAAGGTGTAGCCGTTGCCGGCGACTGCGGCGGCGGTGGAGATGGCCGAAAGGTCGCCCGGCTGGATGGGCATGGATTTAAACGTGATGACAAAGAACTCGGCAATGCCCAGGACAAAGAGGGCAAAGGCCAGGACCGCGGGAGCCGCGCCGTGGCGCTGGAACAGGAAGAACAGGCCGACCATGAGCGTGGTGATGATAGCCCACTCGAGCAGGATGCACAGGGGGTAGACCCAGGTAAAGTCGTGGTTGGACGAGACCTCCATGCCCAGCAGCGCAAAGACGCCGGCGAGCAGCAGGCACAGGACGGCGGCGACGAGCGGTTTGCCCACAAAGGCGCCGCGCAGACGGGCGAGCTTGCCGGTGGGAGCGGGGGCGTCGGGCGCGGCAAACGCAAAGACGCGCGGGGCGATACGGTCGCGGGCGATGCTGGCCCAAGCGCAGCCGGTGAGGATGGCATTGGTCAGGATGAGCATCACAAAGGCGAGCGGCTCGTTTTGGGCGACGAGGCCAATGGCGCCCCAAATGGTCAAAAAGAGCTGGAACAGGCCGAAGGCGACGCTCCACCCAAGAGCGCTTTTGGCAACGGTGCCCGACTGAGCGCGAATGGCCTTGGCCTCGCGCAAGACAAGGTAGACGGTCGCCGCAAGACCGACGAGCGAGATGGCGGCAGCGAACATGCTGAGACTCCTCACAAACTAAAACCTACGAAAGCGGGGGTTTACCCGATTGTTACCAAGATATGCGCTGCATTTGGTGACTGCGCACAACAACCAGCCATAATAACGCGCGTGCGTGGTGGTGTTGCGCAATGTAGCGGCGACCTGCGCGATAATGGACGGGAATTACACGGAAACGTAAAGGCTTCTTAAAGAAATGGCGAGGGTAGGGCGATGAGCGAGCAGGTTTGCAAGGCGGACATGGGCAGCGACGGAGCTGCGGTCGTGGATACATACGGCTATCCGGTCGAGACTACGGGCAACGCGGTACTGGACATCTTGGAGCATCGCTCGTCTACGCGTGCCTTCGCGCGTGATGACGATGACCGTCCCGTGGCGGTGACCGACGAACAGCGGGCGGCGATTCTGCATGCGGCGAGCCGTGCGCCGTCGGCAGGCGCCATGATGATGTATTCCATCGTGAGCATTCGTGAGCAGGCCACATTGGACCGCCTGGCCGACCTGTGCGATCATCAGCCCATGATCGCCAAGGCGCCCTGGGCACTCATATTTGTAGTCGATTATGCCAAGTGGATCGATCTGTTTGAGCACGTGGGTTGCTTTGAGCCCGAGTTTGTCGAGCGCACGGGCAAGTCGCCACGTCGTGCGCCGGGCCTGGGCGACTTTGCCATCGCGGCACAGGATGCCATGATCGCCGCTCAAAACGCCGTGGTTGCCGCCGAGGCCCTGGGGCTGGGGAGCTGCTATATCGGCGATGTCGTCGAGAACGCCGAGGAAGTCGCCGCGCTGCTGGACTTGCCTCCCTATACCATGCCGCTGTCGATGCTCATCATCGGCACGCCCCGCAAGGAGCGCCCGGCGATCGCGCATCCCGTGGTGAACCTGGTGCATGAGGAGCGTTATTGTCGCGCCGACGCCGCGACCTTGGATGCGCAGGTGGCCGAGATGGACGCGATGTTTCGCCCGCACGCCCGCGAGGTGGGCGAGCGCGTCGTCGATATCTACACCCGTAAGCACACGAGTCCCTTTATGGCCGAGATGAGCCGCTCTATGGAGTGGTGGTTCAAAAACTGGCTCGGAAAATGACGAATGTGACAAAGGGGGCATCCCTTTGTCACATTCCATATCGCCGCGGTGGCCTAAAGGCCGCATAAATGTTTATCTAGCTGGGAAAACGGTGCCATTAAAATATGGGCTGATTACATATAATCCCGTCGAACGTTAAAATTGGGAGGAAACCGGCTTATGGAACAAAAGGCAAAGGAAGTAGCCTCGCACGCTGCGATTCCTGTGAGCATCTCGGCGATGCTCGTCACGCTGGGCGTGGTGTATGGCGATATCGGCACCAGCCCCATGTATGTAACCAAGGCGCTCGTTGCCGGCAACGGCGGCATCGGAAGCGTCACGCAGGAGTTCGTGCTCGGCGCGCTCTCCCTTGTCGTGTGGACGGTCACGCTGCTGACGACCGTCAAGTACGTGCTGATCTCGCTGCGCGCCGACAACCACGGCGAGGGCGGCATCTTTGCCCTGTACAGCCTGGTCAAGCGCTGCGGCAAGTGGCTCATCATCCCCGCCATGCTGGGCGGCGCGGCGCTCCTCGCCGACGGCATCCTGACGCCGGCTGTTACCGTTACCACGGCCATCGAGGGCCTGCGCACCATTCCGGCGGTCCACGCCGTGCTCGGTGACGACCAGGGCCGCGTTGTCGCCATCACGCTCGCCATCATCATCGCGCTCTTCTTGGTGCAGCGCATCGGCACGGCCAAGATTGGCCACGCCTTTGGCCCCATCATGACGCTGTGGTTTTTGTTCCTGGGCGGTACGGGTCTGTTCTTTGTCTTCCAGCACCCCGCCGTGCTGCTGTGCCTCAACCCGGTGCGCGGCATCGCCTTTTTGCTGAGCCCCAACAACCACGCGGGCATCATGATTCTGGGCAGCTGCTTCCTCGCCACCACCGGTGCCGAGGCGCTCTACTCCGACATGGGCCACGTCGGCCGCGGCAACATCTACGCCACCTGGCCGTTCGTTAAGTGCTGCTTGCTGCTGTCCTATATGGGCCAGGGCGCTTGGCTTATGAACAACGCTGCCAACCCCGAGCTCATGGGCATTGCCGATCTCAACCCGTTCTACCAGATGCTCGCCCCGGGCCTGCGCCCGTTTGCCGTCGGCCTTTCCACCGTCGCGGCCATCATTGCCTCGCAGGCGCTCATTACCGGCGCGTTTTCGCTGGTGTCCGAGGCCAGCCGTCTGGACCTCATGCCGCACATGCAGGTCTTCTACCCTGCCGAGACCAAGGGCCAGCTCTACATCCCCATGGTCAACAACGTCATGCTCGTGGGCTGCGTCATCGTGGTGCTGCTGTTCCAGAACTCGGCGCATATGGAAGCCGCCTACGGCCTTGCCATTACGCTGACTATGATGTGCACCACGCTGCTGCTCTTCTTCTACCTGCACGAGGAGCGCAAGCTCAAGGTTGCTCCGTGGATCTTCGCGGCTTTCTTCCTTTTGCTCGAAGGCTTCTTCTTCGTGAGCTCACTCACCAAGTTCTTCCACGGCGGCTACTTCACCATCCTCATGGCCGCGCTCATCATGGGCATCATGGTGTGCTGGTACAACGGTACGGCTGTTGAGCAGCGCCAGTTTACGCTGCTGCCGCTGCGCAGCTACCTGCCGCAGCTCAAGCGCCTGCGCGATGATGATCGCTACGAGCGCCTGAGCGACAACATCGTGTACCTGACCAAGGACACCCATACCGATTACATCGACCGTGATATCGTCTACTCGATCTTGGACAAGCATCCCAAGCGCGCTCGCGCCTGGTGGTTCGTGAATGTCGAGACCATGGACGAACCGCATACCTTTGCCTATTCGGTCGAGACGTTCGGCACCGACTACGTGTTCCGCGTGCACCTGTACCTGGGCTACAAGATTAACCAGCGCGTCAATGCCTACCTGCGTCAGGTCGTTCAGGACCTGGCTGCCACCGGCGAGCTGCCGGCGCAGACGCATGACTACTCGGTCTACAAGGATCCGGGCAACATCGGTACGTTCAAGTTCGTCCTGATCCGTAAGCTTCTGGCGCCCGAAAGCGATGTGGAGCCGAGCGAGCGTACGGCCATCACGCTCAAGTACATCATTCGTCGCGCCGCCGGCACGCCTGCACGCTGGTACGGCTTGGAGAACTCCAACGTGAGCTTTGAGTACGTGCCGCTGTTCACCAAGTTCAAAGCCGTGAATAAGATGCAGCGCCTGGCTCCCAACGAGCGGCCGTAGTCGACGCTCGAGGTTTGTCTGCGAACGGGCGGGCTTGTATTGACGGGGATTGAGTCCTGGGAGGAAACCATGGATGCAAAGGTGCTTGATGGTCGCGATCTTGCGGCCGAGCTGGTGCGTGAGGTGCGCGTCGACGCCGCCGAAGATCGGTTCTTTACGAATCGTGCCAACATGGACATGGCCGACCGCGTGATCTCGATCGTGGTGACGCTGCTTGTCGCGGCGTGCGTTTGCGCACTGCTCGCGCACGCGCTGTTTGTCTAACGACCGCAGGCTGCAAAGGCTATACACTTGGAACCACCACAAGGGGAAACCACCACAAAGGTGCCTGTCCCCTTTGTGGTGGTTTTTGCTTTTGAGAGAGGGGCGGGGCGCTGATGGACGTCCATGCGGACGGCGATATTGCCGAGAACTTTTGGTGGCGGCGCACGACGCTGACGCGTCGCAGCCCTCTGTATGACGCCTGCGTATCGGCGGGGCTGCTGGTCGCGGCGACGATTGTGGGCGCGCTGCTCGACCATCCGGGTCTCGCGCCGAGCATCATGATCGTCTATGTGTTCGCCGTGCAGCTGTGCGCGTTCTTTACCTGGAGCCGCCTGTATTGCTTGCTGAGCTCGGCTGCCGCCGTGGCGCTCTACAACTATTTGTTTGTCGACCCGCGCTACTCGCTGTCGTTTATCGACCGCGTCTATCCTGGCATGTTCTTCATCATGTTTTCGGTCTCGCTCGTGTCGAGCTCGATTGCGTTGGCCCTGCGCCGCGCCTTGGCGCAGGCCGCCGCCAGCGACCGCCGCACGCAGATGGTGCTCGAGACCAACCGCATGCTGCAGCGCTGCGCCGATCAGCAGCAGATTGTCCATGCTATGGCAACGCAGCTGGCGCGTCTTTCGGGCTGTCCTGTCGTGTGGTACAGCGCCGACGCCGAGGGCGATGACCTGCTGCCGCGTGCGACATACACGGCCGTGGGCGATGTCGCGCCGGTGCATGAACTGGCGCCGCAGATGCCGCCGCGGCTCTCGGCGTCCGCCTATGTGGGAACGCCGCTCGATGCCACCTACGGCGGCTCGGCGTTCTTTGGCATATACCTGACCGTGCGCTCGGGCGACACCATGGTGCGCGCGGGCGATCCCGCCTCGGTGGTGGGCGTGTTGGCTATCGTTGCCGAGCCCGACGTGCTGACGCACGAGGAGCGGACACTTGCCGATGCCATCGTGAGCGAAGGCGAGCTGGCACTCGATCGCGCCCGCGCCATGGAGGCCCGCGAGGAGGCGGCGGTGCTTGCCAAAAATGAGCAGCTGCGCGCCAATCTGCTGCGCTCCATCTCGCACGATCTGCGCACGCCGCTTACCAGTATTTCGGGTAATGCCGACGTGCTGCTCGATCAGGGTTCGACCGGCACCGCGGTGCTCGATGCCCAGACGCGCCGCGGCCTGCTGCTATCCATTCGCTCGGATGCGCTGTGGCTCAACGCCACCGTCGAGAACCTGCTCGCCATCACCAAACTCGAGGGCGGCGGCATGCATCTGTCGACCACGCTCGAGCTTATGGACGATATCGTCGAGGAGGCGCTGCGCCATGTTAATCCGGCCGTGCGCGAGCACGACCTTAAGGTGGTGGCGAGCGATGAGCCGGCGCTCGTCAATGTCGATGCGCGCCTGATGGTGCAGCTGGTGGTAAACCTGGTGAACAATGCCATTACCTACACGCCCGCAGGCTCGCATATCGTGATCTCGATTGACGTCGGCGATGGACGCGTGGCGTGCTCGGTGGCCGATGACGGCCCGGGCATTGCTCCCGAGGACCGCGAGCGTATCTTTGAGTCGTTCTACACCGCCAACCATGGTTTGGCCGATAGCCGACGCAGTGTGGGCCTGGGGCTTTCGCTTTGCCGCTCCATTGCGCTGGCGCATGGCGGTAGCATAGAGGTTGCCGCGGCGGACCCGCACGGCTCGGTCTTTACGATCGAGCTTCCCGCCGCCGACGTTTCGTTTGATAAGGAGTAGCGCTGTGCCGAACTCTGCCGTGAAACCGCTCATCTTGGTCGTTGAGGACGATCCCGCCGTCCGCAACCTTATCGTCGCCGCGCTCGAGGCGCACGGCTTGCGCCATATGGCCGTGGAGACCGCACATGCTGCCATCGCCGCCGCCTCGTCGCAGGCGCCGAGCATTGTGCTGCTCGATCTGGGCCTGCCCGATATGGACGGCGTCAAGGTGGTGGAGTCGGTGCGCACGTGGTCGGGCATGCCGATCATCGTGGTCTCGGCGCGCAGCGAGGACGCGGACAAGATCCGCGCGCTCGATGCCGGCGCCGATGACTACCTGACCAAGCCGTTTTCGGTCGAGGAACTGCTCGCGCGCATTCGCACGACGCTCAGGCGCCTTTCGTATGCGCAAACGGGCGGCGTTGCCTCCGAGGGCTCGTTCGATACCGGTGAGCTGCATATCGATTTTGATGCTGGCATCGCCATGATGGATGGCGAGGAACTGCACCTGACGCCGATCGAGTACAAGCTCCTGTGTCTGCTGGCGCACAACGCCGACAAGGTGTTGACGCACCAGTTTATCCTGCACGAGATTTGGGGCACGGCGACCAAGAGCGACCTGGCGAGCCTGCGCGTCTTTATGGGCACGCTGCGCAAGAAAATCGAGTCCGACCCCGCGCATCCGCGCTATATCCAGACGCATGTGGGCATCGGCTACCGATTGGTCATCCAAGGCTAGATCGCCAACCACCATCCCAATATGAGTTGCGGTGAAATACGGTCCAAATTTGCCTAATTCCAGGCAAAACAGTCCGTATTCCACCGCAACTTTGTTATTTGCCCTTGGGCTTGCTGGCGTAGAACTTCTTCTTTTTGGGCTTGCCGGCGGGGGAGGGCTTGCCGTCGCCGCGCGGCCCTCGGTCGCCGGCCTGCGCGTGCGCGGGTGCTGCTGCGCGAGGCTTGCGGGCCTCGGGGTTGCGTAGTTCCTCGACGCGCTCGGCAATTTCCTCGGCGCTAAAGCCGACCTCGGCCATGGCGTCCTCGATGGGCAGGCGGCGCACGATGTAGCAGTGGTGCACCTTCTGGTTGCGCGCGAAGTCCTCGGGGATGGTCTGCGCCGTAATGTCCTCCAGCACCACGCCCACGCGCGCGAGCTTGCGCGTTTCGGGGCGGAAGCCGCGCAGGTTGCAGCTAAAGATGGCATGGCCGCCCTGCGCGAGCAGGCGCGATACGCCGGCCAACAGCTCAACATGGTCGCGCTGGACATCCCAGGTGCGGCGGCCCATCTTGGAGGAGTTCGAGAACGTGGGCGGGTCGACAAAGATCAGGTCCCAGCGGTTGCGCGTCTGGCGCTGGTCGCGAATCCAGGCGAGCACGTCGTCGCGCACAAAATGATGCTGAGGCCCCACAAGGCCGTTCTGGCGCATGTTGCGCTCGGCCCAGTCCAGATAGGTATTGGAGAGGTCGACCGTCACGGTCTCCTCGACGCCGCCATCGGCCGCGTAGCAGGTGGCAGTGCCGGTGTAGGCAAACAGATTGAGGAAGCGGCGCGCCTGCTTGGCGTGCTCGCGCACCAGGTTGCGGGTGACGCGGTGGTCCAAGAAGATGCCGACGTCCAGGTAGTCGTCAAAGTTGACGGCAAAGGTGAGGCCGCCCTCTTCGATGAGCGGCAGGCGACGACGCGCGATATTGGCGCGCTCGCCCGAGCCGCCCTTGCCGGCGCCCTGCTTGCCGTACTGCGAGCCGCCGCGCGAACGCATGCGGGCCTTGGCATGCACATGCTCGGCTGGGACATCCAGGATGCGCGGCGCGATGGCCAAGATGTCGAGCATGCGGGCCTGGGCCAGCGCAGGATCGATGGTCTTGGGTGCAGCGTATTCGGCGATGACGAGCCAGCGGCCCGGCGTCTGCGGGCAGCCCTCGTACAGGTCGATGGCGGCGGAGTAGTCGGGCAGGTCGGCATCGTAGACGCGGTAGCAGCTCACGCCCTCGCGCTTTGCCCATTTGCGACGCAGGCGGGCGTTCTTGCGCAGGCGGTTGGCGAACTGCTCAGACTCGGGGATGAGCACGGGCAGCGGCTTGCCGTCGCCCAGATCGAGCGTGGCGGCGGGTTCGGGCATGGGGGTGTTGGCGGCCTCATAATCGACATCCGCGGCATCACCCTCGGTATCCGCGCTGGTCGCAGCCTCAAATGTCGCGGCGACATGATCGAGCGAGGGCCAAATCTCAATAGTCGCCTCTTCGTTGTTGGGCATGACGGCAATGGAGCGCGCGGGCTCGGCATGGAGCGCGCGGGCCATAAGGCCATCGCGGGTGAGCGCGGCGACCGGCGCCGAGGCAAGCTCGGGCGCGCGGCGCAGCTCGCCGACCAGCGTCATGGCGTCGTGCATGAGCGAAAGCGGAGTTTCGGTGGTGTCTGCGACCACGGCGGCGCCGGCGACAGCGCCCGCATGGTCCAGCACGGTGGCGGGCTTGGCGGCGCAAAAATCGACAAAGCGCTTGTAACCGGCGCACTTGGCCATGCGCTCGGCGGTCTTGCGGGCGGCAGGGTCAATGTCCACGGCGACGATGCGTGCCTGGCGCTCGCGCGCTGCCGCCTCGCGCTCGCGTGCCTCGGCAAGTAGCTGCTTCCACAGAGCGGCGTCGTGCAGCTGCCAGCCTTCAAAGCCCCAGCGCTCGCGTGCAGCGCCCGGGGCGCGGTCGGTCAGAATGTTCACGGCCTCCAGCAGCAGGCCGCCGCCGGCGCACGAGGCGTCGATCAGCGTAGGTAGGGCCTCGTTTTCGTAGTCGTCGGCCGTCAGCTCGCGCTCGCACAGCGCGGTCCAGCCGACCTGCGCCAACACCAGGGCGGCGTAGTCGGGGCGCAGCACGTGTGCGCCCTCGCCGGCGCGAGTCGCGGCGGGCGGCAGGCGCTTGAACAGCGGGTCGCCCGAAAGGTCCAGGCTTATGCTCGCACGGCGCTGGCGTAGCGAAAGCAGCAGGTGGACATCGGGGTCGGCAGCATCGACATCGGCGCGACGGCCTGTGGTCTCGGCCAGGCGATCGCACAATGCGTCCTTGGCGCGCAGGGCAGAGAAGCGCGTGTTGCGCAGCTGCTCGGTCACACCACGGGCAGTGATGGCAATGGTGGCGCCGCGGCGGACGATGTTTTCCCAGGCAATGTCGTAAACGGCATCGTACAGCTCGTCGGCATCCTGTGCCTCAAAGCGTCCGAGCACCACAAACACGCGGCTGGCCAGGCGCGACCACAGACAGGCGCGGTAGCCTTCTTCGAGCTCGCCCTCAAACGTAGCGCGGCCCTTCAGGCGGCGGACATGCGAAAGCCCGAGCCACTTGAGCTCGTCGGCGAGTGCGGATTCAAAGCCCTCGGGGCAGCTTGCATAAAATTCCATGGGTGACCTCTCTGGTTGCGTCGCTCCATTATATGATGGATGCTTCGTTTGCCCTTATCCTCGAAAGGAACCCATATGATTGATGCGTGTCCCGAACCCGCTGTGCTCTTTTTTGACGTGGACGGCACGCTGACGTCGTTCGATCCCGACGATATGACCGATAAGGACTTCAATGCAATCCATCCGTCGAAGGCCGTTGTCGATGCATTTGGTCGCCTGCGCAATGCGGGTCACAAGGCGTTTATCTGCACGGGTCGTCCCTTGTGGCTGATTGCGGACAGCCTGCGCGCGCTCGACCCTGCGGGTGTCGTGGCCATGGCGGGCGCCACGCTCGAGGTCGAGGGGCGTGTGGTACACGAGGATTGCATTGACGAGGGCATTGTCGAGGAGCTTGCGCGTCGCATTGTCGCGGCAGGGTTCGAGGCCTTTTTCGAGGCCAACGAGGCAACCTTTGCGCTGGAGCCTGCGGGCGTTGAGCAGTCGTCTTTGATCGGCACCGCTGTGGTGCATAGCGCCGAAGAAATGCGCATCAACGGTCATCTGCGCGTAGGCAAGGTGTGCATCACCGCGAGCGACCTGGCTCGCGTAGCCAACGATGACGGCTTTATCGATCGCGAGTTTGAGCTGTGCAACACCGGTGGCCAGAATCGCGAGCTGAGCCCCAAGGGCATCGACAAGGGCGTGGGCGTGGCGCGAGCGCTGGAATACCTGGGTCGCACCGGCAACGCGCGCACCTTTGGCTTTGGCGATTCGGGCAACGACCTGGGCATGCTCGCTGCGGTCGAGACGGCCGTGGCCATGGGCAACGCCATGCCCGAGGTCAAGGCGGTCGCCGACTACGTGACCAACGATGTCGCACACGACGGTACCGTCACAGCGATGCAGCATTTTGGGTTGATTTAATAAATGGCCGGGTCGCCCGCAGTGGGGGCGACCCGGCCATTTGAGCTATTTTGCAATATAGAGCTTGGGATGACTGCGACTGCTCTCGATCGCCGCCGTCATGATGCCCTCGTCGTCTCCATCAACGATGATGCCGTCGAGGTCATCGATCTGCGCGGACTGATAAAAACTGGTCTTGTTGAACTTTCCCTGGTCAACCATCATGTAGCCCTGGTTTGAGTTGGTAAGGTACATATGCTTGATCATGGCCGAGAAGTCGTGCTCGACGGTAAAACCGTGGTCGGGGTGGAATCCGTCAGCACTGACAAACGCCTTGTCGGCATGTAGTTTGCTCATGCAGTCGAGCGTTAGTGCGCCCGCGAGATAGAGGTGGCCCTTGCGCACGGAGCCGCCCAGCAGCACTACCGAAGCATTGGGGAGATTGAAGCTGGCGTAGTTCGCGATTGCAAGATCGCCGGTGATAATGGTGATCTCACGCTTGTCCATGAGGGCCTTAGCGAAGTAAAAGCCTGTGGTGCCGATATCAATTACCAGAACATCGCCATCATCAACAAGAGTTGCTGCGGTTGCGGCGATGGCTTCCTTGGCCTCGACTTGGACATTGATGCGCTCCTCGGGATACGAGATTGCGTTGGAGCGAGAAAGCGATACCGCTCCGCCGCGTACGCGACGCAGCTTGCCTTCGGATTCCAGCGAGATGAGGTCGTGTCGTGCGGTGACTTCCGAAACCGAAAAACGGCGAACGATGTCGGATACCGAGATATTTGGCTTTTCGGCCAGCCAATTCATGATAAATCGCTGACGCTCGGCCGGTGAAAGGTCTGAAGTAGATGCCATATGCCGCTCCTTTTGAACAAAAGGTAAAAGATGCGCCTTTCGTAATCGAAATATAACGTATCGATATGAAAAGAACAAGGCAAATTCGAATGAATCAAAAGAACGGAATGGCATGTCACAAATGCATGCGTAGCAGATAGTTCGCACGTAAACGGGCTATAAAGAGTCTCATTCTGAAGGTGCCGCCCAAAAGAAGTACGTTCACGCCCGATATTCGACCGTTCACGGAAAGTTGACAATTGAGCTTTCGATAGCTTTTGAAATGGTTTATAAAAGAAAACCGAAAAGCTTTTGAAACAAAGAAGAAGGCTTTCGATAGCAATAGTGTTAGATGAGAAAGGACCGAACATGGCGATCAAGGTGTTTGCCGACGGCGCTAACCTCGAGGGCATGCTTGACATGCATGACAATGGCAACGTTCAGGGCTTCACGACTAATCCTTCCCTTATGAAGGCCGGCGGCGTGACCGACTACCGCGCTTTTGCCAAGACGGTTCTTGAGCACATTACTGATGTGTCGGTCTCTTTTGAGGTATTCGCCGACGACGAGGCGGGTATGGAAGCCGAGGCTCGCGAGATCGCAACCTGGGCAGACAACGTCTACGTTAAGATCCCGGCGCTCAACACCAAGGGTGAGTCCACTGCCGCGCTGGTCAAGCGCCTTTCTGCCGACGGCATCAAGGTGAATGTCACCACTATCTTCACGCCCGAGCAGGTCGACGAGTTTGTCGATGCCGTCTCTGCTGAGACCCCCTCTATTCTGTCCATCTTTGCCGGTCGCATTGCCGATACCGGCGTCGATCCGCTGCCCCTCATGGCGGAGTCCGTAAAGAAGGCTGCCGTTAAGCCTGCTGCCGAGGTTCTCTGGGCGTCTACGCGCGAGGTCCTCAATATCTTCCAGGCGGAGTCCGTTGGCTGTCAGATCATTACGGTCCCCAATGCCCTTCTTGCCAAGCGCAAGAATTTCGGGAAAGATTTGCTTGAGTACTCGCTTGATACGGTCAAGGGCTTTGCCCGCGACATTCAGGCGCTTGGTTTTCATATCCTGCCCGAGGAGTAGGGGACGAGCATGCTGACCGATCTTCTTAAGCCCGAGCTTGTTGCCTGCCACGTCGAGGCCTCCGACTGGGAGGAAGCGATCAAGGCATGCGGTAAGTTGCTCGTAGACGCTGGCAAATGCGACCAGAGCTATGTTGACGCCATGATTTCATCGGTTCACAAATTCGGCCCCTATATGGTCTTGGAAGAGGGCATCGCCATGCCCCACGCTCAGGCAGATGGCAATGTGAGTGAAGCGGGGATCTGTATCGTCACGCTTGACCCTGCCATTGCGTTTGGACACGAGGATTTCGATCCGGTTCACGTGCTCGTGGGTATTTGCGCACCCGACCCCAAGGCTCATCTTGGCTGCTTGGCGGAGCTTTCGCAGATGTTCGAGGACGAGGACTGCGTTGCCAAGCTCAGCGCATGCGATACGTCCGAGCAGGTTTTGGAGACCATGCGTTCATTCTTTTAGGCCTTAATGGCACGGCGATGCGTCGCCGCTTTTGGATAGACGGAAAACCGTCACGTGTAGGAGAGGAAGGTTGCCATGCATATCATCACCGTATGCGGAAACGGCATCGGGTCCAGCCTGATGCTCGCTGGCAAAGTCGAGGAGCTTTGCGAGGAGGAGGGCATCAAGGCCGACGTTGAGTCTATGGACCTGAACGGTGCTTCTTCCGCAAATCCGGATCTGTTCATCACCGTTAAAGAACTCGCCCCCGAGCTCCACGGCAACGTTGTGATCGTTCGCAGCTATGTGAACAAGAAGAAGATCCGCGAAGACGCCCTCGAGGCAATCAAGGCGGCCGCCGCTAACGCCTAAAGCGGCACAAAAAAGGGCGGTTCCCTGTGGAAGAGGGAAACGCGCCCACGTTAGAGAGAAAGGAAGCGCAGATGCAAGCCATCCTTCCCATACTTGAGTTTATCCAATCGATTCTGACCAAGCCAGCGTGGATTATGGGCCTATTTGCCTTTGTGGGCCTTGTCGCGCTTAAGCGTCCTGCCCACAAGGTGATGACGGGCACCCTGAAGCCCATTCTTGGTTACATCATGCTGTCCGCCGGCGCCGCTGTTGTTCAGGAGAACCTTGCTCCGCTGGGTACCTTCATCGAGACCGGTTTCCACATCACCGGCGTCGTGCCCAACAACGAGGTCGTCGTTTCGATGGCTCAGAGCGTGCTCGGCGTTCAGACCATGATGATCCTGATTCTCGGCTATGTCGTGAACATTATCATTGCCCGCTTTACCAAGTTTAAGTACATCTTCCTGACGGGCCATCACAGCATGTTTATGGCCTGCCTGCTGTCTGCCGTTCTGCAGGCATCTGGCTTCCAGGATGTCCAGCTTGTCATCGTGGGCGGCATGTTCCTGGGCCTCGTGAGCGCTATGCTTCCCGCCGTTGGTCAGCGTTTCACCGAGAAGGTTACCGATGGCGATGAAATCGCCATGGGCCACTTCGGTTCACTCGCCTATTACATCTCCGCTGCAGTCGGTACGCTTTTTGCTAAGGACGCCGAGGAGAACAGCACCGAGAAGATCGAGGTTCCCGAGAAGTTCGCCTTCCTGCGCGACACTACCATCTCCACGGCTCTTACCATGGCCTTCTTCTACCTGGTTACCGCTTTCGCCGCTTACATCGCAGATCCTGCGGTCGTTACCAAGACCGCTGGCGGCGACAACGTGATTGTCTATGCCCTGACCTGTGCCCTGTCCTTCGCCGTTGGTGTCACCATCGTCTATAACGGCGTTCGTATGATCCTTGCCGACCTGGTCCCGGCTTTCCAGGGCATCTCCAACAAGCTGATCCCCGGTGCCATCCCCGCCGTCGACTGCGCTGTCTTCTTCCCCTATGCTCCCACCGCCGTTATCCTCGGCTTTGTCGCTTCCTTCATCGGTGGCGTGGTCGGTATGTTCATCGTGGGCGCTACCCTGGGCATCTTCATCATCCCGGGCATGGTTCCCCACTTCTTCTGCGGTGCTACCGCGGGCATCTACGGCAATGCTACCGGCGGTCGCAAGGGCGCAGCTCTTGGCGCTTTCGTCAACGGCCTGCTCATCACCTTTGCCCCGGCCCTGCTCCTGCCCGTTCTTGACGTCTTTGGCTTCAAGAACACTACGTTCGGCGACTTCGATTTCTCCGTCATTGGTATTACGCTTGGCCGCGCTGCCGAGGCCTTCGGTACCACCGGTGTCTACGCGATTCTCGCTGTCCTTCTGGTCGTTGCCTTCGTCCCCAACTTCATCCACACCAAGGGTGCTGTGATCAATCACGTTGAGGAAGAGTAATCCAGGCATACGTTAAGCCCTAATCGGGCGGAGCTCCGATAACCGGCTCCTACACGGAAGCGGTGACGTCTCAATCGAGGCGTCACCGCTTTTCGCTTTGGAGCGATTGTGAATATGAGCCGACGAGGCGCTGCTTCTGTTCCGTGAACGGAATCAAACGCAATGATCGGCAAAAACGTTTTGCCGCTGGGGCGTCGATATAAAAATGGTAAATCTGCAAAACCGTTCGCCGAGAAGATAAAAAACCGCAGTTCACGCCTTGATAAACGTAGATAAAGTGTTTAGCAGTTTATCGGCCGTATGCTAACGAAAGGAATCAGGCAGATGGCAATCAAGGTGTTCGCTGACGGTGCAAATCTCGAGGGCATGCTCGACATGTACGAGAACGGCAACGTTCAGGGTTTCACGACCAACCCGTCCCTTATGAAGAAGGGCGGCGTGACGGATTACCGCGCGTTTGCCAAGGAGGTCCTGGCCCACATCACCGATGTGTCCGTCTCGTTTGAGGTCTTTGCCGACGACGTCGAGACCATGGAGGTCGAGGCCCGCGAGATCGCTACCTGGGCCGAGAACGTCTACGTCAAGATTCCGTGCGTGACTACCAAGGGCGAGTCCACCGCCGAGCTGGTGCGCAAGCTTTCGGCCGATGGCATCAAGGTCAACGTCACCACCATCTTTACGCCTGCGCAGGTCGACGAGATGGTCGAGGCCGTTGACGCCGAGACGCCGTCAATCATCTCGCTCTTTGCCGGCCGCATCGCCGACACCGGCGTCGACCCCATTCCGTTTATGATGGAGTCGGTCAAGAGGGCCGCCGCCAAGCCCAACTGCGAGGTCCTGTGGGCATCCACACGCGAGCTTATCAATATTTACCAGGCGGAAGGATGCGGTTGCCAGATCATCACGGTGCCCAATAGCATCCTGGCCAAGCGCAAGAACATCGGCCGTGACCCGTACGAGGTCTCGCTCGATACCGTCCGCGGCTTTGCCAAGGATATCGCCTCGCTCGGATTCCACATCCTGCCGTAACGCGAACGCTGGCTACATCGCGGGTTGTTCGCCCCGGCCTTTCCTTTCCCTATCGTTCACGCGCTTCGCGAGGGTCGCGCTAGGCAAAGGAAAGGCCGGGGCTGCCGACACGAACCCGTCGGTAGGTCCTGAGCTGAATCGCTACCTTTATTCCGATGGGGGTCGACAGTGCTGCCCCGCCAACTGTCTCGGGCAGCAATGGGGCTGGGCTCGGATGGCAACGGCGCGTGCCACTGACGGCTTCGTTCGCCGGATGACGATTCGTTTTACGCAGCCGGCGTCACCTCGGACGGCGGCGTGGGCTCCGCCGGCATCGCGTGGACAACGCGGTTCCGCATCATGGATCAACCCGTAATCTAATGATCTTCTAATCCATATCTATCAAGTATCGAAAACGATCCGGCCCCGAGTTGGCAGTCATCGCCAAGGCAAAGGACCCTGCCGGCTATGTGTTCGGGGCGACGCGCAAGTCGCCCAAGGCCCTTCGATTATCCTTTGTTCCGCGCATGCAAGATCTCATACTTGACGTGGCTGAACAGCTCTACCGGGCAAACGAGGTCTTTGCGGCTCGTGCCCATAGGCGTCCCACCAACAAAAATCGAGATATTCGGCCTCAGGGTGCCGTCAAGATTGCCAATATGGCTGAAAAACGTACTGTACCGCACCTCTGCGGGTGCAGATATGGGACGTTTGTGGAATATCTGACGCCTATTTGTTGAGCTTACACTTTGAAGAGGTGTTATCGCGGCCCAGCGAGGCCGAATATCTCAAAAATTGCAGGTGAGGATTAGCGGAAACGGCGTCTCGCACTTCGGGATATCGCCAAATCGTTTTAGAAGGAGAGGCGCTCGGCGGAATGGGACCCGCCGAGCGCCTGCAGCGGCTTATTTGCCCCGCACCATGGTGAGCGAGATCTTCTTGCGGTCGCGATCGACCTTCTCGACCCACACCTTGACCGTGTCACCGACGCGCACCACGTCGCTGGGGTGCTTGACGAAGCGGTTGGCCAGCTTGGAGATGTGCACGAGGCCGTCCTGGTGCACGCCCACGTCGACGAAGGCGCCAAAGTCGACGACGTTGCGCACCGTGCCCTTGAGTTCCATGCCGGGCTCCAGGTCGTCGATCGAAAGCGCCGAGCGGCTAAAGACTACCTCGGGCGCGTCGTCGCGCGGGTCGCGACCGGGCTTCTTGAGCTCGTTGACGATGTCGATGAGCGTGAGGGTGCCGCAGTCCAGGTCGCTTGCCAGCGTCGAGATGCTGCCCAGGCGGCGCTCGATGTCGGGCACGCCGCCGCGGCTGAGCTCGCTTGCTTTAACGCCGGCGCGTTCCAAGACGGACGTGGCCACCTCGTAGCTTTCGGGGTGGACGCTTGTCGCGTCGAGCGGGTTCTTGCCGCCGCTGATGCGCAGGAAGCCCGCGGCGTTGAGATATGCCTTGGGTCCCAGCTTGGGGACCTTCTTAAGCTGGCGGCGATCGGTAAAGGCGCCGTTTTCCTCGCGGTACGCCACGATGTTCTTTGCCACGCTCGGCGTGATGCCCGATACGTATCCCAGCAGGCTTGCGCTCGCGGTGTTGACGTCGACGCCCACGCGGTTGACGACGTCCTCCACCACGTGGCCCAGGGTGCGCGAGAGCTCGGCCTGGTCAAGGTCGTGTTGGTACTGGCCCACGCCGATGGACTGGGGCGGAATCTTGACGAGCTCTGCCAGCGGGTCCTGCAGGCGACGGCCCAAGCTCATGGCGCCACGTACGGTGACGTCCAGGTCAGGATATTCCTGGCTGGCGAGCTCGGAGGCGGAGTACACCGACGCGCCGGCCTCGTTAACGATGGTGTAGCGAAGGCTGGACGCCTGCTCGGCAATGAACTCCGAGACGACTTCCTCGGTCTCGCGGCTGGCGGTGCCGTTGCCGATGACGATGGTGTTGACGCCGTCCTTTTTGACGAGGCGGGCGAGCTCGCGCTTGGTGCCGGCGACGTCGTGGCGCGGCTTGGTGGGGTAGACCACGCCGTGGTCGAGCAGCTTGCCGGTCTCGTCCATGACGGCGACCTTGCAGCCGGTGCGGTAGCCCGGGTCGAGCGCGAGTACGCGGGCGCCGCGCACGGGGCGCGCCGAGAGCAGGCCCTCGAGATTCTTGGCAAAGACGTTGATGGCCTCGGTCTGGGCGCGAACGGTGAGTTTGGCGCGGGCCTCGCGCTCCAGCGAGGGAGCCATGAGGCGTTTGTAGCCGTCGGCGATGGCGGCATCGAAGATGGGAGCAAACACGCCCTGGCGTCGGGGCCAACGGCTGCTGAGGCGCGCCGTGGCGGCAACGCCGTCGACGTTCACGCGCACGCGGAGCTTGCCCTCGCGCTCACCGCGGTCGATAGCCAGCACGCGGTGGTTGGGTATACGGCGCAACGGCTCGTCATAGCTGTAGTAGGGCTCGTAGGGGGTCTTCTCGGCGGGGTCGGTGGCCTCGACGACGATGTCGGCGGTGTTTTGCGTAAAGGTGCGCAGGTCGGCGACGTTCTCCGGGTCCTCGGCCACCGTCTCGGCCACGATGTCGGCGGCGCCGGCGAGTGCCTTCTCGGGCGTGTCGAAGCCGGCCTGTTCGTTGACGTATGCCGCAGCGGCGTCGAGTGCGCTGCCCTTGGCCGATGCCTGCATGATGATCATATTGGCGAGCGGCTCCAGGCCGGCCTCGCGGGCCTTCTGCGCACGGGTCATGCGCTTTTTACGGTAGGGCTTGTAGAGGTCTTCGACGCGCTGGAGCTGTGTGGCCTCGCGAATCTGCTGCTCGAGCTCGGGCGTGAGTTTGCCCTGGGCGTCGATGAGCAGGATGACGTCCTCTTTACGCTGTTCAAGATTGCGCAGGTAGGACAGGCGCTCGTCGAGCGCGCGCAGGGCAACGTCGTCCATGCCGCCCGTTGCTTCCTTGCGGTAGCGCGAGATAAAGGGGATGGTGTTGCCCTCGTCGATGAGCTTGACGGCTGCCTCGACGTTGGCGGCCTTAAGGTTGAGCTCGCGGGCGAGCTGGGCGATAAGATCCATGGGACTTCCTGTCTGTGAGTACGTTACAGGTGCATGAGCCACCCAGTCTACCACCCGCCCGCGCCGCGGCTGCAAAGAAAGCCCCGCGGGCAGGAGGCTGCTCGCGGGGCAAAGAAGAGGGGCTTATTTGTGGCGGACCGAGGGGCTCGGCATGGGGTTTCTGTCGCGGCCGCTCTTAAGGCGTTACAGCTCGACGAGCTGGCCGGTCTCGGCGGCCTCCTTGACGGCGTTGAGAAGCGTGAGCGTCTTGACGTTGTCGGCCGGCGTCACGACGGGCTCGACCTCGCGGCGGACGACCTTCACAAAGTGCTTGAGCTGCATCTTGTGGGGAAGCGCCGGGTCGACGGCCGGAATCTCCATCTGCAGCGGCTTGTGCCAGTTAGAGGCGCCGTCGTAGGAGAACTGGTGCAGGCGGGGCAGCGACAGGGCGCCCTTGGTGCCGCCGATAAAGTAGGCGTCGGCGTCGAAGGGGCGGTACTGCGGATCCTCGCGAGCGGTTGCCTCCCAGTTCCAAGGGCTGGCGGTGGCGTCGGAGATGGTCATGCTCGCAAGCGCGCCATCGGCAAAACGGACGTTGACCACGGCGGAGTCCTCGGTCTCAAAACCGCGGGCGGCGCTGGACTGCATACCCTGGACGGCAACGGGCTCGCCCAGCAGGTAACGGAGCAGGTCGACGTCGTGCACCAGGTTGACCAGAATCGGGCCGGCACCCTTCTTGCGGCGCCACTCGACGTCGAAGTACTCGTCGTTCTTATAGATCATGTAGTGGAAGCTCGACACGGTGAGCTTGCCCAGCTCGCCGGACTCGATGATCTCCTTGGCCTTGTTCACAAACGGGTTGTGGCGACGGTGCTGACCCACGAGTACGGGCACGCCGGCGGTCTCGGCCTCGGCGGCGAAGGCCTGGGCATCCTCGAGATCGTTGGAGATCGGCTTTTCGACCAGCGGCACGATGTTGCGCTTGATGGCCTCGCGGGCAACGCCCAGGTGCAGGTCGTTGGGGGTGGCGATGATGACGGCCCCGGGCTTGACCTCGTCCATCATCTGGGCGGGATCGGTAAAGAACGGCACGCCGGCGGCCTCGGCCGTGGCGCGGGCGCCCTCAAAGGCGTCGGCGATGGCGACGAGCTCGGCCTCGGGCTCCTCGGTGACAAAGCGGATGTGGTTGCGGCCCATGGCGCCGGCGCCGATGACGGCAATGCGGACGGGGTTGAGCTCAGACATTTCGACTCCTTAATACTGGTGGCTGGTGGAATGCGACAAAGGGACGGTCCCTTTGTCGCATCGGTAAAACTAGGCGGACTTCTTCTTGCTGTCGGAGACCATCATGTAGACGGTGAGCACGACGGCGATGGCGGCAATCACAATGGCGCCATAGAAGGACTGCTGGTAGGCGGCGCTGCCGGCTTCGGCGTGATACAGCACGGCGGTGATGGGCTGGCTGATCCAGGTAGAGGCGGCGTAGCCCAAGAACATGATGCCGTAGTTGACACCGATGTTGCTGGTGCCAAAGGCGCCACCGGTGAGCGGCGGGTAGATGACGAGCAGAGCGCCAAAGCTAAAGCCGAGCAGGGCGAGCGCCACAAAGAACATGCTCTGCGTAAAGCTCATCGACATGATGACGAGCGCGACGATGGTGACGACAAGGCTGATGAGCAGCGACTTGTAGGCGCCGAGCTTGTCGATGATCTGGCCAAAAGACAGACGGCCGACCAGGTTGGCGCAGGTGTTGACGGAGACGACCACGCCGCCGAGGGCGACGGCCGCGGCGCTCGTGGGGTCGGCGAAGAGCTGGACAGCGGCGATGGAGGCAACCTTGCCCACGAGCAGGGTGCCCGCGGTGGCGGCGAAGGCGAAGGTGGCGATGAGGACCCAGAAGCGCGGGGTTTTGACCATCTCGCCCGGGGTGAGGTCGCCGAAGGTGCCGGCGTGCGCGCCGCCCTTGGGGGCCTCGAAGCCCTCGGGCAGCCAACCGGCCTCGGGGGCCTTCAGGAACAGGGCGGAGGCGGCGATCGTCACAAAGAAGATGACGCCGAGTGCCTTAAGGGCGCCAAAGATGCCAAGGCTCGGGATGAGCAGCGAGGCGAGCACCGGGGACAGCACGGCGGGGCCGGCGGTCGAAGCGGCCAGGGTGATGCCGGAGGCGAGGCCCTTTTTGTCGATGAACCACTTTTGGCCGGTGGTGAGCGCGGGGTTGTAGCCCAGGCCGTTGCCGATGGCGGCGACGAGCGAGAACCACAGGTAGAACTGCCACGGCTCGGTGACGGTGCCGGACATGAACCAGCCCACGCCGTAGCACACGGCGGCAGCGATCACGACGTTGCGCGGGCCGATCTTATCGGAGATGCGGCCGGCGAAGATGCCCGTCACGGCCATGATGGTCTGGAAGACCGGGAAAGCCAAGGTAAGTGCGCTGGACCACTCGGGGTAGACGGCGAGCAGGTTCTTGGACACGACGGAGTACAGCGCGATGGAGCTGATGAAGAACATGGTGACGCACGCGGCGGAAAGCACGACGGCGCGACCCTTGTTGGAGTTGGTGGAAGCCATGGGACTCTTTCTAATCGATGCGGGGGAGGGGCGGGCGTGTCCGCGGTGCCTCCCTGTCAGGTTGGTTTACTGGTCAGTCGGCTTTGCGACGCCGGACTCGTCGGACCAAAGCTCGACACCCTTGTTCTTGAGGTAGTTGTCGGCGTATGCGCGACGGCCGCCGGGCTTGGCGGTGAGGTCGCCCATCATATTGGAGAAGCCGCCGTCGACCTTGATGGCGTCGCCGGTGGTAAAGTCCGAGCGCTTGGACGCCAGGAACATGACGGCGTTGGCGATATCGCTGACCTCGCCGATGCGGCGCGTGGCGATAAGGCGGCTGCGGCTCTTCTCGACCTCGGGGTCGGCGTAAAAGCTCGCCGACATGGGGGTCTTGACAAAGCAGGGCTCGACGCAGTTGGAGCGGACGCCGTAGGGGCCCCACTCGGCGGCCAGCATCTTGGACATCATGTTGACGCCCGCCTTGGTGGAGCTGTACACGCCCGAGAACGTCTCGGGGGAGTGGCTGGCGACGGTCGAGATGTGCACCAGGCGACCCTGGCCGGCCTTGATCATCTCGCGACCAAAGCGCTGCGAGGTGATGAAGTAGCCGGTGAGGTTGACGTTGAGTACCTGCTCCCAGTCGCTCAGCGGCAGGTCCTCCATAGCGGCGAAGCGCAGGATGCCGGCGGTGTTGACGAGAACGTCGACGCGGCCGAAGTTGGCGATGGTGGCGTCGACGGCGGCCTGAACCTCGGCCTCGTCGGTGGCGTTCATCTTGTAACCCTCGGCGTGGATGCCAAACTCGGCAGCAAGGTCGGCGGCAGCGGCCTTGACCTTCTCCTCGTCCAGGTCGAGCATGACGACGTTGGCGCCGTTGCGGGCGAACTCGCGGCAAATCTCGACGCCCATGCCGCCGAGTGCGCCGGTCACGGCGCAGACATCGCCCTCGAGCTTAAGCCAATTGCTCATAGGAACTTCCCTTCTTGTGCCTCCCGGTGGGTCGCTCCCATTAATCGACCCACGTGGTTTTCGCTGGTTATCGTATGCTTTGCATTTGCGCAGGTAAATTGCATATTTGTTAGAATGGCGTAAACCTATGGTTTATAGTTTGCAAGATGACTGGCCCTTATTGAGTGTGTGACCTGCCAAAACAACCCCCTTTGGTAGCGCGCGGGCATACGTCTGGAAACAGGAGATTGACGTGTACGATCGACGACTTGAGGCCATATCGGCCGCCGCGGAGCTGGGAAGCTTTTCGCGTGCGGCGGCAAAATTGCGCGTGTCGACTCCGGCGCTCGTCAAGCAGGTGTCGGGCTTCGAGGCCGAGTTCGGCATCACGCTGTTCGAACGCTCGCACTCGGGCGTCAAAGTGACGCCGGCGGGCGCGCTGCTGGTAGACGATGCGCGCTCGATCATGCGCCAGTCCGAGGACGCGTTGCGCCGCGCCCGGCGAGCGGCGGGCGATGGCGGTGCGGTGCGCCTGGGCGTATCGATGATGTGCCCGGGGCGCCACACGCTCGCGCTGTGGCCGCAGGTGCACGACATGGAGCCGCGCTTGCGTTTTGAGATTGTGCCGGTGGGGGACCTTTACGACGAGCGCGAGACCGTCATGCGCAGCTTGGGCCGCGAGGTCGATGTGGTGCAATCGAGTTTTTCAACCCCACGTTGGGGTGATGCCTGCCAAAAGCTCCGCATTGTCAACGTGCCGTTTTATATCGATCTGCCGCGCACGAGCCCGCTGGCGCGCAAGAATCGCATTACGGTTGCCGACTTGGAGGGTATGCGTCTGCGCGTACTGCGCCACGGCAACGACGCCATGGACAGCCTGCGCATCGATCTTTTGGCCGATGGCGGCGTGGACGTGATCGACGTGGACAGTTTTGACTTTGCGCTCTTTAACGAGGCGGAGGAAAAGGGCGACGCGGTGCTCACTTGCGGGGCGTGGTCGGGCGTGCACCCGGCTTTTGTAGGCGTGCCGTTCCTATGTGGCCGCGAGGTGCCGGTCTTCTTGCACTACCCGCTCGAGCCCACCCTCCAAGTACAAAAATTCGTCAACGCCATGGCCCAACTCCTCAAGTAGCTTACACAAAACGAGGCCCTGGCCAAACGGCCAGGGCCTCACTAACCTTTATTCCGTTTTAAACAACGGGCTGATTGCGCGCAGGAGGGTGCCCCGGGGCGGCGGGGTATTTCCTCCGCGCGCAGTTTCGCAGCGAAGCGAGAATGTTTGAGCACGGAGGAATTACCCCGACGCCCCGGGGCACCCTCCGTCAGTAACCGTTCCTACTCCAGCTCAAACGCTCCCGTGTACAGCTGGTAGTAATACCCGCGCTTGGCGATCAGCTCGTCGTGGTTGCCGCGCTCGATGATGCGGCCGTGGTCCAGACAGATGATCGCGTCGGAGTTGCGCACGGTGGACAGGCGGTGCGCGATGACAAACGTCGTGCGGCCCTCCATGAGCTTGTCCATGCCCGCCTGCACGATAGCCTCGGTGCGAGTGTCGATGGAGCTCGTGGCCTCGTCCAGAATCATTGCCGGCGGATCGGCGACGGCAGCGCGGGCGATCGAAATCAGCTGGCGCTGACCCTGCGACAGCTGGGCGCCGTTGCCGGTGAGCATGGTGTCATAGCCGTCGGGCAGGCGGGTGATAAAGTCGTCCGCGCCCGCGAGCTTGGCCGCCGCGATGCACTCCTCGTCGGTCGCATCCAGGTTGCCGTAGCGGATGTTATCCATCACGGTGCCGGTGAACAGGTTCACGTCCTGCAGCACGACGCCCAGGCTTCGGCGCAGGTCGGCCTTGCGGATCTTGTTGACGTTGATGCCGTCGTAGCGAATCTTGCCGTCGGCGATGTCATAGAAGCGGTTGATGAGGTTGGTGATGGTCGTCTTACCGGCACCGGTGGCGCCGACAAACGCGACCTTCTGGCCCGGCTTGGCAAACACGGACACGCCGTGCAGGACCTCGTGGTCGGGCGTGTAGCCAAAGTCCACGTTGTCCATGACCAGGTCACCGCGCAGCGGCACGTACTCGATCTCGCCGGTTGCGCGGTGCGGATGTTTCCACGCCCACATGCCGGTGTGGTGGTCAGCCTCCTCGAACTCCCAAGTCTCGGGGTTCACCTGTGCGTTGACGAGCGTCACGTAGCCTTCGTCGGCCTCGGGCTTCTCGTCGATGAGCTCAAAGATGCGGTCGGCGCCGGCGAGGCCCATGACCACGGCGTTGATCTGCTGCGAGATCTGGCCGATCTGTCCGCAGAACTGCTTGGTCATGTTGAGGAACGGCACCACGACGGCGATCGACAGCGCCATGCCCGAGATGCTCAGGTTGGGCACGCCCAGCGCCAGGAAAATGCCGCCGGCAAGGGCCACCAGCACGTAGAGCAGGTTGCCCAGGTTCATAAGGATGGGCATGAGGATGTTGGCGTACATGTTGGCCTTCTGGGAGACTTCGAAGAGCTTTTCGTTGCGCTCGTCAAAATCGGCCTCGGCAGCAGACTCGTGGCAGAACGCCTTGACGACCTTCTGGCCGTTCATAACCTCCTCGATATGGCCCTCGACCACGCCGAGTTCGGTCTGCTGCGCAATGAAGAAACGCGCGGAGTTGGAGCCGAGCAGCTTGGTCATAAAGGTCATAAAGGCGACGCCGGCGATGATGACCAGGCACATCCACACGCTGTAGTACAGCATGATAAAGAACACCGTGACGATGATGATGATCGTCATGAGCAGGTTGGGCAGCGACTGGCTGATCATCTGGCGCAGCGTATCGATGTCGTTGGTGTAGTGGCTCATGATATCGCCGCGCTGGTGCGTGTCGAAGTAGCGGATCGGCAGGTCCTGCATGCGGTTGAACATCATCTCGCGCAGCTTCTCGAGCGAGCCCTGCGTGACGATAGCCATGGCGCGGTTCCAGAAGAGCGAGGACAGGACACCGACGCCGTAGATGCAGGCGAGGGTGGTCACGAGCTGCAGAATCTTGGGCTGTGCGGCTTCCCAATCGCCCGACTGCCACGATTCGCTAATAATCTGCAGGGCGCTCTGCAGGAAGGTCGCGCCGATGGAGTTGATGATGGCGCAGAGCACCACGCCGGCGACGACAAGGGGCAAAAGCACGGGATAGAAGCCAAAGAGCGTCTTGATGAGGCGCGACATGGTGCCGCCCTTACGGTTGAGCGCGCGCTCGGCGGTCGTTGCCTTACTCATGTGCCTCGCCTCCTTCCTGGGTCTGAGCTTGCGTTGCGGTCATGTCGGTGTTGTCTGCCGCCGTGTTCGCGTCGCCAGAGACGTCGTCGGCGTCTTGCGTACCTTCGGCAGACATCTTGTTTTGCGAGGTAAAGGTCTCTCGGTAGATCTCGCTCGTCTTGAGCAGCTCTTCGTGGTTGCCGATCTGTGCGATGCGGCCGCCCTCCATGACGATGATGCGGTCTGCGTCCTGCACGGAGCTGATGCGCTGGGCGATGATGATCTTGGTCGTGTTGGGCAGATAGCTTGCCAGACCTGCGCGAATTTTTGCGTCGGTCTTGGTGTCGACGGCGCTGGTGGAGTCGTCCAGGATCAAGATCTTGGGGCGACGCAGCAGGGCGCGTGCAATGCACAGGCGCTGCTTCTGACCGCCCGAAACATTGGAGCCGCCCTGTTCGATCCAGGTGTCGTAGCCCTTGGGGAAACCGTCGACAAACTCGTCGGCGCAGGCCAGATGCGCTGCCTCGCGGACTTCCTCGTCGGTGGCGTTCGGGTCGCCCCAACGCAGGTTCTCGGCGATGGTGCCGCTAAACAGCACGTTTTTCTGCAGCACCATGGCGACCTGGTGACGCAGCGCGTCCAGGTCGTAGTCGCGCACGTCCACGCCGCCCACGCGCACAGCGCCTTCGGTGGTGTCGTACAGGCGGGCGATGAGGTTAACGAGCGTGGACTTGGCCGAGCCGGTGCCGCCGATGATGCCGATGGTCTCGCCGCTCGTAATGTGCAGGTCGATATCGTCGAGCGCCTGGCGCTTCGCATGCTTGGAATACTTAAAACTCACGTGGTCAAAGTCGATGGAACCGTCGGCAACCTCGAGCACGGGCTCGGCGGGATCGGCGATCGTGGGTTCGGCGGCCAGCACCTCGGCAATGCGGTGTGCCGATTCGTCGGCCATGGTCACCATGACAAAGATCATCGACAGCTGCATCAGGCTCATGAGAATCTGGAAACCATAGGTAAAGGTCGAGGAGAGCTGGCCCACGTCGAACAGCGTGCCCTGGCTCGTGATGATGAGCTTGGAGCCCAGGTAGATGATGACGACAAACGCGCCGTTGACGCAGATGTTCATCATGGGGTTGTTAAAGGCGAGCAGCTTCTCGGCGCGGGTGAAGTCCATCTGGACGTCGCGCGCGGCGGTCGCGAACTTCTCCTTCTCAAAGTCTTCGCGCACATAGCTCTTGACCACGCGCATGCCGGTGACGTTTTCCTCGACGGACTCGTTAAGGGCATCGTACTTGTGGAACACGCGCGAGAAGATGGGGCGCACCTTAAAGATGATAAAGAACAGTCCAAAGCCCAGCAGCGGAATGATGACCAGGTAGACCATGGCGACGCTGCCGCCCATGATAAACGCCATGGTAAAGGCGAAGATCAATACCAGCGGCGCGCGCACGGCGATACGGATGATCATCATAAAGGCCTGCTGCACGTTGTTGATATCGGTGGTCAGGCGCGTGACGAGCGAGGAGCTCGAGAACTCATCGATGTTGGCAAAGCTGAACGTCTGGATCTTGTAGAACAGGTCGTGACGCAGGTTCTTGGCAAAGCCGCAGCTCGCATGGCTGCAGGTGACGCCGGCCGCGGCGCCAAAAGCAAGCGACGTCAGCGCGATGAGCACCAAAAAGCCTGCGGTGGGAAGCATCTCGGCTACGGTGGCGCCGTCTTTGATAGCGTCGATCAGGTTGGCGGTGATAAATGGAATCAGCATCTCGCAGAGCACCTCGCCAAGCACCAGCAGCGGCGTGGCGATCGTGACCTTCGTATAGTCGCGGATGCTGCCCATGAGGGTTTTAATCATCCAATTCCTCCCAAGTTACACGGATTTTCTCGAGCATCTCGGCAAGCTGTTCGCGCTCGTCGTGCGTAAGGGCGCTAAAGGCCTGTTCCCTAAAGCGAATACGGGCCGCCTGGTCGATGCGGGCGTTTTCCCGGCCGGTTTCGGTCAGGCGAATGGTGAGTTGCCGGCGATCCTTGGGGTTACGGCTGCGCTCGATGAGGCCGTTGACCTCGAGCTTGGACAGGATCTCGGAAAGCGACCCCGGCTTGAGGTCAAAGTGCATGCCGAGTTCCTGCTGCGACATCTCACCGCCGGGCTGCTTGGCCAGCAGGCAAATGATGGGCGCCTTGCCGGATACGCCTCCGCCATGAAAGTGCATGTAATGGCCGCAAAAGCCCAGGCCATTGAGGATGCGCTTGGCAAGCTTGTCTTCTGAGCTAACCGCTTCGGGTACATCCGCCGGCTGTGACGGGTCGCCGCCGGGCTCGTGCGAACAAAGGTTAAGAGGTTCATCGCACATGAATTAGTGTTGCTCCTTTCTTTAGTTAGGTAGTGGAATTGTTTTGTGCCTAACCAATCTAGGAGCATGAGAAATGAATGTCAAGGTACCAAACTTATAGTTACGGCGTTTTGCCAAACGCAGTAACCGCTCGACGCTGCAAACGCTCCTAAGCGGCAATCTGGCGTTCAATCGTCGGGCATGACCGCAAGACCTATGCCCTCCTCTTTCACGCCACCTTGCTCGCTTAGGAGCGTTTTCGCTGTCCGTCCTCAATCTGCGGCGCTGCCTCGGTTGGCATTTGGGTGATCCCTTGGGGACGGAGGAAAACGGATCATTCTGGGCTGCGGTGACACCCTTCTGAAGTTGCTTTGCCCAAAACTATGCCGGATTACTACGATGAATTCGAAATCTCAGACCTCGGCATTGTTTTTCGGAAAATCACAAGCTGTCTACCTGCGGTTTTGCTGGAGTGCAATTCGTTGTGGTTGGAGACCGGTGGTTTATCGTAGTAATCCGGCATAGTTTTGGAATGGTAGTAAATAGATGGCAGCTACTGTGCCGCTACCGCCGCGATTTGTCTCCCATTTCCGAAACCTTTCCGCAACAATTCGACCTCCACGGCGCCAGCGCCCGCCCGCCGTGCTCCCTGCGCTACACTTAGTCGCACTGTGGTGCTGCCGCGCCGCACCCGAAACAAGGGAGACCCTCATGAAGAGTACTCAGCTGCTGCTGATCAACGATATGTGCGGCTACGGCAAGGTCGCGCTCTCGGCCATGCTGCCGGTGCTGTCGCACATGGGCTATCGCATCCATAACCTGCCGACGGCACTCGTTTCCGACACGCTCAACTACCCCAAGTTCTACATCCACGACACCACCGAGTACGTGCGTCAAAGCCTCGCTATCTGGGAGGAGCTCGGCTTTGAGTTCGACGCCATCTCGACCGGCTTTATCGTGACCGAGGAAGAGACGCGCATCATCTCGGGCTTTTGCCACCGCCGTGCGCAAAAGGGCACCAAGGTGTTCGTCGACCCCATCATGGGTGACAACGGCAAGCTCTACGCTGGCGTGCCCGAGTCCACGATCGGCCTCATGCGCAGCCTGCTCGAGTGCGCCGACTACGCGGTTCCCAACTACACCGAGGCCTGTCTGCTCACCGATACGCCTATTGCCGAAGAGATTACGGCCGATGAGGCTCATGCGCTCGTGGACGCCATGCTCGAGCTGGGCGCTAAGTCGGTGGTCATTACAAGCGCCGTGGTCAATGGCACGAACGCGGTTATCGGTTACGACCATGTGGTGGGGGAGTACTTCACGATTCCCTTTGAGCTCATTCCGGTCTATTTCCCGGGCACGGGCGACACGTTCTCGGCGGTGCTCGTCGGCCGCGTTATGGCAGGTTGGAGTCTGCAGCGCGCGACGTCCGATGCCATGCGTGTGGTGGCTGAGCTTATCGAGCGCAATGCCGACCAAGAGGACAAGTCGGCCGGCCTTCCCATCGAGGCCTGCCTGGACGTGATCGACCATGAGTAATACTGGCGAGGGCGGCGTCAAGCCTGCGGGCGAGAACAAGCCGCTCGGCGCTCCGCGTGGCAAGCGCCCACGTATCCGCGTGAGCTGCGTGGACCAGCTGGGTGCGTGCCGCTGCCACCATGGTCACAAGCCGGGCGACGTCTTTGACTTTGACCGAGACCGCGGCAAGATGTGCGCCATGGCCTGCCATGTCGGCTTTCCCTATATCGATATCCTGCGCTATGGCGGAACGGTGCCCGGCAACGAGCCCGGTACGGCAAAGTTCTGCTGCCCCGAAGTCGATACGCTGAACGTTTGGCTTGCCGAGATCATCGACGAATAGTTGAGCGTGGATTATCTCCCGCCGAGAAAATGAGCGTGGATTTTCTCCCGTTTAGAGCGCACTTGAACGCTCAAAGCGGGAGAAAATCCACGCTCGATTTGTATGCGGGAGAAAATCCTCGCTCGCTGCATGTCGATGGTGCGGTTCGTGTGCTCGCGAGCCTACAGTTGTTCGAGCATAGCGGTGCAGCCGGCGAGTACATCGCGGTAGGTGGCATCGAAATTGCCGGTATACCAGGGATCGGCCACGTCGCCGGGGCGATCGGTCCAATCGAGCAGGCGCGAGATCTTGCCATCGGGGTCCTTGCCAAAGATGCAGTACAGACCGCGGGCGTTTTCGTCGTCCATATAGACAATGTGGTCCCAGTCGCCATACTCCGCGCGACGCACCTGACGCGCGCGATGCGCGACGACGGGAATCCCGACCTCGCGCAGCTTGGCAACGGTACCGTGGTGCGGCGGGTTGCCGATCTCCTCGGTTGAGGTCGCGGCGGAATCGATGACAAACTCCGGCTCGCGCCCGGCGCGGCGCACGAGCTCGGTAAACACCGACTCAGCCATCGTCGAGCGGCAGATGTTGCCGTGACAGATAAACAGTACACGTTGCATAGGACGATACCTTTCATATAGAAGGCTGCTAAAGAGTCGAAGCCGGGCGCATGCCAAGTTTTATTTCTTGGCCAGTTTGAAGTAGCGCTCAAATATCAATTCGAAAACGTAATAGAACATCAATCGACTGTCGAGATCCATGCTGCCCAAGCGGATTTCTTTTTGCACGGTGTAGATAGGGTAGTCGGCTAGTTTCGAGAGAGAATTTCGAGAAAAGCCGGTGAGTGTGACGACCTTGCATCCGCGCGTTTTGGCTATCGATGTGGCGTCAATAGACACCTGCGTCTCGCCGCTTACGGAAACGCTGAAGACCAGGTCGTTTTTGCCGAGGAGTTCCGCGTAATGCCTCATGACGTGGCGTTCACTGAGCGTATCGGTATTCTTGCCCATTATTTTGAGCTTTTCAGCCATCTCGAGGCACGGGTATTTCGAAAAGCCCGAGCAGAAGAAGACGATATGCGAGGCGTCCTGGATAAGGCTTACAACCGAGTCGATGACCCGGTCGTTAAGCAGATCTTTGGTCTGTACGAGCTGGGTATCAAGAGGAAGTGCCTCGATAGTGAATCGATTGCGGTCGAGCGAGGCGGAATACGATTGTTTGAGCTCCGTAAACCCCGAGAAGCCAAGCTTGTGGGCAAGCCTGACGATTGTATTGGGAGCGACGAAGAACCGTTCAGCAACGCTCTTAAGCGTGACATCGTCAATATCATCACGCAGCTCGATGATGTAGCGCATGATCTCGCTTTCGAGATCGTTGAGCTTGCTCTCGCCGGCTCGCACATGATCATAAAAAGATACTTGATCTTTCATAAGATGTTTCAGCCCCTCGCACCTCGTCGTATATATGGTACCGCTTTGTGTTGCCAGGTGAGAAATCGGTAATCGGTCAAGATTGCCTATTACCCATGAACTGGGCAAACGTGCGTGTCTGCCTACACATATCTGTGTCGTGAGCGAAATCATGTGTCCCCGTTTCGCATTGGCCCACACGGAGACTCTCAGATGACCTCATGTCGCAAAATGACAATCGAAACGAAGCAAGCCGAGGACAACCGCGGAGCCCAAGGTCTTCGAGAACACCGATCAGCCAACCCTGGAGGGACGGAACATGAAGGATAAGCTCAATATTGTGATCGTTGGCGGCGGCTCCACGTGGTGCCCCGGCATTCTTAAAGCCCTGACCAAGCACATGGACATCCTGCCGCTGAACCGTGTGATGCTTTATGACATCGATGCCGAGCGTCAGCGTCCGATCGGCGAGTTTGGCAAGATCCTCTTCGCCGAGGAGGAGCCCGGTGTGGAGTTTGGTTACACCACCGATAAGGACGAGGCATACACTGACGTTGACTTTGTGCTCTGCCAGATTCGTACCGGCGGCTACGAGATGCGTAGCAAGGACGAGAAGATTCCGCTGCATATGGGAATCATCGGCCAGGAAACGGTGGGCCCTGGCGGCATGGCTTACGGTATGCGCTCCATGCATGATATGGTTGAGATCGTCAACGACGTTCGCGCTCATAGCCCGGAGGCGTGGATTATCAACTACACCAACCCGGCTGCTATTGTGGCATATGGTCTCGAGCGCGTTCTGCCCGATGAGCATCGCGTCCTCAACATCTGCGATCAGCCCGTCAACCTCATGCGCTCTTACGGTCGCCTGCTCGGTCGCGATATGAGCAAGACGGAGCCCGTGTACTTTGGCCTCAATCACTTCGGTTGGTTCAAGCACATCTACGATGAAGAGGGTCATGACCTCGTCCCGCAGATTAAGGAGTACACGGAGAAGAACGGCTTCCTTCCTGCCGATGCCGAGCAGCGTGACCAGTCCTGGCTCGACACCTACGCCATGGTCAAGGACATGCTCGAGGACTTCCCCGACTATCTGCCCAACACTTATCTGCAGTACTATCTGTATCCCGAGTACAAGGTTGCTCACCTCGACCCCGACTACACTCGCTCCGACGAGGTCATCAACGGTCGTGAGAAGCGCGTGTTCGCCGAGTGCGAGCGTGTTGCCAAAGTCGGCACCGCAAAGAACTCCTCGGTTGTGCAGAACGACGCTCATGGCGATATGATCGTGGAAATCACCTCGGCCATTTATCGCAACACCAACAAGACCTTCATTGTCATCGTGCCCAACAACGGCATCATCGAGGGCATGCCCGATGACGCCATGGTCGAGGTCGCGGCAAGCGTGGGCGCCAATGGCCCGCAGCCCTATGCTGTTGGCAAGATTGGCACCTTCTATCGCGGTCTTATGGAGAACCAGTACGCCTATGAGCGCCTGACTGTTGAGGCTTGGATGGAGGGCTCCTACGAGAAGGCCCTGCAGGCACTCACGCTTAATCGTCTGGTCGGTGACGCAAAGAAGGCGCGTAAGGTGCTCGATAAGCTCATCGAGGCCAATAAGGATTATTGGCCGGAGCTTAAGTAGCTAGTCCATAGCGCTTGATAACTGTTATGGGGCGTGTGGGTTGTAGAACTGCACGCCCCGTTTCTTTAAGAGGGGTATCCCATGAACAAAGATGAGCTGCTGGCAAAGTTCCAGCGCCTGGGCAAAGTCCTCATGACGCCTGTCCTGATCCTGCCAATCGCTGGCATCCTTCAGGGCTTTGGCAATGCCTTTACCAGTCCAACCCTTACGGCGGCTGTTCCCTGGCTGGCTGCTCCGGGATTTGCGATTTTCTTTTCGATTCTTAAGGCCGCAGCCGGCATCGTTATGAGCAACATCCCGGTTATCTTCTCAATCTGCCTCGCCTATGGCTTCGCCAAGTCCGAGAAGGCTACCGCGGCGCTTTGTGGCTTTTTGGGCTACATGTGCATGAATTCCGTGATGGGCACGTTCCTTACGGCGACTGGTGTCATCGATCCTGCCAATCTCACGACGGGGCAAAGCACGATTCTCGGTGTCACTACGCTTGACACTGGCGTTATCGGCGGTCTTCTGGTGGGTGCGATTGTCGCATGGCTGCATAACCGTTACTACAAGATCGAGCTTCCTGCCGTGCTCTCCATCTTCAACGGCACACGCTTTATCCCGGCGGTGACGCTGCTCTCATGCAGCATCCTCGCATTGGTCATGTCCTTTGTTTTCCCGTTTATCCAGAATGCTCTCGGCGCGCTGTCCGAGTTCATCAAGACCACGGGTGCCTTTGGTGCATTTGTCTACGGCGCCGGCGAGCGCATGCTCCTGCCTTTTGGCTTGCATCACTTTGTCTATTTGCCGTTCTTCTTCACGTCTCTCGGTGGCGTTGAGACCATCGATGGCCAGACCGTTCAGGGCGCCATCAATATCTACAACGCGATCCTGGGCTCAGCTAACACGCCGTTTAACATCGAGGTCAGCCGTTTTGTCATGAACGGTAAGGTCATCTTCGCCATGTTCGGCCTGCCTGGCGCTGCGCTCGCCTTCTACAAGACGGCACTTCCCAAGAACAAGAAGAAGACCGCAGCGCTCATGATCGCCATCGTGGTTCCTTGCATCCTCTCCGGCATTACCGAGCCGCTCGAGTACTCCTTCCTGTTTATCGCGCCCATCCTCTACGTGTTCCACGCTCTCATGGCCGGTCTTGCCTATGCGCTGACCTATATCCTGCAGTTCAACGTGGCCGGTTCCGCGTCCTTCGGCGGCCCTCTCCTGTCGCTTATCTTTAATGGCATCATGGGTGCAGCCAAGGGCTCCAACTGGCAGGTCATCCTGTTCCTCGGCCCCATCTACTTCGTGGTGTACTACTTCGTCTTCAAGTTCATCATTCTTAAGAAGAGCCTTAAGACCCCCGGCCGCGAGGAAGAGTCTGACGACGAAGCCGAGAAGTCTCCCAGGACCGTGGTCAGCGACCTCATTCCCGCCATCGTTGAGGCAGTGGGCGGCGACAACAATATTAAGTCTGTCGAGGCCTGCTTTACCCGTCTGCGCATCCAGCTCAATGACTGTGACAAGGTGGTTGATGACGCCGAGTTTACCGAAAAGCTCGAAGCGCGCGGCATCGTGCATGTCAACGGCGGCGTACAGATTGTCTACGGTAACATGGCCTCTAACTACGCAACTCAGATGCGTGAACTTTTGGGCATGGAGTAAACGACTCAAACACACGATCAAGATTAATACAGGTCGGCGTCCGATTCTTCAATCGGGCGCCGACCTGTGCTGTTTTGGGGCGAATGGGCAAGTACATGACGTGCTCGTTGCTCTCTTTTGGCGCTGTCTATCGTGTATTCGGACGCCTTGCGACGGTGAGGTGCGTTCTTTTCGGTCCTAGCGTGTTTGCGGCTAGCACTGCGCCCGAAGTCGATTTGCACAGCTGATATACAGAGCGTTAACCGCGCTTTGTAGGCTCATGCCCTCAACCAAGGCGGTCGAGTACTCGCTGAGTGACTCCGCGCTCACGGGTAGCAAGAGCTCACGCGCCCCGTTGTTATCGAATGCCATGTTGCTCGATATCCAAATAACGCGGCAACCTCGCCGCTTAGCCTCAACGTAAAGATTGAAGATATGGCTCGTCTTTCCTGAGAACGATACAAAGATGGTTAGATCGTCGGGTTGGAGCAGACAGAGTGACGTCTCCTGTCCCTTGACGGAGCCAAATGAGAAGCACAGTCGGTTTACGCGGCTCAGCTTTTCGCAGAGTGAGCGGGCGACGAGATTGGAGAATGAGCTTCCGTATACGTAGACATTTTGCGCATCGAGAAGCCAGTCAACGGCCCGTTCGAGTCGATCCTCAGTGAGCAGGCGTTTTGTTTCAAGCAAAGAGGTCTCTACGATATCGAAATACCAGGGTATATCGATTTGCTTATGAGCCCTTGCCTCGGTTGTCTCACGCTGGAGCCAAGCGTTGAAGTCGTCAACTTGCTCTTTGAACGATCGAAAGCTCGAGCCGTTTACGCGCCTGCAGAAGCGCGAGATGGTCGCGGGCGATGTATTGCACGCGCGGGCAAGTTCTTCTATTGAGAGCTCTGGGATCTCGTCGTGATGGGAAAGGGCGTAGAGTGCGATGTGGGCGTCAAGGCTGCCGCCCTTCTCGACGTCTTCGATACAAGACCTGAGGTTCGAATAGACCTCGTACATCGACATTCAAATCACTCCAAACAATAATGCCCCGGAGCGGACATGCCATCTCCGGAGCATCGTGGTGAAGCTATGGGACGGATTTATTCCATGCCCAAGTATTCTCTCATTTCGACTTTGTAGACAGAAGCTTTATTGCCGTAAACGATCTGAACGCCGCCGCCAACGTGCACGATGGCACTGGCGCCGAGGTTTTTGGTGAAGACGCTATCGTCCTTGACTAGGGCGGTGTCTTTGAGGCTGAGCCTCAGGCGGGTGAAGCAGGCGTTGACGCCCGAGATGTTATCGGCGCCGCCCACGGCTTCTACGATCTGCGGGATGAGCTCGCTTACCTGGACAGGTGCTTTGGAGTCGATGGCCGACGTGTCATCCGCTGCCTGCGTGTCATCATCCTCGCGGCCCGGGGTTTTGAGGTCAAATTTCTTGATAAAGGTGCGGAACAGCACGTAATAGATCCCGAAGTAAGCGATGCCGAGCGGAATAAGCCAGAACCAGTTGGAGCCTTTGTCGGCGTTCATGATGCCGTTGAAGATCCACGAGAGGAGCGGTCCGCCGAAGGCGGAAGGCCCGGGCGCATTGAACTGTACCAGGTAGGTGAGTACATACGCGATGCCGCACAGCAGGGCGTGGACCACATAGAGTACGGGCGCTACAAAGAGGAAGGAGTACTCGAGCGGTTCGGTTATGCCCATGATGGCGGCCGGAATGACGGCGGCGATCATGAGGGAGCCGACCTTCTTTTTGTTCTCGGGACGGGCACAGTGGTAGATGGCGAGCGCCGCCGCGGGCAGGCCGCACATGGCGAACAGCACCTTGCCGTTCATGACGTATTTTGAGATGTCGATGTCGTACATCATGCCGGGCGTGTTGAGCATGGCGTTGTAGATGTTGACAGCACCTTCGACGGTCTGGCCGTCAACCTGGATGCTACCGCCCAGAGAAGTGAAGAAAAACGGCAGGTAGATGAAATGATGCAGGCCGAAGGGCAGAAGCATGCGCTCGGAGAAGCCATAGATGAACGCGCCAAACACCCCGGTGGAATCGATGAGTGTCGAGGCGGCCTTTAGGCCGGTTTGCACAAACGGAAACACGAAGGCGAGCGCAACGCCCACCAGGCTCGCGAAAACGACGGTGAGGGCGGGGACGCAGCGCGTGCCATTGAAGATGCCGAGCACCGGCGGAAGCTGCACCTTGTAGAATCGGTTGTGGATCCACGCGACTACCAAGCCGATGATGATGCCGCCGAATACGCCGGTGTCGAGTGTGGTTACGCCCAGGATGGCGTTCTGACCGGTCTGCAGGTTGGCGGGATCGATGGTGCCCAGCAGGATAAGCAGCTGACCCATGATCGTGTTCATGGTCATGTAGCCGATGAAGCCTGAGAGTGCGGCAGTCGCCTTCTCGGCCTTGGCGTAACCGTAGGCGATGCAGATCGCAAAGAGAACCGAGATGTTACCATTGATAACGTTGCCGGCTGCTTTGATGAGCGTGCTAAAGATCACCATCGGCTCGGTGCCCAAAAACGGGCAGAGCGAGATGAGGTTAGCATTGGAAAGGGCGGAGCCCAGACCGACCAAAATGCCGGAAACGGGCAGGAGGAGGACCGGCGCCATGAGCACCTTGCCGAGTCTCTGGAACTCGCTGTAGAGCTTGCTTTCTTTCATGATGTTCCTTTGATGCGCGGGGAGTTAGGACAGGGTCGGCCAATAATCGCCGTTCGCTTCGATCAGGTCGTCGAGGATTTGGCGCGCGACGGTAGTCGAAGGGACGGTCTTGTTGATTGCGATGGCTTCGAGCGCCTTCTGGTAGGAATGCTCGTAATATGCGTCGACGGCGAGCTTCTCACTGGCATTCTGCTCTTCGATAAGCCCCTTGTAAAAGGTGGGGATAGCAGGCTGGCTGATGGGTTCGGGGCCCCAAGAGCGCAGGTAAGCGGGGACCTCGACCATGGCGTCGTCGGGCAGATTGGGGATGGCGCCATTATTCTCGACGATTACGAGATAACGTTCGCACTTGTTGTAGGCGATAGAGGCGGCTGCGTCGACGATAAAGTCGCCAAAGACCGTGAAGCTCTGTACGGGGCTCTTGTAATTGGCGGGATCTGCCAGGTACTTGTCGTGCTCGGCAAACATCTCCTTCTCGCGTCCGTTGATGACGTTGTCGGCGCGCGTCCAGTTGGGGTCCATGTCATCTGCCATGTCTTTGGAGTACAGGTAGTACTGCAGGTAGCTGTTGGGCAGATACTCGGGATAGTCCTTCACAATCTTGACGTATTGACCCCAGGTGTGCATCCAGTCCTTGTCCTTGTGATGCTTGTCGCTCACGGCCATGCCGTGCTCGAGAATCATCTGACGGAGCTCCGGCAGACGATCACGTCCCTGCTTGTCGTAGATTTTGGTAAACCAGCCAAAGTGATTGAGTCCAAAATACATGGGGTCGATATCGCGCCAGCTGGGAAGTCCGAGCATCTTAGAGTACGAGAGCAAGATAGCCGTGGGCATATCGCAGATGTTAAGGATATGGTCGTTGTCAAACTCGCGACGTGTGGCCTCGGCGACAACTGCGGCGGGGTTGGAATAGTTGAGGATCCAGGCGTCTGGACTGTATTTCTTGGCGTAGCGTACGAGGTCGAAGACGCCGGGGATGGACCTGATGCCATAGGAGATCGAACCGCCGGCGCCGCAGGTTTCCTGTCCCACGCAACCGTACTTGAGAGGGATGCGCTCGTCCTGGCGACGCATCTGAAGGCCACCCTGGCGGATTTGCGCGAAGACGAAGTCGACATCGGTGAATGCCTTTTCGGGATCGGTCGTCACGACAACTTCGATGTCAGGAGCTTCCTGCTCGATGAACTGCTTCATGATGTCGTAGACGAGATGCATGCGCTTCTCGTCGATGTCGTACAGGGCGAGCTTGCGCAGCGGTAATTCGTTTTTCTTCTGCAATAGGCTCTGGATGATGCCGGGAGTGTGGGTGCTGCCGGCCCCGGCGATTACAACTGCTTTCTTGTCCATGTGGTAAACCCCTTTCGTGCGGATTGACCACTTCAGACTACGAAAGCTTTACCTGCGATTCTATCGATTTTCAGATTGCGAAAAACGATAGCGATAATCTTAACAGGATGCGTTTTGCGTGGTTAAATAGCGCCGGGAAAGATGCTGACTTGGGCGGCAGACGACGTGTTGCATGGCTGCAGGAGCGAACGCCAGGCGGTCAAAAGATGGTGGGCGGTGCTGCGGCTTTTGGCCGCAATTGCGCTACCCGCGGTGGCGCTCCCAGCGAGCCAACTTAATCGTTACCAGCGTGAGCGCCCAGGCCACAAGCGAGAACGCGGCGCCCACGGCACCCACGTACGCAATGCCAACGCTGCTCACAACGGCGCCGCCTACCGCGGTGCCAAACGAGATGCCGACGTTAAACGCCATGGGCTCAACCGAACTTGCAAGTACCATCGACTTGGGATGGCGGCTGCGTGCCACGTCCATAAAGTGCGTGATGCATGACACCGAGAACAGGTACATGAGCATTGCCAGACTAAAGACAAAGACCAGTGCGAGCGGCATGGTGCCGCCCACGGCAAACAGCCCAAACAATGCCGCCGCCTGCAGCGCGAACGTAACCAGCAGTGCCTTCATGCCAAAACGCGCGTCGATCCATCCGCCTAGGATGTTCGAGATCAGGCAGAACACACCGTAGGCCATAAGCGCGGTGCTGGCTTCGACCGTGCCCATGCCCAGCACCTGCTCAAGATAAGGCGTCACATAGCCGTAGAAAACGTAGACCGACCCCACGCCAAACAAAAAGATGAGCATGCCGGTGATGATGCTCGGCTCGCGCAGCAGCCCCGCCTGCTCGCGGAAGGTGGCGGGCTCATCGGTCTGACCGGAGCGCGGCATAAACGCCACGAGCGCTCCGCAGATCAAAACGGCAAAGGTCAGCGTGCCGTACATGGCCACGTGCCAATCGAGCGTGTCGGCCACAAACTTGCCGATCGAAGTGACAAAGACCATTGCCACGGAAAACGCACCATATACCACCGAGATGGCAAGCGAAGTTTGCTGCGGGGACAGAAGCTCAGGGATGTACGTCACACCCACGGCGAGCAGTGCGCCCGAGACGGAGCCCAGGACAATGCGCGAGATAAACAGCACCTGGAAGTTGGGCGCCAACGCCATGACCAGGTTGCCGAGCACAAAGACGATGCTATAACACACGAGCAGCTGGTAGCGGCGGAAGCGGCCCGTGCTGAGCGCAAGCACCGGTGTGGCGATAGCGTAGACAAGCGCAAACACGCTGATGAGCTGGCCCGCGGTGGCAAGCGAGATGCCGAGTTCCGTTGCCAAGTCGCTTTCGATGCCGATGACCACGAACTCGGAGCAGCCGAGCGAGAATCCCAACAGCACGAGCAGCGCCAGGCAGAGCTTGGTGCGTGCGGGGGAGAGCGCGGCGGCGGTCGATGCTATTGCGGACGAGGTTTCGGCGGTCAAGGTGGTTACTCCAGTGTCGCGTTTAATCGGCAAGTTTTATGTCCCTGCAACTCTAACAGAATGTGACAAAGGGACCGTCCCTTTGTCACATCTGGGATCGACTGGTTCCCCAAACCGTCCCAACATTCGGCGAAAAACTCGAAAACGAGGAAAACCGTCGATTGTTGGGACGGTTTTTTCTGCCCAGGGGCTCGCTCATTCCTTAGAAACTTGCAAAAATCGCAAGTTTCTAAGGTAACATCTTATAAACTTGCTAAAAATGCAAGTTTATAAGGTTTCACGTCTGGTCGGGCGCTAGGGGGCTCTATGGATATCGTTCGCCGAAGCCGTTATCTTGATCGACTCATTGCTTTTCAGGATACCGACCTCATCAAAATCGTGACGGGCATACGCCGTTGCGGCAAATCCACGTTATTGGACATGATGAGGGACCATCTGGCGCAACAGGGGGTGCCAGCCGAGCGCTTGATGACCTTTAAGATGGAATCTCTAGAGTATGCGGGAATTACGGATTACCTGACGTTTTATCGCATGGTTCAGGAGCGCATCGACGGCGTTGATCATCCCTACCTGTTCTTTGACGAGCTCCAGAATGTCGAGGGTTGGGAAAAGGCGGTCAACTCGCTCCGAGTGGATTTGCCGTGCGACATCTATGTCACGGGCTCCAATGCCTTTTTGCTATCGAGCGAGCTTGCAACGCTTATCTCGGGTAGATATATCGAGGTCAAGATGCAGCCCCTCACGTTTGGCGAGTATCTTGATTTTCGCTCGATTGATGCGGTCGTCGCCGAAGGGCTCGGTGAGCGGGTTGAGCTCGTTTCCAAGACGGGCAATCGCCTTAATTCAAATACCGTGCTTGAGCAGTACATAACCTACGGCGGCATGCCGTTTCTGGCCCATGATGAGCCGAGACATGAACCGTGTCGCGACTATATTCGTAGCCTTTACCAGACAATCGTCGCGCGCGATATCTTATTGCGCGCGACGCGTAGGGGTCGCGGGGCTATCACTAAGCGCGATGTTCTCGAGCGGCTCTGTGCGTACCTGGCAGACAACATCTCCAATCAAACCTCGGTCAATAAAATCGTAGGGACGCTCAACGAATCGGCGGGCGGTAAGACCAACGCATCGACGGTGTCAGCATATATTGACGCTCTGGAAGAGACGTACCTGTTTACCAAAGTAAAAAGGTATGACATCAAGGGGCGGGAGCTTCTTAAGACAGGCGGTAAATATTACATAGCCGATACGGGAATCCGCAGCTATCTTGACGGATATAGAGGTAGCGATAGCGGAAGGATACTCGAGAACGTTATCTACAACCAGCTTGTCTTTGAAGGATACGAAGTATTTTGCGGCCATCTGCGCGCGGGGGAAATCGACTTTGTCGCAATCGGCGAGGGGTCGGACCGCAAATATATCCAGGTTACCGAACGGATCGATGCCGAAGCGACGAGAAAACGCGAGCTGCGACCGCTCAAGCTAAGCACGCTAGGAAAAATTCCTGATTCGTACGAGAAGATCCTGATTGTCAGGGATGGTGACCATCCAACGGATATCGATGGCATCAGAATCGTAGGAGCGGTCGACTTCTTGTTGAGAAACAAGATCGCCCACGGCTAAACGTGTAACAAGGGACAGTCCCTTTGTGATAATCCGTGCGAGCCGCCGTGCCATCTGAGGGTATAAGGCTAACAAGTGTTTATTTGCGAGGCCTAAGGGGCGCCCCGTATGGATATCGATAACTTTGAATGGTGGTATAGCGAGGGAGAGGCTCCGGACGAGGAGTGGGACGAGCCCGCGTCGCGTGACGTGTCGAGCGACGAGGACGAGACCGGCAACGATGCCGTCGAGACGGATGCCACTTCCGACCTCGCCGAGCCCCTGACCTTTGAACAGGCTTGGGCTCAGGCCGAGGCCGACGAGGCAAAGGCCGATGCCACGGCCACGCTGGGTGAGCCAGCCGACATGTCCATTTCGCCGGCAAAGACCCCGCAACCGCGCCACACCATCGACCCCGGCAGTACGGCATCTTTCAGCATTCTCGACGTGCCCGCGCAAGGCGCCCAGGCGCCTGCGCCCACGCATCGCCCCGACCTGGCTCGTGAGGAAGACGCGGGCCGCCGTTCTCCGCTCGGCCCCATCCTCATCGCCTTCATGGCCGGCGTTATCGCCTGCTCGGCAATCGGCAGCATCTGGGGTCATGTCGAGCGGCAGCGCCAAGACGCCGCCAAGGTCGAGATGTCCGTCGAGCAATCGCTCAGCCGCACGCGCTCGGTGCATGTGTCGGTCGAGGTTAAGGACGGCGCGACGTGGGATACCGCGCGCGGCGACAGCCAAATGCTCGTCCATATCGTG
Organism: uncultured Collinsella sp.; assembly: GCA_959602645.1. Classification (GTDB taxonomy): domain Bacteria; phylum Actinomycetota; class Coriobacteriia; order Coriobacteriales; family Coriobacteriaceae; genus Collinsella. The sequence continues at coordinate 27,552 of CAUGTZ010000010.1, read as the reverse complement.
GGCCGCACGCTCAGGGGACAAGCAATCGACGAGTACCAATACGTCAATTCCGAAGGTGACGGTATCGAGCTCAAGCCCGGCGACTACGAGCTCACGGTCGATGAGCCGCCCGTCGCCACCGACGGCACGCGTTACCGCGCCTCAAAGCGCATGGTCCCGGTGAGTTTTAATTCGCAAGCACCCGATACGGTCGATAGCGCGCCGCAGGGTGGGTTTGACCTTTATGCTATTGCTCAATAACTGCGCCTGCCGCTCAGCCCTGCTGCCAAGAGTGGGACAATAACCCTCGACACTGTTGTTTACTTTTGGAGGAAGTAGCATGTCCACCGTCACTACCATCAAGCGCGGCGGCCTCACCGCGGCCATCGATTCCATGGGCGCCCAGCTCACGAGCCTTGCCCTCAACGGCAATGAGTATCTGTGGCAGGGCGACCCGGCCTTTTGGGGCAAGCACGCGCCCATCCTGTTCCCCATCGTGGGATCGTTGCGCAACAACACGGCGACGTCTGCCGCCGGCACCTGCGAGATGGCGCGCCACGGCATCGCGCGCATTGTCGAGCACAAGATCGTCGGGGTGTCGGAGGACGGTTCGTCCGTTACCTACGAGCTCACCGACACGCCCGAGTCTCTCAAGGCGTTCCCGTTCCACTTTAAGCTCAACATGACCTATGCCCTGACCGGCGACGCCACCCTCACGCAGACCTTTGCCGTCATCAACACCGGCGACGTGGACCTGCCGTTCTCGGTGGGCGGCCACCCCGCATTTAACGTGCCCGCCCCCGGCGCCGAGGACGAGGCGTTCGAGGACTACGAGCTGGCGTTTACCGAGGTTTGGACTAACGAGGCCCCCGTCATCACGCCCGATGGCCTTATGACGTTCGAGGGTAGCTACAAGGCTCCCGACAACTCGGACGTGCTGCCCATCACGCACCGCAGCTTCGATAACGACGCCATCATGTTCACCGATACTCCGGGCTCCACGCTCACGCTGCGCGGCCGCAAGTCGGGCCACGGCGTCAAGATCGACTTTGAGGGCTTTAAGTACATTGGCGTGTGGTCTGCCGCCAACGACGCTCCGTTTGTGGCGCTCGAGCCTTGGACCGGCCACACCACCATGGACACCGAGGACGACGTCTTTGAGCACAAGGTCAACACCATTACGCTGGCGCCGGGCGAGACGGACGTCCGCAGCTTTAGCGTTACCCTGCTCTAGAGGTTCCGCCGCTCGGTCGATGCTGCGCGCCGTCCAGAGCGATAATTTGTCATTCAAAAGGCAAGGCATAGACCTTCTGGTCATGCCCTGCCTTTTTCATGCCACTTGTTCGCTCTGGACGTCGCTCGCCGGCATTGCCAAAACATCGACGTCCCCAATGACTACCGTGTGTCTATTAATTTTTTCGAGCTTGTGCTGCGCTGCTGGTCGTTGGCGTATATCCTGTTAAGTCGTCAGCATACGATTCAACAGGGAAGGCAGATTATGCATTCTCCCCATCAACGCGACGCGCATCCACAGCCGGTATGCAGCCGCCGCATCTTTTTGGGTAGCGCTCTCGCTGCGAGCGCTTCCGTCGTCGCCGGCGCGCTCGCCGGCTGCCAGCGCCCCTCCACGCTCAAGGTGGTTCAGCCCACGACGGGCGGCGGTCGCGACGACCTGTCCGATTCCGTGATCGGCAAGGACAAGATCCGCATCGGTATGGAGGCGGCCTACGCCCCGTACAACTGGCAGGTCTCCGAGGCCAGCGAGTTCACCATTCCCATCGACAACGTGCAGGGAGCCTACGCCGATGGCTACGACGTGCAGATCGCCAAGATCGTCTGCAAGGCCCTCGGCGGCGAGCCCGTTGCCGTCAAGCAGAGCTTCTCGGGCCTTATCGATTCGCTCAACAACGGCCAGATCGACCTCATCATCGCCGGCATGAGCGCAACGCCCGAGCGTGAGGAGTCCGTCGGATTTTCCGATCCGTACTTTATCGGCTACTTTGGCCTGTTCGTAAAAGAGGGCTCGCCCTACCAGAATGCGACCAAGCTCAGCGACTTTAGCGGCGCTACGGTCCTCGGCCAAAAGGACACCATGCTCGATACCGTCATCGACGAGATTCCGGGCGTTGTGCACAAGAACCCGGTCGACTCCGTCCCCACGGTATTTTCGAACCTGCTGCAGGGCACCTGCGACGCCGTGACCTACAACACCGAGAACGAGAAGGGCTATATGGCCCAAAACCCGGGCATCGTCCCCATTCATTTTGCCGAGGGCGAGGGCTTTAAGCAGGAGGTCGCGGCAAACGTCGGCTGCCGCAAGGGTTCGGACAAGCTCCTTAAGCTCATCGACAAGACACTCAAGGGCATTAGCCAAGAGGAGCGCGACCAAATGTGGGACGCGTGTCTCGACCGTCAGCCGGCATAGGGAGGCAGCATGAAAACCATCAATCGTCTGGCCTCCTTTATCAAGGCCGACCACCGTTATGTGTACCTGGGCACGAGCGTTATCGCGGCGCTCGGCCTGGCGTTTAGCCAACGCAACCCTACGCCGCTGAGCTTCTTGGCGCCTACGGGCGTGTGCCAAGATTGCCTCTGGGCAATCCTTTGGGCCTGGCTCGTCGTGTCGGCGGCGGCGCTGGTCACCAAGCTCATGCACTGGAGCGACTATCGCGAAAAGTCGCCGTTTGCATCCGAGCGTTGCCGTCACGCTGCGCGCCTGGGCAGCTACGTCGTGGTCGCCATCGCGGTGATCTTTTTCGTGGACCGCTGCGTCATGTCGTTTATCGACCTGGTGCAGGTGAGTATTGTCTCGGACTCCAACCCCAGCGACTTTTTGTCAAGCCTGGTCTACATGACCTACAAGAGCGGGGACTTCTTCATCCGCGGTATCGAGATCACCATCGCGCTTGCCACCTTCGGCACCGTCATCGCATTCTTCCTGGCGCTGCTCTTTGTGTTCCTGCGTATTCAGACCTTCGATCGCGTGGACAACGACCTGGTGCGCTTCTTTAAGAGTATCGGCCGCGGCTTTGCGACCATCTACTCCACCATCGTGCGCGGCACGCCCATGATGGTCCAGGGCCTGCTCATCTATTACGCGGGCTTCACCGTTTTGCGCGGCATGGGCTTCGAGACCGCTCAAGCCAACCAGATTTGGAGTACCTTCACCGCCGGCCTTGTCACCATCTCGCTCAACTCCACCGCCTACATGATGGAGGTCCTGCGCGGCGGCATCGAGTCCATCGATCCCGGCCAGGCCGAGGCGGCGCGCTCGCTGGGTCTGTCGCAGTGGCAGGCCATGCGCAAGGTCGTGTTCCCCCAGGGTATTAAAAACGCGATCCCCGCACTCACCAACGAGCTCATCATCAACATCAAGGATTCGTCGGTGCTTTCGGTCATCGGCGTGTTCGACCTCATGTACGCCACCACCACCGTCGCCGGCGTGTACTATCGCCAGATGGAGGTCTACTGCGTGGCGCTCGTGGTCTACCTAATCCTGACGCTCGTGGCGAGCCGCCTGCTCGAGGCCTTTGGCAAAAAGCTCGGCGCCGAGGCCCCGGCAACGCTGCCCAGCTCCAACTAGGCTCAAGACGAGGAGAATCATCATGGCAGATATCGCCACTACCGGCACCGCGGCCGCCGCACAGACCAATGAGCCGCTTATCCGCGTCGAGGGCCTGCGCAAGAGCTTTGGCTCGCTCGAGGTGCTTAAGGGCATCGACCTGTCCGTTAACCCCGGCGAGGTCGTTACCATTATCGGCGCCTCGGGCTCGGGCAAGTCGACCTTCCTGCGCTGCCTCAACCTGCTCGAGACTCCGGACGCGGGCCATATCTGGTTTCACGGCCAGGACCTTACGGCCGAGCGCTGCAACATTAACAAGCTGCGTGAGGACATCGGCATGGTGTTCCAGGGCTTTAACCTGTTCAACAACATGGATGTGCTCGACAACTGCACGCTCGCGCCCGTCACGCTCAAAAAGATGAGCAAGGCCGAGGCCGAGAAGGTCGCGATGGAGCATCTGACGAGCGTGGGGCTCGAAAAGTTCGCGCACGCCGCCGTGGGCCGCCTATCCGGTGGCCAAAAGCAGCGCGTGGCCATCGCGCGCGCCCTGTGCATGAATCCGCAGATCATGCTGTTCGACGAGCCGACCTCCGCACTCGACCCCGAGATCGTGGGAGAGGTGCTCGAGGTCATGCGCAAGCTTGCGGCCGACGGCATGACCATGGTCGTCGTCACGCACGAGATGGCCTTTGCCCGAACCGTGTCCGACCGCGTGGTCTTTATGGACAAGGGCGTGGTGCTCGAGGACGCCGCGCCGGCCGAGCTCTTCGGCAACCCCAAGCACCAGCGCACCCGCGAGTTCCTCTCGCGTTATCTCGAGGACAAATAACCGACCGCAAACGCTTGCGTTGCAGGGCCGCTCCCGTGGGGCGGCCTTTGTCGTCACAATCGAAAGGATGTCATGGCCGAGGTTTGGCGCTTCTTTGCGCATGAGGACGATTTTGCCGATTTGGATGAAACTGGCGCGTGCGAGCGCCTGGGGCGCGTGCTGTCGTTTCCGACCATCTCGAGCATGGATGCCGAGGCGATGGACTGGCAGCCGTTCGACGACCTGCGCGCCTATATGCAGCAGGCCTGGCCGCACGTATTTGCGGCGGGCGAGGTCGAGCTTATCGACCATTCGCTATTGGTGACACTTAGCGGTTCCGACCCTGCCCTCAAGCCCGTTATGCTCATGGGCCACATGGACGTGGTCCCCGTGGTGCCGGGTACCGAGGCCGACTGGACGCACGCCCCCTTTAGCGGGCACGTGGACGACACCTACATCTGGGGCCGTGGAGCGATCGACATGAAGGACCAGGTCGCAGGCATTCTCGAGGCTGTCGAGTATGCGCTGGCGCACGGTTGGCAGCACGAGCGCACGCTGTTCCTGGCCTTTGGCCAGGACGAGGAGACAACGCAGTACGGTGCAGGCGCCATCGGCCGCGCGCTCGAGGAGCGCGGTGTTGAGCTCGAGTTCCTGATCGACGAGGGCGACTACCGCATCGTTTCGGATGCCGAGTACAGCGCGGGCGAGGGTTGGCTCATGCACGCCGACCTCGCGGAGAAGGGCTATGCCGATATCGTGCTCAAGACGAAGAGTGAGGGTGGTCATTCTTCTAACCCCTACGGCGGCACGTCGCTCGAGGTGCTCAGCCGTGCCATCACCGCAATCTGCGATATCGAGTGGCCGACGCGCGTGACCGATTTACTTGCCGCCCAGCTCGTCGAGCTGGGGCTCTACACGGCGGATGAAATTGCCGCCAACGGGGGCGCCATTGTCCGCGATTGCCTCGCCAGCAAGAAGCTCTATCCGCTGGTGACGACCACCTGCGCACCCACGCAGATCGAGGGTGGCAGCACCGGCGCCAACGTAATGCCGCAGGATATGTGGGCCAACATCAACTTCCGCATGCTCGAGGGCACGAGCGTGGCCGACGTTGTGGCGCGCTGCCGTGAGGCGGTTGCCGGGGCGGACCTTGCCGGTCGTGTCGAAGCGGAGCTAGGCCCCGGCAGCTCCGAACCCTCGCCGTCCCCGCGCATCGGTGGCCCCGGCCTCGAGGCGGTTCGCTCCATCGCCGCCCGCTATTTCCGTGATCCAAAGGGGACGGAGGAAAATGGATCATTCGAGCCAGTGGCAATTGTGCCCTCGACCGTGATCGGTGCGACCGACGCTGCCAACTACCAGCACATTTGCCCTGAGTGCATTCGCTTCTCGGCCTTTGTGGTTGATGACGACGAGTGTGATCGCGGCGTCCACGGCACCAACGAGCGCATCACCCGCCGCGCCTACCTCCAGGGTATCCGCTTCCTCGTCGCTCTACTCCAAACGCTCTAGCCAAAAACAAGCTCTTGGTGCAATGGGGTCAGGTTTGTTTGCACCAATCATTCCGTGCGGGTTATATGCAGGTTTGCCTGCGCACGCTATCATGTATGGGTTAGACCGCAACTATGTACCCCATACACGAAGGGATGCGCATGTATCTGAAGATCGACATGTTCTAGCTGGGCTTACCCCCGCAGTGGCGCCATGCGCCCCATCATTCTGCCGATTTTCATCTTCACGCATATAAAGGAGTCCTGCCATGCGCGACAAGCTCGAAAAGATCATCAAGGCCTACGAGGAGCTCGAGAAGAAGCTGTCCGACCCGGCCGTCGCCTCCGACATCAAGGAGTTCACGCGTCTCAACAAGGAGTACGCACACCAGTCCGACCTCATCGCCGCCTCGCGCGAGTACATCGGCGCGCTCGATGACATCGAGGCCGCCAAGGAGATGCTCCGCGACACCAGCGATGCGGACGAGAAGGAGATGCTCCAGATGGACATCTCCGAGAACGAGGAAAAGCTTCCCCAGCTCGAGGAAGACATCAAGTACATGCTCATCCCGAGTGACCCCAACGACGACAAGAACACCATCGTCGAGATTCGCTCCGCCGCCGGTGGCGACGAGGCAGCCATCTTCGCCGGCGACTTGTACAAGATGTACCAGCGCTTCTGCGAATCGCGCGGCTGGAAGACCACCGTGCTCGATTCCAGCCCCAGCGAGGCCGGCGGCTTTAAGTCCATCGAGTTCAAGGTCGAGGGCGACCGCGTCTACTCCGTCATGAAGTTCGAGTCCGGCGTGCACCGCGTCCAGCGCGTTCCCAAGACCGAGTCCCAGGGCCGTATCCAGACCTCCACGGCAACTGTCGCCGTGCTTCCCGAGGCCGAGGAGATCGACGTCCAGATCAACCAGTCCGACCTGCGCATTGACACCTACTGCGCCTCCGGCCCTGGCGGTCAGTGCGTTAACACCACTTATTCTGCCGTGCGCATCACCCACCTGCCCACCAACACCGTGGTGCAGTCGCAGGAACAGCGCTCCCAGATTCAGAACCGCGAAGTCTGCATGCAGATGCTGCGCGCTCGTCTGTACGAGATGGAGCTCGAGAAGCAGCAGGCAGAGCTCGGTGCCGAGCGCCAGAGCCAGATCGGCCACGGCAACCGTTCCGAGAAGATCCGTACCTATAACCAGCCCCAGGACCGCGTGACCGATCACCGCATCGGTTTCAACTCCACCTACAACGGCGTCCTTCTGGGCGATCAGCTCGGCACCGTCATCGAGGCACTCGCCGCCGCCGAGCGAGCCGAGAAGCTGGCACAGGCCGTGTAACGGGTTACGCGGTTTTACCAAACCGCGTAACGGCTCGACGCTGCAAGCGCCCCTAAGCGGCAATCTGACGTTCAATCGTCGGTCGCGTACCAAAGTACGCTTCCCTCCTCTTTCACGTCACCTTGCTCGCTTAGGGGCGTTTTCGCTGACTTATGCTCAACCTGCGGCGCCTTAGATGTAGTCATTGGGGACGTTCTTAAATGACTAGGTTGGGTACATTGCTTTGAGATGTTATTCAGTCGGCTGTTATGGCATTTGAGCTGCTTACCTGCTTAAGGTAATTGACGGCATAAGTCCGCTATCGAAAATATTGCTCGAAAAATCGTCCAAGAAGTCGCGGGGCGATTTTTGACGCGTCGCGCGTCAAGCGATGTGGCAAGTTTTTGGTTAGATATTGGTCAGTTTTGGGGCAACCTTGCCAAAAACTTGACGGATGCAGATTTAGACGTCGACGAATGAACACTTCAGGTGGGCTCCAAGCAAAAATCTGGGCTGATTCTCGATAATCGCCTTCAATCGTCCCTTGCCAAGCGCTGGCCTCGCGTACAATCTGCTCCGACATTCGCGCGCCGCCCGGCGCTTAAGAGGGGAGGACCCCATGGCAAACGAGATCTGGACCATCAAGCGTTGTCTCGAGTGGACCAAGGAGTACCTGGCCGAGCGCGGCGAGGAGCACCCCCGTCTTTCTGCCGAGTGGCTGCTGTGCGCCGCCACGGGCCTGGCGCGCATTGACCTATATATGCGTATGGACGAGACGCTTAACGCGGCCCAGCTCGAGACCATGCATGCGGCCGTCGTTCGTCGCGCCAAAGGCGAGCCGCTACAGTACATCACCGGCAGCACGCAGTTTCGCATGATTGACGTCGCGTGCGCTCCCGGTGTGCTCATTCCGCGCCCCGAAACCGAGATGCTCGTCGAGGAAGTCCTCAATTATCTGGATGCCGAGGTGCTGAGCCCCGAGGCTGCTGCCCGTCAGCGTGTTGAGCTGCCCTGGAACGACGAAGTCGAGGAAGCGCGCAAGGCTGAGGCTGCGCTGGCCGACGAGCGCGCGACGGCTGAGCGCCGTGCCGCAAACCTGACGGCTGCTGACGAGGCGGCGTTGGGTGGCGATGTGCTGGGCAGCCGCGCCTATGCCGAGGAACTGGCCGACCGCGAGGCCGAGGAAGCCGCCGCGCAGGCGGCAGAAGCCGAAGCGGCAGAAGCAGAGGCCATGGAAACCCCCGAGCCCGAGCTCGACGAATACGGCATCGCCATTGAGGACAACGACCAACAGGCGACTCCCGCGCAAGATGCCGCCGAGGCCAACGTATCTGCCCCAGCCGAGCCCCGCACTGCCCGCGTTCTCGAGGTCGGCTGCGGCACGGGCTGCATTTCGCTCTCCCTTGCCTGGGAGCGCCGCGGCCACGTTACCTGCACTGCTACCGATATCGAGCCGCGCGCCATCGATCTGGCCACCAAAAACCGTGATGCGCTTGGCCTCACGTCCGACGAGGTCGCTTTCAGCCTCACAAACCTGGTGAGTTCCATTCCCCGCGAAGAGTGGGGCACCTTTGATGTGCTCGTCTCCAACCCACCTTACATCCCGACCGACGTCATGCGCTCGCTGCCGCATGAGGTCAAGGACTTTGAGCCCGATCTGGCGCTCGAGGGCGGTGCCGACGGTCTCGATATCTTCCGCCGCCTGCTCAACGCGGCGCCCTACATGCTGCGTGCCGGCGGCCTGTTTGCCTGCGAGCTCTACGAGGGCGCGCTCGACGCCGCGGCCGAGCTCTGTCGTCAAGCAGGCCTTTCGGACGTGCGTATCGTCCACGACCTCACCGATCGCCCCCGCATTGTCCGAGCCATCGTCACCGAGCCCAAGCAACGCCAGTAATATTTATTAACTGGTTAGCAAAAATTATAAAGTAGTTTATAATTAGGACGGCTGAAAGAGGTCGGCCCATGCAACCTCCTACCTTTCGGGAAATCATTGCCCTACTCAAGCACGATGGATTCGTGAAGGTCGCGCAAGTCGGTAGTCATGCTAAGTATGTTTCTGGTGACCGCGTTGTCACCGTGAACGGCTCTGGTGGTGATCGACCAAAGAAGGGCACGTGGGCAAGTATTCGTCGCCAAGCTGGATGGTAGTTGGAGGCAAAATGAGGCAGCGATTTACCTATGACTGCGTTCTCATAAAAGAAGACGACGGTTACTGCGCTAGCTTCCCGCAGATTCCCGGCGCCTTTGCCGATGGCGATACGCGCGAAGAAGCGATTGCCCATGCTACCGAGGCACTGATGGCGTTTTTGGCCGACGACCTCAACAACGGTTTGACTCCGGCAGGGTACGAACGCTCGGCCGAGGTCGTGGCCCTTTCAGTCGAAATCGACCACGAGGACGCTCGGGAAGCGGCGTGCCGAACATTTAAAGACGCAGCGCTGGACCTCAAAGTCTCCGCTCCGCGGATTACCGCGCTGGTCAAAGCCGGAAAGCTCGATGTTGAACTCGTCGACGGCCGTCGGATGATAACGATAGACAGCATCGAGCGTTACGCCGCCCAAGAACGTCACGCCGGCAGGCCAAAGAAGTTCGTCGCAGTCCAATAACCCCCTCACTTTCACCGACTACTAGAGCCGCTCACCAAACCAACATGCGCTCTGGGCAAATAGGTTGAACGTTTCGTGCGAGAATGCCCCACAGTAAACAAACTTGCACCAGAGCGTAAGGGGCTGGCATACACATGCAGACGGTCTATCGGGTATACGAGGGAACGCGCGAGCCGCATCGGCTTGCCGTCGAGCGCACGGCCGAGGTGCTCGGCCGCGGCGGCCTGGCTTTGATCCCGACCGAGACCGTCTACGGTGTCGCCGTGGCAGTCAACGCCTTCTCGGACGCCGTGCCCCAAGATACAAGCGAATTCCCATCGTGGCCGCGCGATCCGCAGGCTGCCGTCAATGGCGCCGCAGTTCCTGCGCTCGGCACCGGCTATCGCCGTATCTTCACTCTCAAGCAACGTGAACTCACGCAAACCGTCGCTTGGCTGGTCGATGGCGTCGAAGCACTCGACCGCTATGGCGTGGATATCCCGGAAGATGCCCGCATACTCGCGCGACGATGCTGGCCGGGAGCCCTGACTATCGTGGTCAAGGCAGCCCCCTGCGTGCCGACCTTTATGCGCGCTGCCGACGACACGGTGGCACTTCGCGCTTCTGCCTCGCCCGTGGTGCAGGCGCTCATTCGCGCCTGTGGCAGCCCCCTTGCCTGCACCAGCGCCAACACGCATGGCGCGCCCGCGCCGGCAAGTTTTATCACGGTGGAGGGTCGCATCCTGGAGGGGGTCGATGTTGCCGTCGACGCCGGTGAGACCCCGTGTCGCGACGCCTCGACCATCGTGTCGTTTCAGCACGGCGAGTTCCAGATCCTGCGCCAAGGCGCACTTCCCGCATCAGAGATCGAACGGGTCCTGTCCGACCCGATGCAATAGAAAGGTTTAAGCGATGTCGTTGAATCTGGGCAGCCTGGGCATGGAAGATGCCTCGTTTGACTTTGGCGGTTCCTACATCATGGCGCTCGACTGCGGCACCACCTCGGTACTTGCGACCATCGTCGACGAGTACGGATGCATCGTCGCGCAGGCACGTCGCAGCGTCAAAACCAGCTTCCCGCGTCCCGGCTGGGTGGAGCAAGACCCCATGGCGGTCCTTGCTAGCCAGATCGCCGTCATGATGGAAGTCCAGTTTAAGAGCGGTATCCACTCCGACCGCATTGCCGCCATCGGCATCTCCAACCAGCGCGAGACCACGGTGGTCTGGGACCGTGTGAGCGGTCAGCCGATCTATAACGCTATCGTATGGCAGTGCCGCCGTACCGCACCTCTGATCGACGAGCTTGTCGAGCAGGGCGCAGAAGGGCTGGTGCGCTCCCGCACGGGACTCACGCTCGACCCGTATTTCTCGGCCTCCAAGGTGCAGTGGATTCTCGACAACGTCGACGGCGCACGCGAAAGCGCGGCGGCGGGCGACCTCATGTTTGGCACCATCGACACCTGGCTCATCTACAACCTCACCGGCGGCCAGGTCTTTGCCACCGACTACACCAATGCCAGCCGCACGGCACTCTTTAATATCCATACGCTCGATTGGGACGACGACCTGCTGGCACGCTTTGACGTTCCACGTTCCATGATGCCCGAGGTTCGCTGGAGCTCGGGCGACTACGGCCGCGTCGCGAGCGACATCATGACCAACATGCCGCCCATCATGGGCGTGGCGGGTGACCAACAGGCGTCGCTGTTCGGCCACTGCTGTTTCCGTCCCGGCCAGACCAAAAACACCTATGGCACGGGTTGCTTTATGCTCATGAACACCGGCGACGAGATCGTCGAATCCAAGAATGGCCTGGTCTCCACCATCGGTATCGCTGCGGACGGCAAAGTCAGCTATGCGCTCGAGGGCTCTATTTTTGCCGCCGGCTCAACGATGAACTGGCTTCGCAACAACATGGGCATCATCTCGAGCGTGAGCGAGTCGGCACAACTCGCCGCTTCGATTAGCGACAACGAGGGCTGCTACTTCGTTCCCGCCTTTGCGGGTTTGGGTGCTCCCTGGTGGGACCCGCATGCTCGCGGTATCGTGTGCGGTCTGACCGGCGCCTCGAGCCGTGCGACCATCGTACGTGCCGCCTGCGAATCCATGGCATATCAGAGCTACGACGTGCTGCGCGCCATGGAGCAGGACGTGGGGCTTTCGATTGAGCGCCTGTCTGTCGATGGCGGTGCCTCGCGCAACGAGTTCATCATGCAATTCCAGGCCGACCTGCTGGATATCCCCGTGCTGCAATGCGAGACGGTGGAGACCACGGCAATCGGTGCCGCGTACTTGGCGGGTCTTGCCGTCGGCTATTGGGAAGACCTGGAAGAGCTGGAGCAAAATGCCCAGATCGTTAGGACCTTCCTTCCCCACATGTCCGCCGAGCGCCGCGAGCAAAACCTTGCGGGCTGGCGTGATGCAGTCAGGCGCTCGCTCAGCACCTCACAGTAGGGCTGCGATGGGCTGCTCGATACAACAAACCGCTAAACTAATGTATGGCGTGCGGTGGCGACATTGCTGCGCGCCTTGTCAGCAAGGCCGTTTTGCGGCCGCAACGAAAGGGGCAATCAACCCATGACCGTCACCTATGATGCGTCCCGTGTGACGCTTGTCGATCACCCGCTCGTTCAGCACAAGCTGTCGATCCTGCGCGATAAAAACACCGGCACCAACCAGTTCCGCCAGCTCGTGCGCGAGCTTGCGCTCTTTGACGGCTACGAGGCCATGCGCGACCTGCCTATGGAAGACGTCGAGGTCGAGACCCCCATCACTACCGCCACGTTCAAACAGCTTGCCGGCAAGAAACTCGCCATCGTGCCCATCCTGCGTGCGGGCCTTGGCATGGTCGACGGCATCCTCGACCTGGTGCCCTCCGCTCGCGTGGGCCACATCGGCATGGAGCGCGACGAGGTCACCCACGAGCCGCATGAGTATTACTGCAAGATGCCCAAGGATATCGACCAGCGTATCTGCCTGGTTGTCGACCCCATGCTCGCCACGGGCGGTTCGGCCGAGATGGCTATCAGCTACCTGCGCGAGCGCGGTGTCAAGGACATCCGCATGCTGTGCATCGTCGCCGCGCCCGAGGGCCTCAAGTCGCTGACCGAGAAGGATCCTGACGTACATATTTATACGTGCGCCATCGATGACCATCTCAACGAGGCCGCCTACATCGTTCCCGGCCTGGGCGACGCCGGCGACCGCATCTACGGCACGCTCTAGTCGCTGGGCTAAACGGCCGCGGCTGCAAATACGAAGAAACGGTGCGCGCGGACGAACAAAAGGCGACCGCGCGCACTCCTGTTAACGGACGTTTTGCCCTGCAGGGTTCGAGAAAAACGTATTACCGTACCTGCGGCATAAAGAAGGTCTTAAGAAAACGAACAGGTGCGTATTAACCGATGCTTTTTCGGTTGTACTTTAGCGATTGGCTCGTACAATATTCACCAATGTTTGGCGGGAACTGTTCTGTGAGGCGTTAAAAAGGAAAGTGAGGACGCCAGTGTTTCAGATAGCCGATCTGCTCGCTATCGTTGCAGGCGCCATCGCGGGCGCAATTGCCTTCCTTCCCTTTGTCTTTACGCTCAAGCCGGTTCTTGACGATAAGCAGAATGCGGACATGCTCAAGGGTATGGTGAGTCTGGCGGTCTCGGCAATCGCCCTGCTCGTCTTTACCTTGGTTGTGTTTGTGTTGTTCGGAGAGGCATTTCGCATGTTCCTCCTGGGCGAGGCGATCGGCTTCGTGGCCTTTATGGCTGCCTGCGCGGTTCGTGTCGCCAAGGCGCTGCGAGATCCTCATGAGGTCGAAAGGTAAGTCGTGGAAATTTTTGAAAAGCTGCCTGATGAGATTAATCATCTGGTCAGCGAGTTCAGCTCCACCCCTGTCGTGGGCGATCTGAGCTGCGGCATCACGCAGTACTCGTTTTGGCTGATCGTCTCCACGATCGTGCTCCTGATCGTCCTGGCCGTGTTCAAGAAGAAGCAGACCCTGGTTCCCAAGGGCTTCTTCGTCAACGGTTTCGAGTACATCATCGAGTACGTCGAGAACGATATCGGCAAGGGCGTCGTGGGTGAGAACTGGAAGAAGCACTTCCCGTTCCTGTGCTCGCTTTTCCTGTTCATCCTGATCAATAACATGATCGGCCTGATCCCGGGAATGAAGCCCGGCACCGGCGCAATCGGCTCCACCGCCGCACTCGCCATTTTCGCCTTCGTGTACTTCATCTACTACGGATGCAAGGCTCACGGCGTGATCGGCTACATCAAGAGCCTCGCCCCGCAGGGCGTGAGCTTCCCGATGAACGTGCTCGTGTGGGTCGTCGAGCTTTTCTCGACCTTCCTGCGCCTCATCACGCTCGCCGTCCGTCTGTTCTGCAACATGTTCGCAGGACACGTGGTCATGGGCTCGTTCGCCATCATGGCGAGCATGTTCATGCAGCCGCTGCTTCAGCAGGTTTCCGCGGCGCACGCCGTCGGCGCCCTGCCTTCGCTGGCCTGGCTTGCCATCCTCATCCTGATCTATGCGATCGAGCTTGTGGTCGGCGCTATCCAGGCTTACGTCTTCACGGTCCTTACCGCCGTGTATGTCTCTGAGGCAGAGGAGGTCGCGGAGGAGGAGTAGTCTTCCGTTCGCGCCTTAAAGGTAAGGCAATTCGTTAAACCGCCGGTGCCCGTACCCATGGAGCCCGGCAGTTATAAAAAGGTTATCCTGCGTGAAATAAGACACGCACGACAAAGGAGGAATCGTGGGAGTTATCGGTTACGGTCTCGGTGTTATCGGCGCTGGTCTTGCTATCGGCCTGTCTGCTCTGGGTGCTACGGGTGCTATGGCCCGTCAGCCTGAGGTCCAGGGCCGCGTGTTCACCGTCTTCATCATGGGCTCCGCCTTCGGCGAGGCTCTGGCTCTGATCGGCTTCGTTGTCGCGCTGATCGTTAAATAGCACGGAGCGTCAAGTATGAATCTTTCATCCCAGAAGAGCGCGATCGCACTCTCCGCGTCCGCGGCCGCGCTGCTCATGCCGGTTTCCGCGTTCGCCGAGGACGGCGCTGCCGGTGCGGACATCCTCATCCCTAAGATGGCGGAGTTCATCCCGGCGCTTATCGCCTTCCTGATCATCTGGATCGTGCTGGCCAAGGTCGCCCTGCCGGGCATCATGAAAACCATGGAGGAGCGCGGCAAGAAGATCGAGGAGAGCCTCGACGAGGCCGAGAAGACCAAGCAGGAGGCTATCGCCAAGCGCGCTGAGTCCGACTCGATCGTCACCGACGCCCGTCGTCAGGCTGCCGACATCGTTCTCGAGGCCCGTAAGGACGCCGAGTCCGAGCGCGCCCGTATCATCGAGGCTGCTCACAAGGAGGCCGAGGAGATCATCGCCAAGGCCCATACGACCGTCGAGGACGAGCGCAAGTCCATTTACGCCGGTGCCGCGAGCTCCATCGCCGACCTGTCCGTTGCCGTCGCCACCAAGATCGTGGGCGAGGCACTCGAGGACGATGCCGAGCAGAAGAAGCTCATCGAGCGCTACATCCAGGAAGCAGGTAGCCTGAATGCCGACTAGCCGCTATCAGGACAAGGTGCTCGAGACCTACGCGCGCTCCCTTCTGGAAGCCGCTAAGGCCGAGAACCATGTGTTCGAGGACCTCGAGATGATCGAGCGCTTGGCTTCTGCCAGCCCCGAGATCATCGCCGTGCTCGACACCATGTCCAAGCGCGACCAGCTCGACCTTCTTCCCAAGGTGGCAGCTGCCTTTAAGTATGTTGCCGAGGAAGACGAGGATGTAGTGGGCGTGACCGTCACCACGGCGATCCCGCTCGACGACGAGCTGCGTCAAACCATCACTAAGAAATGCGAGCAGGACTTCGGCCGCAAGGTATTCCTTATCGAGCAGGTCGACCCGTCTATCGTGGGCGGCCTAGTGCTCGAGGCCCGCGGCGAGCGTCGTGACATTTCCGTCAAGACGCAGCTGCGCATCGCGCAGGAGACCCTCGCAAACTCTGCTAATTCGTACGGAGGTGAAGCCTAATGTCCGAAACCCTCAATGCCCAGGATATCGCCAAGAAACTGCAGGAGCAGCTCACGAGCCTCTCCGCGACGGTCGATACGCATGAGGTTTCAACGGTCGACGAGGTAGGCGACGGCATCGCGCGCGTCTCCGGCCTCAAGAGCGCCATGGCAGGCGAGCTTCTGGAGTTCAAGAGCTCCGATACCGGTGAGACCGTCTTCGGCCTTGCCCAGAACCTTGACCGTGACGAGGTCGGCGCCGTTCTGTTCGGTGCCGTCGACTCCATCAAGGAAGGCGACGAGTGCCGCACCACTGGCCGCATTATGGATATCCCCGTGAGTCGTGCCATGCTCGGCCGCGTCGTCAATCCGCTCGGCCAGCCCATCGACGGCCTGGGCGACATCGTCGCCACGCACCGTCGCCCCATCGAGTTCAAGGCTCCCGGCGTCATCGATCGTACCCCGGTGTGCGAGCCGGTTCAGACCGGTCTGCTCGCTATCGACTCCATGGTGCCTATTGGCCGCGGTCAGCGTGAGCTCATCATCGGCGACCGTAAGACCGGTAAGACCGCCATCGCCATCGACGCTATCCTCAACCAGCGCGGCAAGGGCATGGTCTGCATCTATGTCGCCATCGGCCAGAAGGCCTCCACGGTTGCCAACATCCGCGAGACCCTCGCTCAGCACGGTGCGCTCGACTACACCATCATCGTTTCGGCCACCGCTGCCGATTCCGCCCCTATGCAGTACATCGCGCCTATGGCCGGTGCCGCTATCGGCGAGTTCTTCATGTACAACGGCGAGGACGGCAAGCCCGCCAGCGAGACCAACCCCGGCGGCCACGTGCTCGTCATCTACGACGACCTGTCCAAGCAGGCTGTGGCCTACCGTCAGATGTCGCTGACGCTGCATCGTCCGCCCGGACGCGAGGCCTATCCTGGCGACATCTTCTACCTGCACTCTCGTCTGCTCGAGCGTGCCGTCAAGATGTCCAAGAAGAACGGTTACGGCTCCATGACGGCACTGCCGATCATCGAGACCCAGGACGGCGACGTCTCGGCCTACATTCCGACCAACGTCATTTCCATTACCGATGGTCAGATCTACCTGCAGTCCGAGCTCTTCTTCCAGGGTCAGCGCCCGGCAGTCGACGTGGGCATCTCCGTGTCCCGCGTCGGTGGCGATGCGCAGACCAAGGCCATGAAGCAGGTCGCCGGCAACCTCCGTCTGGACCTCGCTTCCTATCAGGAGCTCGCTGGCTTTACGCAGTTCGGCTCCGACCTCGACGAGGCCACTCAGAAGCAGCTTACCCATGGCGCTCGCATGACCGAGCTCCTGAAGCAGCCGCGCTACAAGCCGTTTGAGGTTGGCGAGCAGATCGTTACGCTGTTCGCTGGCAACGAGGGCTTCCTGGATGACCTGGAGATCGTCGACGTGCTGCCCTTCCGTGCCGAGCTCATCGAGTACATGGACAATGGCTTTGGCTCGCTGCTCGACAAGGTTCGCGCCAAGAAGATCGATGATGACACCAAGGCTGAGCTCTTGCGCGTCATCGGCGACTTCAAACAGCAGTTCATGGCCAAGCACCATTCGGATGTTTCTGGATCAGAGGAGAACTAAGCCCCATGGCCAACCTTCGCGACATTAAGAAGCGAATCTCCTCGGTTACCACGACCAAGCAGATCACGCGCACGATGGAGATGGTCTCTACGGCCAAGATCCGTCGTGCCCTCGATCGCTCCAAGCAGGCCGAGCCCTATAAGGAGGCGCTGACCGACGTCATGTTGACGGTCGCCGGCGACGCTTCCTGTTCGGGCACCGATCCCATGCTGCAGAAGCATGAGAGCGTCAAGCATGGCCTGATTGTCGTTATTGCCTCGGACCGCGGCCTTGCCGGCGGTTTCAATACGACGGTGGAGCGCACGGCCGAAAAGCTCGCCGCTTCTTGGGCGAACGACGGCATCGAGTGCGAGATCATCGCGTGTGGGCGCAAACCGGCCACGTATTTCCGTGACCGCGCAAACGTTGTCATGCACTTTGAGGGCAACTCCTCTGAGCCCGATTTCAATCAGGCCCGCATGATCTCCTCTCATATCTGCGATGCGTATCGTGCCGGTGAGCTTGACCGTGTCGAGCTTGTCTACCACCACGCCAAGAACCGCGTGGATCAGGAGCTTCGCGTCGAGCATCTGTTGCCGCTCGACCCCGAGATGATCGCTATGGCCCACGGTCCGCGTAAGAACGAGACCGACGCCCCTAAGCGCATCTCGTCCACGTTCGAGTTCGTGCCCTCTCCCGAGCATGTTCTCGGCAAGCTTGTGCCGTCTTATATCCTGACGGTCATCTACCAGGCCCTGATCGATTCGGCGGCTGCCGAGCAGGGTGCACGCCGCAAGGCCATGCACTCCGCGACGGAAAACGCCACCGCGATCATCTCGACCCTTACCCGCACGTATAGTCGCGTGCGCCAGGCTTCGATCACGACCGAGATTAACGAGATCGTCGGCGGAGCCTCAGCATTGGAGGAACAGTAATGGCTAATAACACCGTAAAGCTTGCGGTCGAGGAAGCCACCAAGAAGACGACTGCCGGTGATGGTCGCATCGTGCGTATCATCGGCCCTGTCGTCGACGTCAAGTTTGACGGCGCGGTGCCCCCGATCTACAACGCGCTCACGGTCGAGGCCGAGACCCCGATCGGTCATCTGAGCACGATCCTCGAGGTCGAGAGCCAGCTTCCGGGCGGCGTCGTCCGCACGGTCGCCATGTCCTCGACCGACGGCCTGCAGCGCGGCCTCATCGCCACCGATACCGGTGAGCCCATGAAGATGCCCGTTGGTCCCAAGACGCTCGGTCGCATTTGGAACGTCATGGGCAAGCCCGTCGACGGCAAGCCCATGCCCGAGGTGGAGGAGTTCTACCCCATCCACCATGCAGCGCCCCGCTTTGACGAGCTCACCACCAAGACCGAGATCTTCGAGACCGGCATCAAGGCCGTCGACCTGCTCGAGCCCTACATCCGTGGCGGCAAGACCGGCCTGTTCGGCGGCGCCGGCGTTGGCAAGACCGTTCTGATTCAGGAGCTCATCAACAACCTCGCCCAGGAGCACGGCGGCACCTCGGTGTTCACCGGCGTCGGCGAGCGTACCCGCGAGGGCACCGACCTTTATCTCGAGATGAGCGAGTCTGGCGTTATCGACAAGACCTGCTTGGTCTATGGTCAGATGAACGAGCCGCCCGGAGCGCGTCTGCGCATCGGTCTGGCCGGCCTTACCACCGCTGAGTACTTCCGCGATCGCGGCCAGGACGTTCTGCTGTTCATCGACAACATCTTCCGCTTCTCCCAGGCGGGTTCCGAGGTTTCCGCACTGCTGGGCCGTATGCCGTCCGCCGTTGGTTACCAGCCCACGCTGGCAACCGAGATGGGCGACCTCCAGGAGCGCATTACCTCGACCAAGACGGGCTCCATTACCTCCGTCCAGGCTGTCTACGTCCCCGCAGACGACCTGACCGATCCGGCGCCTGCCACGACGTTTACTCACCTCGATGCCACCACGGTTCTTTCGCGTAGCATTTCGTCGCTCGGCCTGTTCCCGGCTATCGACCCGCTTGCGTCTTCCTCCGACGCTCTCGATCCCTCGATCGTCGGCGAGGAGCACTACCGTGTCGCCGTCAAGGTCCAGGAGCTCCTGCAGGAGTACTCCGACCTTCAGGACATCATCGCCATTCTGGGTATGGACGAGCTGTCCGAGGAGCAGCGCCTTACGGTCAACCGTGCCCGTAAGATTCAGCAGTTCCTCTCGCAGTCCTTCCACGTCGCCGAGAAGTTCACCGGCAACCCCGGTGTCTACGTCCGCGTCGAGGATACCGTCCGCTCTTTTGCCGAGATTGTCGACGGCAAGGCCGATGACCTGCCCGAGCAGGCTTTCCGCTATGCTTCCACGATTGAGGACGTGCGCGAGCGCGCCCGCAAGATGGGGGAGAAGTAGGTTATGCGTATCCGCATCGTGTGCCCCGTGAGCTGCGCCTATGAGGGCGACGCTGCGTTTGTGTCGATTCCGTCCACGGATGGCGAGTTTGGCGTCCTGCCTGCTCACTCCAGCGAGATTTGCACGATCGACCGCGGTTACGTTCGCGTTTCCGATAAGGCCATGGGCACTGTCGACCACACGTTTGCCGTGGCCGGCGGCTATGCCCAGGTTGCGGACGATGTCGTGACCGTTCTCGCCGAGCGCGCTTGCGATTTGGCGACCGTCGATGCCGACAAGCTTAAAGCTGATATTCAAGGTTTTGAAGAGAAGCTGGGTAATTTGTCGGAGGATGATGCACGCCGCGCCTACCTCTATAATGAAATCGCATGGTGTAAGCTCAAGCTTGCCCAATAGTCAAACGATTTAGCGTTCGACCATTTGCGAACACATCATGCCCGGGATGGCCCAGCCACCCCGGGCATGCTTTTTGAAAGGGTAGACCTTGGATATTATCCGCGTTGAGGGTGGCCACGCCATCGGAGGCTCCGTGCCCGTCTCGGGCGCCAAGAACTCCGCGCTCAAACTCATGGCGGCAACGCTTCTGGCGCCGGGCAAGACGACGCTGCAGAACGTGCCCGATATTTCCGATGTCCACGTGATGGGCAAGGTGCTCAAGGGCATGGGCGCTACGATCGATGTTCTCGACGAGCACACGCTCGAGATTGATACCTCTCAGGTCGATTCATGGGAGGCCCCCTACGAGCTCGTTGCCAAGATGCGCGCTTCCACCGCCGTCATGGGACCCCTGCTGGGCCGCTTCCATCGCGCCAAAATTGCCATGCCGGGCGGCTGCAACCTGGGTGCTCGCAAGATCGATATGCACATTCTTGGTCTTGAGGCCCTGGGCGTTGAGTTCGATACCGCCCACGGTTACATCAACGCTAATGCGCCCCAAGGTCTGCGCGGTACCACCGTCACGCTCGAGTTCGCCAGCGTCGGTGCGACCGAGAACCTCATCATGGCCTCTGTGCGCGCACAGGGCACCACGGTTATCGACAATGCCGCCCGCGAGCCCGAGATCGTCGATCTCGCTAACATGCTCAACGAGATGGGCGCCAAGATTGTTGGCGCCGGTACGCCCGTCGTGACTATCGAAGGCGTGGAAGAGCTCCATCCCGTTACCCATCGCGTGGTGGGCGACCGCATCGAGGCCGGTACCTTTATCGTTGCCGGTGCGTTGATGGCCGACGATCGCGGTGTCGATGTCACGGGCTTTTGCCCCATTCACTTGGGCATGGTGCTCAAGAAGATGGAGCTCATGGGTATCGACTGCGAGCGCGTCGAGGATGGCGTCCATGTGAACCGTGCCGAGCGTATCAAGCCGGTCGACATCCAGACGCTTCCGTTCCCCGGTTTCCCGACCGACATGCAGGCGCAGATTATGGTGCTCTCCGCCCTTGCCGACGGCAGTTCCGTTATTACCGAAAACATCTTCGAGAATCGCTTTATGTTTGCCTCTGAGCTGGTGCGCATGGGTGCCGACATTCGTATCGAGAGCCATCATGCCATGATTCATGGCGTCAAGGGCTTCTCGGGTGCACAGGTTACCTCGCCCGATCTGCGCGGCGGAGCGGCCCTCGTCGTAGCGGGCTTGATCGCCGACGGGACGACCGAGGTTTCGGCTATCCATCACATCAAGCGCGGCTACGAGCAGTTTGTCGAAAAGCTGCAGGCGCTCGGCGCGCATGTCGAGCATGCTACCGTCCCCGATCCCGTCATCTACTAATACAGGTTGCCTATGTTTAATAAAAAGCCCCTCGCAGATACCACCACCCGAAGACCCTCAACTGGTGCGCAGGCCAAGATCTACAGTCGCGATAACGTGGCTCGCTATTCCGAGCGCGCTCGCCAACGTCGTCGTAGCCACACGATTCGTCACGTCGCGCTCATTGTCGTGCTTGGCGTGCTGTTGAGTGCCACTACCGCTGCCGGCCTGTGGTTTGCCACCATTATGGGCAAGCTCGGCGATTCTAATGTCATTACCGACAATCTGCGTCGGGTTCTGGTTGACACCGATGAGGCAAAGGATCCGTTCTACGTGCTGCTTCTTGGCACCGACGGCCGTCCGGGCGAGGATACGTATCGTGCCGACTCGATTATCCTGGCACGCATCGACCCCACGCAAAAGCAGGCGACGCTCATTTCCGTTCCGCGCGACACCAAGGTCGAGTACAAGGGCGAGACCATGAAGATCAACGCCTGCCATACCGTTGGCGGCGCCGAGGCCATGGTCGAGGCGGTCAACGAGCTGTGCGGTGTTCAGATTTCCCACTATGCCGAGGTCAGCTTCGACGGTATGCAGGCGCTGATTGATTCGGTTGGCGGTATCGACATTAACGCAACCGATGATGTTGACGACCCCGAGCACCTGGATATTAAGATTACCGCTGGCCAACAGCATATGGACGGTGCCACCGCCCTTACCTATGCCCGCTGCCGCTACACCTATGCCGACGGCGATTACACGCGCATGCGCCACCAGCGTCAGGTGCTTGGCGCCCTTGCCAACCAGATTCTCAATAACTTCGATGCCACGAAGATCTTTGGCCTGGTTAATTCGCTGTCCGATATGCTCGTAACCGATATGAGCGTTCAGGATATCGTGGCTACGGTCAATGCCATGCGCGGTATGGATGTCGACGGTATCTACTCGGCCAACCTGCCCTCGTACGCCGACGACAGCACCATGATCGACGGCGTGAGCTATGTCTTTGTCTACGAAGACGAGCTTAAGGAAATGATGGCCCGTGTCGACGCCGGCAAGGATCCCAAGGGTCCCAACACCATGGGTCTTTCCGACGGTTCCAGCTCTACGATCGGCGACCTGAACAACAACATGTCTGACGACTACGCAAACGGTACCGCAACCTCATCGGTCAGCTCTGACGATTCCGATGGCTCAAGCGATTCGAGCGATTCGGACTACTACGAAGAGCCCACCGGCGACGGCAACGGCTACGAAGCCAATTATTAGGGTTACGCGGGCTTACCAGCCCGCGTAACCAGTTGACGCTGCAAACCCGCCAGAGCGGCAATCTGCCTTTCAACTTCGGCGGCATGATCGAAAGATCAATGCCGCCTCGTTTCAAGGCACCTTGCTCGCTCTGGCGGGTTTTCGCTGTCGTTGCCAAAACATCGGCGTTGCCTTGGTCCGGACTAGTCGTTGGGTAGTCATTGGGGACGTTCTTAAACGACTAGTCAAACAAGAACGTCCCCAATGACTACCCACAAAGCGAGAGTGGATCTCGTCATTTTGCGGCACTTGGGGACGTTCCTTTTCTGCCGGCAGTTAGGGACACTCCCTGTACAAAAACCGCCCCGTCCTCTGTAGAGGACGGGGCGGTTTGTCTTTTAGGCTTGAGCGGCCAGGCTTATGCAAAGCGGGCGACGAGCTCCTGGAGCACGTCGGTCATCTTGACGAGCGAACTGACCGGGACGAACTCGTTGACGCCGTGGTAGCAATAGCCGCCGGTGGAAAGGTTGGGGCAGGGCAGACCGCGGAACGACAGCTGAGCGCCGTCGGTGCCGCCACGAATCGGCAGCACTTGGGGCTCAACGCCGCAGGCAAGGTAGGCTTCCTTGGCAACATCAATAAGCTCGGGATAGTCACGAACGATCTCGGCCATATTTCGATACTGCTGCTTAATCTCGACCGTCACGCGCTCCTCACCCAGACGCTGGTTGAGCATCGAGGCGGCGGCATCAATAAGGTCGAGTTTCTGCTGGAACTTGGCGGCATCGTGATCACGGACGATATAGCGCGCCGTGGCGTGATCGACGGTCGCAGATACACCCTCAAGGTGATAAAAGCCCTCGTAGCCTTCCGTATACTCCGGGCGCTGCACGTAGGGGAGCAACGCGTTGAAGTCGCAGAACAGATTGCCTGCGTTGACCATACGGCCCTTGGCGTCGCCCGGGTGGATGGACTGGCCCTCAAAGCGGATGGTCGCCTCGGCGGCGTTAAAGCACTCCCACTCCAGCTCGCCGATGGGGCCGCCGTCGACCGTGTAGGCGTACTTGCAGCCAAAGGTATCGATATCCAACAGCTCGGCTCCGTGACCGATCTCCTCGTCAGGGCAGAAGCAAATGCCGAGTGCGGGATGGGGCAGAGAGGGGTCCTGAGCGATACGCGCGACAAGCGACATGATCTCGGCGACGCCTGCCTTGTCGTCCGCGCCCAGCAGCGTGGTGCCATCGCTGCAGACCAGGTCCTCACCCGCGAGGTCGTTCAGGGCGGGAAGCTTGGCGGTACTCATGGCAACGGGCTTACCGTCAACCGTGCCGCAGACCAGGTCGCCGCCTTCGTAGTGTACGATGTGCGGCTTCACGCCGGCGCCCGGTGCAACTTCGGTGGTGTCGAGATGGGCGATCAGGCCAAGGGCGGGCTTGTCCTCAGCGCCCGCACTTGCGGGGATATGCGCGCAGACATAGGCATGCTCGGTCACGTGGGCATCTTCCGCACCAAGCTCGCGCAGCTCTTCAGCCAGCACGTTGGCAAGGTCAAACTGAACGACGCTCGAGGGTACCTGGTCGCAGTTTGCATCCTCGGACTGCGTGTTGATCTGGACGTAGCGCAAAAAGCGCTCGAGGACATCGGGGTTCGTGGTGGTGTTTTCCATAAAGACCGCTCCAATCTTGGTCGTCGTGTGCAACAAGAACTCTAGCACGGTATGCCACGGCATACCGCGACGCTTGGATGGGGTAGAATCAGCCATTGAATGCAGAAGGGACGGAAGATCATGGATACGACAAATAGCTCGCGCGAACTACATCTGACGGTGGCGAACGAAGACTACTTGGAGTGCATGGTTCGCATTGAAAGCGAAGAGGGGGAAACCAACGGCGTGCGATCGGTCGACATCGCGCAGCGCCTTGGCGTCTCCAAGGCATCGGTCAATAAAGCGGTTTCGGCGCTCAAGGCATCCGAGCTTGTCGAGCAATCGCACTACGGCAAGGTAGTCCTGACCGATCGCGGCCGCGAGGTTGGCACGGCTATCTGGTACCGTCATCGCCTCGTCCGCACGTTTTTGGTTCAGGAGCTCGGTGTCGAATTTGAGCGAGCCGATTCCGAGGCCTGCATGATGGAGCATGCGCTATCCGAGGACACGATGAACCGCTGGCTCGCCTATCTCGAAAAGCAGGGAATCAGCGTCGAGGAATAGCGGGATATATATGGATACGAGTTATTACAATCGCTTTGGTGCCGAGGAACTTACGCGCCGCTTGTCGAGCGAGACCTTGTTGGCGCAGGGCCCCATGGGCAGTGTTCTGTTGAGTGAGTACGATGCCGCCGACATTCCACCGGCGTTTTGGAATCTGGCAGAGCCGCAGACCGTTTCTCGTATCCATCGCTTGTATGTCGCCGCCGGCGCGCAGGTGCTCATTACCAATACCTTTCAGGCATCAAGCTATGCCCTCAAGCACGACCAGATTGCGCCGTCCGTGGCGGAGGTCAATCGCGGGGCCGTCGACGATGCCCGCCAGGCGCACCCTCAGTTACTGCTGGGCTCGATGGGCCCGATCGGTATTGAGTGGTTTGCCGAGGACTCTGCCGAGTATCGTGAAATCCGAGGCATTGCGCGCGAACAGGCGCACGCCTTGCTCAATGCTGGTGTTGACGGTCTGCTGATCGAGACGGTGACGTCTATCCGTAATCTGCAGCCCATGCTTGTCGGCGTCCGAGATGCCGCCGACGGCATGCCTGTTCTGGTGAGTTTTGTCGTTGACGATAAAGGCGACCTGCTGGGCGATGGCCTCAACATCGAGGCAGCCGTTTTGTACGCCGAAAAACACGGCGCAAACTCGGTTGGTGTTAATTGCTGTTCGCTTGCGGCCGCGAATGCGGCGGTGCCCAGGATGGTTGCATCGGCGACTACTCCCGTCACGGTGCGTCCCAACGTAGGCGATCCGGTCCAGACTCAGGATGGCCCCGTATGGCACGAGAATCCCGAAGCTTTCGCGCGCGCATGCATCGAATGGAGACATGCCGGCGCCGCAATGGTGGGCAGTTGCTGTGGAACCACGGCAATCACTACGGCAGCGATGGCCGAGGCGCTCGATATATAAAGGGCAAAACCGCTCCATACGGGGCGGTTTTTTTATTGCTTGCATGTCCTCGGCAGCATTTGCCCAAATGGTGAATGCTGGTGCCGGCAGGTTGCCGAGTGCGTGTTGCGGGTATACCTCACGCGTACCATGATCCAAACACTGTGAGGTGTCTGCGCGTGTGCGCGATAATTCATTTTGGAACTGACGGTTGGCGCGCTCGCGTCGATGAGGACTTCACTGCCGATAACGTTGCCCGTATCGCCGATGCCGTCGGCGAGTTGTGGCAAAAGACCAATCCGGGCAAAACGGTATATATAGGGTTCGACACCCGGCCCCTGGCGCGCGAGTTCGCTGAGCTTGCGGCGGGCGTGCTAGCAGCGCACGGGCTGGACGCCGTGCTCGCTTCGCGACCTGTTCCGACCCCTGCCCTTACGTGGGCGGCGGCTTATGACGGTGAGGCGTGCGGCGCGCTCATGGTGACGGGGTCCCATCATCCGCAGGGTTATCTGTGCCTCAAGATTCGCATGGGTGACGGCTCGACCGCCAACCAGGATGTCATCGAAGAGCTCGAAGAGACCATGGCTCCCGAGCCAATGGGGATCGAGGGGCAATATCGCACCGCGGATATCATTCCTGACTATATGCAGGCGGTGGCATCATTTGTCGATGCCGAAGCCATCCGCGCCGCGCACCTGCGCGTGGTTGTCGATCCCATGGGCGGCGCAGCCCAGGGCTATCTAGCCGACTTGCTGCGCGAGCTTGGCGTTGAGGTGCACGAGATTCACGCCGGGCAGGCGTCTGACCAAGAAGATATCTGCCCCGACCCCGTTGAGCCGTGGGTGGACGCTTGCGAGCGCACGGTTATCGAGGACGGAGCTTGCGCTGGCCTGGTGACCGACGGCGACGCCGACCGTATCGGCGCGGTTGACGAGCGCGGCAGATATATACATCCGCATCAGATCATGGCGCTCGTTTTGGGCGACTTGGTTCAATTTCGTAATTTGGAGGGGCGCGTCGTCGTCAATCTTTCATGCTCGACGCTCGTGCGTCGCATTGCCGAGGCGCTTGGCTGCCGCGTGACCGTCAAACCAGTCGGTTTCAAATATATAGCGGCGGAGATGAAGAAGGGCGGCGTCCTCATAGGCGGCGAAGAAGCCGGTGGTATCGGCATCGCCGCGCATATGCCCGAGCGCGATGGAATCCTCGCCTGTCTGGTTCTGTGTGAGCTTATGGCAAAGACGGACGCGCCTTTGGGCGTTCTGGTCGACCAACTCGAGGACAGTTTTGGTAAGACGAGTTACGGTCGACGCGATTTGCGCCTTGAGGCCGAAGATGCCGAAACGTTACGAACCCTGCTGCCGGGCGTAAACCCCAAGTCGATTTGTGGCAAGGTGCCGCAAAACGTTAGTCATATGGATGGATTGCGTTTGGCATTCGAGGATGACACGTGGCTGCTGGTCCGTCCTAGCGGGACCGAACCAGTGGTGCGCGTCTACGCCGAGGGGTTCTCGGTGGAAGAACGTGATGAGTTGCTCGATGCTGGCTGTGCTTTAGCTAGGGGGACGTATCCGCTTTAACCATGAGACTGCCTTATATAAAGAGATGCTCGGCGAGCGGTAGGTAACGGCTGGCAAACGTTAGTCGGATCCCAAGATGTGTAGGAAATGTGTACGCCCAGATTCCCGCCCCCGGGGCCCCTCCGGTCTGGCAATATATCTCCTTGCCGCGCGGC
>CAUGTZ010000009.1 GCA_959602645.1 uncultured Collinsella sp. | reverse complement strand
GCCGCGCGGCAAGGAGATATATTGCCAGACCGGAGGGGCCCCGGGGGCGGGAATCGTGCACTCCATATTTTGTTCACAAATGAATAGGTCCCTCAGTCACGTCACTGAGGTTATAACTGAAGCATCAGCTTCTGATATTGGCGGTGACCAGCTGGTTTATAGATGTTGAGGCATCGGTCATCTCTGGAGCGCCACTTTACTCCAAAAGCATCGGTTATTTGTTTCCCGTCGGTAAAAGGCAGGTTTTGTTCGCCAAGCGTTCCTATATATAGAAGTTCGGGTTCGAACCGTGCATCGGTAACAAAAAAGCGACCAGCCGGAGCCGATCGCTTTCTATTCTATGCTGGAGCATCCAGAGGGGTTCTTCCGAACTCATTTTCTCGCTGCCATTCATGCTTTCGAAGCATCTTTCTACAGCCCTCGTTGTCTATCCTCGTATCTCACAGGTCTTCCGGAAATTCACAAGCAGTCTTAGGGTCAATTTAGTTCTGCTTTCAGAGACTTGTTTGAGAGTTTTTAAAGACAGTTCAAAACAATAAGTGAGACACCATAAAGCAGAGCAAGATGAGCCGGATAGAAAATGTAGAAGAAATATTTGAGCTTCAGCCCTCGCTTGCCATTATAAAGATTGATAAGCAGCAACGAAACGACCGCGGCAGCAACATCAGGATTAAATATATTAGCTGTAGCAAACTCAAATCCGCCGCCAACCATATGGCATGACGAAAGGAGCACTGCGCATACTGCAGCAAAGAACATCTTGGCCTTGCTGTCGTGGAATAAATAGAATGCAGCCACAAGCAGAATGCCATACACACCGCCATCTAGTTTAGTGTATTCAGCTGCCAGTGCTGTCAAAACAATCAGAGCAGTTTCTGCGATGTACCTCTTCCATTTTGAAAGGCTTTGTATCTTTTCCAGAATTATCAAGAAGACCAAGCAAAGCAGGAGCTCACACATAACATTTTGTTGCCGAAGGTCAAATAGTTGCCCGGTTTGAACGAAATCGTATATGGGCTCCGCAATGATTGCGAAGGCAAGCATATTTCGCAGGTACCTCTTTATGTCATGAGTATGCAAAAATCCCTCAACTATCAAAAAGCAAAATAAGGGAAATGCAATTCTGCCAAGAACATGAAGCACATCCGAAGCCTCGCTTAGAATCGCCCACTGTTCGTCTGATATCTGATTGTACGATGCGTGAGTCATGATTCCATTGGTCAGGACGATCCTGCTTACATGATCGAGAACCATCGAAATGGCCGCTATTATCTTTAATGTGCTGCCGCTAATTCCGTATCTATCTGTTTTCATTTCGTTTTCCTTTCTTTGGGTGGGCCGTCAGAGGTTCGGCCTGCTCTGCAGACGGCCGCTGCGGCGCTTCGCGCCTTGCGCGCTGCGCTGGCAAACGCTCACGCGTTTACTCAGCTCCGCGCCCTTTCGGGTTCGAACCCATGTCGCGGCAACAAAAAAGCGGCCGGCATCCGCCAGTCGCTTTTCTATTCTATGGTGGGCCGTCAGGGGTTCGAACCCTGGACCTTGGGATTAAAAGCGAAATCCCGTTTGCTTTAGGACTTTGGCAGTGATACCTTACACCCACTCTGACCTGCGGTTTCGTTCGACTAGACGGACTGCACGGCCTGAGTGGGTTTGTTCGACACGGGTACTCCGCGCGGTACGCAGCGGGTACACGCCGTGATTGTGGGGTCTCGATGAAGCCAACGCGCTACTACACCTCGTCCTGCCTGCTGCCGTATCGCAACGGCGGTTGGCGCGGGCGGCTTAAATTCAAGAAACAAGATGGCACGTACGGGCAGGTCAGCAAGGTCATGATTGCCAAATCGAAACGTGCTGCTCAGGCCGAGCTGAGGGAATAGCGCGTGGAGATGGAGGAGCTCGCGCAGAAGAAGATCAAACTCGGCAGCATGGCCCACAAGACCGTAAAAGACCTGCTAGATGGTTATATCGATATGCTCAGCGCTTCAGGATCGATTGAATCATCGACCGTCTATGACTATCGCGGCGCAGCCCGACTCGTCGAACGCAGAATCGGCGGCATTGAGTTCGATTCATTGGACGTAACCGCCGCTCAGAATTGGATTAACCGGGCGGTCGAGGAGGGCTATAAGCCGTCCACCATCCGCAAAAGCGTGACACTGCTCAAGGCCGCATACCGCGATGCCGTCGGCAGGCTTCGTGTGATCGATTACTCCCCCGTCGATTGCGTGCGCGTGCCCAAAGCCCGCCACCGTGAACCAAACGCATTGGACGAACGCGAGCGCGGAAGACTGCTCACGTTTCTATCCATCGCTCGTGATTGCCCCGAGAACGTCGGCATCTACCTCGCCCTGCTCACGGGTATGCGGCGTGGCGAGCTGCTTGCGCTCAGGTGGCGCAACGTTGATTTTGAACAAAAGATGCTGCACGTCAAAGCTTCCATCGGGTTTGGAGAAAACGGGCATTACGAGAAGGAACCCAAAAACGGCGGAAGTCGCAGGAGCATTCCCATGCCCGATGAAGTCGCGGGGATCCTTACTCGCCGTCTGACCGCCGCGCGAGCCGAGTGCTTTAAGGCGGGCGTGCCGTTCGAGCAGTCGATGTTCGTGTTGGGCGGTCCTGACGGAGAGTTCATGGCCCCTGAGCGCCTGTCGCGTCACTGGGCCGTCACGGTTCGGCAGCTGGGGCTGGTGGGCTCGGAGGGCGAGCCACCCAAGTTCCACGACCTGCGCCACACGTTCGCTACCGCAGCGATCCTCGCGGGGACGGATATCAAGTCCGTATCCTCACTCCTGGGACACGCCAACGCCGCCATGACACTGAACATCTACACGGGCGTCAACGCCCAGGCGAAGCGCACGGCGATGGACGCAGTGGCTGCCACGATGACAGCGGCGCCGCCCACCGCCGAAATTTTGGAGCTGCGCGCAGCCGGTGAATAGGGCTACATGACGTTCAGATGCCTTTATTTGCCCCTGAATAACAAAGACCGTCCATCGGCTCCACGCGCTCTTCTTTAGCGCCGCAAATCGGCTCTAATTCGAGTAAAAGACCAGCTAGACAGCTGTTTCTTATAAAGACCAGTCGGACTATTGGGACAATGAAACGGAGGTGAATCATGCTCGAATTCAGGATAAGCGGCGAAACCGCTGAGGTCGACTGCTTGGCAGACCAGCTGGAAAGGGCAGGCTATGTCGTCAGGCGCTCGAAGCCCTATCGCAACAGAGATGAGGAAGGCTGTCGGGTCTATCTCGAACTGGACGAGGATAAGGTCATGGGCTGGATGCTTGCCAACCTTGAAAAAGCATCCCTAGACGATCCCTCATAAGGCCCGCCTTTCGGCGAAGGCGAAAGGCGGGCCCGAGCACGGAAACCCACCGTTTGGAGCGGGACATACGAAGTCGGGCGAAATGGCCGTAAGGGTAGTTTTTCGAAATACGCAAGAGTCGTACGCTGCCGTACAAAACTGCGTTTTGCCCGTCCGCGTACACGCCGAAACCTGCGGTTCGGCGCTTGTTAGGGCTCTGCCCTAAAACCCGGCGCCCCGCGGGGCGAAACCCATGTTCTTGAAACCGTGCCACAACAGATGCGGAAACCCTGCCGCCAAAAAATGTCACCGATTGTCACCCCTTGGCACCAAATCGGTCCGCATGATGCCAACAGCCGACATAGCCTTGTTGTAGCGGGATAAGCCGCACAGTCTTTAACGGGCCATAGAGCCCAGAAAGGAGTCGATTATGCATAAGTCAGAGGAGGCCATCTTGCAGCGTTTCCGCTTGGGTGCCTACGACACGCTACCGCTACTCATCACGCCCACTACCGCCGAAGCGGCAATCGGCATTAGCGCCAAGCACCTGTTGAGAATGGTCGACCGTGGCGAGATCCGTGGTGTTCAAATCGGACGTCGCTGGAAACTCAACCGCGATGATCTGCTTGCGGTCTGCGGGCTTCGAGATAAGGGCGCGGCCTGATGGGGCGCGAGATAACCAATCTCGAGGCCATCGAAGCCGCATGGTCAGTGCAGCTACCTTCCATGCAGCTCGATATGCCTATATCTAGCAGCGAAGAGTTTATGCGACTCCGCGCCGCTCGAGGCCCCAAGACATACGCCGATATGGGTGTTTGGCTGGGTCTATGTTCCTTGGCGTCTCGGCACAAAGGGCACGCATTGCCACTCGATTATGGCCTGTTGGCGCAATGGCTGTTTGACAATCAAGGCAAGTCGACCGTTGCAGCTGAGCACGTCAACGCTTTGATAGCAGCAGGACTCGCGTTTGCCACCGAGGATGAATGGCTTATGCTGCCTGCAATCAATGCCGCGGTGGTGCGTCACGGAAAAATGATCGTCGGCGGCACCCGTGGCGGTCGGCCCAAAAAGAAGCGGAGGGGATAGCAGTGGCTGACGACCCACCGAAAAAAGAAGTGCCGTTGGAATCATCACTTCCAACGGCACCAAGCATCACTCAGGATGCGATTAGCATTGTAAATACTATATCACGTGAACGGTTCGCACAGCTCAGCGGCGTTGAACCGCCACAAATCTGCGCTGCTGCAACGGAAGCCGAGGAAGCCGCCAAATCGCGGCTATGTGCCGACAAAAGTGATCGATGGCTATATCTCGCCGCGAGGGGCAAGCTTGAACTTCAGTTGCTATTAGAAATACGACGATATGAGCGCATCGGCTCACGCAAGGGCTGCTATGCGGTTTGTGGTTTGAAAAAAACCGACATCGAACTGGCCGAGTTCTTTAACGCGGCGCGGCCGAGCGTCTGCAAAGCGCGAAAGGCGTTGAAATCAAGGCATCTCATCGACTCGGTTGACGGCATACTGCAACTCCGATATGCAGCCATCCTCGATGCCGCCAAGTCCATGGGATGGAGCGACTAGGCAGCCGTCCCGCAATAGATGCGGGACGGCTTTTCAGTGTTCAAAAGGGTGGGTTTAAGTGTAACGTGAGGTTACACCAGCCTGTAACGTGACGTTACATCTTCTGTAACTTGAAGTTACACTTCCTGTAACGTGAGGTTACACATGTGTAACGTGAGGTTACATTTAACCCACCCTTCAAAGGGGGCATTCAAGCGTCTCGAACCGCAGGTAGAAGCGCCGTAGGTGTAACGTCAGGTTACATTCCATTTATATATAAATAAATAAGTAATAGATATAGGGCTTCAGTGCATCAACGACCGCCCATCACACCACACCGGCATACCCGTGCCCCGAAGCTCGCGTTCAACTCCCTTTCGACAGCCTGGGGCTACCCAAGGAGCCCCTACGGCTATCGAAAGCGCGCAGAACGCTCGCATCCACTCGGACCGTCCTCGGCCCCCACGGACGGATGGACGGACGCATCGGCAACGATCTATCCGTCCGACCATCCGGACGTAACGCCCTCTACGGACAGGCCAGAATTATGGAATCCACGTGATTTGAGGGGTACCGTTTTGGGTACTCGCGGGGTACACAAAGAAAAAGGTCAGAGACAACACCGTCTCTGACCTGCGTAAACTATGGTGGGCCGTCAGGGGTTCGAACCCTGGACCTTGGGATTAAAAGTCCCCTGCTCTGCCAGCTGAGCTAACGGCCCGCGGGTGGCATTGTACCACGGTCTGGGGCTATTCCCAACTCCATTGGCCGTTCTGGAAAATCACAACTTCACGTCCATCAGGCGTAATGCCCGTAATATCGATATCGTCCGTGCCGATCATAAAATCGACGTGCGTGCTCGAGACGTTAACGCCATGCTCCAGGAGCTCCTCCTTGGACATGTCATACCCACCCTCGATGCATTCGGGGAAACCGACACCCAGCGCGAGATGGCAGCTAGCGTTCTCATCATAGAGCGTGTCATAGAATAGAACGCCACTTTCACGGATCGGCGTGTTCTTGGAGATAAGCGCGACCTCACCCAGATGAGCGGCACCTTCATCGGTGTCAATAATGCTCGCAAGCGTCGCCTTACCCACGCGGGCATCGTAGTCCACTACGCGGCCCGCCTCGAACTTAATCCAAAAATCGTCAACCTTGTTACCGTGGTGAATGAGCGGCATAGCCGAATACACGATACCGTCGGCACGCATACGATCAGGCGAGGTGAAGACTTCCTCGGTGGGAATGTTGGGGAAGAAGGGGTGCCCATCGGGCGTCTTGCCCTTGCCGCCGGCCCACTCGTGACCTTTCGTCATGCCAATCGTCAGATCGGTTCCATTTGCCGAGGTGTAATGCAGGTAGTCGAAACGATTGTCGTTCAGGAAACGCAGGTTCTTTTCGAATGCGGCGTCATGGAGTTCCCAGTCGCTCTCCGGGTCCTGGCCATCGGCGCGAGCGGTATGCAGAATCGCATTCCACAGCTTATAGATTGCAACCTCATCGGCGTCTCCCGGGAACACCTCGCGCGCCCAGGCAACGACCGGCGCGCCGGCGATGCACCACGGGTTGATGTTGTAGTCCAGTCCGCGGCGGAAGACCTTGCACTGCGTGTTCCTTGCCTTAGAAGCTGCAGCAGGCTTAGCGGGATCGATGCCCTTAAGAGCGGCAGGGTCCGCACCCTCGATAAAGATAAAGCAGGCACCATCCTGGGCCAGTGAATCAAGCTGCAGGCGCTTCCACTCGGGCGTCTGCTCAAAATAGCTTTTCTCGACATGCTCGTACGTGAGCCTCGTCACGGCGTCATCGGCCCAAATAACCGTCACGTGACCGGCACCGGAGGCATAGGCCTCCGCGACCACCACGCGCGCAAACGGCGCGCACTCGACCGGAGACTGAACGACAACCTCCTGACCGGGCTTGACGTTTACGCCCTTGCGGACAACCAGGCGCGCATAGTTTTTAATCTTGGGCTCTAGGGCCTTCATGCCCTCCAGAGCCTCTTCGACCGTCAGGGCAGCTCGAATCATGTGCCACTCCATCTATCTATAGAACAGTAAAAAGGCGCGCCGCAAAAACGACGCGCCTTATATCTTAGCGATAAGTATGCATGCAAACGCTACTTCTTCTTGGAGTCCTTCTTGTCCTCCTCGGCAGCCGAGCGCTCGATAAGGGCGTTGAGCTTGTTCTCGGACATGCCCTCGGCCTGCGTGCGGTACATGTTGCGCAGGGGACGAATACGAACGAAGTCGTAGATGAAGTCACCCAAAATGACGACGTAGGACAAAACAATGCCGACCATCTGGACAGGGCTGGACACCATGCCAGCGGGAGCGAAGTACAGCGAAGCCCAAATGGCCACGACGAGCACCATGCCGATAGTGAGCACGGCCCACCAGATGCGGCGGCGCTTGGTGTAGTCCTCATCCTGCTTGAGAAGGATATTCGACACCGTGTAGATGCGATCCTCCTTGGCGCGCTGCTTAGCCTTGCGGGCGCGCTTCTCCTCTTTAGAGAGGCCCTCGAGGTTCTCGCCCTTCTCGAGCTCTTTGCGTCGTGCCTTAGACGAAGCCGGCACGACGCGGACAGAGCTCGCTGCCTGACGGGCGGGCTTGGCGGATGCAGCGGACTTGCGCGCAACCCCGGTAACCTCGTGGGATTGCGTGCGCTTGTTCGTGGCGCTACGGGTACTCACTTATGCGTTCTCCTTCATGCTTGTGAACTGGGAGCCCGTGATGATCTGGAAGGCCTCGCGATAGCGCTCGGACGTGCCATCGATGACCTCGGCGGGCAGATGCGGGGTCTCCCCCGTCATATCCCAGTTGGCTTTGAGCCAATTGCGGACGAATTGCTTGTCGTAGCTGGGCTGAATCTTGCCCTCCTCGTAGCTGGCGGCAGGCCAGAAACGGCTGGAGTCGGGCGTGAGGCACTCGTCGATCAGCGTAACCTTGCCATCGATGACACCGAACTCGAACTTGGTGTCGGCAATGATGATGCCACGGGTCGCTGCATACTCGGCGGCAGCCTTGTAGATCTTGAGGGAAAGGTCGCGAATCTGCGTGGCGATGTCCTCGCCCACGATCTCGCAGCAACGCTCGAACGAGATGTTCTCGTCGTGGTCACCGATCTCGGCCTTCGTGGACGGCGTGAACAGCGGCTCGGGAAGCTTGGAAGCCTCGGTCAGGCCCTCAGGCAGCTGGATGCCGCAGACGGTGCCGTTCTCGTCGTAGGTCTTCTTGCCCGAACCGGTCAGATAGCCGCGGACGATGCACTCGATAGGAATCGTCTGGGCCTTCTTAACCAGCATGGCGCGGCCGGCGAGGTAGTCACGATACTCAGCAAACTCCTCGGGGAAATCCGCCGGGTCGATGGAAACGAGGTGGTTGGGAACGATGCCGGCAAACTTATCGAACCAGAATGCCGAGATGCGGTTGAGCACCTCTCCCTTAAACGGAATCTCGTCGGGAAGAATGAAGTCGAACGCAGAAATGCGGTCAGTGGCGACCATCAGCAGGTTTTCACCGGCATCGTAGATATCACGAACCTTGCCACGGGAATCCGGACGACGCTCCATCGTTGTCACGTGAGTCACTCCTTACCAAAATACGACAGTAATGCGGGTTCTTTCCCGCACGTTTTCGCAAACTCGGAGCGGCAGGGACGAAACCCCTCCTTCACCGAATAGCGAAAAGCTAGTGCTCCATTGTAGTAGATGCCGCGTCCGCCGTGTGCTCGCGAGGCAGATGAATCGTAAAAGTCGTACCCTTTCCAAGCTCCGACTCCACGGATATGTAGCCGTGATGGCGCTCGACGATCTGTTTAGTCACGGCGAGGCCCACGCCCAGACCGCCCGCCTCACGGGCACGGCTGGCATCGGCGCGCCAAAAACGGCCGAAGATGCGCGACAAGTCATCCTTGGCAATACCGATGCCGGTATCAGAAACGGCAATGCTGACGTGTTTGCGGTCACTGAGCACCGACACCACGACCCAACCGCCCTCGGGGGTGTAGCGCATGGCGTTGCTCATGAGATTGATGACGCATTGTGTGATCATGTCGGGATCGGCTTCGACGACATCGTCGTGACCTTGGGTCTCGTCAGCAAAGCGCAAGCGCA
The DNA here is from genome assembly GCA_959602645.1 of uncultured Collinsella sp. Classification (GTDB taxonomy): domain Bacteria; phylum Actinomycetota; class Coriobacteriia; order Coriobacteriales; family Coriobacteriaceae; genus Collinsella. The sequence goes on along the minus strand of CAUGTZ010000009.1, from coordinate 85,618 downwards.
GATCGCGGTCGACAAACAGGCGCTCCTGGGCATTGACGATGGAACGCACGAAAGGAACCATGTCCACCGGCTCAAGGTTGAGCGGAGCCGTGCTGTTTTCCATGCGCGACAGGTCGAGCATCTGCTGCACCAGACGAGCCAGGCGACGCGTCTCGGAAGCAACAGTCTCCAAGTGCTCATCGTCGGTAGGATATACGCCATCCTGCATGGCCTCGACCGTTGCGAGCATGGCCATAAGCGGAGTACGAAGTTCGTGAGCCACGTCCGAGGTCAAACGTTTCTCGTGTTTCATATCCTTCTCGAGCGAAGTGGCCATCTCATCGAACGTCTCGCCCAGTTGATCGATCTCGTCATCGCCGCGCAAGCCCGTACGAGCAGACAGATCGCCATCGCGAATTTGCTTGGCCGTGCTGGTAATACGGTGAATCGGCTTGGTGAGCATGCGCGACACGAGTGATCCGATAACGACCGAAATGCAAACTGCAACAACCGCAGCAAGGGCCATGGCGTTAAAGGTCTTCTCCCTAAACGCAGAATCTGCCTTGGTGAGCAAGGCATCGGAGCCGATGGCCCACAGCTTTACTTGTCCGACATGCTCGCCGGAAGACGTTATGATTTCGACGTTTGCAACGCTATCGGAGCCGGTGGGAGCAGACGAGACTGGGCTGTGCGATGCCTTCTTTCCGCTCGTACCGTCGGTCCTCGCCTGATTTTCGCGCACATCGGCAGTAGCGCTTGCCGAGGGCCACGAGTCGTCGTAGACGATGACGCCCTTTTTATTGACAACCTGCATGCCAAGATCGTCGGACACCAAGCTCGACGTCGCGACCGCACGCAGCTCCCCCGCGGTCCAATTGCCGTTTTCCTCGTACGACGTCGCAAGCTTTTCGGCTGCGGAATTGGCGATTTCGACAATATTGGAGCGCGTGTAATCCGTAAAAACCGTGCCCCATACAACGGAGACTACGCCCACCAATACCAATACCGTCATGAGCGATGTCAGGGCAAAAGCCAGAGCCATGCGCGAGGGATAGCTCATCGTTGGCCGTGAATCGGAACGAGGCGTGTTCCAACTAGCCTTGGAACCCGCCTCGTTCTCCTGCTTATGCTTTTGCCCGATTTCAAAGCGCGCAGGTGTCATATGTGATTTCCTTTATTTCTCGTCCGACTTATCGGTCTTGGTCGGAGCCTCGAAGCGGTAGCCGACACCGTGGACGGTGTAAAGCCACTTGGGCTTCTTGGGGTCGTCGCCCAGCTTGGCGCGAAGGTTCTTCACGTGGCTGTCGATGGTGCGCTCGTAACCCTCAAAGTCGTAGCCGAGCACTTTCTCGACCAACTCCATGCGGTTGTAGACGCGGCCGGGGTGACGGGCAAGCGTGGTGAGCAGCTTGAACTCGGAAGCCGTCAGGTCGACTTCCTTGCCCTCGACCAAAATCTTGTGGCCCGAGATGTCAATGACCAGATCGCCAAAGTCGAGCACCTCGACGGCCGGCTCATCGGCCTGGTGGGCACGGCGGAACAAGGCGCGTACGCGCGCGACAAGCTCGCGCGGCGAGAACGGCTTGATCAGGTAGTCGTCGGCTCCGAGCTCGAGGCCGATAATACGGTCCTCGATCTCGCCCTTGGCCGTCAGCATAATGATGGGGACATCCGAGGTGTCGCGAATGGTGCGGCAAACGCGCTCGCCGGGAATCTTGGGGAGCATGAGGTCGAGCACAACCAGGTCGAACTGATGCTTCTCGAACTCCTCGATAGCGGACTGGCCGTCGCCCACGCCCACAACCCAGTAGCCCTCGCGCTCGAGATAGGCAGCGACGGCGTCACGGATTGCCTTCTCGTCCTCGACCAGCAGAATCTTTTTTGCATCTGAAGCCATAACACGGCCCCCCTGTCTCAATTAGCTAAGAACAAGCTCATTTTAACGCACCTGAGCCCACCGGGTATCGCATGGACGCGACAGCTCGGCGGGCGGTACTCATAGTCACAACGCGTTTATTCCCCTGTCGACGCCTTTTTAACCCCTCGGAGACTAAAGAGAGAACAGGCGAGCGGTAACCGTCTCGGGAATTCCCTGACTGTTACGCACCGTTGCGTACGTAAGAAATGAGTCCGATTTTCCCGCCGTAGCTGGATAATCGCCATATTCCAAAGCGCGGTCGGGCGACAGTAGCGAGCCATAGGTCTTGGCAGAGGTGTCGATGAGAAAATGCGATGCCTGTACCTTAACGAGATATTTATTCTTCTTGCCGGCAGCACATGCGAGCGGCTCGCGGGACAGGAAAAGGTATGGCCCCCCCTCATTACCGATATACGTGCCCATGTTGCCCAGGCTGCCCACGCCACTATAGGTCGCCTCGATAGAAAACACGAAGGTATCGCCCATATATACGGCCTCGAAAGGCGAGACTGACGAGGGAAGGACTAGCTGGGCACGTTTGGTGTTGTTGCCATCGGTCAGATCGATTGCCGTTATGCCGTAGTAGACGCCCTCGTCGTTGCGGACACGCGGCGAGATGGTCAAAATGCCGTCGCTCACGCGCGGGGCCGACGCAAAGCGGCCCGTCGATTTCCAAATTGTCTCGGCCTTGGATTCATCAAGCGAGCGACGATAGCAAAACGAATCACTACTCGTTTTATTGCCGCCTGCCGAAGGCATTTTATACCAGATGGCTGATGACCCGAACGCCGTAAACAGTGGCGGATCGTAGTCCTTGCCACCTCGATCGAGCTCAACCACGTCGCCAGAGAGCGAAGCGCCCGACAGATTTTGAGCGTAGAGCTTCCACGATGAACTGGCAAAGTTCATCTCAACCCACGCAAACACGCCGTCGCCGGCACGGACATCGTAAAAAGCATATCCCGTGCCCTCGATAGGATTCTCAATTAATGTGGTAAGCGAGCCATCGCCCAGGTTGAACACACCGAGTGTGTTGGCGTGCAGTGCCGATGCGGGCGCCATCATTGCCGCAGCATAGTCACCATCGCAGTAGTACAGCAACGTGCCCAGCGGCAGCGTCCACGATGCCGCCGGCTCAAGATCGATGTCAACTGCCTCGTACTCATCAGTGATCGAGACAATCTTCGAATCGTCCTTGATAACCTGCGGCTCGCCAGCGGCATCATCACTGGTGCCTGTTTTTTTCGAACATCCGGCAAGCACCGTGGCAGCGCCCGCGGCAGCTCCACCGAGCACAAAGCCGCGACGCGATATTCCGTTCTTGATGTGGTCGGCGATACCCATTAGGCGATCTCGGCGCGAGCGGCCTCGATAGCGCGCGTAAGCTGATCGGCGCAAGAGGTCTTCTTCATGCCGCAGGTATTGCCGGCAAGAACCTCGATCACACGGTCAGCAGGAGCGCCCTCGACCAGTTTGGAGATGGCCTTGAGGTTGCCATCGCAGCCGCCGGTAAACTCAACGCCCAGCACCTTGCTGCCGTCATCGGAAAGGTCAAGGTGAATATTGCGAGAGCATACACCCTGCGGCTTGTAATCAAACGAAATCATGCGATCCCCTCTCAGAATGTTATTCGAGACGACTATTATCCCCGTCTTTCCCTAAATGCAACGAGGCGCTTTGCCGGCAACACACATTACCAGCAAAGCGCCCTAAAAAGCTAACGTTATGCCCGAACCTACTCGAAGCTCAGCTGCTCCAGACGATCAAAGACCGTGTCGATACGGGTGAGGAAGTCCCACGGATCAAAGATCTCGTCGAGCTTCTCCTGGCTGACGGTGCAGCGCGGATCGGCCTCGAGACGTTCCTTAAAGGTGGGGCCGGAGACACAATCCTGTACCTCGTGCCAGGTTGCCATGGCGTTCTCCTGCACAATGGCGTACGCGTCCTCGCGGGTGATGCCCGTGTCGACGAGGGCGAGCAGCACCTTGGAGGAGAAGATGAGGCCGCGGGTCTTATTGAGGTTGGCCATCATGCGGGCAGGATACAGCTGCAGGCCGTCGATAACGCGGATGAGGCACTGGAACATGTGGTCGAGTGCGATGAAGCTATCGGCCTGGGCGACACGCTCGGCAGAGGAGTGCGAAATGTCACGCTCGTGCCACAGGGCGACGTTATCGAAGGCGACCTGGGCGTTGGACTTCACGACGCGCGACAGACCGCAGACCTTCTCCATGGTGATGGGATTGCGCTTGTGCGGCATGGCGGAGCTGCCCTTTTGGCCCTTACGGAACGGCTCCTCGGCCTCGAGCGTATCAGTCTTCTGCAGATTGCGAACCTCGGTAGCGATGCGCTCGCAGGTGGCCGCAGTGGTGGCGAGAACGCCGGCGAGATAGGCATGGTGATCGCGGCTGATGACCTGCGTGGACAGAGGATCGTGGACCAGGCCCAGGTGCTCGCAGACGTACTCCTCGACGAACGGCTCAATGGAGCTGTAGGTGCCGACGGCACCGGAGATGGCACCGAAGGCAACATTCTTGCGGGCGTCCTCAAGACGATCCAGATCGCGCTTGAGCTCCCAGGCCCAAGAGCCAAACTTCATGCCAAAGGTCATCGGCTCGGCGTGGATGCCATGAGTGCGGCCGGCACAGAGCGTGTTGCGCTCCTCAAAGGCGCGACGCTTGCAAATCTCGCCGAGCTTCTTGACATCCTCGATGATCAGGTCGCAGGCCTGGGTGAGCTGGTAGCACAGGGCCGTGTCGCCCAGATCGGAGCTGGTCATGCCATAGTGAACCCAGCGGCTGGGCTTGGGGTCGCCCTCGGGAACATCGGCATCGATGTATTCCTTCATGTTGGTCAGGAAGGCAATGACGTCGTGGCGCGTGACTTCCTCGATCTCATCGACCTTCGCCTTCTCAAAGTTGGCATGGTCGCGGATCCACTGGGCCTCGTCTTTGGAAATACCGATCTTGCCGAGCTCCGCCTGGGCCTCGCAGGCCAGAACCTCGATTTCCTGCCAAATGGCGTACTTGTTCTCGAGGGAGAAGATGTGTCCCATCTCCGGGCGGGTATAGCGATCGATCATAGCGGCTCCTTTTTGGTTATTGGCACGTTGGTCGTAACCCAACCATTGTACCGTGCGCAGGTGCAAGTATGGGCAGTAGGCATTAACCTAACATTTTGGAATTGGAGCGGGCAACGGGACGTCCGCGTATTTGCTTCGCAAATCCGCACCGGCTGCGGTCGATCTCCTCGGATTCACGGAGACGATGGGGAAGACTTTGTTGAATTGGCCGCCCCAAAGTCTCCCGCGCTCGATGGAGCGGGCAACGGGACGTCCGCGTATTTGCTTCGCAAATCCGCACCGGCTTCAGGCGCCTGCCGGCGCCTTCGCCTGCTCGCTACAAACGCTTCGCGTTTGTTTTACGCTCGCACCCTGGCGGGTTCGAGTCCCGGCGCTTTATTGAAAAAAGCACGGCACCGGAACGGTGTCGTGCTTTTACTTTTTCTGGAGCGGGCAACGGGACTCGAACCCGCGAGTGTCAGCTTGGGAAGCTGATGCCTTACCACTTGGCGATGCCCGCTTGTGTGTTGGCTAGTATAACGCGGTTGTCTTGTTCGATACAAGGGTGGCGATGCTTGTTTTAGCTGTGGAGATTCGTTTGAAAATCGCGTCAATTGTGGAGACGAGGACCTTTGGCTTCCTGTTCCCCTTATCTTCTACCTGCGCTTTTGCTTGATTGTTGTATTTGAGCTCAATTTGTCAGGAATTGGGCAAGCTTTTGGTCAGGCTCCGGTACTTACCCGCATGAACCTCGGGGGTAGCCTCATCCTACGCGTCGCAGCCTCCCCGTGCGGCGCACGAGGGATAAGGAGCAGCCATGTCCAACGCACCCACGCACTCTGTCCACAGCGCAATCGCAACAGGTCCGCTGCTCCTGCTCCTCTTCCTGCTTTTCGGCTGTCTGGCACCGGGAGCCGCATTTGCCGTCGATGGCTACGATCAGCTCGGCTTTCGCACCATTAGCGATGATTGTGGGCCCTTCTTCATCGGCAAATATGAAGCTCAAGACGCCTCGATTGCCTACTGCATGAACCAGGAGCGCCCCGGCCCCACCAAGCCGGGCGGCCCATGGCTCAACTTTGATCAAGGCTGGGTGTGGCTCGACGACGAGTTCGCGGCAATCGTTTGTCACGGATATCCTACCGCCACGTCGTTTGGCGGTTACCATCTTTCACCCGATCGCGCCCGCGCCGCCACCCAGCTTGCCGTATGGATGCTCAACGGCACTACCCATGTCGACGGCACCTACTCCTACACGACCGCTCAGGGTAAAACCAAGAGCGGACACTTTACCGCCGACAATGAAGTCGTGGCGGCTGCGCGATGGCTCCACGACAGCGCAAAATCAGGAGGCATCAAAGCCGCTCCGCACCACGCGCGACGCTATCTAGGGGCCGTATCGGGCGGCAGCAAACGTCAAGACATGCTCTATGTACTGCCGGCGGTCTCTGTTTCCTTCCAAAAGCAGTCTGCTAACACCGTTATTACCAGCGGAAACAATACCTATCAGTTTACCGGGGCAACATTCGATATTTTTGAGAGCGCCAGCGGCGCGCGTGTCGGCACCATCCAGATGGACAGCAACGGTCAAGCGCAAGCAACACTTCTGCCCAACACGGCATACTACCTAGTTGAAACGAAGGCGCCGGCCGGCTATGTCCCCCGTCGTGATCGCATCGCCTTTACCACGGGAAATGACGGTGGACAGGTCGCCATTGATGAACAACCCGGCACCATTAACCTGTGTATCGTAAAACTCGATGCCGCGACGAATGCCGGCCCCCAGGTGGGATCCTCACTCGCAGGAGCAGAGTTCACGTGTGTGTCGCAATCAACCCCTGGATGGGCGCAAATCCTCACAACCGACGAAAGCGGTCGGGCCACTCTCGCCGATGTCCCCTTAGGAACCTTTACCATCTACGAATCAAAAGCCCCCGAGGGCTACCTGCCATCCAACGACAGCTGGACCTATACCGTTGGAGCCGACCAGCTCGGCGATTCAGGCGTGGTCGAGATCGAATCTCGCGTTTCCGATATCCCCATTGCGTTTGACCTTGAGATTTCCAAATTCAAGGATTACGGCAGTAGCGACCAATCCGGCCTAGAGCAGCCGGCGGGAGGTGTTGTCTTTGAGGTTGTCAGCAACAGCTCTCATCAGGTTGTTGGCACACTGACCACAAACATCTATGGCTTTGCCTCCACCAAAGATCAGCCCGAAGCATGGTTCGGCACAGGCAAGCGACCCGCCGGTGTCCACGGAGCCGTCCCATACGACCGTGCCGGCTACACGATTCGCGAGGTTCCAGAAACCGTCCCCGAGGGTTTTAAACGTGCAGGGGAATGGACCGTCGGGGCCAATCAGATTTCCGACGGCGCCGAGCTTCAATATATCGTGGACAACCACGCTCTGTCGACGCATCTCCAGATTGTAAAACGCGATGCCCAAACAGGCGCTTCTGTTCCACTAGCCGGATTCACCTTCCAACTTCTCGACAGCAATCACGAACTTGTCTCACAAACTTGCTGGTATCCAGCACATAACGTAATGGACACCTTTACGACTGACGCGACCGGGACCGTCACACTGCCCGAATCGCTCGTGCCGGGCACCTATTATGTACGCGAAACCTCGGCCAAAGAGCCCTATCTTATCGGCAAAGAGATCGAGGTAAACATACCCGCCGATATAAACCTAACGCCCGTTGCAATCGCCTCGTATTATGACCACGCCGCGACCGGAAACATCAGGATCGTTAAAACCGATACCGTAGACGGCAGCAGCCTCGCGGGCGCCATCTTTGAGATCCGCGCCTCGGGTGATATCGTGCGCCCCGACGGTAGCATTGCCGCGCTCGACGGTGAGACTGTCGCTACCGTCACAACGGATGAAACTGGAGAAGCACGCGCGGACGACCTCCCGCTGGGATCTGGCACCGCACGCTACGAGGTTGTCGAGACTCAAGCGCCGGCAGGCTTCTTACTCGACCGGACGCCCCATATCGTAGACCTTGCTTATGCCGACCAGAAAACACCCGTTGTAGAAGCACGGCTTAACGTATCCGACGATTACACCAAGGTTGATATCTCCAAGGTCGATGCAAGCGGAGAGCAGGAAGTGAAAGGCGCACAACTCACCTTATATGGTCCCGATAAAACCGAAATAGACTCCTGGACCTCATCCGACAAGCCGCACCGCGTCGAACATCTTGCACCCGGCACCTACTCGTTGCGCGAAATGATGTCTCCGCGGACCTATGACCTTGCCGAGGAGATAACGTTTGAAATAAAGGATACGGGAGAAGTCCAATCCGTCGCGATGAAGGATGCGCCCATCGAGATCAAAGGACAGGTCGACAAGCGTCAGGAGCTTGTCCAACCTATCGGGAAGGGTCTGCTGGCCAACGGCGATGGTAAAAATCACGCCGCAACGCAAACCAATACGGACGGTCTTTTCTCCTACACCATCGACGCTCGAAACGATTCAGCTACCTGGGTTGATGAGTTCACAATTACCGATGATCTTGAGTGCGCCGAGGACGATACGGCGAGATTCGTCTCAATCGAAACCCCTGTCGCCATCGGCGATCTCAACGGTCTGTGCAACGTGTGGTATCGCACGACGCCGTTGGACTCGACAGACGTCGATGAGCCGGCAAACGCGACACTTGACGATGGGCACGAAAATCCTTGGCTTGAGTCCGACGAAGTAAAAGAGAGCCTGGGTGAGGACTGTCGCCTCGTCGATTACGACGGTTGGCACCTCTGGAAGGCGGATGTCTCGACCACGGAATCCACCACACTCGAGGCGAAAGAACTCGACCTTGCATCCAATACCGTCGTAACGGGCATTCGCATTGAATACGGTGCGGTAGCCGCCGACTTTACAACTCGAAGCGATGCAGATTCTTGGACCCGCGATGATCTCAAAGATGAGCACGACGACCTTGACGATGCCAAAGCAATCCTTGGCACAGACGCTCGGGGCGCAGTCGTGCACATGCAGGCAACGTCGGCTTATACGCCCCAAACCGCACTCACCAACAGCGCGCGCGTCGATCTTTGTCGCAACGGCGGCGGCGATAAACTTGAGTCACATGACGAGGACCGTGTCATTCAACGCTGTACCCTACCGCAGGACCTACCGGCAACAGGATCAGTCCCCATCGCCGCTTGCATCACCGCGCTCCTGACCTCGGGTGCCGCAGCCCTATGGTTCGCTCGCCTTAGGTCGATCCCAAAGAAGCTCTAGCGCGATAAAAAAAGCGGGCGAGCCAGTCCCCCGGCTCGCCCGCTTTCAATCATTTAAATCGCCGTATCTACTCTGCAGACGAAGATCCACCATCAACGATTGCCTGCTCGGACTCAGGAATCCCATCGGCACCCGTGCTCTGTTCTTGCTCCACCTCTTCGCTGATTGCGGAGGCGGGGGTCGAGCCCTTCGCACCCACGATGTAGGCAGCCCCAAATCCTAACGCAATGGCGATCAAGGTCAAAATCACGTAGACAGGCCAATGGCGCTTAATATACGAAAACACGTTGACTCCTTAGAGCTCCGTCTACGAACGGCGGATAACCTCGGTCACGACCTCGGATACCGTGGCAATGTTCGTCGGGTTGACATTGTGGGGCAGGTCGTCCTCGGTACGAGCGCAAGCCAGGCGCGTGCCGTCCACGCCGGCGATGGTGAGGGCTCGGCGGCTCGCCTCGAGCGCGGCATAGGCATCGGTCTTGGCATAGGGCATCTCGAGCGCGCCACAATCGACATGGAACGACTTGCACACCTTGCTGACCAGGTTCATGATGCGGCGATCGCCCTTGAGCAGCTGCTGTTCGCCCTCAACCGTCACCACCGAAAGCCTACCGGCGCCGACGGATTCAAGATTGATGAAGAATACGCCGCGGAGCTTATCGCGATGCGAAGCCAAGAAGGCCTTCATGCCAGCGCCATCACAATCCGAGGCACCCGTTGCCACAAACCAGATATCGTGACCGAGCAGCTCATCATCGCCCATAGAGGCGACAGCCGAGAGCATATCTTCGGAAGAAGCGCCGTCGGAAGACGTAGCGCCGCCCTTCCAGCCATCGTTATCGTCCTCGAAATTATCCCACGAACCGATGCCGCGACCGGACTTCTTGGCATCGTAATCGTCTTCGACGCCCAGCCAATCACTCATGCTGTCCTGTTCGTTTTTCTTTTTACGACCGAACAGGCCGCCCAGGCCGCGCTTGCGAGACTTGGGTGCCGCCGGGGCGGGAGCCGAAATGGTCTCGATCGGCTGAGCGCCCGACGCAACGGGCATAGGAGGCGCAACGGGTGCCGATGTGGGTTCGGGACCCTGAGCGGTAGCGAAGGGGTCGTTGACCTGTGCGGAGGGATCGGGAAGGTCGAACAGCAACGTGCGAGACGCAACGTTTGCCTGCTTCATCGACGGCAGTGACGGATCAGGGACCGAAGCCAGCGGAGACGAGGAAGGTGCAGGCGACGGAGCCGACGCCGGATCGGGAACATTCATCTGCGGACGCGGTGATGCCTGGGAGGAAATCTGGGCCATAAGGGAATCGACCGTTTCGTCCTGGGTGGGAGCAACATCGGCAACCGTGGCACCGGAACCACTCGGGGTCGGCATGGTGAAAATCTGCGTGGAGTAAGGCCTCGACTCATCTATCTCGGGAGCCTCGGAAACCGCAGGCACTCCCTCCTGCTCGACCTCGGTCGAATCATCTTGCTCGGCTGTCGCGTATTGCTCTTCGTCAAAGTTGGCCTCGATGGGCTCGTCCTCGCCGGCATCTTGGATTTCGGCAGCATCAATGGGCTCGTCATCGTCTGCCGCGTCGTCCTGCTCATCGGAAGCAGGAAGGGGCTCGGCAATCGCGGTGCCTTGCTTTTCAAACGTTATCGTGGAATCGAACTTCGCGGCATCAAACGACATGGTGCTATCGACGTGCTGCTGAGCCTCGAAAGACGTCGTCGCCTCAACAACATCCGCGGACGTCGGCTGCTGGGACTCAAAGGACGTTGTAGCTTCGGCGGCATCGACGGGCACGGACTGCATAGCCTCGTTCTGCTCGAACTCTTGCACCGCGAGCTCACGTGCCGCCTCGGCTGCCTGCTGCTGAGCGATAGCATCCTGCTCGGCAGCCTCGCGTGCGGCAGCGCGCTTCTCCTCGAAATCGTCGACAAATTTCTTGCCCTTTGCAAGCGCACCCTTAAAGAAGTTGGAAGCGCTGGCGCCAATCGACGAGAACGCGGATGCAATATCGGCATGGGGCGTTGCCGCGGGAATCTCGGCCGAGAAATCAGTATCGCTCTCGTAAGACACGCGCCTCGGCTGTTCAACGTAATCGTCGTCAGACTCGTCCGCAACGTCTTGCGCCGGCGCGGCGGGGGCCAAAATGTCCAGCCCTGCCGCGGGATCGATCGCGGACACTGCCTCGGGCTCGGCAACGGCAGCGGTAACCGCGGCAGACTCATCATCCACAGTGGCAACGGGCGCAGGCGCAGTCACGACGGGGACAGGCTCGGGCTCAAACGTCGGCTCCTCGCCCTCCTCGTAATCGAGCGTGCAGGACTCGGGAAGCATTCCGAGCGCACGGATGGCATCCGAACCAAAGCGGATGTTGCCGGCGGCATTGCGATAGAGCTTGGGCTCGGGCTCGGCCGCGACAGGCTCCTCCGCCGGCTCGACAGCGGAAACCTCGTCATTGAACTCTTCGGTCTGGACAGCCTGATTCTGATCCTCGGGCACTATGGCGCCAATCAGCGTCTCGTCGGCAGATGCACCCTCAAAGCCCTCGATCTGCTCGTCGAAAGCTTCACCCTGTTCGGGCTCGGCTTGAGCGTCGGGAGCAATCGGCTGGCCGAACTCGTCCTCGGCGTAGGTAGGCTCTTCGTACTCGATGGTGTTGCCGTAGTCGTTTTGCTGCTGGGCCGCGGCATACTCCGCCGCTGCGCGCGCCATTTCCTCGGCACGACGCTTCTGCTCCCCAAAATAGGTATCGAACGGAACATCGTCGGGAAACTCGTTTTCGCCCTGGAAGGGAGCAACGTTGTCCATAACACCGAGCATAGCGGCGACAGAAGACTTGTTGCACACCGCGCCGGACGTATAGGGAAGAATGTGGCGGTTAGAGATGATGTTTGCCGCGTTGACAAGTGCAACGAGGGAAGCGAGGATCGCGACAATCCACAGCAGAACCTTGAGCGCGCCGGGGAGCGGCAGGATACGCAGGATGGCAACGGCAGCGGGGGCAACCGTGGCAACGGGCAACAGCTTGGCGATGAGCGCACGATACGAAGCATAAGGCTCGCGGGCGAGCAGCTCAGCACGGGGAGAGTCGTAGTGTGCGACAACGACCACCGGGCGGTTGCGCGGAGATGCGAGCGGGCCCGAGGCCTTGTGGTAGGCGATGACATTTTGGCTCACGCCCGTCTTGCCCAGGCGCGAAACCACGGGGTGGCCCGTGCGCTCGAGCACGTAGAGCACGGCACCGACAATAGCCAGCAAGGTGCCGACCAAGCCGATACCGCCGCCGATGCCCATCAGCAGGGCGCCGGCAAACGCAAGGATGCCAGTAACGGCAAATGCCAACCTGCTGGGCGCCGGGGCATTGAACTCCTGAACCTCGGGATCAAAGCCGTGGTTGCGGAAGATCTGAGCGATATCCTCGGCAGCCAAGCGCTCTTCTTCGCTGCATGCCGGCGTAATGCCGGTGTTCTGCAGCAGGTGGTTAATATAGTTCTGGGTGTTCGCCATGTGCGCTCCACATCCATAATCCGACAAATAGGCCCAATGCTTGCACATTAGAACCGTATATAGTCGAAAGTATACCCCGAGCGAGCGCAAACGACCGAATTCGGGCCATCTTAACGCCCCGAGCGGACAAGGATATAGCCTAATCTCCATATCGGACTAAAATCATGGCAGCAAACCACCTTCTCATGCGAGGACTCTATGACGGCAAGCGACGCGACCGCGACAATTAAAAAGGGAAATTCGGAGCCAAGTTTCGATAAAACGGCTCAGCGTATCCTCAATCTTTTCTTTGTGCTCAACAGCTCCCCCGAACCGCTGACGACCGAGCAGATCGTCTTGGATTCTGACCTGGGATATGGCTCGGGCAACATTGACTCGGATAAGCGCAAGTTTCGGCGCGATCGTGACAAACTGCTCGAGCGTGGCATCTTAATCAAGGAGGTTCGCCCCGCCGGTGCGCAGGAGACCGAGGAAAGCTCGTGGACGATCGACCGCGAGCACACGTTTGCTGCAGGCGGCCTCATCACCGCAGACGACGCCGATATCCTGCTCAACGCCATCGACCAGACGCTAGCGGCCGGCTCTTCCACCTTTGCCGCGCCGCTTGCCGATATTCGCTCCAAAATTGCCTACCTCACCGGCATATCGGCGGTGGACGAAGCACCGATCCGCCGCTCTCCCACCGTCGATGCGGTATGGAGCGCCTTTGCCGAGCGATGCGCGCTGCGATTTTTATATCAGAACGGACGCGGCGAGCAGAAAGAACGTACCGTCTGCGTCTACGGCATGTTCGAGCGCGAGGGCGTGGCGTACTTCTGCGGCCTCGACAATGTCACCGACGGCATCAGGACATTCCGCTGCGACCGTATCGTTCGCGCTTGGCGCCCCTCAAAGGCCTACGCCATCCCTGCAGACTTCAATCTCAACGACTATCTGTTCTTTGAATTCGATTTTGCCGACCGACCGCCCGTTGCGGCTACGTTCTCGTTCGCCCCTCAGACGCAGATCGATATGATCAACGGCCTCGCGCGCGGGCGAGGCGAGCTCGCACACACCGATGCAGGATGGACCTGGACCGTTGACGTGCGCGACCTTGAAGCCGCCGCCTCATTTTGCATGGCCCACGCCATGGACGGCATGAGGCCCGTGGCCCCCAAATCGCTCAAACAGGCGTGGAACCACCTCATTGAAAGGACGGTGCATGAGCATGCCCGTGCGTAAACTCACCAGCGAGCAGAGGCTCTCGCGCGCCATCGACATCATGGAGGCCCTCTACGCCGCCGGCGAGAGCGGCATGACACGAACCGAGATTTGCAGTCGCTTTGACATCACGGGGGTGTCGCTCGACGAGATTCTCGAGATCGTCTCGACGCTCGCGGACCGAGAATCGGGTGCGCGCATCATCTGCGAATGCCACGGCGAGCGTGTGGTCCTCACCGGTGACGCCGGGCGTGTGCTACCGCTGCGCCTGAGTGCCGCCGAGGGCGCTGTGCTCAACCATGAACTTGAATCGTTGGGGATCGAGCCCCAGGCGGCAGCTCGGATTCGACATGCTCTTCTACCCGAAGAGCTCGGCTATAACCAGCGCGTCTTTGACACCGTCAACCACGGGTCGCACTGGCAGCAGCTGAGCTGCGCCATTCAGGACGGTGTTCGTTGCCGCATCTCGTATCGCTCGATGGACGATGCACGGCCACGCGAGCGTCTGGTCGACCCCTTGCGCATTACGGCAAACGGCGACCAAACATATCTGATTGCCTGGGACATCGCGGTCGATGAGCAGCGCACCTATCGCATGGATAAAATCGAGGGACTCACCCTGACGGAAGACTCCGTCGTGCCTCACGCACCGGACGTTGCATCCCTCCACGATTCCCTTGCCCGGACGCAGCGTAGCGCAAAGCTCTTGATGCCATTCGATATGGCGGAGCATCTGGACTGGGCCGGCATCACCCTCATCGAGCGCGGCGGTGCAGACATGGCAACGGTAACCGTGCATTACGGCTCCGAGCGTTGGCTATTGAGCCAGATAATCGCAGCGGGCGGAGCCATCCGCATCTTGGATGACCCCGCCCTGTCAAAGCGTCTGTGCGATATGGCAAAAACCCTCGTCTGTCCGCTTTAGCGCCGTCGCTCGTGGCGTGCGCGCCACAGTTGCAGATAGTGACCGATCTGCGCCGATTCGATGCGCTGATAAGAGCTCGTGGGCAGCGACGTTAAGAACTTCTTCCCGTAGCCCTTCGTCACCAGGCGCGGGTCGGCCAGAATCAGCACGCCGCAATCGGTCGACGAGCGGATAAGGCGGCCGGCCGCCTGCTTGACCTCGAGCACCGCCTCGGGCAGCGAATAGCGTGCCCAAGCGCGGTCTTCGCGCAGGTTGCGCTCGCACGAGAGCGGGTCCGTGGGGCTCGAGAACGGCAGCTTGGGAATGATGACGCAACGCAGCGTCTCGCCGCTGGCGTCAAACCCCTCCCAGAAGGCCTTAAGCGCAAAAAGCGACGAGGTCGGCTCGTTGATAAACCGGTCGCGCAGGCGACGAGGAGATGAGTTGCGCTGCTGGCAGTTGAGCTCCAGACCCGCACGGGCCATCTTGGGCTCAACGCGGGCGTACAGGTCTTCCATGTCACGCCGATTGGTGAACAACGTGAGCACCGATCCGCCCATGGCAAGATGGGCGTCGACCAGCACGCGCTCGAGCGCCGTAAGATAGTTCTCACGATCGCGCGGATCGGGGATATCGCCCGCAACGACTACAGCCATGTTCGAATCGAAGTCGTAGCTCGAGTCCAAGTGCAGCGATGAGGATGTTGAAGCACCGATGCGATCGAGGCCGACAGCATGGTTGAAGTGCTCAAAGCTTTTGGACACCGTCATGGTTGCCGAGGCAAAGATAGCCGTGTGAACCTCGGGCAGCCACTCGGTTGCCAAGGCCTCGCCAATGTCGATGCGCTCTGCGGTCATCGACTCTCCGCCGGCACGCAACCTGCGATTGACCTGCAGCGAATATACGTAGTGTTCATCGGTGCCATCAATGATGAGTTTGAGGTTCTCGACCAGCTCGTGCAGGCGGCGCGAGATATCACCCAGGTCGACAACAACCTCGGGCTTGTCGGCGGCGACGGCTTGCACCAGCGCGTCGACGCTCTTGTCAGCTTGTTCCAATACGCCGATGCCAGTGCAGGCCGACTGTAAGAAATCATGCCAGTCGTCAGATTCGCGTAGCTCGGGGCCAATCCATAGATTGGCATTGTCATAACCCCCACGGGCACGGCGGCCGAGCTCGCGAACGCCATCGAACACGTCGGCGATCGCCATGCTCGCACGCGTGACCGTCGAGGTCGCCTTGGCAGTAAGGCCCAGATAGAGCGTAGAGCCCTCGGAGGTTGCCAAATCACGGGAAACCTGGCTTAGCGCGCCGGCGCTCGAGCCACCCAGGCGCTCAAACAGAACGCGTGATTCATCCGCCGACACCACGCGCGCCCACTGACGGCGCGCCTCGCGCTCGATGGAATGGGCTTCGTCGATTACCCAATGACGAATCGGAGGTAAAATCCTGCCCTCGGCCGCGACATTGCGGAACAGCAGGGAATGGTTGGTGACCACCACATCGGCATGCGCCGCACGACGGCGAGCGCCGTGGACCAAACATTTATCAGGGAAAAACGGGCAGAGGCGACGAGCGCACTCGCGCGAGGCCGTCGTAAAGTCGGGGCGGTTGACGCTGCGCCACCGAATGCCGAGCGAGTCGAGGTCGCCATCGGCTGATTGGCAGACGTACGCCATAATGACCGCGACCGCCGTGAGCGTGTCCGCCGGATCGCGCTTGGTGGTAATCTCGACCTGGCCGCGGCTCATGCGCTCGAGCTTGCGCAGGCACGGATAGTGGTCATACCCCTTGAGAGCGCAAAATGACAGACCACCGTCCAGCTGCTCGGCAAGCTTTGGCAGCTCATGGTACATGAGCTGATCGGCAAGATTGTTCGATTTGGTCGCGATGCCAACCGTGATGTTGTTACGGCGCGCTGCCTCGGCAAAAGGCACCAGGTAGGCCATCGATTTGCCGACGCCTGTGCCCGCCTCAATTACACGATGAGTGCCCGTGACCAACGCATCGCGGACCTCGAGCGCCATCGCGATCTGCTCATCACGCGGCTCGTAGGTGGGATACATGCGATTGACCAGGCCACCCGGCGCATAGTCTGCCTCAATCTCCTCACGACTCGGCATCTTGAGGACCGGCAGTTCGTCGGCGTCCACCCGATCGTCGGCGCGATCGGCCTTGAGAACGTCAGCACGAGCGGCGCTGAGAGAGAAGATAGAACCAGGGTTCTGCCCCGCCAAGAATGAGAAGATAGGACGATAGGACCAAGGCACATCCGGGTGCATGTCGGCTAGGCGCGC
The DNA here is from genome assembly GCA_959602645.1 of uncultured Collinsella sp. GTDB lineage: Bacteria > Actinomycetota > Coriobacteriia > Coriobacteriales > Coriobacteriaceae > Collinsella. The sequence goes on along the minus strand of CAUGTZ010000009.1, from coordinate 68,505 downwards.
CATTAGGCCCTTGGGCAAGTCGGTGAGCGCCACGAGCAACACGCGCCATACGCCACACAGGGCGTCGACGTCGGCATTGGCACGGTGTGATACCGAGTCACAGCCAAACAGATCGGCCATAAAAGACAGCTTGTGCGAGGCCAGACGCGGAAGCGCAATGCGCGACAGCGCCAGCGAATCGATCCAAATATCGCTCACGTTGACGCCGCCTTTGACCGACTCGATAAACGAGCGGTCGAACGTGGCGTTATGTGCGATCACCGGGCAACCACCGACAAAATCGGCGAGAGCGGCGACGGCCTCAACGGCCGACGGGGCATCTGTCACATCGGCATTTGTAATGCTCGTGAGCTCGGTAATCTCGGCGGGAATCAGCTGTTTGGGATGCACGAAGGTATCGAAGCGGTCGACGACCTCGCGGCCCGAAAGACGGGCCGCCGAGATCTCGATCAGCTCATTGTCCTGCACCGAAAGACCCGTGGTCTCGGTATCGAGGACAATCACATCTTCCTCGATAAGGCCGAAGGACTGCGTTTTGGCGCGTTCGGCAAGCGTGGCATAGGAGTCGATGACAAACTGCGGCGTTCCTGACGAAACCGCGTCCTCGATTAGCATGCAATGCCCGCTCGACGAAGACCCATACGGATCAGGCTGTCACAGACCTGCGGGAACGTCATGTCGTCGGTGTGGCGGATCTCATCCGGATACAGCGACGTATCGGTCATGCCGGGAATGGTATTGGTCTCGAGGATGACGGGGCCGTCCTCGCTCACGATAAAGTCGCTGCGCGAGATGCCCAGGCAACCGAGGGCCTTGTGAGCGGCACAGGCAAGCTCCTGGGCACGAGCATAGTTCTCGGGTGAAATCTGCGCCGGAATGCGATGGATGTCCGTAGGGTCGACATATTTCACGTCCAGATCGTAGAACTCGCAGTCCTCGGGCTTACGGATCTCGACAATCGGCAGGGCGCGCACGTCATCCTCGCCGTATACGCCAACGGTGATCTCGGTACCCTCGATGCACTTCTCGACCAGCACTTTGTCGCCGTACTCAAACGCCTTGGCGATTGCCGCGGGCAGCTCGGAGGGCTCATGGACCAGGGAAATGCCATAGCTGGAACCGTTGACGGCCGGCTTCACAAAGCAGCGCTCGCCACAAACCTCGACGATATGATCGATATCGACTTCATCGCCCACCTCGAGCGCAAGGCCGGGGGCAATGGGAATGCCCGCCTTGGCGTACAGGAGCTTAGAGACCTCCTTGTCGGCACCGCAGGCGCTGGCAAGCACGCCCGAGGCCGTGTAGGGGATACCCAGGGTCTCCATGGCGCCCTGCATGGCGCCATCCTCACCGCCGGCGCCGTGCATGGCGATAAATGCCACGTCGAAACCGCCGGTCGCCATGGTTACCATAAAGTCATCGGCAGCCGTGTCGAGCAGCTCCACCGAGGTGTAGCCGGCTTCCTTCAGTGCCACCACGACGTTCTTTCCCGAATTGAGCGAGATCTCGCGCTCGGCGGAATGACCGCCCGCCAAGACCGCTACGTGCATGTTCTCTAGGCTTTTACCCGGCATGGGCAGACTCCTCCTCTATAATTTCTGCAGCTGATACCATATTGTAGCGATACCCTCTACGTTTCCCCAAAATCGAAAGGCTTCCATGAATCCCAGGACTAAATCTCAGGACATTCGCGACTTGAGCCAAAACGATATTCGCGAGCTCGTGGCCGAACTTGGCCAGCCCGCCTTCCGCGCAAAGCAGCTCATCGAATGGGTCTTTGAGAAGAACGTTTGTTCGTTTGACGACATGACCAACCTTCCCAAGGCTTTCCGCGAGCAGCTTAAAGAGGCTTTTGCCTTTGACACGCCGACTGAACTCACCAAGCAGGTTTCCAAAGATGGCTCTCGCAAGTACCTGCTCGAGTACCACGACGGTATTTCCGTCGAGACCGTCGGTATGCCCCGTCGCAACAAGCTTTCCGTCTGCGTTTCCACCCAGGCAGGCTGTGGCATGGGCTGCGCCTTTTGCGCTACCGGTCTCAACGGCCTCAAGCGTTCTCTGACCGCTCAAGAGATCGTCGACCAGGTACTTCATGTATCCAACGACTTTGGCGAGCGCGCCACGAGCGTCGTGTTCATGGGTCAGGGCGAGCCGTTTGCCAACTACGACGAGGTTCTCAAGGCGCTGCGAATCCTCAACGACCCCGACGGCATCGGTATCGGCGCTCGTCACCTCACCGTCTCTACCAGCGGCGTTATTCCCGGTATTCGCAAATTTGCCGACATCCCCGAGCAATTCACGCTTGCCGTTTCCCTGCATTCCGCCATCCAGTCGACGCGCAATAAGCTCATGCCCGGTGTTAAGAAGTACACGCTGCTTCGCCTTCACGAAGCGCTTCAGCTCTACACCGAAAAGACTGGCCGCCGCCCGACGTATGAGTATGCCATGATCGAAGGCGTAAACGATACGAATCCCGAGATGCAGGCGCTCTGCGACTTCTGCGAGGGAACGCTGTGCCACGTTAACCTGATTCAGCTTAACGACATCGAGGGCAGCCCGCTCAAGCCGTCGCCGATTCATAAGGTCGAGGATCTTCAGCGCCGCCTTGAGTCTCGTGGCATCGAGACCACAATCCGCAATTCTCGCGGCAATGATATTGATGCCGCCTGTGGTCAGTTGAAGCAGCGCTTCAAAGTTCAAAAGAACGCATAGGGGAGTCACACCCCAAAACGTTTCATGTGAAACATCGAACAGCCCCGGTTGCAGGATATGCAACCGGGGCTGTTTCATTTATTGACCTCGATTATGAATCAGCTGCTACTGGTCCCATTAATAACAGCCTAAATAAGGGGTCCTTGTCTTGTGAATCAGACAAGGACCCTTCAAAAAATGCTGGGTAATTGTTAGGTACCTAATAGCCTACATTTTCCCATTGGTTACCAACCCAGCCTTGATTAATCTTGGGATTCTTCGTTACCTGAGCAGTTCGCATGGCAACATCTTCTGTCATAACATCCATTTTCTTCTTGGACGTATCGACGATATCTTGCGCACCACGAAGCAAATGACCTCGGAGCTCATCGTCTGTCGCGATCTTATAGCCAGCAAAGGCACCAGCAGCGACAGTGGTTGCCAATGCAATGACTGCGAGAACCTTACTCTTCATCCTGATCCTCCTGCCCAAATTGAATCATTTCGCCAAGGATACGGGAGAGCTCTTCTTCGTCTTTGAACTCGATTTCAATTTTGTTCTTGCCACGCGAGCTCTTCACACGTACATTCGTGTTGAAAACTTGACGAAGGACTCGAGCGGCCTTTTTGAATGACTGAGGTGTTGCTGGCCTCGGAGTCCTTGGCGTCTCTCCGGCAGAAAACAATGGAGCAAGATTTTCTGTCGCTCTAACGGAAAGACCTTCTGCAATAACCTTCTCAGCAAGTCGAATCCTTGCATCTTCATAGGGAACTGCAAGAATTGCTCTTGCATGGCCCGCAGTAAGCTTGCCCTCGAAAATCATCTGCTGTACGACTTCTGGAAGATCTAGCAAACGAAGTGAATTTGTAATTGCAGAACGAGACTTACTGACAGCCTTTGATAACGCCTCTTGTGTCATACCACTGGCATCAATGAGCTGACGATAACCCTTCGCCTCTTCGACGGGATTCAAATCAGAACGCTGAAGGTTTTCGATAAGAGCAAGAGCCAACATCTCTTCATCATTAACATCCTTAATGATGACAGGTAGCTCCTCAAGACCAGCAAGCTTTGACGCCTGGTAACGACGCTCACCAGCGATGATCTCATAGCCGTTTCCATGTTTGCGAACCAAAAGCGGCTGCAAAACACCATGTTCTTGGATTGACTCGCTTAACTCGCGAAGTTCAGTTTCGTTAAAGTGAATTCGCGGCTGATTAGGGTTGGGAACGATATCCTCAATAGGAAGTTTTGTTTCAGATGCGGCATTTGAAGCAGATGCAGCCGAACCACCAGTCTCATACTCGGCCTCTGAGACCAAAGCATTGAGACCACGTCCCAATCCGCCACGTTTCTTTGCACTAGGCACGCTTGATCACCTCTTTTGCAAGGTTCATATACGCTTTTGCACCCTTATTTTGAGGTGCATAGGTAATTACCGGTTCTCCAAAAGACGGAGCTTCGGAGATTTTAACTGTACGGGGAATCAGCGTCTTAAACGCTTTATCACCAAAGTACGATTGAACCTCCTCAACAACCTGATTCGACAGAGAAGTACGCGAGTCATACATGGTCATAAGCACGCCATAGGTGTCTAAGCCCTTGTTCAGACGTGATTTGACCATCTTCATTGACTCAAGCAGCTTCGTAACGCCCTCGAGTGCATAATACTCGCACTGGATCGGAATCAAAACGCTGTCTGCTGCGGTCAAGGCGTTGATTGTAAGCAAGCCGAGCGAAGGAGGACAGTCAATGAAAATAAAATCGAACTCGTCCTGAATCGGCTCAAGCAAATCTTTGAGGCGGGTTTCACGTGCAATTGCGCTTACAAGCTCAATTTCGGCACCTGCAAGCTGAATGGTAGCGGGAATTACGAATACCTTTTTACAATTTGTATCAAGAACAAGCGATTCTGCCGGCACATCATTCAACAATGCATCGTAGATGCATTGTTGAAGGTCTTCTTTTTCAATTCCAAATCCACTGGTGCTATTTCCCTGCGGATCAAAATCGACAATCAGTGTCTTACGACCCTGCTCACCCAATGCTGCCGCAAGGTTTACAGCCGTCGTTGACTTACCAACGCCGCCTTTTTGATTGATGATTGCAATGATACGCGTGTCTTTTGCGCTCTTAGAACGCTTAACGTCGCGAAATCCCACGGTCCCTCCTGGTGTGTATTAAAGCTGTCAAACGGAGGATGTTTCACATGAAACATTCCGAATCGATATCAACCGCCATGTTTCACGTGAAACATTGCAAGTTGTTAATATCCATTATGTTTCACGTGAAACATCTAGGCAAGCGGATTCTTCTTTGCCATGCCATTTGCACGAGGCAATGAAACGGATGCTGGATGACTCTTCTTAAGAACAATGAACTCCCTGTGACCCAGGCCCTCAGGCAAATCGATTGCGTCATTCAGAAGCGAAGTGAAGCCGCAGATCTTAGCTGCTGACATGCCGGAAGCAAGCTCCTCATCCGATGGATTTCCCTTGGTGATAACAAATAGCCCTCCATCATTGAGATACGGAGCCGCATACTCAACAAGAATCGGTAGAGGGGCCAGTGCGCGGGCGGTTACAACAGAGAACTGCTTCTTATGGCTTCGAGCATATTCTTCAAGACGATCATGAACCGCATGAGCATGTTTCAATCCAAGAGCACGGACAAAGGAATTAACCGCATCAACCTTCTTGCCAACAGAGTCAATATAAGTAGCTTTACGATGCGTGGTTATGGTTAATGGAATACCAGGGAAGCCCGCACCTGTTCCCATATCGAGCAAAGCTCCCTCAGGAGCCTTGTTGATATAGGGGAGCAAAACAAGTGAGTCGAGGATATGAAGTACTGCAGCATCTTCTACGTTAAGAATACGGGTGAGATTGGTTGTCTTATTTGTTTCTAGAACCAAATCCAAATGCTGAATACATTTCCTCAGCTCAGCATCAGTTACGCTCAAGGAATACTCTTTGCAATAGAAAGCTAGACGACTCAACATCTCGTCAGCCTGCTGATCAGTAAGTACTAACAACGAAAGCTCCTTTCTGACAAAAATCAGTGTATCGAGAACTTTTGACAAAAAAAGGGGACGTGGAAACCACGTCCCCTTAGCATAAGCTCGAGTAGATTATCGAGCAACAATCACCACATGGCGATCAGGGTCAGAACCCTCAGAATGAGTATCGACGGCATCATTGCCACGAAGTGCAATGTGAACCAGTCGGCGCTCATAGGCATTCATGGGCGGAAGCGAAACACTCTTATGAGTGCGGATGGCACGCTCGGCAGCAGACTGAGCCATGGAGGCAACCTTGTCCTGACGGCGGCTCTTGTATCCCTCGACGTCCACTACAACCGGATACCTAAAGCCAAGCTTGCGGCTCACCAGCAAAGAGAACATAACCTGAAGGGCATCAAGGGTGCGACCATGACGGCCAATGAGAACAGCAAGGTCGGGAGCCGTTACATCCAAAATCAGCTCACCCTCGTCACCCTCATACTCATCGATAGGAGAGTTGGCGGCATCGAAGTGCGAAAGGATGGAACGCAGGATGGAAATCGCAACATCGGCAATGGTGTCGAGCTCCTCGTCGGTCAGCTCTTCACCAGCCTTGTAGCGCTGTGCAATCTCGGGATAATCGCCCGCGACCTGCGGGGCAACCTCCTCAAGCATATCCTCGATGATCTCTTCAGACATAACGTACTCCAAAAGTTAGGTACCTAAATAAGATTGATATCCCGCTACTTCTTCTTGTGCGGGCGCGGCTTCTTCTCGCGACGAGTGACCTCAACCTGCAGCGGCGCGTTCTTAAGACGCTCCTCCTCATCGGCCTTCGCCTTGTCAATGACCTTCTGCGTCACAAAAATCTGCTGGATAACCTGCCAAGCAGACGAGACGTCGTAGTACAGCAGAACACCAACGGGAAGGCTCCAGCCCATCCAAAGCATCATGACCGTCATGACAACGGCCATCATACGCATGCTCTGAGCCTGCTGGCCGGTCTGGTTGCGCGACATATAGAGCTGCGGAATCAGGGTCAGAACGGCGAACAGGATCAGGCAGACCAGCGCGGGCAGTGCGACCATAAAGCCATCGGCAAAGGAAGCGCTCGGCGTGGTGGTCAGGTCGGGCAGGATGTTGAAGAACGAGAACGTGCCCTCGTTAAAGTACTGCGGCAGGTTACGAAGCAGCGTAAACAGGGCAAACAGGATAGGCATCTGAATCAGAAGCGGCAGGCAGCCGGACAGCGGATTGAACTTGTTCTCGCTGTAGAACTTCTGCATCTCCTCGGCCTGACGCTGGGGATCGTCGGCATAGCGCTCCTGGATCTCGAGCATCTTGGGCTGCAGCACCTGCATGCGAGCCGTCGACTTGGTCGACTTGAGCATGAGCGGCGTCAGCAGCAGACGGATGATGACCACCAGGATGATGATGGACAGGCCCCAGTCGACCGCAAAGGTCTGGATGAGCTTGAGCAGCTCGAAAAGGATGTTAACGATCCAATCCCACATGTAAGTTTTCCTCCGATAGCGAGTGCCCGCTAGGGCACAGGGTCATAACCGCCGACGTGCAGGGGATTGCAGCGAGCGATGCGCCTCACGGCAAGCCAGCAGCCTCTCAAAACACCGTGCTTCTCAATCGCCTGGACGGCGTATTGCGAGCACGTTGGGTAATAAATGCAGGCGTCAGGCAATAAGGGCGAAATAACCTGTTGATATATGCGAATAGGAGCGATGGCAACACGTCGCAAAACGTGATTGCTCATCGCTCCTCCCCGGCAACGCCGGCGCGCTTCATAAGCGAACGCAACGCCTTGTCCATCTCCTGCGGCGAGGAAACCCTCGTCTTGGGAGTTGCAAACAAGATGATGTCATAACCCGCAACGGGAAATCCGCAGCTGCGGGCGGCCTCGCGCATCACACGCTTAGATCGGTTGCGCACGACGGCACAACCGAGTCGCTTAGCACCAACGAAGGCGACCCTTCCGGAGTCGCCTTCGCCAACCGATTCACATATGGTCATTCGAATCAGAGGGTGATTGAAACGACGCCCCTGACTGAACACATGCTCGAAATCTTGCCGAGACTTAATAGTCTTCATGCGAGATGTGTGTATCGCTGCTAGACAGTGAGACGCTTGCGGCCCTTGGCGCGACGACGGGCGAGCACGGCACGACCACCCTTAGTGGCCATACGGGCACGGAAGCCATGGGTCTTGGCACGCTTACGCTTATTAGGCTGATACGTACGCTTCATCTTAAGTTCCTCCTGCTGCATTTCGAGTGTCCGCGGGGACGCGGACGCAGATATAGACACGTGAGCTTGAAGATTGTAGGGAAATCAATGTTCAAATGTCAAGAAATCAAAGGTAAAAGGTTGCGCAGTTCACACGGTTCCCCCATAAGCCGAGCTCGATTTAGCGGTGCATGGCAACTTTTCACGATATTTCATCGAGTTTTCAACAGGTCATGTTGGCAATGTTGAGAACTTTTCGTCGGTTTTCCAAAGTTTTCAACAGGTTTTGAAAGTTTGTCGAAAGATGAGAAACATTGCACGGTGAGCTACTATTTGTTCGAAACCTTTTGGAAGATTGCGAGCGGCATGTCTGACGACTTTTACACCATGGTCGATTCCGGAGACCCGGCACCCGACAACGAGCACATCACCGGCATGCGCGAAGAGCGTGAGGAAGGCGAGCAGACAACCACGCAGGCGCCAAAAGCCATGTACGCCGCACGCATCGCCGTCTATGACGACATGCTGTCGACACCGCGTGTGATCGTCATTGATCCGCAAGATGTCCGCACGTATTTGGAAGAGACGACCAACACCGTCTACCAGTGCATGAAAGAACAAGGTGGCCATATCTCGCTCATGGTCATCCGCGAGATTGTCGAAAACTTTATCCACGCGCACTTTGCCGAGCCCATCATCTCGATTCTGGACGGCGGAGACACCATCCGCTTTGCTGACCAAGGACCCGGCATCGACGACAAGGAACGCGCTTTCGACTTTGGCGTTACCAGCGCAAACAGCAAGATGAAGCGCTATATCCGTGGAACCGGAGCAGGGTTTCCCATGGTGCAGGAGTATTTGGAAAACGCCGGCGGTGCCGTATCCATCGAGGACAACATGGGCAACGGCACCGTGGTTACGGTAAGCCTGAACCCTAAACGCGTGCAGGAAATCGAGCGTGCCGGCGGACGCGGCGCTGCCGTGCGGCCCGAGACGGAACAGCCCACATATCCCCTGCCGGGAGCTTTTGCGCAGCAGCCCATGGCAACGCAGCAGATGCAGCCCCCCGTGGGACAGATGCAGCAGCCCGGAATGCTTCCTACACAAGAGCCCCGGGCGACATCGATGTCGATGCTGCCAAACATGCCAGAGACCATGCCGCTGGCGGATCAGGATGCAGCAGCAATGCAGCAGGCGACGGGGGCACCGGGTGGCCAGCAAATGGGCTATCAGCCGTACCAACAGGGATATCCATATCAGCAGATGCCGCCACTGGGGTATGGCCAGCAGTTCCCGCAGCAGTACCAGCAGGGATATCAGCAGCCGTACCAGCAGATGCCGCAGCAGCAGTACAACCCTTGGGCCCAGCAGATGCCTCCGCAGCCGTACCAACAGTGGCCTCAAAGTTTTCAACAGCAAATGCCGCCGATGCAGAGTTCTCAACAACCAGCAGCTCAAATGATGTATCCTAATGCAGCAAATCAGTATGCGCAGCCACAACCGGACGTGTTCGTAAGCGATCGCGGCAACGCCGCGCTAGGCTATCTGGCGCAAAATCAAGCGTGCGGTGCAACCGATCTGGCGAGGGCGTTTGGAAACTCGGCCCCCACTTGGTCACGCACGCTCAATGACTTGGCGCAGGCCGGCTTGGTCATCAAGCATGGCCAGAAATACCATCTGACCGAACTCGGCGCCGCTCGCGTGCGAGCTCAGAGCTAAAGAACGGGAGAGACAGTGGACGAGGAAGCAAGCATCATCCTGGGGGATGCCATCGCCTTTTGTCAGCGCGACGGCCAAGATGCACGCCTCATCAACATGCTAGGGCAATCGCGCGCCATAAGCCTGACCGAAGATACGCTCACGATCGAGGCCCCCTCGCGCTTTGCCATCGCGCAGCTCAAAAAGCATCAGCCGACTATTGAGGCCTATCTGGAAGAAATCGCCTTTGCACCGATTGCGCTCGACATCGTGGCACCGCAAGGCGCCGCGACGGAATCCGCTGCCGCGACGGCGGCCGCCGCGGCTCCCGCTGCTTCCCCGGCGGTGTCGGCCTCCGCAGGCGACGTGCCGACAATCGAGCACCAGCACAGCGATGTTTCCCGTGAAACCATGGCACCGTTGCCGACCGCGGCGGCGACGCCAGCGAACGCACCCGTCACGCACATGCCAATCGCTCACGACGCAGCGGCGGGCGCTGATTCGGGCATTGCAATCAAGAACACACTCTCGGCCGATGATTTTCGTCGCATGATGAACCAGATGAAGGGCGGAGCGCCGGCTAAATCCACGCAAGCTGCGGCCCCCGCTTCACCCGTGCCAGCACCGACCGTGCCGGCCGAGCAGAATACGGATGGAGCCCCGCTCGCCGCGAACTCAAAATTTACCTTTGAGAACTTTGTCTACGGCCCCGAGAACAGCCATGCCTATCGCTCGGCACTCAAGTTTGCCGCCCTCGCGGACGAGCGCGGCACATGCACATCGCTGTTCATCTACGGCAAATCGGGCCTGGGCAAGACGCACCTACTGCTTGCCATCAAAAACGAGCTCGCCGAGAAGTCGCCCGAGATCAAGGTCAAGTATGCCAACTCCCAGGCATATCTGGACGACCTGATGACCGAGTTCGACCGCCAAAAGAAGAGCAACGCCCCCATCATGCAGGCGTACCACGGCGTGGACGTGCTCATCATCGATGACATCCAAAACATCATCGGCAAGCGCGCGAGCGTGGACTACTTTTTCCAGCTCATGGACGAGTTCATCCGCAACAACAAGAAGGTCGTCATCGCGGCAGACCGTGCCCCCAAGGACCTGAGCATGGACGAGCGTCTGACCAGCCGCTTCAACGCCGGCATGCTCTGCCTGGTCGCAGAGCCCAGCTACGAGATGAAATACAAGATCTTGCAGCGCTATTACGAGAACACCATCGTCGCCGCTCCCGAGGCAGGCGACGACTCGCTGCTGGCGGCCTATGGGGGCGACGGCGGGCACCTGACCGACGAGCACTTTAAACACATGGCCGAGGTCTCGGGCACCAACATTCGCGAACTCGAGAGCTTTTGCGAGCGCTGCGCCGGCGAGGCGGGCGACCGCGAGCGCGAGGGCGGGGAGCTCACCTTTGATGATATCGACGCCATCGCCAGCCAGTACTTCGACACATCGGCCAAAAAGATCAACGTGCAAACGGTTCAGTCCGTCATCGAAGAGCAGTACGGCGTGACGCACGAGGAGCTCATCGGCCCGCGTCGCAACGCCAATATCGCCAAAGCACGCCATATCGCTATCTACCTGGCCATCGAGATGTGCGAGATGACGACCACGGCGGTGGGTGCCGAATTTGGCAACCGCAACCACTCGACCGTCAGCACGAGCTACAAAAAGGTCCAGAAGATGATCCAGGAAGACCGCACCGTCACCGAAGACCTCAAGTCGCTGCGCGATAAAATTACACTGCGCTCGTAGGGAAATAGAGACACCTGTTGAAAACTTGTCGAAACCACGGGCATAAGGTGTCTAAAACCCGACCCGCGGTGATGAAAAGTTTTGCGCAGGTTTTGAACGTGGAAAACCACCCCTGTTGCACACAGGTTGCTGTCGATTCTCTTTTTGGGTCTGACCTGCGTCTTTGGGAGTAATCAACAGTTTCGTCAGTGCTATTACTATTATTAAGATATTTATATCTATAGAAAGGTATTAAAAGATGAAGTTCACCGTCAGCCAGAGCTCGCTTATACAAGCCATCGGCGTCGTTATGAAGGGTGTCGCTTCGGCATCCACCCTTCCCATCCTGTCGGGCGTGCTCGTTAAGGCCCAAGACGGCATCTTGGAATTCCAGACCTCTAACTACACCATCTCGATCCGCCATCGCATCGCGGCGCATGTCGAAGAAGAGGGCGAGATGGTTATCCCCTGTAAGATGCTCTCCAATATCACCAAGACCCTCCCCGATGCCCCGGTCACCTTTGAGCTGTCCGAGCGCCAGGTGCTGATTGGTTGCGAGAAGAGCTCTTTCCGCCTGAACACGCTCGATGCCAATGACTTCCCCGAGTTTCCGGCCTATGCCATCGAGAGCGCCGTGGAGCTGCCGACCGATATCTTGTCCGAAATGGTCGGCCGCGTGTGGCGCGTCACCTCGACCGACAAGGCTCGCCCCATCCTGGGCGGCGTGCACATGAAGGTCGAGAACAACACCGTACGCCTGGTGGCGACCGATTCCTTCCGCTTGGCCGTGTGCGATACGCAGGTCGAGACCTCGACCCTCGAGGGCTCCTTTGAGCTCAACGTTCCGGCTGACGCCTTTAACGACGCGCTGAACATCATGGCCAGCCAGGCGACCATCATGATCGGGGCTACCGACACCCAGGTCGTCTTCGAGGCCGGCAACACCACCTACGTGTCGCGTCGTATCGAGGGCGTGTACCCCAACTACAAGCAGCTCATCCCCGATTCGTGCGTGACGAGCGTCAAGATCGACGTCGCCGCCTTTAACGCCGCCCTCAAACGCGTGGCCGTCATCGCGAGCGCCAACCCCGCCGTCAAGTTCGAGATCGATGTCGAGAACGGGCAGATGGGCCTGTCCTCCATTTCCAATGACCAGGACCTTGCGCAGGAGACGATCGATGTCGAGGCCGAGGGCGAGTCGGGTACCATCGCCTTCAACTACCACTACATCTTCGGCTGCCTCAACGCCCTGTCCAAGGAGAAGGAGATCACGCTGGAGCTCAAGAGCTACTCGCAGGCGGGCATCTTCAAGTCCTACGACAAGATCAACTACCTGTACCTAGTCATGCCGGTCCGCATCTAGCGCTGCGCCATGACCATATTCGCCCGCGATCTTTCCGTTGCGCACTACCGCAGCTTCGATAGCTATCGCCTTGCCCTGGACGAGGGCGTGACGATACTTGCGGGACCCAACGCGGCGGGAAAGACCAATCTCATAGAGGCGCTGCAGCTGCTGACGAGCGGCGCCTCGTTTAGGCATCCGACCGCAGCCGAGCTCGTCCATGACGGCGTGGGCTCGTGCAAGGTCGAGCTGAGGCTCGAGGGCGACGGCCGCGTGCTTGATATGGGATTGAGCGCGGGGGAAGGTAAGCGCTCGTTTAGCCGCAACGGCAAGAGATGCTCCGCCGCCGGTGTGCGCGGGGTCCTGCCGAGCGTGCTGTTTTGTCCCGACCATCTGGACATGGTTAAGCGAGGCGCCAGTGTGCGCCGCGCCGCCCTCGATGACTTTGGCATGCAACTGAGCGCACGCTATGCCGATCTTGCGAATACCTATGGGCGTTGCGTGACCCAGCGTAATGCCTTGCTCAAGGAGACCTGGTGCTGTCGCGAGATGCTCGGCGCGTGGAACGATTCGATTGCCCGCGCGGGCTCGGCCCTGCTCGTGCACCGGTTGGCCCTACTCGACCGGCTGGCGGGCCATGTGCGCGCTGCCTACGGGCAAGTGGCGTCCGGTGAGGCCGCCAACGTGTCCTATGCGTCCACGCTGGGGGATTTGCCCCAGGTCGAGGATCGCGAAGAGCTGAAGGGCTGGGCGTACGAGCGCATGCTGGCTGCCCTCGATGAGCACGCCGACGAGGAAATTCGCCGCGGCGTGACGCTGGTGGGACCGCATCGCGACGAGATTGAGTTTACCGTGGCGGGTCGCTCCGCCCGTTCGCTTGCCAGCCAAGGACAGCAGCGAACGTTGGTGCTGTCCTGGAAGGTGGCGGAGGTGGCCGTGGCTCGCGATGTCCTGGGCACCGCCCCACTGCTGCTTTTGGACGACGTGATGAGCGAACTCGACGGCGAGCGCCGCGGTGCTTTTCTGCGGCTGATCGGCGATGATATCCAGACGGTCATAACCACGACCAACCTGGGGTACTTTACCGATGACCTGCTTGATCGAGCCAAGGTGGTGAGCATGGGTGAGACGTGCTAATTACGAGCGCGAGAGCGAAACGGTCGCCTTCAGTGGCTTTTTGAACGCAGAGCGCCAGCGCATCCTGGCGTCGGCGACGCCTGAGCGCCGTGCGCAGATGGAGGCTGCCGAGGAGTCGCGCACGGTCTATCGCGCGTGGAACGCGGTGTGCTCGGGCACGCGCGAGGGACGCCATGTGACGGGCCTGCGCTACCTGCCCGAGTCCAATGAGCTGCTGGTGTACCTCGATTCGCCCTCATGGACGCAGGAGATGACGTTGTTGCGCGAGATCATCCGCGCGCGCATGGAGCGCGCCGGTGCGCATGTGGACGGCCTGGTGTTCAAAACCACCGCGCCCAGTCACACGCCGCCCGCCGCCAAGGAGCGCCTGCGCCCGGCCGTGACCGAGCGCCCGCCGGCCCCGCACGCCGACCTCAGTGAGGCCGAGCGCACCGAGATTGAGCGCCAAGTGGCGCCCATCGAAGACCAAAAACTGCGCGAGGCCCTCGAGAACGCCATGAGAGCCAGTGCCGAGTGGGCCAAGGGCGTGCAAAGCAAAAAAGAGCCTTAAATCGCATCTGGTGGCCTTGTAGAGCCAAATACCCTCGTTCCCGAGGGTATTTTTTTACGATAAACTAGTAAGGCTGTACACATTTTCTTGACTGAAGGAGGACGTGTGGCAAACGAAAACGATTACGATGGCGGCGAGATTAAGATTCTCGAAGGTCTCGAGGCCGTTCGTAAGCGCCCGGGCATGTATATCGGCTCGACGAGCGCCAGCGGTCTGCATCACCTGGTGTGGGAGATCGTTGACAACTCCGTCGACGAAGCCATGGCCGGTTTCTGCACCGAGATCCAGGTGACGGTCCACGCCGACAACTCCATCACGGTCGTCGACAACGGGCGCGGCATCCCCGTCGACGAGCACCCTGTTAAAAAGATCCCGACGCTCGAGGTCGTCATGACGATCTTGCACGCCGGCGGTAAGTTCGATAACTCGGCCTATAAGGTCTCGGGCGGCCTGCACGGCGTGGGCATTTCCGTCGTCAACGCGCTGTCCAAGCGCGTGGTCGTTCAGGTTCGTCGCGATGGCAACACCTACGAGATGGAGTTCTCGCGCGGCAAGACCGTCAAGAAGATGGAGGTCGTGGGCACCTCGGATTCGACGGGCACCACCGTCACTTTCTGGCCCGACGACGAGATCTTTGAGACCTGCATCTACGATTTCGATACGCTGCACAACCGTCTGCAGGAGACGGCGTTCCTCAATAAGAACCTCAAGATCGTGCTGACCGACGAGCGCGAGGCGACTCCCCACGTGGAGGAGTTTTGCTACGAGGGCGGCATCATCGACTTCGTCAAGTTCCTCAACGAGGGCAAGGACGTCCCCGAGGCCTTTAAGGAGCCCATCTACATCGAGGGCAAATCGGACCCGGACGCGCCTGTGGCCAAGATGGGCGAGGTCGAGGTTTCCCTGCAGTGGAATAGCGGCTACGGCGAGAACGTCATGTCGTTCGCCAACGACATCTACACTCCCGAGGGCGGCATGCACCTTGAGGGCTTCCGCACCGCGCTCACCCGCGTGATCAACGATTACGCGCGCAAACAGAACCTGCTCAAGGAAAAAGACGCCAACCTGACCGGCGACGATGTGCGCGAGGGCCTTTCGGCCGTTATCTCGGTCAAGCTGCCCGATCCGCAGTTTGAGGGCCAGACCAAGGCCAAGCTCGGTAGCTCCTATATGCGAGCGCTGACGCTCAAGATCGTGACCGACGGCCTCGCCGATTACTTGGAGGAGCATCCCAAGCCCGCTCGCGAGATCGTCAAGAAGGCGCAACAGGCCTGCAAGGCGCGCAATGCCGCCCGCAAGGCGCGCGAGGCGACCCGCCGCAAGAGCCTGCTCGAGACGGCGTCCCTGCCCGGTAAGCTCGCCGACTGCTCGGTGCGCGATGCCGAGCTGACCGAGCTCTTCATCGTAGAGGGCGACTCGGCAGGCGGTTCGGCCAAGGACGGCCGTCGCCGAGACATCCAGGCGATTCTGCCCCTGCGCGGCAAGATTTTGAACGTCGAGCGCGTGGGCGACCACCGCGCGTTCTCGAGTGACACCATTCAGTCGCTGATTACCGCGATCGGCTGCGGCGTCACGACGAGCGCCGGTGACGGCGGCGACTTTGATATCACCAAGGCCCGCTACCACAAGATCATCATCATGACCGATGCGGATGTCGACGGTGCGCATATCCGCATCCTGCTGCTGACGTTCTTCTACAAGTACATGCGCCCGCTGATTGACGCCGGCTACGTGTACGTCGCGTGCCCGCCCATCTTTGGCATTAAGGTGCGCAACAAGATCCACTACGTGTATCCCAACGGCCGCCAGCCCGAAGACGAGATCCTGCGCGACACCATCCAGAGTCTGGGCCTGAACCCCGACGACAACGACGAGGACGGCAAGGCCAAGGACGGCAAGATCACCAAGAAGCGCAAGGGCTATACCGTCCAGCGCTACAAGGGCCTGGGCGAGATGGACCCCAAGCAGCTTGCCTCGACGACGATGGACCCCAAGACCCGTATCCTGCAGCGCGTGTCGATCGAGGACGCCGTGGTGGCGGACCGCGCCGTGCGCGAGCTCATGGGTTCCGAGGTCGGCTATCGCCGCGAGTACATCGAGAAGCACGCACATGACGCACGATTCTTAGACGCCTAGCTTTCCCAGGCACCCCATCTTGCCCTTCAGGATTTCGGGCGCCGCACGCAAGGCGTGCGCCCTCATCCTTCAGGGCAACCTGGGGCACCTGGAAAACCTAGGAGGGTTATCCGGTGTTCCCGGTAATCCGTCTCCGTGGTAGGGAACTAATGGACCACGCAAACCATGAGGAGGTAACGTGGCAGACGATATCAACAATAACGAGGGTATGGGCGAGGCCGGCGACGCCGGTATGCCCGACGATCTGAAGCGCCTGCTTGCCCGCGCTGAGCAGGGCGAGGACGGCGACCCGGACGCCTATAACCCCGACGCCGAGGATGAAGAGGATGAGGATGACGACGCCGAGCTCGAGGAGAGCTTCGGTGCGGTCGATCGTGGCGCCTCGGCCGGCGAGGATATCAACGGCGGTCAGCTCCAGATTTCGGAGTTCGGCCGCGAGATGAAGCAGTCGTTCATCGAGTACTCGATGTCGGTCATCACGGCGCGCGCCCTGCCGGACGTGCGCGACGGCCTAAAGCCGGTGCACCGCCGCATCCTGTATGCCATGAACGAGAGTGGCATCTACCCCAACCGCCCGCATAAGAAGTCGGCCTGGACGGTCGGCGAAGTTATCGGCAAGTACCATCCGCACGGTGACTTCGCGGTCTACGAGGCCATGGTTCGTCTGGCGCAGTGGTTCTCCATGCGCACACCGCTCATCGATGGCCACGGCAACTTCGGCAACATCGATGGCGACGGCGCGGCGGCTATGCGTTATACCGAGAGCCGCCTGGCAAAGCCCGCCATGGAGCTGCTGCGCGACCTGCAAAAGGATACCGTCGACTGGCAGCCCAACTACGACGAGTCGCTCGCCGAGCCCGTGGCGCTGCCCGCGCGCTTTCCCAACCTGCTGGTCAACGGCAGCCAGGGTATCGCCGTCGGCATGGCCACCAATATCGCCCCGCACAACCTCACCGAGGCGATCGAGGCCACCTGCTACCTGATCGACAATCCCGATGCCACCGTCGACGAGCTTATGCAGATCATGCCCGGTCCGGACTTCCCCACCGGCGCCATCATCATGGGCAGCGCCGGCATTAGACAGAGCTACGAGACCGGCCGCGGCTCCATTACCGTGCGCGCCAAGGCTCACGTGGAATCCACCAAGACCGGTCGCAGCCGCCTGGTCTTTACCGAGATTCCCTACATGGTCAACAAGGGCACCTTGCAGGAGAAGATCGCCCAGCTCGTAAACGACAAGCGCATCGAGGGCATCTCGGACATGCGCGACGAGTCCAACCAAAAGGGCATCCGTCTGGTCATCGAGCTCAAGAAGGGCGTCATTCCGCAGGTCGTGCTCAACAACCTGTATAAGTACACCTCGCTGCAGACGACTTTTGGCGCCAACAACTTGGCGCTCGTCAACGGCGTTCCCAAATGCCTGAGCCTGCGCGAGATGCTGCAGCACTACATCGATCACCAGGTCGACGTCGTCACCCGCCGCACTCGCTTTGACCTTAAGAAGGCCCAGGCGCGTGCCCATATCCTCGAGGGCTACTTGATGGCTCTCGACCATATCGACGAGGTCATCAGCATTATCCGCTCCTCGCAGACCGACTCCGAGGCGAGCAGCCGCCTGATCGAGCGCTTTGGCTTTACGCCCGAGCAGACCACGGCCATCCTCGAGATGAAGCTGCGTCGTCTGACCGGCTTGGAGCGCGACAAGATCCAGGAAGAGTTGGACGGCCTGCGCCGTGCCATCGCCTACTACGAGGACCTGCTGGCGCACGAGGAGAAGATCCTGGGCGTCATTAAGGAAGAGATGCGCGAGATCTCCAAGAAGTTTGGCGATAAGCGCCGCACCGAGATCAGCCAGGTCGAGAAGGACCTGGACGTCGAGGACCTCATTGCCGACGAGGACATGGTCGTGACCATCACCCACACCGGCTATGTCAAGCGCATCCCGGTGGCCGCCTACCGCGCCCAGAAACGCGGCGGCAAGGGCGTGTCGGGCGTCAACCTCAAAGAGGACGATGTCATCGACGAGATGTTCATCGCGTCCACGCACGAGTACGTGCTGTTCTTCTCGAGCAAGGGCAAGGTCTATCGCCTGAAGGTGCACGAGCTGCCGGTGGGTACGCGCCAGGCGCGCGGTACCGCGATCGTCAACCTGCTGCCCTTCGAGGAGGGCGAGAAGATCGCGAGCGTCATCAGCTGCCGCGAGTTCCCTGCTGACGAGTACCTGATGTTTGCCACCAAGAGCGGCATGGTCAAGAAGACCGTGATGAGCGCATATGACCGCAGCCGTCGCGACGGCCTGATCGCTATCAACCTGCGTGACGACGACGCGCTGCTGAACGTGCGCCGCGTGCGCGAGGGCGACAAGATTATCCTGGCCACCACCGCGGGCAAGGCGATCATGTTCTCCGAGGAGCAGGTGCGCGCCACCGGCCGCGATACCAGCGGCGTTCGCGGTATCGGTATGAAGGACGGCGTGAGCGTTCTGGGCATGGAAGTCACTAACGGCAACGGCGATCTGTTCGTCATCACCGAGCGCGGCTACGGCAAGCGCACGCCGGTTGCGGACTACCCGGAGCAGAATCGCGGCGGCCAGGGTGTCTACACCATCCAAATGACCGAGCGTAAGGGTAACCTCGCGGCCATGAAGACGGTGGGCCCGCAGCACGAGCTGTTCATCGTGACGGAAGGCGCGACGGTCATTCGCGTCAAGACCGACGAGATCAGCCAGACTGGCCGCGCTACCCAGGGCGTCAAGATGATGACCGTCGACGACAACGACCGCGTATGCGCCGTCGCCCGCATGACGGCCGCCAAGGAGAAGCCCGAAGGCGAGGACGTCGAGGGTGAGGGCGTAGCCGATGCCGAAAAAGCCCCCGTCGACCTAGGCGACGGAAACGAAGTGCCGCAGGATCTCCTAGACGAGTAAGTAGCCCTCTCTGGTAAAACCATCAGACCCCATATATCGGCGGTCGGCGCACTGCGCGCCGACCGCTTTTTTGTCAATCTTGGAACCTGTGTCTGGAGGGCGGGCGAGATGGGTTAGGTTTGTCGCGAGTTCCGCACGCAAAGAAGGCCACTTAATGTGGCCTTCGTCTTGCGCAGGATTGCCCGAGCAGCAAACCTAACCCATCTCGCCCGCCCGCCAGACACGCCCCAAAGATTTTCAAAAAAGTTGTTGACGCGCGCGTAACGACTCGTCTAATATATCCCTTGCGCGATGGACCTGTAGCTCAGTTGGTTAGAGCGTCCGGCTGATAACCGGGAGGTCACAAGTTCGAATCTTGTCAGGTCCACCACTTTCTTTCGCAATAAACACCCCAGCGAGAGCCGAGTCGCCGCTGGGGTGTTTATTACTGTCTCCGTGGGGGTTTAGCTCAGCTGGGAGAGCGCGGGCTTTGCAAGCCTGAGGTCAGGGGTTCGATCCCCCTAACCTCCACCATGATGGACCTGTAGCTCAGTTGGTTAGAGCGTCCGGTTGATAACCGGGAGGTCACAAGTTCGAATCTTGTCAGGTCCACCATCAAAACTGTGAAGAGCCCTGGGGCGTTGCCTCGGGGCTTTTTTCTTACCTACTGAAAGTAGTCAAAAAAGCCCCGCCCCAAATTAACTACTTTGATTTTGTGTGCTGTGCGAAAGTTTGGGTAGTATAGCTATTCAATGCGGCGGGCTGCCGCGTGTTAACCGCTACGTACCGGAGGTGTTCCATGGTTCGTGTCGACATAGAGACCATCGTCATGGCCGCCGGTCCCGTGCCATCGCTTATCGTACTTCGTGAGCGCAGCAGCAAATCGGACTCGCCCGCGCCGCTGCGTTCCCTTTCCATTCAGACTGGTTCGTTTGAAGCTGCTGCCATCAGCCGCGGCATCGATAGCGGCCGCGCCGAGCGCCCGATTACCCATGACCTGCTGCTCGACACCGTCGACGCCCTGGGCGCCAAGCTCGAGCGCATCGAGATCGTTCGCGCCGAGCCGCCGGTGTTCTACGCGACGATTGTCGTACTGGCCGATGGTGACGAGCGCAAGATCGACGCCCGTCCCAGTGATGCCATTGCCCTTGCCGTGCGCAGCAATGCTCCCATGTTTGTGGAGGACGACATCATGAATCGCCTGGGTACCGTTTCTGCCCATGCCGAGGAAGTCGACGACGAGCAGGAGTTCGAGAAGTTCGACGAGTTCGTCCATACGCTCTCCCCCGATGATTTCTAAATGTCTGGCACGCGAGCGGAGAGGTCGCTGATGGGTACCCGCGTATCGGCTGAAGCGGCCGCCATCGCGCGTGAAGCCCAGATGCGCTCGGAGGCATCCGAGGCGGCTCGCATTGCCTATGTGACGCAGGCCCGCACGCTTCGCGAGCGCCGCGGCTCGTTTATCAAGATGGTTGTCGTCTCCGCCCTTGTCGCGGCAATCTGCTCGCGCCTTCGTGGTACAGTTGGTGCGCTTGGGTTTTCGATTTCAACAGGCTTGGTAATCTGGGGTGTGGTCGATGCAGTAATGCTCACCAACCAGATCAAGGTACTCGACAAGCGCGCGATGGATATGATGCGCGCCCGCGACGCTGCCGCCAAGATCGCTGCCGAGGCACAAGAACTGTAACGACGCCAGACTCGATGGGAAGGTCTAAAGATGGCACAGGATATGCAGGACGCCGGTAACGTCTCCGCCGAGCTCGACGCCATGGTGTGTGACCTGATCGGCGCGTTCTTGGACGACCTTGCCGCCGGTGAAAACCCTGGCGTGGTCGTGGCAATTGAGGACGCTGCTTCCAACCGTTATCTGGCGGCGCTCGATGAGGATGGCGAAGAGGCGTGCCTCGAGGCGGCCACCAACTTTATCTCCGAGCACAAGATGGGTCTTAAGGACGAGGGCCTGGGCCGTATCGCCCGCTATGCCATCGGCTATACCGGTTGTGTCGAAATTGACGGCGGCTATCACGACGCCCTGCTCGTGAGCTTCTTCGAAACCACGCTCGAGAGCGGTTTTTCGGCATACGTGCTGTATGAGGGCATGGGTGCCGGCGATGGTTTTATGTGGAGCGACCCTGAACCTGCAGGTGAGGAAACCCCTCTTATCTAAAATCGCTAAAATAAACGAGTTTTCGGTAAAAGGCTCAATATTCCCGCTGAGCGTTGTATCGCTGGGCGGGCCGCATACGCGTGCCGTTTGTATATAGATAGAAGATAGGGGAACTACATGCGCGTAGACAATCTGAGGAACATCGCCATCATCGCTCACGTCGACCACGGCAAGACGACGATGGTCGACAAGCTCCTGCGTGCCACGGACGCCTTCCGTGCCAACCAGCAGGTCGAGGACCGCGTCCTGGATTCTAACGACCAGGAGCGCGAGCGCGGCATTACGATTCTCGCCAAGAACATCTCTATCGAGTACAAGGACGTTAAGATCAACGTCATCGACACCCCGGGCCACGCTGACTTTGGCGGCGAGGTCGAGCGCGTGCTGCGTATGGCCGACGGCGCCCTGCTGCTGGTCGATGCCTTTGAGGGCCCCATGCCCCAGACCCGCTTCGTGCTGCGTCACGCCATCGACACCGGCCTCAAGATCATGATCGTCATCAACAAGATCGACCGTCCGGGCGCCAACCCCGAGAAGGCCTACAACGACTGCCTGGACCTGATGGCCGACCTGGGCGCCACCGACGACCAGCTTGAGTTTGCCATGGAGCACGTGGTCTACGCCAGCGCCATGAATGGCTTTGCCCGCCTTGACCCCAACGACGGCAACATGGACATGTATCCGCTGCTCGATATGATCATCGACGACATGCCCGCGCCCGAGGTTGACGAGAACGCCCCGCTGGCCATGCAGTGTGTGACCATCGACCACTCCAACTTCGTTGGCCGCATCGGTATCGGTCGCGTGTACTCCGGCACCATTCACCAGGGCGATCAGATCCTGGTCGTCAAGAACGACGGTTCCAGCGCTACCGCTACCGTCAAGCAGCTCTTTACTTTCGACTACCTGGGTCGCACCGAGTGCCAGGAAGTCGGCGCCGGTGATATCGCCGCCGTCGTGGGCATCGACCGCACCGATATCGGCGATGTCTACACCGATCCCGAGAACCCCGTTGAGCTCGAACCCATCGAGATCGACCCGCCGACCCTGTCCATCGTCTTTGAGGCTTCGACCTCCCCGCTCGTCGGCCGCGACGGCGACATCGTGGGTGCCCGTCAGCTCAAGGAGCGCCTGTTCAACGAGGCCGAGAACAACGTGACCATGAAGATCGAGGAGCTCGAGGACAAGAGCGGCGTCGAGGTCTCGGGCCGCGGCATTCTGCACCTGTCCGTCCTGATGGAGTCTATGCGCCGCGAGGGCTTTGAGTTCCAGGTCGGTCGTCCCCGCGTTCTGTTTAAGAAGGACGAGAACGGCAACAAGATGGAGCCCGTCGAGCAGGCCGTCGTCGAGTGCCCGGACGAGTACTCGGGCAAGGTCGTTGAGGTCTTCGGCACCTCCGGCGGTATCATGACGAGCATGGATACCTCGGGCATCGTGACGCACCTTGAGTTTAAGATCCCGACCCGCGGCATCATGGGTCTTAAGAACCGCATCATGAACGTCACTCACGGCGAGGGCGTGTTCTACCACACCTTCCTGGAGTACGGCCCCTATGCCGGCGAGATCGGCAACCGCCAGAACGGCGCCATGATCTCCATGACCACCGAGAAAGCCGTTGCCTACGCTCTGGGCACGCTGCAGGAGCGCGGCCAGCTGTTTGTTGAGCCGGGTACCGAGTGCTACGAGGGCATGATCGTGGGCGAGCGCAGCAAGGCCGGCGACATGGTCGTCAACATCGCCCGTACCAAGAACCTGGGCAACCAGCGTTCCTCGACCTCCGATATCTCCGTCCAGCTGGTGCCGCCCCGCACCTTCTCGCTGGAGGAGGCGCTGGAGTACATTGCCGACGACGAGCTGGTGGAGATCACTCCCAAGAACATCCGCCTGCGCAAGCGTCTGCTCAATGCCACCGACCGCAAGAAGGCCGCCGTCCGCGCCGGTCAGGTCAACAAATAAGTGCTGGGTTTTATAGCTTTAATGAGAAAGGGCGTCGACCGCAATGGTCGGCGCCCTTTTTGGTGCAAGGGGACAGGTTCGCTTGCACCACCACAAAGGTGCCTGTCCCCTTTGTGGTGGTTGGCAGCTAGGCGGTGGGGAGTTCCGGCGTATTAGCCGGCTGTTGCGACTTGAGGTGAGCGTTGCGCCAGATGATCTGGATAACATAGCCGAGCGTGAAGACAAAGGCCACGCCGCTGATGAAATCGCCTACGAGGGGGATTGCCGTAAGTGCACCTGCGATCACGCCGCCGGCGGCCGCCATGGCGTAGCGGTTCTGGCTGTGTCCGACCATGCGCGCGATCGCGCACCCTGCAAAGGCACTCGACACCAGCGCGATGCCAATAACACCGCACATGAGGGCTCCGGCAAGCGACAGACCAGCGATAGAGATAATTAGCAGTAGGACGGCGGGGACGATAGCAATCGTGCCCAGAAGACCGCTCACCCACAGGGGCATGGGGCGCTGGTGGAGCATGCCGGCGGCGCTGGCGGTTGCGCGCGGAAAGACGAGTTCGAGCAGTAGGGCGACAAAGCAGGCCGAGAGTGCCGCGGCGACGATACCGCCGATGACATCGTTAACGGTGGAAGTATCCTCGCTCTCGGTGCGGTCGATCTTGAGCGCGCCGACCTCGGCTCCCGCGGCGCGCTCGGGGTCCTCGGAGACGTGCGCGTTCACGGTGCCGGTGATGTGGGCGTTCTTGCCCAGGATGAGCTTATCGGCCCAAACCTCGACATCGCCCTCGACGGTGCCATCGATAGTCACCGTATCGCCCGCAAGCGCTGCCGACTTGGTAGAGCCGCGCAGGGCAACCGTCTCGCCTATCGCATAGAAACAGTTGGTGGTGCTGTCGGAATTGAGCACGACATGCTGGCCGGCAACGGTCACGCTGCCATCAACCGTAGTCTTGGCAATGTCGATGGTGCGCGCCGCCAAGCGGACGGCGCCGCCCACCGTGCAGTCGCGGATGGAGAGGCTCTCGCCTGCTGCAATTATGTCGCGGCCGATGGACGCATCGTCCAAGTTGAGGGCCTGACCTGCCCAGTACAGGTCACCTTCGACGCCGGACGAATTGGCGTCATTGTCGGTCGCAAGTACGTTGCCTGCGGTGTCTGTGCCGGCGAACGACGCCGTGGGAAGTGCGGTGACCGCTAGGGCGACGAGCGCGAATAGGATCGTGATGCGGACCCACGCTTTACGGCGCTGGGTCGACGGGAATTGATTACAGGGCATAGTGAATCCTTCGTCAGATGCTCGACATACACCTAACAGGGTACCCAACGCGTGGGCGCTCTAAAAGAACCTTTCGGTTGCATTTCGAAGGGTCGTGCCGTGCTGTTTACTTTTTACGGTGCAAGAAGCGCGCGATATCTTCTTCGGTGGGGCTTTTGATGTCAAAGCGCAGCGAGAGCCAGCGCAGACCCATGGTCACGACAACGCATACGACCAGCGCGGCGACATTGCTCATAATGCCGCTCATAACGAGACACACATAGCTTGTCGATCCGGCGATGGCGGCGATGGCATAAAAGTTAGTACGTTGGAAAATGCCCGGAACCACGCCCATAAAGCCGTCGCGCAACATGCCGCCGCCCACCGCGGTGAAAAAGCCCATCATGATGCACACCGCCGGTGCAAAGCCGTAGACCAGCGCCTTGTCTGCTCCAGTGGCGGCGTAGATGCCGACCGAGATGATGTCGAGCAGGGGAATGAGTTTTTCGGGCTTGTCGACGATTGCCGGGAAAATATAGATGATGGCTGCCGTGGCAATGGAAAGCGGCAGCGCCATTGGCTGGTTGAGGATGTAGACGTTGCCCACCTGCAGCGTCATGTCGCGTAAAAGACCGCCGCCCAAGCCACAGACCACGGCAAGCGCGACCGCGCCCACCAGATCGAGCTTGTGCTCGCGCGCGACCAACACGCCCGAGATTGAAGCCGCGACGACGGCGAACATTTCGAGCCAAAACGGGATGGCGACCATGGCATCTGTGGCGTGTGAGGTAACGGTCATAGCGGCGACGACGGGCAAGATGGGGTCCTTTTGGTTGCGGGTTTAGACAATGCCCGTACATAGTACATGGTTGGCGGGCGTGGTGATCCTATTGCTCGGTAAACGGTCGGGACTGGGTGGGGGCGTAGGTTCCATGTTTGGGGATCTGGGTCGATGCTGAACGCGATGGGGGCGTGGCTGAATAGGAGGGATGTCCAAATTTTGAGCAGCGCTCAAAATTTATCCGGTCGGCTTACGCCGACCGCGCTGCGCTAAAAACGCGCCACTGGCGCGTTTTCTTTACGCTTTGCGCCCTGGCGGGTTCGAATCCCTCCTCCTCCGCCGTATTTGCTTGTAAGGGACTCTAAACAAAAAAGCCCCCGTTTTCGGGAGCTTTCTCAACCAAAATGGCGGAGGAGGAGGGATTCGAACCCTCGTGACCTTATACAGGCCAAACGGTTTTCGAGACCGCCGCATTCAACCACTCTGCCACCCCTCCGCGTGGGGTAAAAACAAAGCAGGCTCGAAGGCCTGCTTTGGAATTAACTGGCGGAGAGTCAGGGATTTGAACCCTGGAGACGCTTTTGACGCCTACACGATTTCCAATCGTGCTCCTTCGGCCACTCGGACAACTCTCCGTTAAATGCGAAAGTCAGTATACACGAGGAACCGCAAAGTGCAAACAGAAAAGTTGGCATTTTTTAAAACGCTTGGCCGCGCTTGTCGTTGCAGTGGGGTTTGAGGTGCCAAAAAACGGCTTCCGACCAGCGTGGTTGATTAACTCAATTGTTCAAAAGGGGTATTCATAAGCGACTTGGCAATGAATTTAAAAATCTTTGGTTGGTGCTGTGCGCCACTGGTATGCATTTCGCGACCGCAACCATGCGCCCACTGACCTGCGGCTTGGCTCAGCTTGTCCCCGCGGCACCGTATCTTGTCCACAAATCCGTCAAGCTCTTGGTCGGCATTTGGTTGGAATGCGCATGAAACGTCGTGCGAATATGGGCATATGTGGAGGTCATGAGGTTGTAGCTGCATATTCTTGCGGCCTGGGAGGTTGAAAGATATTATTACCAAGTCTTTTCCTGCTTCAGGCGCACCTTCACGACCTGAAGCCACATTTGCCCAGAGGAGGTGACAATATGAAGGCTTATGAACTGCTGTTCTTTGTTGACCCGTCGCTCGACCCCGAGACTCGTCTCGCTGTTATGAAGCGTATCGATACCACGATCGCTGAGGGCGCTGGCAAGGTCGACTCCGTTGACGAGTGGGGCAAGCGCAAGCTCGCCTACGAGATCAACGACCTCACCGATGGTGACTACACCCTCATCAACTTCCACGCAGATCCTACCCAGATCGCCGAGCTTGATCGCGTCCTGCGCATCACCGACGCTGTGGTCCGCCACATGATCGTCCGTCGCGACGACCAGGAGTAAGACTGTCGTTTTGGACTGGGCTTGTGCCCCAAGAGGAAGTAGTGAGTTATGAGCATCAATCGAGTGAACATCACCGGTAACCTCACCCGCGATCCCGAGCTGCGCGCCACCGCCGGCGGAACCCAGGTTCTGTCCTTTGGCGTCGCCGTGAACGATCGTCGCCGCAACGCGCAGACTGGCGAGTGGGAGGACTATCCCAACTTTGTCGACTGCACCATGTTCGGCACCCGCGCCGAGGCCGTGAGCCGTTTCCTGGCAAAGGGAAACAAGGTCGCGATCGAGGGCAAGCTGCGCTACAGCTCTTGGGAGCGCGACGGTCAGCGCAGGAGCAAGCTTGAGGTCATCGTCGATGAGATCGAGTTTATGAGCTCCCGTGGTGGCCAGGGTGGCTACGATCAGGGCGGTTACGCCCCCGCAGCTCCCGCGCCCGCAGCACGTCCTGCCGCACCGGTGGCTACGCCGCCCGCGGTCGACGTCTACGATGAGGACATCCCGTTCTAAGGGTTGTTCACCTATTTTTGAGTGAGAGGCGGCTTCGGTTCGCCGAAGTTGCCAAATGAAAGGTATTTTGACATGGCTAATGATTTTTCTGCACGTCAGCCGCGTCGTAAGTACTGCCAGTTCTGCAAGGAGAACACTGAGTTCATCGACTATAAGGATACTCAGCTTCTCCGTAAGTACATGACCGACCGTGGCAAGATCAAGCCCCGTCGCGTCACTGGCGCTTGCACGCAGCATCAGCATGACATCGCCAACGCCATCAAGCGCGCCCGCGAGATGGCTCTCCTGCCGTACACCGTCCCCGTGGTTTCCTCTCGTGGCAACCGCGACCGCGGCTAAGAAGGGAGACGCATCATGAAGGTTATTCTTCTCGATGAGATCAAGGGCAAGGGCGGCGAGGGTGACGTCGTAGAGGTCGCTCAGGGTTACGCTGAGAACTTCCTGTTCCCCAAGAAGCTCGCTGTTGCCGCCACCAAGGGCAACCTCAAGCAGCTTGACGAGCGTCGCAACAACATCGCCAAGCGCGAGGCCGTCCGTCTGGCTACCGCCAACGAGACCAAGGCTGCCTTCGAGGGCAAGACGGTCACCGTTGACGTCAAGGTCGGCGACGAGGGCATCCTCTTTGGCTCCGTTACCGCCGCTATGATCGCTGACGCCATCAAGGCTCAGCTCGGTATGGACATCGACCGCAAGCGCGTCGAGCTCGGTAAGCCCATCAAGGTTGCCGGTGCCCACACCGTTGCCATCTCGCTGTACCGCGAGATCAAGGCCGAGGTTGTCGTTCTCGTCGGCGTTACCGCCGAGGAGCTCGCTGCCGAGGCTGAGGTCGAGGAGGCCGCTGAGGTCGCCGAGGCCGAGACCGCCGAGGTCGAGACTGAGGCTGCTGCCGAGTAGCATTTGCTGCAACGCAACAATCTTGTTCTAAGAAGGGCGCTCTGGGAAACCAGGGCGCCCTTTTGTTTTATTTGCGCTGAGTGAGTGTCATGGTGAACGTTGCGTCGAAGTCCTATACACAGGACCGTTCATCCGTTTGGTTCGGTGATGATTGGCGGCGCGCGGCGCGTTTTGGGACCGTGGCTGATACTATGGATGCTCGCAAGCGATATGAATGAGGATGCTCATGGCATACGACGATAGGGAGACCGGGCTGACGGTTGAGGACCGCGGCTCAAAGTTGGGTCTTCCCCAAAACCAAGATGCAGAGGCCAATGTACTGGCCGCTATGCTGCTATCGCCCGAGGTGGTCGAAGAGGCCCAGGTCGAGCTGCAGCCCGATGACTTCTACCGGCCCATTCATAAGACCATCTATACCGCGATGGTCGATATGTACAACAGCCGCATTCCCATCGACTCCATCTCGCTGATCGATTACCTGCGAAGCATCAACAAGCTTGATGCCGTGGGCGGCGAGGCCTACATTTTGGAGTTGATGGGTCAGACCCTGTCGCTCGTCAACTGGCAGCACCATGCCGCTATCGTTCGCCGCGATTCGATGCTGCGTGAGCTGATCGGCGCCACCAACGAGATCAACGCGCTGGCCTATAACGCTCCCACCGATACCAAAGAGGTCGTGGAGCTGGCCGAGAGCAAGTTGCTCAAGGTCACAGCGCGCGAGGTCAAGTCGAGCTACAAGACGCTGACCGAGTTTATGGTCGAGGCCTATAACGAGGCCGAGGAAGTGTGCCAGGCAGGCGGCCAGGCTGCGGGCGTGCCCACGGGCTTCCCGTCGCTCGACCGCATGCTCATGGGTTTTCGCGAGGGCCAGCTCATCATCATCGGCGCCCGCCCTGCTGTGGGTAAGACGTCGTTCGCCCTGAATCTGGCGCTCAACGCTGCCGCGGCCGGTTATACCGTCGGCTTCTTCTCGCTGGAGATGTCGGGCAAGGAAATTGCCCAGCGTCTGATTTGCGCCTACGCCATGATTTCGATCAGTGACTTCCGCATGGGCCGCATTAGCCCCGAGCAGTGGGCCAATATCAACGAGGCCACGCAGACCTTGTCCAAGCTCGATATTCTGATTGACGATACGCCCGGCACCACAGTGACCGAGATTCGCGCCAAGAGCCGCCGCATGCTCCACAACAAGGAGAAGGCCATCATCATCCTGGACTACCTGCAGCTGGTGAGTCCTCCGCCGGGACGCCGCTCCGAGAGCCGTACCGTCGAGGTCTCCGAGATGTCGCGTGGTCTGAAGATCATGGCCAAGGAACTCAAGATCCCGCTCATCGCGCTGTCGCAGCTCTCGCGTCAGGTCGAATCCCGTACCGGCAAGCGCCCGCAGCTTTCCGACCTTCGTGAATCGGGCTCCATCGAGCAGGACGCCGATATCGTTATGTTCTTGGACCGCTCCGCCGACGAGGCCGAAGCCTCGCGCGACGATCGACCCGACGAGGGCGTTACGCGTATCGTCGTGGCCAAGAACCGTTCGGGCCCGATCGGCGACGTCGACCTGATGTTCCTGCCGGCATCCACCAAGTTCTATGAGCTTGATGGGGCACATGCCGAGGAGTAGGACAGGCGCCCGTTGCACGGGTATACTGGGAATGTTTTGTGCTTCTGCGTGCCGGCGTGGCGCGTAGACAGTCCATGAATGTAAGGAGTAAACATGCCGTCAACCGTTTTGGTCGGTGCCCAGTGGGGCGATGAGGGCAAGGGTAAGATCTGCGACCTGGTCGCCGGCGACTTCGATGCCGTCGTGCGCTACTCGGGCGGCAACAACGCCGGCCACACCATCGTCGTCAACGGCAAGAAGTACGGCCTGCACCAGGTGCCCTCCGGCATCATGTATTCCGACCATGTGTCGGTGATCGGTAACGGCTGCGTCGTCAACCCCAAGGTTGTCCTTGAGGAGATCGACATGTTCGAGGCCGACGGCATCACCACCAAGAACCTCAAGATTAGCGGCAACGCGCATGTCATCATGCCGTACCACATCGACCTGGATGGCGCCTTTGAGCAGAAGCTCGGCAAGAAGAACATCGGTACCACCAAGCGCGGTATCGGTCCGTGCTATCAGGACAAGATGGCCCGCATTGGCCTGCGCATGCAGGATATGCTGGACGAGGCGCTGTTCCGCGACAAGCTGGAGACCGCTCTCGCCCGCGTGAACCCCGAGCTTGAGCTCATCTACAACCTGCCCACCTACACCGTGGACCAGATTTGCGACGAGTACCTGCCGATGGCCGAGCGCCTGCGCCCCTACATCACCGAGACGAGCCTGCTGCTCAACAACATGATCGATGAGGGCAAGAACCTGCTGTTTGAGGGCGCCCAAGCGACGTTGCTCGACATCGACCACGGCACCTATCCGTACGTGACGTCTTCCAACTGCACCGCCGGCGGCGCCATCACCGGCTCCGGCGTGGGCATGAAGAACGTCGACCGCGTGCTGGGTGTCATGAAGGCCTATATCACCCGCGTCGGTTCGGGCCCCATGCCCACCGAGCTTTCCTATGAGTCCGAGGCCGGCCACACGCTGACCGAGGAGGGCTATGAGTACGGCGTGACCACCGGTCGCCGTCGTCGTTGCGGCTGGTTTGACGGCCCTATCGCCAACTATGCCTCGCGCGTCAACGGCCTCACCGACATCGCCGTGACCAAGCTCGACGTGCTTTCGGCCTTCGACACCATCAAGGTGTGCGTGGCCTACGACGTCGATGGCGAGCACTACACCAGCGTGCCCGAGCATCAGGTGCGCTTTGAGCATGCCAAGCCCATCTACGAGGAGCTCCCCGGCTGGAAGTGCGACATCACCGGTTGCCGCAGCTTTGATGAGCTGCCGCAGGAGGCTCAGGACTACGTGGCGTTTATCGAGGATCTAGCACACACCCGCGTGACGTTCATTGGCGTCGGCGCTGGTCGCGAGCAGATCATCAACCGATTCTGGAAGTAATCGGGACTATTTGGTTATTGCGATATACCCCTTTGCAGCCCGGACGGGCGGCCGAGGGGTATATTTGCTTGCAAAGGGCTCGCGCGGAGCGGGCCGTTAATCCATAGAGGAGGCACCCTTGAAGGCGGACACTCAAACCATCGACATCCTGTTGTTGGGCAGCGGCGGCCGTGAGCATGCTTTGGCAGCCAAGCTCGCAGCATCACCGCGCGCCGGCAAGCTCTACATCGCGCCGGGTAACGGCGGCACCGCGAGCTGCGGCGAGAACGTGGTTCTCGACGATTGCGATCCTGTGGCCGTGGCGGCGTTTGCCCAGAGCCATGGATGCGGACTCGTCGTGATTGGCCCCGAGGCTCCGCTCGTGGCGGGCGTGGCCGACGCCGTGCGCGCGGCGGGTATTCCCTGCTTTGGCCCGGGTGCCGAGGGCGCCCAGATGGAGGGCTCTAAGCTGTTTTCCAAGCAGCTCATGGAGCGCGCCGGTATCCCGACGGCAGCTTACGGCTCGTTTACCGACGAGGCTTCGGCTCTCGCCTACGTGCGTGAGCAGGGCGCCCCGCTGGTCGTGAAGGCCGACGGCCTTGCCGCGGGCAAGGGCGTTATCGTGGCGACCGAACTTGAGCAGGCCGAGGAGGCCGTGCGCGAGTGCTTTGGCGGCACCTTTGGCGATGCCGGCAACACCGTGGTCATCGAGGAGATGCTGACCGGTCCCGAGTGCTCGCTGCTGGCCTTTACCGACGGCAAGACCGTGCGCCCCATGGCCACCTCGCAGGACCACAAGCGCGCGCTCGAGGGCGACAAGGGCCCCAACACCGGCGGCATGGGCGTCTACAGCCCGGTGCCCATCGTGACCGACGAGGAGCACGCCACCATGGTGAAGGTCATGGAGCAGACCGTGGCCGAGATCGCTGCCGAGGGCATCGACTACCGCGGCTGCCTGTACGGCGGCTTTATGCTCACGCCTGCCGGTCCCAAGGTACTGGAGTACAATGCCCGCTTTGGCGATCCCGAGACTCAGGTCGTGCTGCCGCGCCTTAAGAACGACCTGGTTGAGGTCATGCTCGCCTGCGCCAACTGCGAACTCGATCAGATTGAACTCGACTGGCGCGACGAGTGGGCCGTGGCCGTTGTACTGACGAGTGCGGGCTACCCCGGCAGCTACGAGAAAGGCAAGGTCATCACCGGTATCGCCGACGCCGAGGCCATGGAGAACGTGACCGTGTACCATGCCGGCACCGCCGTGGTGGATGGCCAGCTTGTGACCAACGGCGGCCGCGTGCTTGCCGTGACCGCGCTGGGCGATACGTTTGAGAACGCTCGCAACCTTGCCTACGAGGCTTGCGAGAAGATTGATTTTGAGGGCAAGACCCTGCGTCACGACATTGGCCTGCGTGCGCTGCGCGGCCGCGACGCCTGGGATGCCTAAAATCCGAGAGGAATGAGACGGATGGACGAGAAGAACGAAGAACTCGTGGACGCGCAGATCGTCGAGGAAGATAGCCGCGCGTACGGACACGCCGAGGGCGAGCCGGGTGGCGAGGTTGTCGACGAGCCGATGCTGGTGCTGGGCGATGACGACCCGCACGATGCCGAGCTGCACGAGAAGATTCTTTCGGAGGAGTGCGCCTGGAAGGGCAAGATCCTCGACGTCCACCGTCTTGAGGTTGAGCTGCCCAACGGCCACCGCAGCGCCCGAGACATCATTCGCCATCCGGGTGCGGCGGCCGTTGTGGCGCTGACCGAGAGCGGCAAGATCGTACTGGTGCGTCAGTACCGCACCGCCATCGACCGCGTGACGGTCGAGATTCCCGCCGGCAAGCTCGATCCAGGCGAGGACCCGCTCGATTGCGCCAAGCGCGAATTGCATGAGGAGACGGGCTTTAGGGCTGGTCGCATTCGCTTTTTGACGTCAATTGTCACGTCCTGCGGTTTTTGCGATGAGATCATCCACATCTACTTGGCTACCAAGCTCGAGTTTGATGCGCCCAACCCCGATGATGACGAGTTTGTCAACGTGGACCTGGTGCCGCTGCACGAGCTGATCGACGCCGTGCTCGACGGCAAGATCGAAGACGCCAAGACCGTTGTAGGCGCGCTTGCCTGCGACAGCATCGCACACAGGCTGGGCGGAGCGGAGATTTAACGAGCGGGAATGATCCCGCAGGTTTGTGTAAGTCAGCGAAAGTGCTCCATTTGAGACAAGGTGGCCTAAAAGAGGAGGGAAGCGTATGGGTATACGCGACCGACGATTGAAGGCCAGATTGTCCAAATGGAGCACTTGCAGCGTCGAGATGAAACGCGGTTTGGTAAAACCGCGTAAGGTGATTATGTTTAAAAGGTTTCTCTCGTATTACGAGCCCCAGATGGGGCTTTTTGTTGCCGATACTGTTTGCGCTCTGGTGCTTGCTGCCATTGACCTGGCGTTCCCCATTATCCTGCGCAATTTGACCGGTGGGTTATTTACTCAGGGTCAGGCGGCCATTATGCAGGCGCTCGGCATGATCGCGGTGGGCTTGGTGCTGATGTATGCCATCCGCTGCGCCTGCCGCTATTTTGTGAGCTATTGGGGTCACGTGATGGGCGCGCGTATGGAGTCCAAAATGCGCGAGGACCTGTTCGACCAGTATGAGCGCTTTAGCTTTGCGTACTTCGACCGCAACAGCTCGGGCGACATGATGAGCCGCGTGGTCAACGACCTGTTCGATATCTGCGAGGCGGCGCACCACGTGCCCGAGTGGATCATCATCTGCGGCATCGAGATCATTGGCTCGTTTGTGATCCTCTTTACCATCGCCCCGGTGCTGGCGCTCGCCATGGCCGTGGTGACGGCGGCGTTTGCGGTCATCATGTTTTGGCAGAACATGCGTATGCGCGAGGTCTTTAGCGACAACCGCAAAAAGATCAGCGGCATCAATGCGCAGCTGCAGGATTCGCTGGCGGGCATGCGCGTGGTCAAGAGCTTTGCCAATGAGGAGACCGAACGCTTCAAGTTCCGCGCCTCAAACAATCGCTATCTTTCGTCCAAGGAGAACATGTATCACGCCATGGGCGTCTATACCGCGACGTATGGCCTGCTTTCGGGTGTGCTCTATGTGATCGTGGTGCTGCTGGGCGGCTGGCTGGTCGCCCAGGGGCAGCTGCAGGCGGTCGATATGGCGACCTTTGCACTCTATATTTCGCTGTTCTGCACGCCGCTCGAGACACTCGTCAATTCGGCCGAAACGTATCAGAAGGCTATCGCCGGCTTTAAGCGTATGGACGAGGTGCTCTCGACCGTGCCGGATATCCAGGACAAGCCGGGCGCCACGGATCTGCAGGTGACTGCCGGCGCCGTGGAATATCACGACGTGTGCTTTAACTACGAGGACGTTGAGCTGGGCGAGGGCGATGCCGAAGAGCGTCCCGTTATCGACCATATGAATCTGTCCATCAAGCCCGGGCAGACCATCGCTTTGGTTGGTCCTTCGGGCGGTGGCAAGTCCACGACCTGTTCGCTGCTACCGCGCTTTTATGACGTGGCTGCCGGATCCATTAGCATCGACGGTCAGGACGTGCGCGATGTGACACAGCGGAGCCTGCGTCGTGCCATCGGCCTGGTGCAGCAGGATGTCTATCTGTTTGACGGTACGATTGGCGAGAACATCGCCTACGGCAAGCCGGGTGCTACGGCAGGAGAGATCGCCGAGGCCGCTCGCCGCGCCAACATCGATGCTTTTATCGAGTCGCTGCCGCAGGGCTATGACACGGTCGTGGGCGAGCGCGGCAGCCGTCTTTCGGGCGGACAGAAACAGCGCATCGCCATCGCGCGCGTGTTTCTCAAGAACCCCAAGATCCTGATCTTGGACGAGGCGACGAGTGCTTTGGATAACGAGAGCGAGGAGGCGGTGCAGGAGTCGCTCGAAGAGCTGGCACGCGGCCGTACCACAATCATCATCGCCCACCGTCTCTCGACCATTAAGCATGCCGATGAGATTGCGACCGTTGAGCATGGTCGCGTTGTGGAGCGTGGCACGCACGAGGAGCTTCTCGCCCGTGGCGGCACCTATGCCCGTTACTATCGAATGCAGTTCGAAGGTGCGCGTGCGCACGAGCTCGACTGATTGATATGACAGGAAGGTTATGGCTGACAAGAACCCTTTGACTCCGGAAGAAGTGACGGAGTTATTCTCCGAAATCGATGCATCCGGTGTCTTGGATCCCACGCTTGCCAAAAAGCGAACCGAGCGCATGCGTGAGCAGGAGGCTGCGGCCAAGCGCGGTGACAAAGCGGCGCTAGCGCAGCTGCGCAGCGAGGACCGCGCGAGCCAGGCAAAACATATCGATCCACTGTCCGAGGACGATCCTTCGGGTTCGCAGGTGAGTCATACCATTACGAAGACCGCGATGGCCGTGGTCATTGGTATTTTGGTGCTGATCGTGGGCATGCAGATTGGCTACGGCGTGATGCGTCGTCTGAACACCGCCAACCTGTCCGAGAGCGTTTCGGTCGATACCGTTTCGACGGCGCTGAAGGGCGGCCTCGAGTGGGGCAACGGCTTTACGCAGTTCCCACTCGACTTTACCGTCGATGAAGCCGATGAGCGTACGGGCACGGTCGAGGTGACGGTGTTGGACACATCGTCTGCCAACGAGCTCGAGCTGCTGTCCAATGGTCAGATCCAGGCCGCGGCGCTTGCGACCAACGCGCTGCTCAACGATAAGATCGACCGCGTGGTGTATAACGTTCACGCCTATATCGACGAGGATAGCAACATTCAGCACGATTCCTTTTTTGGCATGTTTCCCGCGCGGGGTCATCAGAGCGCCATTTTGACGTTCGTGTGGACCAAGAGCTCATCCAACGCCACGAGTATCGACTGGAAGATGCGTATCGTAAGCATGGACGACACCATTGCCGAGCGCATTCAAAAACAGGTGAACTCGGTTTCGTCGCTGATCGAGGACCCGGTGGTGAGCCAGACCAAGATTGACGAGGAAAAGGCCGAACGTGACCTGGAACATCGTCTGCATGGTCGCGAGATTTTCCGCGGCGGCAAGCCCGACCGAACGCCGTCCGATCTGCTGGAACAGGACAAGAAAAAGTAAGACGCCATCATCCCGCGTGAGTCACAAGCCCCGCGGGATGATTTTTTTAATCCTCGTCCCAGAAAAATTATTATGCATAGAAAGTCATAATTATCATTTCGTAAACATTTCGATGAAATTAACGCCATGAGGCATGCTTGCGGTTACAATACCGCGAGGCCTAACTACACACCTTTAAGCCGGTCCTGTGAGACCGGGAAGGAGAATTATGGCGAACAACCATACCGCGGGCGCTGCCGCCCGCACCATCGCGCCCAGCGAGTTGTGCCAGCGTATGCTGGCAAAAACCAGCAAGCGCACCTGCGGTCCCTGCATCCTGTATCTTGAGGATGGGACCATTTTTTATGGCCGTGCATGTGGTGCCGAGGGTACCGCAACCGGCGAGGTCTGCTTCAACACCTCGCTTGAGGGCTACTTTGAGGTCATGACCGACCCGAGCTATGCCGGCCAAATCGTAACCATGACCTATCCGCAGATCGGCAACTACGGTATCGACGAGACCGATGTCCAGTCGGCCTTCCCCGGCGGCGCCGTGCGCCCTGCGAGCGCTCCGGCCATGCGCGGCATGATCGTTCGCGACATGTGCGCCACGCCTTCTAACTGGCGCTCGGCCGTCAGCGTGCCGGAGTACCTGCGCGCTCACGGCATCGTCGCTATCGAGGGCGTCGACACCCGCGCTCTGGTGCGCCATCTGCGCGACAATGGTTCCAAGATGGGCATTATCTCGACCGAGATCTTCGACGTCGACGAGCTTGCCGAGCGCTTGTCCGCTGCGCCCACGCTGGTAGGCGAGAACCTGGTCAAGACCGTAAGTTGCCCCGCGCCTCACGAGTTTGTGGCCGCCGACCTGCCTGCCACGCATGACTTTGCGCTTGCGGCTGCCGCTCCTGCCCGTCACAAAGTGGTCGCCTACGACTGCGGTGTGAAGCGCGGTATTCTGGAGGGCCTGGTCCGTGCCGGCTGCGATCTCACCGTCGTGCCGTGGGGTACGCCCGCCCAGCAGGTACTCGACATGAATCCCGATGGCGTCTTTTTGTCCAACGGCCCCGGCGACCCCGATGCCGTGGTGGAGACCTATGAGCAGGTACAGCAGCTGATCGGCAAGGTGCCGGTCTTTGGCATTTGCCTCGGTCACCAGATGATCAGCCTGGCCTGCGGCGCCCAAATGGAAAAGCTTAAGTTCGGTCACCGCGGTGGCAACCAGCCGGTCATGAACCTGGTAAGCCGTCGCGTGGAGATTACCGCACAAAACCATGGCTTTGGCCTGCTGTTCCCCAGCTTGGGCAAGCTTGTCCCCGAATTTTCCGGCGGCGAGACCGAGCATGCGGTCGATGGAGATCTGCGCGTTTGGGTGCGCCGCGGAATCGCGCCGGTCGTGATGAACGAGCGCTTCGGCCGCATTCGCCTGACGCATGTGAACCTTAACGACGGCACCGCCGAGGGCATCCAGCTGCTCGAAGCCCCGTGCTTCTCGGTCCAGTACCACCCCGAGGCCTCGCCTGGCCCCACCGATGCCCACTATCTCTTTACCGCCTTTACGCGACTCATGGACGGCGAGGAGAACTACCTGGACATCGACACCGCGAAGGACCGCCTGGCTGGCTGGAATTTCGCCGAGACTGAGACCGAGGAGAACTAACATGCCCAAGCGTACTGACATCAAGCGTATCCTCGTCATTGGTTCGGGCCCCATCGTCATTGGCCAGGCCTGCGAGTTTGACTACTCCGGCGCCCAGGCCTGCAAGGTGCTCAAGGAGGATGGCTTCGAGGTCATCCTGGTCAACTCCAACCCGGCGACCATCATGACCGACCCGGGCTTGGCCGACCGCACCTATGTCGAGCCCATCACCGCCGAGTTTATCGAGCGCGTGATCAAGAAAGAGCGCCCGGACGCGCTGCTGCCCACGCTGGGCGGCCAGACCGGTCTGAACGCCGCCGTCGAGCTGGCAAAGGACGGTACGCTCGACAAGTACGGCGTCGAGATGATCGGCTGCGACCTTGCCGCTATCGAGCGCGGCGAGGACCGCAAACTCTTTAACGAGGCCATGGCCGAGATTGGCCTGGAGGTCGCGCGCTCGGGCTATGCCTACAGCGTGGCCGACGCCGAGACTATCGCCGAGCGCGT
This sequence comes from uncultured Collinsella sp., assembly GCA_959602645.1. Classification (GTDB taxonomy): domain Bacteria; phylum Actinomycetota; class Coriobacteriia; order Coriobacteriales; family Coriobacteriaceae; genus Collinsella. The sequence goes on along the minus strand of CAUGTZ010000009.1, from coordinate 29,878 downwards.
GGGCTATCCCTGCGTACTGCGCCCGAGCTTTACCCTCGGCGGCGCCGGCGGCGGCATCGCTCACACCCACGAGGAGCTCGTCTCCATCGTGAGCCAGGGCCTCGAGCTCTCGCCCGCCCACGAGGTGCTGGTCGAGGAGTCTATCGAGGGCTGGAAAGAGTATGAGATGGAGGTCATGCGTGACCACGCCGGCAACGGCATCATCGTGTGCTCCATCGAGAACCTCGACCCCATGGGCGTGCATACCGGCGACTCCATCACCGTGGCGCCGGCGCAGACGCTCTCCGACCTTGAGTATCAGCGCATGCGCGTGGCCTCGCTCGCCATTCTTGAGAAGATCGGCGTCGAGACCGGTGGCTCCAACGTGCAGTTTGCCGTGAACCCCAACACCGGCCGCCTGATCGTCATCGAGATGAACCCGCGCGTGAGCCGCTCGTCCGCGCTGGCCTCCAAGGCCACGGGTTTCCCCATTGCCAAGGCCGCCGCGCGTCTGGCCGTGGGCTATACGCTCGACGAGATCGTCAACGACATCACCAAGGCTACGCCCGCCTGCTTTGAGCCCACGATCGACTACTGTGTGGTCAAGGTGCCGCGCTTTGCCTTCGAGAAGTTCAAGGGTACCGACCCCACGCTCACCACGCGCATGAAGGCCGTGGGCGAGATCATGGCGATCGGCCGCACCTTTGAGGAGGCCTTTGGCAAGGCTATGCGCTCGCTGGAGGACGGCCACCAGGGCATTTGCGCCGGCGGCAAGGAAGGTGCCGATAAGCTGAGCGACGACGAGCTTGCTCAGGCCGTGGCAACCCCGACCGAGCATCGCATCTTCTTTGTGGTCGAGGCCCTGCGCCGTGGCTGGGACATCGCTCGCATCCATGCCATCTGCGGTATCGATCCGTGGTACCTCAACCGTATCAACGATATGGTGCAGGTCCAGGAGAGCATCCGCGGCCTGCGTGTGGAGGATATCGACGCCGACGCGATGCGCCTGCTCAAGCAGTACGGTACGAGCGACGCCGAGATCGCCGCGCTGACCGGCTCGGACGAGCGCTTTGTGCGCGCCTATCGCAAGGGTCTGGGCGTGGTTCCCAGCATGAAGACGGTCGATACCTGCGCTGCGGAGTTCTCGAGCGCCACGGAGTACCACTACAAGACGTACGAGAACATCTACCGCACGAGTCCGGATGCCAAGAAGTGCGTGGCTCCCGACGAGACCACGCCGGCGGACAAGCCCAAGGCGATGATCCTGGGCGCCGGTCCCAACCGCATTGGCCAGGGTATCGAGTTCGATTACTGCTGCGTGCACGCGAGCTACGCGCTGGCGGCCCGCGGCTTTGAGACCATCATGGTCAACTGCAACCCCGAGACCGTCTCGACTGACTACGACACCTCGGACCGCTTGTACTTTGAGCCGCTCACCTACGAGGACGTCATGGATGTCATCGATGTTGAGCGACCCGACGGCGTCGTGGTGACGCTCGGCGGTCAGACCCCGCTTAAGCTGGCGCGCATGCTCGAGGAGAGCGGCGTGAACATCATGGGTACCAAGCCCGACGCCATCGACTTTGCCGAGGACCGCGAGCGCTTCGCCGCTCTGCTCGACAAGCTGGGCATCATGTACCCGCCGGCGGGCCAGGCCACCTCGTTTGAGGAGGCCGAGGCCGTGGCCGCGCACATCGGCTATCCGCTGCTGGTGCGCCCGAGCTATGTGCTGGGCGGCCGCGGCATGATGATCGCCTACGATGCCGAGCATCTGCGCGATTACATGGCCGAGGCTGCGCGCATTAGCCCCGACTACCCGGTGTACCTGGACCGCTTCCTGGAGGGTGCGATCGAGTCCGACGTCGACGCCCTGTGCGATGGCGAAGAGGTATACATCGGCGGCATCCTGGAGCATATCGAGGAAGCCGGTATTCACTCCGGCGACTCCGCGACCTGCATCCCGCCGTTCAGCTTTAGCGAGAGCCTGCAGGCGAAGCTCCGCGAGACCACGCGCCGCATCGCGATGGCGCTGGGAGTCCGCGGTCTGGTCAACGTGCAATATGCCATCAAGGGCGAGACCGTCTACGTGATCGAGGCCAACCCGCGCGCCAGCCGTACCGTGCCGTTTATCTCCAAGGCCACCGGTGTGCCGCTGGCCAAATGCGCGGCGCGTATCATGGCAGGCGATTCCATCGCGAGCTTGGGCCTGCCGAGCGACGAACGTCAGCTGGACTGGTTCTGCATGAAGGAAGCCGTCATGCCCTGGGGTCGTTTCCCGGGCGCCGACGTCATCCTGGGGCCCGAGATGAAGTCGACGGGCGAGGTCATGGGTATCGCCAAGAGCTATCCCGAGGCATACGCCAAGACGCAGCTGGCGATTGACTACAAGCTGCCCGACCCGAGCGCCGGCAAGGTATTCATCAGCGTGTGCGACCGCGACAAGCGCCACATCCTTTCGGTCGCGCGTATCCTGCGTTACCTGGGCTTTGATATCTGCTCCACCGAGGGTACGGCGCGCGTGCTGCGCGGCGGCAACGTGACGTGCGAGGTCGTGGAGAAGATTAGCGGCCCGCACGACGGCGAGCGCCCCAACATCGGCGACCTGATCGCCGACGGCAAGATTGCGGTGATCGTCAATACGCCGTACGGTCCGGGCTCGCGCGGCGACGGCTATCTGCTGCGCACCGAGGCGGTGCGCCGCGGTGTGACCTGCGTGACCGCGATGTCTGCGGCCAACACGTACGTGAGTGCCATCGAGGCGGTGCGCGAGGACCAGCAGGGTCACGGCAGCGCCAACGACATGGGCATGGACGTCATCGCCCTGCAGGACCTGCCGCAGCATACGGTGTAGGTTGAACTGGCCGGCCGGGGCGGAGGGGGCTGAGTTTCCCCCTTCGCTCCGGCTGCAAGCAGAGTCGCTCAGTGGGAAACTCAGCCCCCTCCGCCCCGGCCTACGGTGACTCGGCTGCACCGTGTGCTGCCGAAGGGGCTTTGCGCGATGACTAGGGCTGAAAAAGAAAGTGAGTGTGGGCGCCGTCGTTCGTTTGAACGACGGCGCCCACGTTTTGGATTTATTGGGCTGTGGCGGTGAAGGTTGTTTTGTCGGCGGCGATGTGCACGTGCAGCTTTGCCTGACCGTCGCAGCTGATGAGCACGCCCACCTCGAACGGGGTTCCCGTCTTGTCGTAGGTCGAACGCACGATGCGCATCGCCGCCTTACCGGTGTTCTGTCCCAAAAGACGCGCCTCATGCTTGTCGAGGTTGACCGTCTCGTAGACGGCATCGACGCTTGCGGGCAGGATGCCGGTCTTTTCCGCGATGTAGGCGTAGAGCGAGCCATCCACGTCTTTGCGCGTGAGCTCGGGGCAAAGTGACACGGGGATATAGACGTAGTTGAGCTCCATGGGTTTGTCGTTGGCGAGACGCAGGCGGCGAATCTCCCAGACGGGTGTCCCTTCGGGCACTTTGAGCCCGGAGGCGATGCCGCGGACGGCCGGTATGCTTGAAAAGGCGAGAATCTGCGAGCTCGGAACCCGTCCCGCTTCGCGCATCCGCGCGCTGAAATTCAGGGCCAGGTCGATGCCGGGTGCTGAAGTTTGGGGCTTGATGAACGTGCCCTGGCCGCGCTTGCGCACCACGCGCCCCTCGATGACGAGATCTTGGAAGCAACGGCGCACGGTCGCGCGCGATAACTCCAGCCGCTCACAGATTTCGAGCTCGCGTGGCAGCGGCGTCTTGGTGTCGAACGCCTGGCTGGCGATAAGCAGAGCGATTCGATGTTTAAGCTGGACATAGAGCGGCGTATCACCGCTGCGGTCGAAGGGTTCGGAGGCGAGAAACGAGATCATATCCATGGGGTACCTCCATGTCGTGGGCGTACGTGACATGGTCTGACACTGCGGGGCAAACCGGAGATGCCAGGCCCGATTCTTGCTGGTATGTATGGTGCATAAGGAACATAAAACATTTATCAGGCAATCTACCTGCTATTTTAAAAATAATTAGAAGAAAAAATAATTTAGGCACAAAAATAGTTGCTACCGTTAACCGATGAATAGTTGCCGTTCGCAACTTTTTTCTTGTACCGAACATGCCCCGGCGCAACAATAATCTCAGCAAAAAGCAAAGCCGTGCGACACACGGCAGGTCGAGAGGAGACCGCATGCGGTATCTGGTAATGGTCAGTCACGGAACGCTCGCTCCCGGACTGCACAGTGTCCTCAAGATGCTCGGCAATGACGCCCCGAACATCTTGTCGACGAGTCTCGTGGACGGCATGGGCGCTGACGAGTATGTCGAGAACGTCAAGGCGATGCTCGCTCCCGTTACCGCCGATGACGAGGTTGTCCTGCTTGGTGACATCCTGGGCGGATCGCCGCTCACCAATGCCATGAACACGCTGGCCGAGAAGGGTTTGCTCGCCCACACCATTGCCTTCGGCGGTATGAATCTGCCCATGGCTATGACCGCCATGATGGGGCTTGCCACCATGGACCTGGATTCCCTCAAGCAGATGATGCTGCAGGAGGGCAAGAACGGTATGTCCGAGCTCGTTGTCCCGACCGATGACGCCGACGACGAGGACGACGACATCTAGGCAGCGCATCCGCCCAAATTTTCGTGATGGAGCGGGGGTTAAGAGGAAAGACCCCCGGTGATAAAGAAAGGGAGAACGCATGATTTCGTTCATCCGTATTGATGACCGTATGATCCATGGACAGACCGTTACCCGTTGGGCCCTCGAGTATCCCTGCGACGGTCTTATCGCCGTCAACGACGCTGCAGCGTCCAACCCCGTGCTCAAGGAGGCCTACAAGAGTGCCTCGGGCAAGAAGACGTTCGTGTGGACCAAGGAGCACTTCAAGGAGGTCTCCGAGAAGGTTCTCAAGTCCGACACCAAGTACTTCCTGATCACCAAGAACCCGCTCGACATGAAGGAACTTCTCGTCGATTTTGGCTTTAAGCCCGGCATGGACCGCATCATCGTCGGTCCCTGCAACGATCGTCCCGGCACCACCAAGCTTGGCAACAACCAGTCGATCACGCAGGAAGAGGCCCAGGCGCTCGAGGATCTCACCAACGCCGGCTACACGGTCGAGTTCGCCCTTATCAAGGAGAAGTCCATCGGTGAGTGGCCCAAGTTCCGCGGTCAGTTTGGCTTCTAGTTAGGCGCCAGCCGCATTTTGGTATCTACAGCCCTTGGTGAAAGGGGCTGAGGAATAAAGAAAGGGGAAAGCATGGCAATCAATGCATTCCAAGCCGCGCTGTTCGGCCTGTTCGCCTGCCTGGCATCACTGCCTGGCATGGGCGGCACGACGATCGGCAACTACACTCTGGGTCGTCCTCTGGTCGCCGGCCTCATCGTCGGCATCATCATGGGCGATATGCAGACGGGCATCCTCGTCGGCGCTGCCATCCAGGTTGTCTACATCGCTCTCGTGACCCCCGGCGGAACCGTCTCCGCCGACGTCCGCGCCGTGTCCTATATCGGTATCCCGCTGGCGATCCTCGCCATCAAGAACTCGGGCATCGATCCCGCCTCCGCTGAGGCTGCCGGCATGGCCGCATCCCTCGGTGCCGCCGTCGGCACGCTCGGCACTGTGCTCTTCTATGGCACCGCCACCATCAACCTGGTGTGGCAGGGCATGGGCTGGAAGTGGCTCGAGAAGGGCGATCTCCACAAGCTCTACCTGGTCAACAACGTTCTGCCTTGGATCGGTCACATCGTCTGCTCGTTCCTCCCGACGTTCATCATCACCATGGGCGGCACCGCCATGGTCGACCTCATGAAGACCTACATGCCCATGGACGGCATCGCGATGAAGACGCTGTTCACCGTCGGCTCGCTGCTGCCTACCGTCGGTATCGCCATCCTGCTCAAGCAGGTCATCTCTAAGCCCACGGACTTTCTGACGTTCTTCTTCGGCTTCACCCTGTCCGCTGTTATGGGCTGCAACCTGATCGCCGCTGCCGGCATCGGCTGCTTCTTCGCCCTGATCAACTATGAGATCGCTTCGCTCAAGATCGACCTCGCAAACGCTCCCAAGGCAGCTATCGCCTCGGGCTCCGATGATGAGGAAGAGGAGGACATCTAATGGCAGAGAAGAAAAAGCTCTCTAAGAAAACGCTTGCCAAGTCGTTCCGCAACTGGTCCTATGGCAACCTGACTTGCTTCTCGCAGGAGCACATGCAGACCTTCGGTTACCTGTGCGCCATGCTTCCGATCGTCGAGGAGCTCTACGACACGCCCGAGGAGCAGAAGCAGGCCCTCCAGACCTACTCCGCGTTCTTCAACACCGAGCCGCAGATCGGCACCATGATTGTCGGCGTCACCGCCGGCCTCGAGGAGGCTCGCGCAAACGGCGAGGCCATCGACGACGACGCCATCAACGGCATCCGCGCCGGCCTCATGGGCCCGCTCGCCGGCCTTGGCGACTCGCTGATCGTCGGTACCCTGATCCCGATCCTGCTCGGTATCGCCCTCGGTCTCTCGACCGGCGGCTCTCCGCTCGGTGCCATCTTCTATATTGTCGTGTGGAACCTGCTCATGTTCCTTGGCATGCGCTTTGCCTACAACCAAGGCTATGAGCTCGGCGGCAAGGCGGTCGAGGCACTGGTCGGACCCAAGGCAAAGGCTCTTCGCGATTCCATCGTGATGGTCGGTACCATGGTCATCGGTGCCGTGGGCGCAACTTGGGTCTCCATCACCTGCAGCCCCAACCTGGTGCTGCCCGGCGGCGGTAAGTTCCAGGACACGCTCGACGGCATCTATCCGCACCTGCTGCCGATGATCTTCATCATCTTCTGCTGGTACATGATGACCAAGAAGAGGGTCAACCCCATAGTCATGATGCTGATCCTCGTTGTGATCGCATTCGTGGGCGTTGTTATTGGTTTCTTCGACCCGGCGCTGAGCTACTAGTCATCATCCTTTGACCCCCTGTAAGGCCGTGCGGCCTCAACCGCACGGCCTTCTGATTTTACGCCGCCCTTCAAGGGCAATATGGCCAGCGACCTCCATCGCCTATACGACACCCGCTATATTGCTCTTGAAAGATGACGTATTCGATAAACGATGCACTTGCGCATAATGCACGCTTTGCACGAGGAGGACCATATGCACGAGAAACATGGACACGACCTTTCGCGCGACGACTTGATCCGCGAGGCAAAGATGCAGACCGATGCTATTCAGCGGCTCAACGTTTGGCTGCGCCTGGGCTATTCGCTCGTGGCGATTGGCTTTTTGATGGGGATGTGGGGTATGCAGGGAGGCCCCGGCTGGGGTGTCCCCGTGGGCATCGTGTGCCTAGTGGTGGGCACTCCGCTTTCGATCGTGCTTAAGGTTGGCACGACCAACGCCAAAAAGAATGTCGAGCGCATGCTCGAGGCCGCGGGTATCGACGTTGAGGAGCTTATGCGACGCAAGAAGGACGAGCAATAGACTTCCGCGTTGGGGTATCATAAATAATTGTTGCGAATGTTAACTAATGTACGGCAAATGACGGTATTATGGCCCTTCTAGAGTTGCAAAGGACAATATCCCCAGTGGATTACGATGACGTCGCTCGAAAACTGATCGTGTACTCACGTTCCCTTGCCAAGGGATCCTTGAGTGCTGCCGGCGGCGCCAGTGTGGGCGAGGCACCGGTTTTACAGTATCTATCGGGTATTGACGGTGACGTCATTCCCTCCGAGATTGCCAAGAAGCTGAAATTCTCCCGTGCGCGCATGTCGCATATCTTGGATTCACTCGAGAGCAAGGGTTACGTTCAGCGCAGGACCGATCCAAACGATCGTCGGCGTGTGCTGGTGAGCATCACCGAGGAAGGCCGTGATTTCGCGGCGAAAAAAAATGCCGAGAGTGTGGCATCGCTCTCGAAACAACTCTCAGCGCTCGGCGAGCACGATGCCCAGGAGCTCGTGCGCATTCTGAATAAAGCCTATAGCCTTACCTATGATGCCGACGACTACCTGGACAATCTATAAGGATAAAGGCAGACATTTAGGTGCATCTTGAAATGCACCCGGGACAGTTGCGCCCATTGACTACCGTCAGCATCTCATTCCAAACCAAATCAGCCAACGTACGTCATGGCAATCCCCGGTAGGTCGCAGGGTGGCGGCTGAGCCTTTCCCTCGGGAAACTTCGCGAAGCCCAGTTCCCGAGGGAAAGGTATGGTCTGTGTAATACCAGATAAACAGTACATTTTTGCTAGATTGGTATTTGACTGAAGAACCAATTGGTATGGCTTATTAAGCCCACATTGCCGTTGACGCTCATTTTACTGCCGCTGGCGGACTTCCGAACTTGGTTGCGCAAGTGCTCCCATATATTGATATGACCTAGTAGGTGGCTATCTGGTTACTACCAGTTGGCCCCTTGGTAACGGGTGGCCCCATTGTGCGGAATGTACCGAACATCCCCGTTTGATACGTTTTCCCATGCTGCCGGGGGGCGTCCTCGGCACCTCAGCATCTCGGAAGAAAGGAGACCAGGTGCGCAGGAATTCCATTTTTACGAAACGGTGGGTGAAGGGAAGCGCGGTCCTCGTTGCCACTGCAGCGACGCTCGTGTTTGCCAATCCCCAGCAGGCGATTGCCACGCCACTCAAGGGCGTCGACTCAGCGACCGTGTCCCAGTCTGCCTCGAATGTCGTCGACATCGATTTCGCTGACGGCATCAAGGGCCGTATTACGTTCCTCGAGGACGGTATTTTCCGTTATAACGTCGACCCCAAGGGTGAGTTTTCCGATTACGCCACACCGCGCAGTAAGTCCCACACGGCTAAAATCCAGGCTCAGCCCGATACCTCGGACACCTACAGCAAGCCGAGTGCGACGGTTGCCGACAAGGGCGACACTATCGAGATCACCGGCGGAAAGGCGACCGTGATCCTGGACAAGGCGACTGGCAAGATGAGTATCAAGTCAGGCGACCGTGTCGTGGTTTCCGAGTCCGCGTCCCTCGACCTTGATAAGAAGGGTACCGTCCAGACGCTCGCCAAGGAGAAGTCCGAGAACTTCTTTGGCGGCGGCACCCAGAACGGACGCTTCCTGCACACCAACCAGACGATCGCCATCTCCAACACGAACAACTGGACCGATGGCGGCGTTGCCTCGCCCAACCCGTTTTATTGGACGAGTGACGGCTACGGCGTGCTCCGAAACACGTTTGCAGAGGGTTCCTACGACTTCGGTTCCACGGACTCATCGACGGTCACGACTTTGCACAGCGAGAATGAGTTTGATGCCTACTACTTCGTGGCGACCAACGAGGGCGCTTCGAACGTGGCAACCGAGATGCTGCAGGACTACTACAAGGTGACCGGTAACCCGGTACTGCTGCCCGAGTACGGGTTCTACCTTGGTCATCTTAATGCCTATAACCGTGATGGCTGGTCAACGACCTCGGGTCAAAAGAAGTGGGAGACCAAGGGCAGCAAGTCCTCGAGCGAGAAGGGCGACGTTAAGTACGAGTCTGGCATGTCGACGGGCTACAAGCTCGACGGCACACTTGCGGCCGAGACGCTCAACGGTGAGGGCCCTACGGTTGATACCGAGAACATGAAAGCGACCGATTTCGACCGCCAGTTCTCTGCTCGGCAGGTTATCGATGACTACGAGGACAACGACATGCCGCTCGGCTGGTTCCTGCCGAACGACGGCTACGGCGCCGGCTATGGCCAGAACGGTTACTACAAGACCGGCGGCGTCAACTCCGACGGAGCGAGCTCGGCCGACCGCCTTAACGCTGTGCGTGCCAATGTCGACAACCTTAAGAAGTTCACCGAGTATGCCAACTCCAAGGGTGTGAGCACGGGCTTGTGGACCCAGTCCAACCTTGAGCCCGACAGCAACCCTGAGACCCCGTGGCATCTGCTTCGCGACTTCGACGCCGAGGTCAAGACGGGAGGCATCACTACCCTTAAGACCGACGTTGCCTGGGTTGGATCTGGCTACTCCTTTGGTCTCAATGGCATCAAGACAGCTTATGACACGGTGACGACCGGCGCTAACAAGCGCCCCAACATCATCACGCTCGATGGTTGGGCCGGCACGCAGCGCTTTGGTGGCATTTGGACCGGAGACCAGTATGGCGGTAACTGGGAGTACATTCGCTTCCATATCCCCACGTATATCGGTCAGAGTCTTTCGGGCAACCCCAACATCGGCTCCGACATGGATGGCATCTTTGGCGGCGACCCCATCATCTCTGCGCGTGACTACCAGTGGAAGACGTTCACGCCCTCTATGCTTGACATGGACGGTTGGGGCACCTACCGTAAATCGCCCATGACGCACGGCGATCCCTACACAGGCATCTCGCGCTTCTACCTCAAGCTCAAGGCGCAGCTCATGCCCTATATCTACACGAGCGCGGCCTCGGCGGCCAACATCGACACGGGTAACGGCGATGCCGGCCTGCCCATGATCCGCGCCATGCTGCTTTCCGATAACTCCGAGTACGCCGCAAGCACCTCGACGCAGTACCAGTATATGTTCGGTGAGAACTTCCTAGTGGCACCGGTGTATCAGGATACCCAGGCAGACGAGAACGGCAACGACATTCGCAATGGGATTTACCTCCCCAACTACGGCACCGACGAGAATCCCACCATCTGGATCGATTACTTCTCGGGTAAGCAGTATCGCGGCGGCCAGGTTCTCAACAACTACGAGGCTCCGCTTTGGAAGCTGCCGCTGTTTGTGAAGGCCAACGCTATCGTGCCGATGTACGCCGAGAACAACAACCCCGAGGCCGTGAGCGACACCAACACCAAGGGTACCGACCGCAGCCAGCGTATCGTCGAGTTCTTCGCCACCGAGGGCGACGGCACCTTTACGCAGTACGAGGACGACGGCTCCTCCATCGAGAACAACACGACTGAGGACGATTCCTACGGTACGATCGACAATATCTCCTACGGTGAGCATGTGAGCACCGTCTACAGATCCAAGGCCGCAGGCGGCACCGCGACCTTTACCGCCGAAGCCTCGCAGGGTGGCTACAACGGCTACGACTCCAATCGCACCACGACCTTCGTGGCCAACGTGTCCGCCAAGCCCATGAGCGTCGTCGCCAAGAACGGCGGATCCGCGCTCAACGTGGTTGAGGTCGACTCGCAGGAGACCTTTGACACCGCGACCCCCGAGGCCGGCCAGGCGGTCTACTTCTACAGCGAGACCCCTAACCTCAACCACTACGGCAGCGATGTGGACGGCACCGAGGCCGAGCGGGGCGAGAGCTTTAACAACACCAAGATCACCACGAACCCCAAGGTCTACGTCAAGTTCGCGAAGACCGATGTTGCTGCGGCGGCGCAGACGCTCGAGCTGGGCGGTTTCGTGAACGCCGACGCCACGCTCACAGCCGATCGCCTCAACGAGAGCCTCTCCGCACCCACGAACCTTGCTGCCCCCGAGGACGTCACGACCCCAACGAGCATCAAGCTCACCTGGGGAAAGGTCGATGGTGCTACCTCCTACGACCTTAAGGTCGACGGCACCGTGTTCGCCGTGGGTGATGCGGCCGAGTTCACGCACACCGACCTCGCCTACAATAGCAAGCACACCTACCAGATTCGTTCGCGCAACGCCGAGGGCTACTCCGCCTGGAGCGATGTGCTCGAGGCGAACTCCGCACTCGATCCGTGGCGGAACGTCCCCGACGCCGAGCAAATCACCTGGGAGGGCTCACTTTACGGCAGCCATAAGGCCGAGCTCGCCTTCGACCATGAGTTCCAGTCGGGCGACGGCGGTTTCCACTCCGGTGGCAACGATCTGGGCAAGGCGCTTACCGTTGACTATGGACGCGCTTACAAGCTCGATAAGCTCGAGTACTATCCGCGCGATGACGCCGGCAACGGCACTGTGACCAAGATGCGTGTTGAGACGAGTCTCGATGGCGTCCACTGGACGAGCCAGGAGGTCGATTGGGCACGTTCCGCTGATTGTAAGACGGTAGCGTTTGACGGCACCGTGGCCGCCCGTTACGTGCGCATGACACCGCTCGCCTCGGTCGGTAATTTCTTCTCCGCGTCCGAGATTGCCATCTACAAGACCGACGGCACGGATGGCTTCGCCGTGGGCTCCAACCTCAACAAGGCCACGATCTCCGACGGAGACTACTCCAACATGAAGAACTATCTGGGCCTCGAGAATCGCGAGCCCGATACCCCGACGTTCGGTTCGCAGATCCGCGACCACTTCGCCGACCTCAACGATAACGGCGTTTACGACGTCTACGATTACTCGTTCACCATGGCGGGTCTTGACGGCGGCACTAAACAAAAGGGAAAGGTCGCAGGTTCGCTCGCGGTGATTCCGAGCAAGACCGAGGTCGAGGCCGGTGATGAGATCACCGTTGATGTCTATGCGGCCGACGCCAAGAACGTCAACGCCCTGGGCGCTCTCGTCAACTTCAAGAGCGACCAGTTCGAGTTTGTGTCCGAGAGCATCGCGCAGGACGGCTCGACTGCCGGCATGGAGAACCTGTCTCGCGAGAAGGTCCAGTTCGCGGACAGAACGCAGACTATCAATCTCGCCTTTGCCAACCGCGGCGATGGCAAGCTCTACAACGGTACCGGCGCGGTGGCGAGTTTCAAGCTCAAGGCCAAGACCGCCGGCAAGGTCGAACTGCCCTCGACATCTTGGCTCATCGGTCCGGCATGCGACGCACTTGAGTTTGCGAGCGACGGCACGGTGACGATGCCGGATGTTCCTCAGCCAACGGTCGCCGAGTACGGTCAGGACGCCTTCAACATCACGATGACCAACGATGAGCTCACGACCGACGACGGGACCAACGTCGAGAAACTTATCCAGCAGAAGAGCTATAACGCGCTGTTCGATAATAACGAGGGCGACAACGGCTTTGAGTTCCTATGGAACTGGAACGCCAACTGGGACAGCGAGGGTAAGCTTCCGAGTTACGTGAAGCTTCCCACCACGATGACATTCGCATTTAAGACGCCGTCGAAACTCGATAGCGTCGAGGTCGTTAACCGCAACGGTGGCAACGGAACCGTGCAGAAGATCAAGGCCGTCGTGACGTTCGAGGATGGCTCGACCCAAGAGTTCGCGGGCGGGGAGTACGATTCCTTCCGGGCTCGCTACGCCTTTGGCTTCTCTGCCGAGAACAAGGGCAAGAAGGCGACCAAGGTCGAGGTCACGCCGCTTGAGGCATCGGGTGACCAGATGCTCACACTGCGTGAGGTCAACTTCAACTACACGCAGGGTGTCGAGGCCATCGAGGGTGTCGAGCTAGGCAAGAACCAGACCGAGTTCTTTGAAGGCGACGTTACGCTCGTCGACGCCAAGGCCACGCCTGAGAGCGCCGGCTACCCCTATGTGACGGTCGAGAGCTCCGACCCCTCTGTGGTAAGCGTCTCCGCTGTTCAGGCTGGCGATAGCGTGAGTTACTACCTGCGTGCCAACAAGGCCGGCAAGGCAACGATCACGGTGGCGTCGGTACTCGACCCCTCCAAGACCGCATCCTATGAGGTCGAGGTCAAGGCTGGTGTCGATACCTCTGCGCTCGTGGCAGCGCTTTCCAAGGCCGCGGGCTACAGCGAGTCCGTCTACACTAAGGATTCCTATGCAGCTCTCACCACTGCGGTCGAGGCGGCTCAGAAGCTCCTCGACGGCGGCCAAGGCAGCTATAGCAAGAAGGATGTCGCAGACGCCACAGTCAAGATCGAGAAGGCAATCGACGGCCTCAAGATGCGCCCTGTCGATGAAAAGATTCTCATCAACACGCCCGAGAACCGCAAGAACGTCAAGGTGGCCCGCTTCTCGAGTGAGGCCGACTACGAGGGCAGCAACGCCGTCAACGCTCTCGACGGCGACGAGCGGACGCTTTGGCACAGCGACTGGGCCCATGGGACCGGTATGCCCCAGTATCTGAGTGTCGACCTGGGCCGCGACTACGATCTCACCGACGTTACATTCCTGCCGCGCCAGGACGGCGGCACTAACGGCGATATCTTCGAGGCCGAGATACTGGTCTCCGACACTGCCGACGGTTATGAGATGGGCACCGCCGCGTCGATGGGTACGTTCGCCTTCGACAACGACGGCCGCGTGCTCACCGACCGTGGCGACTGGAAACAGATGAGCTTTGGCGCCGCGCGCGGTCGCTACGTGACCGTCAAGGTGATTCACGCCGGCGGAGGCGACGTTGATGCCTACTGCAGCATGGCAGAGCTCAAGTTCTACGGTACGGCCGTCCCCGATCCGGTGGCGAAGGATGATCTCGCTACCGCGATCGAAAAGGTTGATGCCGAGGTTGCTGCCGGCGACCTCAAGGCCGGTGACTACACCGAGGCCTCCTGGACGGCGCTCGAGAACGCCCTGGCGAGCGCCCGCGCCATCTTGAGCGACGAGAAAGCCACGCAGGACGAGGTCGACCAGGCGCTCAGGGCGCTCGAGAGCGCCCGCGGCGCGCTCGAGAAGACCCCGGTGGCCCCGGTCGAGAAACCGACTAAGAAGCAGCTCAAGGCCCTGGTCAAGCAGGCGAAGGAGACTGACACTAGGGGCAAGACGGCCGAGTCTGTCAAGGCCCTGACGGATGCCATTACCTACGCCGAGGACGTCTTGGGTGCTGAGAATGCTTCCGACACCCAGCTCCAGGCGGCCTATGACCAGCTCAAGCTGGCTATTGAGAGCCTCAAGGATGCCGATTCCGGCAATCAGGGCGGCTCGGGCAACCAGGGTTCCGGCAATGGCTCGAACGGCGGCAACCAGGCGGGCAAGCCCGCAGGCGACAAGGCCCAGGGCAGCAAGAAGAACGGTTCGGCGATTCCCAATACCGGAGACCAGACGGCGCCGACCGTCGCGACCGTCGGTGGTCTTGGCGCCATCATCGCCGCGATCGGCGCTTTCTTCCATCGTCGCAGCAAGGCTAAGTAGCCCCAGCAACAGCTAAGCAAGCGTGCCCGCCGTCCCACCCAAGGACGGTGGGCACGCTTTTTGAATGTAGGCGGAAAGCTCCGACCCTTCGGCCTTAATCTCGCAAAGCGTTCCGTCTCCCGCCGAACACATCAGCATCGGCGGCTATACTTGAATTATTTGCAGTTAAGGGTCGCGGATCCGCCGCGTCACCGCTCTCAACAGGAGGTCTTTGTTTATGGCAGATCAAAAGCCGGTTGTCGGGATCATCATGGGCTCCAAGTCCGATCTGGGCGTTATGGAAGGTTGCACCGCCGAGCTCGAGGCGCTGGGCGTGCCCTATGAGCTTGTCATTGCGAGCGCACACCGCACGCCGGCGAAGGTCCACGAGTGGGCTTCGACTGCTGCCGATCGCGGTATCAAAGTGATTATCGCCGCCGCCGGCAAGGCCGCTCACCTGGGTGGTGTCGTGGCTGCCTTTACGCCGCTGCCGGTTATCGGCGTGCCCATGAAGACGAGTGACCTGGGCGGTATGGATTCGCTACTGTCGATGGTGCAGATGCCTTCGGGCGTACCCGTGGCCTGCGTTGCCATCAACGGCGCCAAGAACGCCGCCATCTATGCCACACAGATTCTGGGTGCTTGCGACCCCGAGTACCGCAAGGTTATCGAGAAGATGAAGCAGGAGATGGCCGACGCCTAGGCGTTTCGCCGTTTCGCCGCAGTATAAGGAGAGCCATGTCCGACTATCAGGGAAAACGATTCAAGGCTTCTCAGATTCCCGATCCGTCGAAGCCGGGTGCTGCCCATGCGGCACAGCAGGGTCGGACATCCTCTCCTCAGCAGCCGCGCGCGCCGCGTTCCGTGACACCGGCGACGCATCGTCGACAGGACGCGCCGGCCGCATATCGACCTTCATCTTATAGCACCGCTAAGAAGCCGCCCCGGTCTTCATCGCATGCCACGCCGTCGGATTACACCGAGTCGCCGCGTAAAAAGCGCCGCTCCATCATTCCTATTCTGCTCATCATCGTGGGCATCGGTCTGATTGTTGCCGCCGCTGCCATCTTTATCAATGCCCAGATTGGCTATAAGCAGGCGAGCGATTCGTATCAGAAAATCGAGAAGCAATATGTAAGCGATAAGGACGCCAGCGGCGTGCCGATTATCGACTTTGATGCACTTGCTCAGACGAACCCCGAGATTGTGGGTTGGATTTACGTGCCGGGAACCAACATCAACTATCCCGTGGTGCAGACCAACAACAACTCCAAATACCTCAACACGCTGTTCGATGGCACGTCTAACGCCTCGGGTGCCATCTTCTTGGATAGCGATGACACCGCGCCGGGAATGGTCGACCAGCAGACCACGATCTACGGCCACCATATGAACGATGGGTCGATGTTCAACGTGATTTCGGATACGACTGACCAGGCAACGTTCGATAGCGTTGAATATGTGTACTACATCACGCGCGATGCGACGTATAAGTTGCGTCCGCTGGCGACCAAGGTGGTCGAGGACACGTATGCCAAGGCGCGCACGACCAATTTTGAGGGCGACGACGGACTCAAGAACTACCTGTCCGAGATGCTCGACGGCGCTTCTGCCGTGGCGAGTGATGCCACCGATCGTGCCGCTTCGGCAACTAAGGTTGTAACGCTTGTGACCTGTCGTTCGCTGTCGCTGAGCAACACACGCGCCGTCATGGTACTCACGCCGGTCGAGGAATAAGTTGTTCGAGAGTAGCTAAAAAGGCCCCGTCCCAAATTGGCTACTCGACGACGGTAAGGGAGAAATGATGCTCGAGAGTGGCAAATTGATGCCTTCGATTGATGCTTGGCTGCGCGAGGCCAAGGCCGATGCTTCGGCGGCAGGCTGTGGGATGTATCTGACGCATAACGGTGTGGTGCGCGCGACGCCCAAGGCTGAGGTGCGCGGAGTCGAGACCGATGGCGTGGCGCCTGGGCATAAGGTGGGCGGCATGGTGTTTGGCTTCGATGCTCAGAAGGTGCAGGCTGCTATCGAGGCGACGCGTGCGATGCCGGGTATCGGCTATGTGCGTGTGTGGCTGGCAAGCGGCGAGCTTGCCGTAGGTGACGACATCATGCTCGTGCTCATCGGCGGGGACATTCGCCCGCACGTGGTCGATGCGCTGCAGGCGCTCGTTGGCACCATTAAGAACGAATGCGTGAGTGAGGTCGAGCGCGAGGCGTAGAGGCTTGCGTCGATAGAAGGATCGTTTATAAAAATGCCCACCGGTACGTGTGATACCGGCGGGCATTTTGCGTTTTGGGCGCGGTGGGCGCTACACGCGCGTCGCATCCTTGGGGCTCATGGTCATGCTCTGGAAGCGGTTTTCCATGTACTCGTTATCGAAGTGCTCTCCGTAGAACTGTGCGACGGGAATGTCCGGCTCCGTGCCGTTAACGCGCTGGTACCAGTAGTCGAGCGACTGCAGCGTCATGACGCCGTCGACCAGCATGATAACGGTAAAGATGACGGTGGCCGAGTAGCGGCTCTTCCAGGGGATCTTGTTGATAAGCTTAAGCAGCCTCGGCAGCAGCAGCTTGATCCAGATGAGGCCGCCCAGGCCCCACAGGCAGGCGAAGCCCGTGCAGGTGCGTCCGCCCGTGAGGACCACGAGCGGATCGGGCAAACCGAACAGCGTTATGTGCGAGTAGCTCCACGAGACCACGCCAAACGCGGTCTGCATAAACCAGCCCACGAACACCTCAAAGCTGGCGCCGAGCAGGGCGCTCACCAGGAAAATGATGATGGGGTTCTTTTTGTAGAAGCGGTTAAGCACCATGGTCATGAGCACGGCGCCAAATCCGTAGATGGGGCTGAAGGGGCCAAACAGCATGCCGGCGCGGTTCTGATAGACGCCCGGGTCGTCGACCGTCATGTGCCAGATGTCCTCGGCGATCAGGCCGAGTATGCAGCAGACAAAGAACACCCAGAACAGGTTGAAGTAGTTGAGCTTGATGTAGCCCTCGCCGGTTTCATCGCGGCCGAGCATGCCCTCGGCGGCGGCGTCGCGGTCGAGCATCTCCTGCAGGCGGCGCTGCAGTTCGCGCTCCTGACGCAGCGTGGGGTCGACGGTTGCCGAAAGTGCAACAAGGATGCCGAGCTGGATCGCGGGACGCAGTAGGAAGGGCCCGATGCCCTGGAGCATCACGTCGACCAAAAGCTCGACGACGGTGAATGCAATAAGGATGTAGGACAGGCGGGCGGCGTTACGGCGCTGGTTTTTGATAAGGTCCAGGCCAAAGATGATTAGGATGACGGCACTTGCCGCAGAGAGCATGATGCCGGCGACGATAAGGCCGACTGCGACGAGCGTGTTATCGCCGAGCTTTTCGGTGGCGTTGCCGTTAACAAGTGCCGTGATGACCTGCCACATAAAGGCAGCGACTGACGGGAGCGTGCCCACGCCGGAAAGGATGCACAGGACGGCGTACACCTTAATGATGAGGGGGATCTTCTTGACCTCCGTGGCGCTGGGGACGCTGGGGTCGAGTTCGTTTCGATCCATACAGAACCTTTCTCGCTTTGTTGTAGGTTATAAGGATACGCCGCCGACCTGCCAAAAGACAGGACGAACGTCCCAATTGCAACTTTGTAATCCCCAACGGCGGACGCGGCGGCCATCTGGGGGCGCGGGCACTTACACTGGACAGACCGATAAAATGTTTGGCAACAAAACTGATTATTAGCTCGGTGGGCTTTTAAAAAGCGCTGTTCACGCGCGGGAGTGCTTGTCTTGCCGTGCGTATAATAAGGCGGGTAACGCCAAAAATACGAGGCTCTGAGGGGATACCATGTCTCAAGAAACCATCCGCGCGGCCGAGCGTGCCGCGGGACAGGTGAACACCATGTCGACGTATGATCCGGACTCCGACCAGCTGCATGAGGAATGTGGCATTTTCGGCGTATGGGCACCCGATCGCGACGTGGCTCGACTGACGTACTTTGGCCTGCGTGCGCTGCAGCACCGTGGCCAGGAATCGGCTGGAATCGCCGTGGGTGACGGCGGCACGGTTATGGTCCGCAAAGATCTGGGCCTGCTCGACCGCGTGTTCTCCAACGCCGACCTGTCGACGCTCTCCGGCCAGCTGGCCGTGGGTCATGTGCGCTACGGCACTGCCGGCGCCAAGAGCTGGGAAGCCTCTCAGCCGCACCTCTCTACCATCAATAGCGTCATTATCGCGCTCGCGCACAACGGCACCCTCGTCAACACCGACGAGCTGCGCCGTCAGCTGATCGAGCTGGGCGTGCCGTTCCTCTCCAATTCGGATTCCGAGGTCGCGACCAAGCTTATCGGCTACTTTACCCAGCGTACGGGCCACCTACGCGAGGGTATTCGCAAGACCATGGAGCTCGTGCGCGGCGGCTACGCCATGACGCTCATCAACGAGCAGGCGCTCTACGCATTCCGCGATCCACACGGCATTCGCCCGCTCGTGCTGGGCAAGCTGGTGGACGAGGGTCTGGACCAGGCCGATGCCGCAGCCGTTTCGCAGCTGCCGTCGCAGGACGGCGCCGCGACGGTCGACTCCGCCGTCCGTGTCACGCGCGCCGGCGGCTGGGTCGTTGCTTCCGAGACCTGCGCACTCGACATCGTGGGTGCCGAGTACGTCCGTGACGTCCGTCCCGGCGAGATCTTGCGCATCAGCGCCGAGGGCCTGGTATCCGAGCAGGGCGTGCCTGCAGCCGAAGAGCCCGCCAACTGCATCTTTGAGCAGGTCTACTTTGCCCGCCCCGACTCCATCATGAACGGCAAGAGCGTCTATGCCTGCCGTTACGACATGGGTCGTCAGCTGGCACATGAGGAGCCTGTCGAGGCCGACCTGGTCATCGGCGTGCCCGACTCCGGCCTGCCGCCTGCGGAGGGGTATTCGCACGAGAGCGGTATTCCCTTTGGCGAGGGCCTTATCAAGAACCGCTACGTGGGCCGTACGTTTATCGAGCCTACGCAGGAGTTGCGCGCCATGGGCGTGCGTATGAAACTCAACCCGCTGCGCGACAACATCGAGGGCAAGCGCCTGGTCGTCATCGACGACTCCATCGTGCGCGGCACCACCATGGTGCAGCTCGTCAAGATGCTGCGCAACGCCGGCGCCAAGGAGATTCATATCCGCATCAACTCGCCCGAGGTCATTTGGCCGTGCTTCTACGGTATCGATACCGACGTGCAGTCGCAGCTTATCAGCGCCAACAAGACGGTCGACGAGATTTGCGAGTATATCGGCGCCGATTCGCTGGCCTTCCTTTCGGTCGAGGGCCTGCTGAAGGTCATGCCCAAGGGCGGTTACTGCGATGCGTGCTTTACCGGCCGCTACCCCGTGGCGATTCCCGAGAGCTTTGGCCGCGACAAGTTTATGGAGGGCTTTAAGCCCCGCAACCTGGACAAGCCGCTGCACTTTGACGACGACGCCGTGATCGAGAAATACGACGACCGCAGCTGGGAAGAGGAGCACGGCGAGGCATAAAACCTGCCATATGGGGACAGGTTTATTTTGGTAGGTTTTACCTGCTGTTTTGTTGATATGACGGCGCGTGCTGTTATGGCGCGCGCCGAAATGAACGCAACTATGAGCACCGTTTGGCGCCCGTGCGGCGCCACGGTAGTGGGAGAGGAAGGCTCAGATGAGCGACAGCAAGCATGTGACGTACGAGGACGCCGGCGTCGACACCGCCGAGGGCGGCCGCGCCGTCGACGCGATTAAGCAGATGGTCAAGGACACTAACCGTTCCGAGGTTATCGGTGGCATCGGCGGCTTTGGCGGCCTGTTCTCGGCCGCCGCGCTCAAGGATATGGAAGACCCGATCCTGATTAGCGGTACCGACGGCGTGGGCACCAAGCTCGTGCTCGCCCAGATCATGGACCGTCACGAGACGGTTGGCCAGGACCTGGTCGCTATGTGCGTCAACGATATTCTGGCTTCGGGCGCCGAGCCGCTGTTCTTCCTGGACTACGTTGCCATCGGTCACATCGAGGCCGAGCACATGGCAAAGATTATCAAGGGTGTGGCCGACGGCTGCAAGCTTGCGGGCTGCGCGCTCGTGGGCGGTGAGATGGCCGAGCACCCGGGCGTCATGGCTCCTGCCGACTACGACCTTGCCGGATTTACCGTGGGCGTCGTCGACCGTCCCAAGATGCTCGACCCCGCAAACGTCCGCCCGGGCGATGTGATCCTGGGCCTGCCTTCCACCGGCGTGCACTCCAACGGCTACTCGCTCGTGCGTAAAGTCATTGGCGTCGACGGCGTTAAGCCGGGCACGCCCGAGGCCGTCGCTAAGGCCGAGGAGCTGAGCCGTCCGCTCGAGGAGCTCGGCGGTGCATCGCTGGCAGACGCTCTGTTGGCCCCCACGCGCATCTACGTCAAGCCGATCCTGGAGCTGCTGCGCGGCGGCGCCAACGTGCACGCCATCGCCCACATCACTGGCGGCGGTATTACCGAGAACCTCAACCGTGCGCTCGCCGATGACGTCGACGCCGTGGTCACCCGCAACGGTGCCGAGATGGGCTGGGACGTTCCGCCCGTCATCACCTACGTGTCGCGCCAGGCCGAGCTTGCGCCCAGCGAGGCATGCAAGACCTTCAACATGGGCGTCGGCCTGTGTCTGATCGTCGCCCCCGAGGACGAGGCCGCGGTTACCGAGGCACTGGTCGCGCTGGGCGAGAAGCCGTTCCGCGTGGGCGAGTGCGTCGAGGGTTCCGGTAAGGTCGTGTACTCCGATGAGCGCTAACGAGCAGATGACTGCCGCCGAGGGCCTGGGCTTTGTGCCCTACACCCGTCCGACCGGCACCGATACGGCCGAGCCGCTCAAGATCGGTGTGCTCATCAGCGGTTCGGGTACCAACCTGCAGGCGCTGATCGATCTGATTGTCGCCGGCAAGCTCAACGCTTCTATTGAGCTTGTGGTGTCGAGCCGTCCTTCGGCTAAGGGTTTGCAGCGCGCTGAGCGCGCGGGAATCCAGACGCTTACGCTGTCCAAGGATGTCTATGCCGACCCTATTGCCGCCGACGAGATCATCGCGCACGAGCTGCTCGAGCGCGGCTGCGAGTATGTGGTCATGGCCGGCTACATGCGCATGGTGCGCACGCCTCTGCTGGCGGCGTTTCCCAACCGCGTGGTAAACCTGCATCCGGCGCTGCTGCCGAGCTTTACCGGCGCGCACGCGATTGACGATGCCTTCGCGCGTGGCGTCAAGGTAACTGGCGTGACCGTGCATTTTGCCAACGAAGTCTACGACAACGGTCCCATCATCGCCCAGCGTGCGCTGGCTGTTGAGGAGGGCTGGGATGTCGACACGCTCGAGGAGCACATCCATGCGATTGAGCACGTGCTGTATCCCGAGGTCGTGCAAATGCTCGCCGACGGCCGCGTTCACGTGCTGGAGAGCGGCAAGGTGGCAGTTGACCCGGCGCGCTAGTCGCTTGAAAAAGGGTCTCCTTGGTTTCCTTGAGATGTGAAAGCTTCATCAGAACCAAGAAATCTGATAGGGCCTCGTCCGTGTGCGGGCGGGGCCCTTTTGCGTGGCCTTTCATGTTTGCTATACTGCTAGCAGATAGAGAGGAGCCGCTATGGGTACAGCAACGGTGCAGCTCAACACGCGAATCGATCCTATGCTCAAGGCTGGTGGCGACGCGGTCCTAACTCGCAATGGATTGGGGGCGAGCGATGCTATTCGTGCGCTTTGGGTCTATCTTGTCGAGCATCAAACGTTGCCGGGATTTATGGTAGCGGATAAGCGCGAGGCGCCCCGTGCGGAGAGCCTGGCCGAGCAGGGGTGTGGCCTAGCTTTTTCCTCGTTGGGGCTAAGCGCTTCGGATTTTGCGCCAGGTGGATCATCTGCGGAAGACTGGGATGCCGTACGAGATGATATGTATGACGCGATGATTGCCGACATCGAGGCGAATTGCCGATGATCGAGGCAAAACGCCTGCTTGTAGATACGAACGTTTGGCTCGATTATTACCTGCAAGAGGGGGCATTCGATGAAGCGAAGAGATTGGTTGAACTGGCCGAGGCGGGAAAGGTCGACCTTCTTTATGCGCCCACGACGGCAAAGGATGTGTTCTACATTTTGCCTCGGCGTCTAGCCCGGCGGAATGCGAACGGGATTAGCGTGTCGTTTGCCTCGGCGTCATGGGCCTGCATCGAGCATATGATGCAGGTAGCAACGGCCTCTCCACTTTCGTTGGCAGAGTGCGAGATGGCACGCATGCTTGGCAAGCGTATGCCGGATCTTGAAGACAACCTCATCATTGCTTCGGGCGAGACGGCAGATGTTGACTACGTGGTCACGAGCGACCGGCGCATGTTGGAGGCGATGCCCGAGGTTTGCCTGACGCCCGCGCGTGCACTCGAGATGATTGGGATCCTCGACTAACCTTGTCTGTCTGGTTTCGCTATCATATGGGGCAATGTGAACCCCATGCAACTTTGGAGGACGGTATGGCGGATAACGCCGAGGCGCTTTTCTCGCCTGAGCTGGTGTTTTTTGATTGGGAGTGTGCGACGCCGGATGAGGTGTTTGCGCAGCTCGAGGACGAGCTCGCTCCGCGCGGCTACATTGCCGACGGTTGGCTCGACGCCGTTCGCACGCGCGAGGATGCCTATCCCACGGGTCTTGCCATGCCGGCGGCAAACATTGCCATTCCGCATACCGATCCGGGGTTTGTGGCCAAGCCCTATATCGCGGTGGTGAAGCCCGCCGCGCCCGTGACATTTAACGCTATGGCTGGCATGGGCGCTCCGGTGCCGGCGCAGATCGTCATCAATCTGGGCATCGCCGAGCCGGGCGGCCAGGTCGAGGCCCTGCAAGCACTTATGAATATCTTTATGGACGCGGATGTCGCGGCCGATGTGCTCGGCCAGACCACGCCCCAGGGCATGGTCGACGCCATCCGCCGTCACTTCTAAGGTGGGGCTGAGTCGGCACTTGGGGACGTTCCTTTTCTGCCGGCAGTTAGGGACAGTCCCCGTGTGCCGGCACATAAAGAACGTCCCCAACTGCCGACAGCCAGAACAGCCCCCTTTGCACCAAAATGGTGCAGATTAACCTGTCCCCCATGCACCAGGTGTGTCGCGGGGTCCGCGTTGTGACACAATGGCGTTTGTTCGATTCGTGATGCGAAAGGCCAACTATGGCAAACAAGAAAAAGAACTCCGAGGCCGCGCCGACGCCCGAGCAGCAGGCTCGCGCTGCCTCCAGCTCTCGTAAGAAGCAGCGCAAGACGTACGTGTCTAAGACCGTCAAGATCGTCCTGGTGGTTATCGGCGTGCTGGCAATGCTGCTTTCCGTCTCGGCCATGGCATGCTCCGGTCTCATGTCGCAGGCAGAGGATACCTCGAGCTACAAGCTTACCGGCGGTGTCGCCGCCACCATCAACGGCACCAACCTCACCGAGGACACCGTGACCAAGCAGATCATGAGCATGCGCACGTCCTACGGCTACACCAAGGACAAGGACTGGGCGCAGTATCTGGTCGACAACGATCTGACGCCCAAGAAGTACCGCAAGCAGCTCATCGATTCCTACGCGCAGCAGATTCTGCTCCAGCAGGCGCAGAAGGAAAACGGCGTGACGGTGTCGGACGAGGAGGTCGAGAAGGCATGGAAGGACGCGTGCAAGAGCGCGGGCGGTGCCAAGGCCTTTAAGAAGACCCTTAAGACCTACGGCTATACCGAGGACACCTACAAGGACTCGCTCAAGGAGAACCTGGCACAGCAAAAGCTTAAGGACGCCGTGGCGCCCACCAGTAAGCCCAAGGACAGTGAGATCGTCGATTACATCAACGAGAACCTGTCTAACTACAACGATGCCCGCCGCTCGTCGAACATCCTGATCAAGGTTGATTCCGACGCATCTGACGAGGACAAGGCCGCCGCCAAGGCCAAGGCGCAGGAGTGCCTGGACAAAATCAACTCCGGCGAACTGAGCTTTGAGGACGCCGTGAAGCAGTATTCCGACGACACCGGCTCCAAGGAGAAGAAGGGCGATGTGGGCTGGGACAAGCTCACCACCTTCGTCGACAGCTACCAGGCGGCGCTCGAGGGACTCAACAAGGGCGATGTGAGCGACGTGATCGAGTCGACGTACGGTTACCACGTCATCAAGTGCACCGACTACTTCCATGTCGATAGCCAGGTCGATGACATCAAGCAGGTACCCAAGGACATCAAGAAATATATTTCCAACGTGGTGAAGACGCAGGCGGCCAGCACTGCATACAGCGAGTGGCTGGAACAGTACAAGAAGGACGCCGACATCACCGTCAACCCCATGCCCAAGGACGTACCGTACAACGTCAGCCTGAAGGGCGTCACCAAGAGCTCGACCGACAATTCGTCGACGACTGAGTAATCATGGGGCGGTGCTCGCGCGAGTGCCGCCCACACTATTGAGGAGGATTTGCAGATGACCAACGAAGAGCTGCAGAAGGAAATGATTGCGGCCATGAAGGCCAAGGACAAGGTTCGCCTGTCTATCATTCGCCAGGTCAAGGCCGAGGTGAAGAATATCGAGGTTAACGAGCGCCGCGACGTGACCGAGGAAGACGTCAACAGCATGATCAAGCGTCTGATTAAGCAGACGAGCGAGACGCTGGAGATGTCCATTAAGGCCGGTACCGACCAGGAGCGCACCGACAACCTGACCGAGCAGGTCAAGATTCTGGAGAGCCTGCTGCCCGTGCAGGTTTCGGGCGAGGAGCTCGAGGCTCTGATCGAGCAGGTCATCGCTGAGCTGGGCGCCACGTCCAAGAAGCAGATGGGCCAGGTCATGGGAGCACTCGGCAAGGCCACCGGTGGCAATTTCGATAAGCCTGCCGCGGCAAAGATCGTCGGCGCCAAACTTGCGTAATTTGTTACGCGGTTTTACCAAACCGCGTAACGGCTCGACGCTGCAAACCCGTACACGCGGCAATCAGACGTTCAATTTCAAGGGCGCGACCATAAGGTCTGCGCCCTTTCATTTCACGTCACCTTGCTCGCGTGTACGGGTTTTCGCTGACTTATGCTCAACAAGGGCGGTTGTATTATTTTCGGCGCTCATTGGGGACAGACTTAAATGAGTACCCAATGAGCGGGTACTCATTTAAGTCTGTCCCCAATGAGTGGGTGGAAGGTTGCGGGTTCTTTACGGGAATGTAGTGTGGGCTGCGGAAACGTGGTTCTTTCCGTACAATAGTTCAACTCGTGTAAACGCAGGGAAGGGACATTCATGGCAGACATGATCGAGATCAAGCATCTCAACAAGTACTTTGGCGACCTGCATGTGCTCAAAGATATCAACCTCACCGTCAAGCGCGGCGAGAAGCTCGTAATGATCGGGCCTTCCGGCTCGGGCAAGTCGACGCTCATCCGTTGCGTCGACTATCTTGAGGAGCCCACGTCGGGCGAGGTCATCATCGACGGTACGCCGCTCACCAAAAAGAATCACCTGGAGATGGCCCGCAAGTATAGCTCCATGGTGTTTCAGCAGTTCAACCTGTATCCCAACATGACGGTGCTCGGCAACCTGACGCTCGCGCCCATCAAGCTACAAAAGAAGAGCAAGGAGGAGGCGACCGAGATCGCCATCGCCGCGCTCAAGCGCGTTGGCATGGCGCATAAGGCCGGCGAGTATCCGCAGAACCTTTCGGGTGGTCAGCAGCAGCGCATCGCCATCGCCCGTGCCCTGTGCACCAAGCAGCCCATCATCCTGTTTGATGAGCCGACCTCGGCGCTCGACCCCGAGATGGTCCAGGAAGTCCTGGACGTTATGATTGAGCTCGCGCAGGAGGATATCACCATGATCTGCGTGACGCACGAGATGGGCTTTGCGCGCCAGGTGGCCGACCGCGTCATCTTTATGGAGGACGGCCGCATCCTGGAGGAGGGCACGCCCGAGCACTTCTTCGATAACCCCGAGAACCCGCGCTGCCGCGAGTTCCTGTCCAAGATTCTGCACTAGGCGCGGTGATGGACATGACGGATATGACGAGGGCGGCCGTGTCGCGCCGTCACTTTTTGCAGCTGGCTGGCGCCGGCATGCTTGCGCTGACGGGGACCGCGCTTACCGGTTGCGGCAACTCTACCAGCGGCGAGGGCTCCGACAAGGGGTCCAAGCTTGCGGCCATTAAGTCGCGTGGTCATCTGAATGCCGGCGTCAAGAAGGACGTTCCCGGCTATGGCTATTACGACACCGCCAAGGGCCGCTTTGAGGGCATGGAAGTCGATTTGTGCTACCAGATCGCCGCTGCCGTCTTTGGCGTGAGCTACAAAGAGGCCCGTGCCCAGGAGCTTGTCGAGTTTACCGACGTAACGCCCAAGACGCGCGGCCCGCTGATCGATAACGGCCAGCTTGACGTGGTCGCGGCGACCTACACCATCACCGACGAGCGCAAGAAGAGCTGGGATTTCTCGACGCCGTACCGTACCGACTACGTGGGACTCATGGTCAAGAAGCGTTCGGGCTTTACCTCGATTGAGGACCTGGACGGCAAGGTCATTGGCGTGAGCCAGGGTGCCACCACGCAGGGACTGATTGAGCAGATGATCAAGGACAACGGCTTTAGCTGTAAACCCGAGTTTAGGGCCTTTAGCGGCTACCCCATCATCAAGAGTTCGCTCGACGCCGGCAATATCGACGTCTTTGCCATGGACCGCTCCACGCTGGCCGGTTACATGAACGAGACCGTTGAGCTGCTGCAGCCCGAGGTCAAGTTTGGCGAGCAAGGCTACGGCGTGGCGACCAAGAAGGGCTGCGACCTTTCGGCCGTGGTCGATCAGGTGATTTGCGATCGCCTGGCCGACGGCTGGCTCGACCAAGAGGTCAAGACCTGGGGTCTCGTATAGGCGCATCGTCCAAGGAAGGAATCAAATGCTCGAAGGATTATTTGACGCCGACCGTTGGTCGACGACATTTCAAAACATGGGGCCCTTCTGGGAGGGCTTTGGCGTGACGCTGCAGGTGGTCGTTGCCGGTCTGCTGCTGTCGCTGGTGCTGGGCACGCTGCTGGGCGTGTTCTCTACCACTCGCTCGCGCGTGCTGCGTGCGATCAGCCGCGTGTACGTGGAGTTTTACCAGAACACCCCGTTGCCCGTACAGGTGCTCTTTATGTACATGGCCGGTCCGCAGTTTTTGCAGGCCATAACCGGTGCCGACCAGCCGGTGCGCATCGCGCCGTTCGTGCTGGGCTTCTTGGGTGTGGGCCTGTATCACGCGGCCTACATTTCGGAGGTCATCCGCACTGGTATCGAGGCGGTTCCGCGCGGTCAGATGGAGGCGGCGCAGAGCCAGGGCTTTACCCGTGCGCAGGCCTACTGGTACATCGTGCTGCCCCAGACATTCAAGATCATTTTGCCGCCGCTGTGTAACCAGGCGCTCAACCTGGTCAAAAACACGTCGGTGCTGGCGCTTGTGGCCGGCGGCGACCTTATGTACCGTTCCGACAACTTTGTGAGTTTGTACGGTTACCTGCAGGGATACATCGTCTGCTGCCTTATGTACTTCATCATCTGCTTTCCGCTCGCCATGCTGGTGCAGTGGCTCGAGCGCCGCTCCAAGGAGCGTCCGCGCGGCGTGAGCCTGGCCGAGCTGGGGCTCGACAACGTAGAGGAGGCCTAGCGCATGGAAATCTTCAACGCGACCAACCTGCTCTACATTTGGGGCGGCTTTGTTAAGACAATCGAGATCTCGGCACTGTCGATCTTTTTCTCGCTCATCTTTGGTACGGTGCTGGCGCTCGTTAAAAGCTATGCGCCCCGCCCGTTCCGTATTTTGGTGAGCGCCTATATCGAGCTGTTCCGTTGCACGCCGAACCTGCTGTGGATTCTGTTTATCTACTTTACGGTGCAGGGTTTGGACATTGTGATTTCGACCATCGCCTTTACGCTGTTTACCAGCGCTGTTATGGCCGAGATTGTGCGCGGCGGTCTCAACTCGATTCCGCGCGGCCAGTTTGAGGCGGCGCAGAGCCAGGGCTTCGGCTTCTTTGCCACCATGCGCTACATCATTCTGCCGCAGACATTTAAGACGATCATTCCGGCGCTGTTTAGCCAGTGCACGACCGTCATCAAGGACAGCTCGTATCTTTCGGGCATTAACGTGGCCGAGCTCATGTACACGGCAAACGTCGTGATGGCCCACGCGATCGACCTGTCGCAGGTGCTTATGCTCTACGGCCTGGTGTTTGCGATGTACTTTGTGCTCAACTTTGGTATCTCGCTGCTGGTTCGCGCATATCAGAGGCGAATGGTGGCAGCGTAGAATGTGGCAAAGGGACAGCCCCTTTGCCACATAGAGAAAGGAATCGCGATGAGCGATCTGGAGAACAAGAAGAATCCTGTGGTCATTACCATCGCGCGCGACTTTGGCGCCGAGGGCCACGAGATTGGTCGCATGCTTGCCGACGAGTTGGGGATTCCGCTGTACGACAACGAGCTGCTGGTGCGCGCGTCTCTGCGCGCGGGCGAGTCGCTCGATAAGATGGCCGCCTATGACGAACGTCTGGCCGTGGAGAACATGGCGTTCCTGCCCGACCGCTACGATGCGCGCTCGTACTCGGACAAGTTGTTCCAAAAGATGAGCCAGGTGATTTTGGATCTGGGCGAGACCGAGAGCTGCATTATTGAAGGTCGCCTGTCCGATTACCTGCTGCGTAACAACCCCAACCATATTGCCGTGTTGGTGACCGCACCCTTTGAGGACCGCGTCGAGATCGTGCGCAAGAAGCGTGGACTTAACAAAAAGAAGGGCGCCAAGCTGGTCAAGCAGCAGCAGAAGGCGCGCGAGGCGTTCTACAAGCGCTACAGCGCCGGAAAGTGGAAGATGACGAGCGGCAAAGACATCGTCGTCAACCGCGCCAAGTTGGGACGCGAGGGCTGTAAAGACGTTATCGCCGCCGCCTACCGCTACAAAGTGGCGCAACTCGAGGCTTAACCGACCAAAAACCACCACAAAGGGGACAGTGAACTGCCTCCCATTTCTTGGACATCGGGAAA
>CAUGTZ010000008.1 GCA_959602645.1 uncultured Collinsella sp. | reverse complement strand
GCGCATTCGGCGAGATACGTTTGCGAAAGTGGTTGGTTTTAGATTAGCGCTAACAACATACGCGACCGCGTGGTGCGCATCTTCCGCGAGGGCTCGGGGTGCTGGGGGTACCGCACCGTCTGGGCGCGCCTGCGCCGCGAGGGCGTCCGCGCCAGCGAGAAGCGCGTGGCCCGCGTGATGCGCGAGGAGGGCCTCGAGGTCGTCTACAACAAGAGGCGCGCCCGGGGCTACAGCTCCTACGCCGGCGAGGTCTCCAAGGCGCCGGAGAACCTCGTGAACAGGAAGTTCCGCGCCGACGAGCCCAACCGGCTGTGGCTCACCGACATCACCGAGTTCAGGCTCCCGGGCGGCGAGAAGGTCTACCTGAGCCCGGTCATCGACTGCTTCGACGGGATGCCCGTCGCCTGGTCGATCGGGCTGCACCCCGACAAGCGCCTCGCGAACTCGAGCCTGCTCAAGGCCTGCGCGGCGAGGCCGGCGGGCGCGCGCACGACGATCCACTCGGACCGGGGCGGCCACTACCGCTGGCCGGAGTGGATCGGGATCTGCGAGGAGAACGGCCTGGTCAGGAGCATGTCCGCGAAGGGCTGCAGCCCGGACAACTCGGCCTGCGAGGGCTTCTTCGGGCGCCTCAAGAACGAGTTCTTCCGCTACAGGGACTGGGAGGGCGTGACGGCCGAGGAGTTCATGGGGAGACTCGAGGCCTACCTCGTGTACTATCGGGACGGGCGCATCAAGAAGTCCCTCGGGTGGCTGAGCCCGATGGAGTACCGCAGGAAGCTTGGATACGCCTAGGCGCGGTCCAAGAAATCGTCCGCACCCCCTAAACGGCCAAAACAGGAACTATTCCACCGCAACTCAACAGCCGGCACTTAGGGACGTTCCTTTTCTGCCGGCACCTTGGGACAGTCCTTGCGGAGCGTCCCCACAGCGCCTATGCCAGCTTGTCGATCTGTCCAATCTCCCAAAGCGGAATATTGACGAGCGTGCCCTCGTCTCTATATGCCGCCAGGGAGGTCCTCACACAGCGTTCGAGTTTGAATTTATCGCAGGCTATTTTCAGGCTCTTTGCTTTGAGGTTCTCCGCCGCCTTGACCTCAAGCGGAAGCACGGTTCCCGCATGGTCGATGGCAAAGTCGGTTTCGGCATTGCCGGAGGTAGAGGACCAGTACGCAGGACTTTTGCCTTGCAGCAAGAGTTCCTGTGCGACATATTGCTCGGTGAGCGAGCCCTTAAACTCAGTGAAAACAGCGGATCCGTTTAGGACGATGGTCGGGGGAAGGCTGGAGAGCGCTCCAAGGATGCCGGTGTCAATGCAAAACAGCTTGAAACCCGAGAGATCCTCATAGCTCGAGAGCGGTGCTCTGAGGGCAGAAACGCGCGGAACCTTATGAATGATTCCGTAGTCCATGAGCCACTGGAGGCTCTCTTCGAAATCGCGTGCGCGCGCCCCGGGGCGAAGGGCTCCGTAGATGAACTTTTTATTTTCCTTTGCAAGCTGGCCGGGGAGGGATTTCCAAACCAGCCTCATGCGCTCGACAATGCGGGCGGGCGCATGTTTGCCAAAATCGGATTCGTAAGCCTCGATGATTTGTTGCTGAAGCCTGCGGGCTTCGATGAAATCGCGGGTCGCGGCGAAGGCGGAGACGACTTCGGGCATGCCGCCGACAACGAGGTATTCCTTGAGCAAGTGCTCGAGCTTTTCGGTAACGTTTGCCAGAAGATTCATGTCTGCGGCAAGGATGGCGTCGGCGAGCGGGTCGCCATCGACGGCGCGAACGAACTCGGTAAACCCCATGGGACGCATGGTGAGCTGGTCGATTTTGCCGACGGGAAATGACTCGTTTTCGCGCCGGAGCGCGAGGCCCATATAGGAGCCGGCTGCGACGATATGGTATTCGGGCGCAAGTTCGTTGAAGTACTTGAGCGAGGTGATGCCGCGCGGTGCCTCTTGGATCTCGTCAAAGATGATGAGCGCGTCTGCCGGAGTTACGGTTTGGCCGCGAAGAAGCTCTATCTGGGAGATGATGCGCTTGGGGTCGAGGTCTCCATCGAACAGCGAGCGTGCGCTCGGTTCGAGCATAAAGTCGAAACGAATGATGTTTCGATACTGTTGGCTCGCGAATTCGTTAAGAAGCCAAGTCTTTCCTGTCTGGCGGGCACCCTTAAGCAAGAGGGGTTTGCGATTCGCTCTCGATTTCCAAGCGATAAGTTCACTCATAAGCTGTCGCTGCATATTGCCTCCCAACTCTCTTGGCTAGTATAAGGCCATTTGGGCGTTTCCCTTGGAAAATGTGCGAGACAACCACGTTTTTCCATCGGAAAATGTGCGAGACAACCACGTTTTTCCATCGAAAAATGGGGGAGTGCCAATCTAAGTTGCGGTGAAAAAGTTCCTAAATGGGCCGGTAAACGCCCCAAACAGGAACTATTCCACCGCAACTTCTAAAGTCCGCCGGCATCTAAAAGAAACGAGCCCGCATCCCAAAGGGACACGGGCCCGTAAACAATACGTGGTAGGGGCGGTGGGACTCGAACCCACAATCCTTGCGGCGAGAGATTTTAAGTCTCCTGCGTATGCCAATTCCGCCACGCCCCCGTGAGACTAGAAGTCTAGCACAAGCCGCTCGTTACGCGTTGACAGCCATCGAGTGCTGGCCCGACTTTTCCAAGTACTCGGCAAACTTGGCCTCGTCGCCCTTGTTCTTGTACTGCAGGGCCAGCAGGTATTCCAGGCGGCAGCTCTTGACCTTGTCGTCACCGGCCTCCTTGAGCATGCGCTCCAGCTCGGGGATGTCGTTGTGGCGCTTGAGGATCATCGTGTCGTACATCAGCTGGCATTCGTGCGCGACTGCCTCGGCCTGACCGCCCTCAAAGCCCTTGATCTCGTGCAGTAACTCCTTGGACTTTTTGCGGTCCTCCTGGCCAACGTAGTAGTTAAAGGCCTTGATTACCAGGTCGACGCGCTGCATCTTGGGGAGGTTGAGTCCCAGCAGTAGGTCGAACATCTCGCTGGCGCGCTCGTGGTCCTCGCGCAGCAGATAGGAGTTCAGACGCAGGTAGTCGCGGTTGTAGCGCGGGTACAGCATGCTGGTGAGTTTGCCGTCGAGCAAACGATCGAACTCGTCCCACTGCTTGGCAGCCATAAGCTGCTGCAGACGCTTGAACGTGGTGCGTTTTTTGACGCTAAAGAACACCGACACGCCGATGCAGATGATAACGACGGCGGTCCAGAGTGTGCGGGAATCGGGCATATTGGGATCCTTAGTCGCTCATATAGCGAGCGGTATGACAACACGTACTAGATGTATTATACGCAGCGCGCAAGCAAACTGGCATAAAAGCTCATCGAGGCTGAGTGCCATCGCTCGCTGCGGTACACTTACCTAAAGTAAACCATGAAGGGAGACATTACCTATGAAGAAGATCGTTTTGGCTTGCGGTGCTGGCGCTGCTACTTCCACGCTCGTTGCCCAGAAGGTCGCTACCATGCTCGACGCCAACGGTTATGCCGGCAAGTATGAGATCGTGCAGTGCGCCATCTCTGAGGCCAAGGACGCTTGCGACGAGGGCGCCGACCTGCTGATCGCCACCACCGTTGCTCCCGAGGGCCTCACCTGCCCGTACGTGAGCGGCGTGCCCTTCATGACCGGCATGAACCGCGTCGCTGCCGAGAAGGCCGTCCTCGACGTCATGGCTCAGTAGGCGCTGACTGTATGAGTGAGCAGAACGCCAATCCGGTCGAGCTCTTTGGCATGCGCGTTGCCCATGTGGGCATTAACGCCACCGACCCGGCAGATGCCCTGGGGATCGCGGAGCTGTTCTCGACGATGATGGGCCTGCCCGTTATCGAGACCCCGGTTTCGTACTTTAACGATTCGCTGATCGAGGTCATGAAGCAGAACGGTCGTGGCACCAAGGGCCACATCGGCTTTGCCGTCAACGACATCGACGCTGCCGAGAAGTGGTTTGCCGAGCGCGGGCTCGAGGTCAACGAGGAGTCGCGCGTGCTGCTGCCCGACGGCGGCACCAAGCTCGTGTACTTTAAGCGCGAGTTCGCCGGCTTCGCCGTGCACCTGTGCCGCGAGTAGCGCACAGGCTGCTATAGCTAACGAAAAATGGGGTAAGGCCACGTGGCCTTACCCCATTTTTAATGCCGAGAGGGTGACTGACGGGCTGCCGTAAAACGAAGGTGAATGCTTTTCCGCGAAGTGAACGAGTGAAATTGGACCCCTGGAGCATCGACACTTTGGAGGCACCGTTTCCTGCGGTTTCGTAAGGTTTTTCCTGCGGTTTTGGCGTCAAAAAGTGTGGATGCTTCGGGGGTCCAAAATAGGTCGTTCACTTCGCGGAAAAGCATTCACCTTCGATTCGTGAGAGACGCCCCTACCGCGGCAGGCGAATCGTAAAGCGGCTGCCGACGCCCTCGACTGAGGTCACGCCAATGACACCACCATGGCTATCGACGATCCACTTGGCAATGGCAAGCCCCAGACCCGAGCCCTGCGCGCCGGCATCGCGTGCGTTGTCGGCGCGGTAGAACCGTTCAAACGCGTGAGCTGCGGATTCCTGGTTCATGCCGATACCCTCGTCCTCAACACTTATGTCGATCGTGCCTGCGCCCGCATCCGGCGCTACGCCAAACGAGATGGGCGTGCCCGCGTCCGAATACTTGGCGGCGTTTTGCACGATCACGCGCAGAGCCTGCTTCACGAGCGCCACGTCAACGGGCGCGTCGCAGCGCGGGTCGCTGACAAGCGCAGCGTCGTACGCCAGTCGATACGTGTGCGCGGCATCGATCATCTGTGACTCCTCGCATACCTCGCCGACCAGCGCGGCCAGGTTGGTATTCGCACGCCGCAGGACCGTGCGTCCGGCGTCGCCGCGTGCCAAAAACAGCAGCTGTTCCACGAGCTCTTGCATGTGCTCGCTTTCGGCCTTGAGGGACGCGATGGATTCTGCCAGCACGTCCGGGTCGTCTTTGCCCCAGCGGTCGAGCATGTTCACGTAGCCCTGAATCACCGCGATGGGCGTGCGCAGCTCGTGGCTCGCGTCGTTGACAAAGCGCATCTGCTGCAGCTTGGCCTCTTGCATCTGGCGCAGCAGGCGGTTGAGCGCGACCTCGATGCTTGCCAGGTCGGCGTCGCCGGTGGTGACGCTCGGCGAGTCGACGCTTGCGCGCTCGATGGCCTGCTCGAGCGTTTCCATCTTGCCGCCGGAGAGCTGCATGCGGCCGAGTTCGTCCACGCGCAGGGCCAGATCGTTGAGCGGCGCCATGGTGCGGCGCACGCGGCGGGCGCCGCCGAGCATGTTGAGCACGCTGATGACCTGCCAACCCACAACTACAAGGTAGAGAGGCCATAGCGTGACGAGGTCCTGCGCGAGGGGGAAAGTCTTGGTGGTACGCGCAAGCTCGACGGTATAGGTGAGCGTTGTCAGGTCCCAGCCGCGCGCGGGCGTCAGCGACATGCTGCGAACGGTGGCGCTGGGGATCCATCCTGCGGTAAACGCGCCGTTGGGCAGCGTCTGGTTGTATCCATAGACGAGGATCGCCACCGCAATAACCAACAGCAACAGATCGAGCCAGACGTAGCTCATCAGGCGGCGCCACATATAGCTCCAGTTGATGGCGCGGGCGATGGAGGTGACGCGCTTGGCCTCGGCATTACGCGCGGCAGACATAGCCCACCCCGCGCACGGTCTGGATGATGCGGGCACCGCCGGCGTCTTCGATCTTGGCGCGCAGGTGCGCGATGTGCACGTCGACGTTGTTGGTGTCGCCTACGTATTCGTAGCCCAGCGCCTCGTGCGCGATGCGCTCGCGCGTGAGCACGGTTTCGGCATGCGTCATAAGCAGGGCGAGGACGTCGAACTCGCGGGCCGTGAGCGCGATGGGCGAGCCGCCGACCGTGACTTCGCGGCGGTCGGGATCGAGCGCGACCGAACCCACGGCGAGTGCGGCGGGGGAGGGCGCGGCAGCGGTCTGGGCCGTGTCGGTTGCCGGGGACATTGTGGCGATACCGGCGGCCGTGCCGCTCGCTACGCCAGCCCCGGCCCCGCCGCCGCCAACGCCCGAAGCCGCCCGCACGGCTTCCGAGCGCTTCAGCGCCACGCGGATCCGTGCGAACAGCTCCTCGATCGCAAACGGCTTGGTCAGGTAATCGTCGGCGCCGGCGTCGAGCCCGGCAACCTTGTCCATCACGGCATCGCGCGCGGTGACCATGATCACTGGCGCATCCTTGTGCTTGCGTATGCGCCGCAGCACCTCCATGCCGTTGAGCTGCGGCAACAGTACATCGAGCAGAATCAGATCGTAGTCGCGCTCCAACGCCAGGTCAACGGCGGTGCGTCCGTCGGCGGCGTGCTCCACCTGGTAGCCCTCGTGCTCCAGCTCGAGTGTCACAAAGCGGGCGATTTTCTCCTCGTCCTCTACGATCAGGATTCGTGCCATGCGTGCCCCCGTCTGCGATTACTTGTCGTCGTTGAGATTTTGCTTGATGTCGTCCGCGGCGTTAGCAGCGCTATCCATAAGGTTGTTGATGCTGCCGGGCACGTCGCCGTCGCTGTCGATGCGGTAGCGCATGCCAAAGAACAGGCCAATCAGCATCAGCCATATCGTGGCGCCCCAGGCAAACAGCGCGACGATGGGAATCAGGATGGGGATGTTGAGGATGATCGCATCGCGGCGCGTGGCGATAAACTTGGTGTCCAGACTCAGGCGGAAGAGCTTTTTGAGGTACTCCCACACGCTGTCCATCTTCTTGGAGAAGTCGGTCTTTTCACTCGACTTTTCGTAGGCTGCCTGCGCGGCGACCATCTCGGCCGAGGGCTCATCGACTGGCGCGGACTCGGTGGCGGCATGCGCCGACGTGGTCTGGGTCTTGCCCTGCGACTCGAGCCAAATGATGGCATCCAAAACGTTGCCGTCGGCAGCGTCGAGCGCCGCCTTGGCATCGGTGTAACTCACGTTGCACTTGGTGCGGATGGTTTCAACTTTTTCGAGGTCGTCCATGACCTGTCCTTTCGTTCGATGGGCGCGACGCCGGGCGACCTGCCCGGGCGCGAGCGTTGCGTTCGTCGGCCTGCGTTGCGCGGTGCCGCCCGCCCTTGGTCGAACTCTATAGTGCAGGTTATAGATTAAGCGATTCTTGAGCCAAGATTAATGTTGGATGAGTTTTTGGGTGGTGTGGGCACAGGCAGTCTTTGAGGCAAGTGCAGGCCGGGCGCCCGGGGCGTAAGGGTAAATTTGTGTCCGCACGGCGAGATATACTTATTACCAACGTTAAGGGCGTGACGGGGCAAAGTTGCCTGCCGCCCGCGAAATCAGAGGGGTCGCCGTGCCGTATGGCGCAAACGAGCGGGGTCCCGACGCAAACAGGGGGTCATAGGTGCATATCTACGCTATGAGTGACATTCACGGGTGTTTGGACGCCTTTAAGGCATCGCTATCCACCATCGACCTCGATGCCCAGGACTTCAAGCTGGTCTTACTTGGCGATTACTGCGATCGAGGCCCCGATTCGCTTGGCGTCTTTGAGCTCATCATGGACCTGCAAAAACGTTACGGCGATCGCGTCGTGGCACTGCGTGGCAACCATGAGGAGATGTTCCTTGAGTACATTGACGAGGTGAACGATCCCAATTTCACGCAGGCATGGATACTTGCCGACAGCAATCTGGCAACGGCTAAGAGCTTCTTAGATGCCGAGGCATTCAAGCACGTTAAGCATCTGTTGAGGCTCAGGGAGTTCGAGGAAGCGTACGCCTTTACGGTCGAGAGCATGAAGGCCGAGCATGCGGACATCATCGCGTGGGTCCGCAAGCTCCCTTATTTTTACGAGAGCCCCTTCGGCCAGGTTTTTGTGCACGCCGGTATTGAAGAGGATGCCGGGGAGTATTGGAAGATGGGCACGTCTGCCGAGTCGTTTACCATGATGCCGCCCGATTACGTGGGGCGTAAGTTCTACCTGGATGTTATCGCCGGGCACATCAATACCGAAGCGGCTTCGGGCATCGCAGGCTACCGCGGTATCTGGTATGACGGAGCCAGCCATTTCTACATTGACGGGAACGTAGTTCAGCACGGTGAGGTCGTCGTGCTGAACTACGACTCAGAGACAGGGAAGTACAGCGGGCAAGGGCTGGAGTAGGTTGGCGGGCGATTATTTGTCTGCCAACCTACGCAGTGCTTCTTTAAGCCAACCATTCATCGCTTCCGAGCGATATGTTATTGTCCAGGGCTTTGGGGCCGTCTTCGGTTTAACAAGCTGTAGCTTGATGCGCCTGTTTTCAGGCTGGTTAGGGGAACACAATAACTGTAGATGCAATGCACTTAAATCGCCCATGTCCCGCGATTTAAAATGTTGATACAGGCAATGGTATTCGTGCTGATCACTGCTTAAAGCGTGAGCGATATCGAGGTATGCGAGCACGGAGATGAGCACATGCCATTGCTGATTTTAATTGTCATGCGCGCTGTCGGTAAAGGGCTTGAAGGCATCGACTTCTGCAATTGTATCGTCGTCAAAATAAAAGCGGTAATGCTTTTGCTTATCGGTGCGGTGTCTGAGCACAAGATAGAAGGCCGCGTTTTCCGGGTGATTTTTCATTATGTTAATTGTCGGTCCGAGTCTTTTTGCCTGCTTCGCTTGTCTCCATTCCGGTTCCACACCAATCGCCCCATACGTCTTCCCTGAGAGCGGCTTCCATTGCAGCGAGCTCACTGTTGTCAAGCTGATTCAGAGCGACTATGGCTTCGCCCAACGTCTCGGCATCGTCTGCGCTATTACTGCTTTCGGAACCGATCTCGCAGGAATCGTTGCACCATCCAATGAAGTTCTTGACGCCTATTCCTATTGGATGATCGATATGAAACTTTTTGGTCGGGGATGCACTGTTGCGCACGCTATCGACACGGTTGAAAAAGTCCTGGATGTGGTTCAAATCGGCGAGCTTGGCTTCGTCCATATCTGGATTCCTTTCTCATCAGGAAACATGTCTCATTATAGGCATGCCTGCGGTCGTAGCGGCTAGGGGTGCCAGCATGGTCCCAGGGGAGGAAAATGATGGCCTCTCAACGACAGCGCTGCGGCAGGAACAGATTAAGCAAGGCACTGCGCCTGTGCGTTATGCAAATCACGTTGCAAAAGTATGAAAATATCCTACAAATGCAACATGAAGTACTTTAGCAACATAACGGCGATAAGCGAGCTTTCCGAGAGCGAGGGCGTGTTCACCACGGCTCAGGCGGCTCGCATGGACATTTCTCGAGATGCGCTGGCGCACTCATGCCGCGTGGGGCGTCTTGAGCGGATATGCCACGGCGCCTACCGGATGTCGGGCGCGCAGCGCCGAGACACCGACGAGCTCAACGCTCTTTGGAAGCCCACCAATCCCTCCCTGTGCGCGTGGGAGAGAAAACGCCAGTGGGATGGCATCGCCGTGAGCGGTACGACTGCGGCGAACCTGCAGCAAATGGGCGATTTCCATCTGTCCCCCCTACAGGATGACCGCGCCCATGCGCATCAATACGAGAAACGATTCCCTTTCTTTTGTAAAGCGCGAGATTGCCGAGCGGGATATCGTTTGGCTCGACGGCCTGCCGGTAACCAAGCCCGAGCGCACGCTTGTCGATCTTTGCCTCGATTGCGAGGACCCCTCATTAATTATCGATGCCTATAACGATGCGCTTGGGCGAGGGCTCGATATACAGCGGCTGAAAGAATTCGTAAAGGAGAACTCTAAAACCGCCAAGCGGCGCGGACTGATGATGCCTTTGCTGATGGTACTGAACGGGTAATGTGAAACAGAGGACATGGTGAAGTACAAAACGCCTGCCGCATTGAAGATGACTGTTAGGAATGCCGCAAGGCAGTTTTAAATGAGAGCCGAAACGTGAATAATCGTGCTGCGACTGTCACGTTATTGCCGGTAGCGCTACCGTTCGCATGATTTGGGTGCCGGTAAGTGATAATTGATTAATGGCCGCTGCTATACTTATCGATTATGATGCTAGTAAGATTGGCTTTGGATGGAATCGATGCAGCTTGAGCCCGAACCGAGGATTTTAATTGAAAGCCTAAGAGATATTGGGTATTCGTTTAATAGTGCACTAGCTGATATTGTTGACAAT
Source organism: uncultured Collinsella sp. (assembly GCA_959602645.1). Taxonomy (GTDB): domain Bacteria; phylum Actinomycetota; class Coriobacteriia; order Coriobacteriales; family Coriobacteriaceae; genus Collinsella. Next base: position 99,484 of record CAUGTZ010000008.1, on the reverse strand, counting down.
TCTATTACCGCGAGGGCAAGGAATATCTCAATCCTTGCTATTCCTTCTGATGACTTCAGAATTGCAATCATTGATGACGGTGAGGGGCTTGGCAGAGATGAGTTAATGCATGCCATGAGGCTCGGTAGCACTGATCCGAGGTGCAAGCGGAATTTGAACGATCTCGGGCGTTTTGGTCTCGGGTTAAAAACCGCTTCATTTTCACAATGCAGAAGGCTGACGGTTGTGTCAAAGAAAAACGGTGAAGTGAATGCCTTCACGTGGGATCTCGATCTTGTTGCCAGTGAAAACAAATGGACAGTTTTGGAACAGAAAAGAACGGACTCCATTCCGTTTATTGGAGAGATGAACGAGACGGGTACGCTTGTTCTATGGGAAAAACTTGATCGTCTAACCGGGGTAAATGGATCCGGAAAAGCCAATTACGACAGAATTATAAGTGAGGCTCAAGATTACCTCTCTCTTGTATTTCATCGTTACTTAGCGGGAGAACGTGGGCTCAAGCGCATTAAGGTCAATGTGAATAATCGCACGCTTGACCCCATCGATCCATTTAATGTTAGCAATCAGGCGACGCAACCATCGCCTGTCGAAAATGTTTGTCCCGGCGTTACGATGCAGGCGTTTACTCTTCCGCATAGGTCAAATTATGCTTCAGATGCAGAGTATGAAAAGTTTGCTCTTCCTGGCGGTTACTTAAAGAATCAGGGAGTCTTTCTCTATCGCGCGAAGCGCTTGATACTGCATGGAACTTGGTTTGGGATTGCCAAGAAAACCGCTCTCACCCAGTTGTGCCGCGTGAAGATTGATATTGATGTTAACCAAGATGAAGCATGGAAAATTGACGTTAAGAAAGTGTCCGCTCAGCTTCCGGAAGAAGTAAGGGCGAGTATCAAACAATTGATTGCTCATATTGGTGCGCCTTCAAAAAGAGTTTATCGTCGTCGCGGCGCTAGGTTAACGAGGCCTGAGGTATATCCGGCTTGGAATGCGATAAAAACTGGAGACAAGACCCTTTATTGCATTAATCGCAAAAACCCAATTCTTGATAGCTTCAATTCATCTCTTGATGATGATCAGAGGGCTGCTTTCAAGACTGTTCTTTCGCTGGTCGAATCGTCATTCCCAACGGAATCTCTTTTTTACGAACTGTCGAACAACGAAGGGTCAGTTTGCTTTGAGGAGATGAAAGACGATGACTTTTGTAATGCTGTTCTCACTTTTTTGGCTCATTAAAACAAATGGGGAAGGATGAGGATGACATCCTCTCCACTATGAGGTCAGTTGACTTGTTCGCCACACGTTGGAATGAAGTACTTGCCATTTTGGGAATCGAGGAGTGCTAAATGGACGCCACACTAGAGCAGTTCATCAATTACATTGACAACTCCGCCAGAGATAAACTAGAGAACGATGACGGCGTTCCCGAAGAGGCGGATGTTGCGGATACCTATTCGCAGTTCTACACTGCATTCGCCGGAATTTTCCCTGTATCTAAACAATGCGACAAGGATGATATCGTCCGTAGGCTTGTTGAGAAGTATTGTAGCGAGCTTACGATTAAGAAAAAGCTTGGCTTTGAGTTTAAGGATGAGGATAGCCATCCCTGGTTGAGTGAAGCAGAAGACTCGATCGAATGGTTCTACTGGAATCGCTATAGGCGATACTTGGTGCGCGATAAGAAATGGGCGCCCGCCGCGGTTAAGTCGATAGATAGGGACAGTCGCAACATCCTTGACTTAATGGCCAATCCTTTAGAGTGCGGCTCTTTTACAAGACGCGGCCTCGTAGTCGCATCCGTTCAATCGGGAAAAACTGCAAATTATATTGGGCTGATATCCCGCGCCGCCGACGCGGGATATCGAATCATTATCGTCATGGCCGGCGTGCATAATGTCCTGCGAAATCAGACGCAAGCTCGTCTTGAAGATGGTTTTACAGGTTTTAACATTGAGAACAGCACAGTCGAACCGGTTGGCGTTGGCAAGGGGAGTCAAGCCCGACGACCAATTGCCTGTACCTCGAGAGAAGCAGACTTTAGTACAGAACGAGCTAAGGCTTTAAGGTGCATCCAGCCGACGCAAACAAACGAACCTTTTTTGTTTGTTGTTAAGAAGAATAGTAAGTCTCTCCAGCAGGTAATTGAATGGCTGGATGCCAGCAATAGCCAGGATCAACCTCTGTTGCTCATTGACGATGAAGCGGATAATGCTTCGATTAACGGAAAATACAAGCTCGAAAAGCGAGAGAATGAACCGACCAAAATCAATGGGCAGATAAGAAACCTGCTTAACCTATTCAATAAGGCCTGCTATGTTGGCTACACTGCTACGCCATTTGCTAACGTTTTGATCGACCCTAGCGTTGACAGCGATGAGTATGGCAAGGACCTTTTCCCGAGCAACTTTATTTATACGCTTGAGGAGTCCTCTGACTACTTCGGTGCCAAAAAGGTATTCGGAGATTACGACGAGCCTACTCACAAGCACTTGCGTTTCATTGACGATGCGGACGATGTCCTTCCTGCAAAACATAAAAGTAGCTTTGAGCCCTTTATGCTTCCCCTTAGTCTAAAGGCGGCAATTCGTACTTTTGTATTGGCGACGACGATAAAGACACTTCGTTTTGGCACTAATTTCCATTCAACGATGATGGTCAATGTATCTCCCTATAAGAAACCGCAGAATTGCATGCGGAATCTAGTTGAGGATTACCTTAACGACCTGAATACGGCGGCGAAATCCTATGGGGCCTTAAACCCGGAGGAGGCGCTTGAGGCTTCTCCGCACCTAAAGGATTTGAAAGCTAGTTGGGAGTTGGAATATGCAGGCTGCGGTTTTGGCTGGAGCGAAATACAGCCACGTCTCTACGACCCGGATTATCATGTTCTGAGCATCAATACAGACTCAGGAGATGCTCTGGACTATGAGAACAGGAACGAGCGAGTTATCGCGGTTGGCGGATATAGGCTTTCTCGTGGTTTAACCCTTGAAGGGTTAACGGTCTCTTACTATTCGCGAAACGCCAGAGCATATGATGCGCTGATGCAGATGGCTCGTTGGTTTGGATATAGGCCTCAGTATGAGGATCTTTGTCGTGTATGGATGACCGACGAGGCGGCGGGCTGGTACAAATACGTTGCCGATTCGACGGAGAATCTGTTCGATCAACTAAGGAGCATGCGCCAAGTTAAGCGCACTCCAAAGAATTACGTTTTGAAAATACGCCAGAGCCCTGATGCCCTGACCGTTACCGCGAGAAATAAGATGGGTGCCGGGCAAAAGGAAAAGGCCCCTATCGATTTAAACGAGGGATTCGTTGAAACGATTGCATTTGACAGGGACGCGGAGATAGTTGCCGATAACGAGGCGGCATGCAGGGGCCTTCTTAGCGCAATAAAGGGGTATGCGGACTTCAAAGACGGGGGCTCTTATAGATATCTTTATAAGGGGGTTCCGGTCAAGTTTGTTACCGCTTTTCTAGAAGCCTATGAAAATGAAGATGGCCTTTCGCCAAAGTCTCAAAAAGCTCCAATCCTAAGCTACGTCAACGAACGGCTGCTTGATGGCGAGCTGAAGGAATGGGACGTTCTCTTGGCACATGGCTCTCGATCAAATGATCCAATCGATTTGCCTGTTGATGGAACGGTCAGCATGGAGCAAAGATATCCCGGTAGCGCTTCGAACAATGATGTCGTTGTTGTCGGAGAGAAACATCGTTTATCCAGTCGTGGAGTTGAGGCCGCTGGCTTAAGTGCGGAAGAAAGGAAAATGGCGGAAGAACGATATGCTGCAGACCATAGCGGCGACAAGGCGAAAAACTGTTCTGATCTCTATTATCGTCAAATAAGGAGGCGGCCATTGCTGGTTTTGCATCCGATTTGCATGCGATTTGGAGAAATCAAAATTAAAGAAAAGAAGGAGGCCGGAAAAGAAGCTCCTTCCTGGTGGAAGAGCTGGGATGCTCAGGAATGCGTTTTCGGCTGGAGCATCAGTTTTCCGCACACCGATAAGCAAACGCGACCAGTCACTTACGTTTTTAATTCTGTGGCACTGGAGAACATGATGCCGGAACCCGAAGATAGCGATGATGATTATGAAGACGACTAGCGATAATCCGTGGGAAGAGCTGCCTAGATCGCGTGGAAGGGGCGACTACAACACGAGAATGGTCGCACCCGATGTCAATCCCGATGCAAAAAGGATTTATTGGGCAAAGGGGCGCTCTAATCACCCTGCTTTTCTTGTCGAATATGACAGCAGCGAGACGGGGGCACCGGAGCCTCCCAAGTTTAAGAACATCTCTATTCGAGACATTGAATCGGAGCGCTCCATACTGCTTGAGCTCCAAGACCAGGAAATGAAAGCCCAATTTCTCCGCTTATGTCTTGATATTGCCGACTCGGTGCAGAAAGCCCCCACCGTTGCGATGAGGAAGATGACCTTCATGAGGCTCGAGAAATGGGCTTCGTTTCTCAGGCCCGGGCGTGGTCCCCTCACAGCCGAGCAACAAAAAGGGCTTATCGGCGAGCTGCTTTTTCTTAAACGGGTTTCCGCTGCCATTTACGAGCCGTCGAATGCCTTGAGTGGCTGGACAGGGCCAGAACGCTCTAAGCGCGATTTCGGTTACGGGCAGATTTTCGTCGAGGTGAAAAGCAAACGAGGGTCGTCGAATTCGGAAATTGGAATATCGTCAGAAGAGCAATTGAACACCAACGAAAGTGAAAGGCTTTTCTTATATGTCGTTGAGTTGAACAGCGCTACGGATGAAGATAAAGCGGCATTCAGCCTTACCGATGTCGTCAACGATGTTCAAATGCTCTTCGACAGCCCATTGGATTTGGCGCACTTTCAGGAGAAGCTGTCGGATGCCGGGTATTTTCCGGAAGACGATTATTCCCACACCTTGTGGAGCGAGGGCGTAACTGAAACATATGAAGTTAAGGATGGATTTCCGCGAATCGTTTCCAGTTCGTGTCCGCCTGGAGTTAAGGCTGTTACATATAAAATCGACCTTGGCTACTGCTCTGATTACGAAGTTGATCAGAGCGCAATTACCCAAGCATTGAGGTGAATTAGATGACAGATTCCACTTCGTTTCAGGAGGAACTGTTTCAAGAGGTCAAGAATAAGGCGGACTCAGAGGGAGTCTATAAGAACGATGCGTTCTTTGACCTCATCACTGATTATCTTTGCGATGCGGGAGAATTCGATGAGGCCATCCCCGCCTTCTGTCAGAGAACTGGAATAAGGGTTGATGGCTACTGTGGCGATCCTTTTGAGTCAAGCAGAAAAGTCCTTGGCCTCATTGTCCTCGACTTCAACCAAGATACTGGCTTGCTGACATTAACGAATTCTGAAATGGAGGCAGATTTTCGGCGGCTTGAGAAATTCGTAACCAAAGCATTGGATTCTCAATTTAGGGAATCTCTTGAGCCGACGGATCCGGGGTTTGGGCTCGCCGATTTAATTCACGCTCGCTGGAACGAAATCGAGCGAGTTAATCTGTATCTTCTTTCAAACAAAAAACTTAGCCAAAGGGTTTCGGGTAAAGAGACGGGGAGTGTCCTTGGCAAAGAGGTTGTTTACAACGTCTGGGATCTTGAACGGATAGGTAATCTTATTGAATCGGGTCGTGAGCGGGAGAGACTGCTCATTGACTTTAACGAATTGCCGACGGGTCCGATTCGGGCTCTTCTCGCAAGCTCTCCGAAAGACAAGAACAAGGTTTACCTTGCTGCGATACCGGGTGTCGATTTGGCGCGCATCTACGATCGTTGGGGAGCGCGACTTCTTGAGCAAAACGTCCGTGTATTTCTTCAGGCGAGAAGCAATGTCAACAAGGGTATAAAGCGTACTCTCGAGAATGAGCCCGAGCTTTTCTTCTCGTTCAATAACGGTATCACGGCGACCGCAGAGAGCGTTACAACGGAGAGCGGGGAAGACGGGCTTTTAATTGACCGTCTAGAAAACCTGCAGATAGTTAACGGTGGCCAGACAACCGCATCGGTTTATGCCGCATATAAGGCTGGTAAAAGTTTGGACCGCGTGTTTGTCCAAATGAAGCTTAGTGTTGTCAGCCCGGAAGAGGCTCTCGAACTGGTGCCTAGGATCTCTGAATATGCAAACAGCCAGAATAAGGTTTCTTCAGCCGACTTCTTTGCAAACCACCCTTATCACGTGAGGATCGAAGAGTTCTCGCAAAGGATACTTGCTCCCATGCGGGCAGATAGCTTCACGCAAACCAAATGGTTCTACGAGCGGGCAAGAGGCTCATATCGAGATAAGCAAGCTTATCTTACGCCTGCGCAGAAGCGTAAATTTGTTGCTGAGTTTCCTAAAACGCAGACTTTTACGAAAACGGATTTGGCAAAATATCTCATGGTCTGGACGAATAAGGCCTACTTGGTCAATCGCGGTGCCCAGAAGAACTTCTCTGAATTTGCTCGGCTAATTAAAGACTCCTGGGATAAGGATGAGAGTCAGTTCAATGAGACTTATTTCAAATATTTGATTGCCAAGAAAATTATATTCGATCGCACAGGCAAGATTGTGCAGGCGCGTGATTGGTGGGAAACCGGCAGCTATCGCTCGCAGCATGTAGTCCTTGCGGTGGGAGTGCTTTCAAATGCAGTTTCCGCTTTAGGAAAAGCCGTTAACTTTCTTGGCATTTGGAATCAACAATCGTTGTCGCCAGCGTTTGAGAGGGCGCTTGGGCAAGCATCTGACGATGCGCATGATGTATTGATGCATCCCGCGACGGGCTATCGAAACATTTCTGAATGGGCAAAACAACAGAAATGCTGGGAGGCTATCAAGTTAAAAAAGGTTGATTGGGACAAAGAGTGGCTTGGCGAGCTTATTGACCTCGATGAGGAGAAAGACATTCAGCGAGAGGGCTCCCGTAACCAGAAAACGCTGAATGGGATTGAAGCTCAGACGGCGGTTTGCGAGATGGGAAGCGGATTTTGGCAAAATGTTCTTAACTGGTGCCTTGCAGAGGGCGAGGGAACTGAGAAGGAACGGGGTATTTTGCAGTATGCATGTGCCTTGCCAAACAAAGTGCCCTCCGAGAGCCAGTCCGTTGTACTTATTAACATGATGAAGCGGCTGCACAGAGTCGGCTGTCCTTACCGTGTTAAGAGCAGTCAGTATCGTCTGTAAGATTCTCGTAAAACCCGTGGGCTTCTTTTCCAAGTGCCTTTGCGACTACCGCCGCTATCTGCTGGGCAAGTAGCGGCGGCACCGCGTTACCCACCTGAGTGTACTGAGACGTTCTGTTGCCTTCGAACAGATAGTCATCTGGGAAGGTTTGAAGTCTTGCGGCCTCTCTCACGGTAAGGCTCCTGCATTGCGACGGATCCGGATGGATGTAATAGTGTCCGTCCTTGGCGATATGCGAGGTGATGGTCGTAGAGGGTCTTCCCCATACTTGCACACGAAAACGGTCGTTGAATTTATAGTTACCAGTCGTTTTTGCTGCCTGGACGTTCTTATGATTGGGAAGCAATGACTCGGGGAATTCTTCAAGGCGTGCGGGCGTACCGTATTTTTCTGCATATGCCGCACAAAAGAGATAACGGTCAAGATCGCTCGCCAAGTGAGAGCGAGACTCATGATTTGTGAGGACCTTGCTATTTCCGAGCCTTCCTCTATACCATTCTTCATATCGATTGTGGACGGGATCAACTTTGTGCTTTGCGGTTAACTTTGGCGCGTAGCGTGAAATTACCCTATCAAGGATGTCTGTAAGATCGTTGCATTCGCCATTGTCTTTCAACTCTTTTGCCGCTGAGTTTATGTACTCTGCCCAGTTCATATCGCGCCAGTTTTCGTTGCGTTCAGAGAATCCGCTTCGCAGTTTAGGCAGCCCACGAAGGGCTGACCCAAGAGTGCAAACATGCTTTTTGGTTAGCGTGCTCGGTTCGATTCCGGTGTCATTTTTAATACCAAGGAGAATGACCCTGTGGCGCATCTGGGGGATTCCATACTGTTCGGCTTTGACAACGTAATCTTTTGGATTATGGGGGTCATCAGTGACGAGGGAATGGATAGTGTATCCCGCCTCTTCCATATCTTTGCATATGCGGTTAAAAACGCCATGGCCCTCGTGCTTTGCAGAAAGAAGTCCTTTGACGTTTTCCATAACGAAGACATCCGGCTTTAGCTCGTTGATAAACGAGAGGTAGCAACGGTAGAGGGTGTGCTTCGGGTCCTCTTCGAATGTAATGTCATGCTTGCGCCGCGATCTGCCCACCAACGAATATGCTTGGCACGGAGGTCCGCCAATAAGGACTAGCGGACCCCTATCACGGTCTTCAAACCATCTTGTCACGCGTTCGGCGCCGAGTTTGACCAAGCGGTCGTCTCCATCGACGAGCTCGTCGCATAAAGCTTCTTCGCAAGCAGCCTGCCATTCTTTTGGGCGGTAGCGGATAAGTTGGTCGAAGGTCTCATTGTCATGCTTTTTCATGTATCTGAGATAAACTCTCGGCAATGTTCCGTCCGGTTCTGCAATTTTGCGCAGATATGAACGAAGCCTCAGGGTCTGATGAGCCTGCTTGTCACGTTCAATGGACATGATTGTTTGGAACACGGGCTTGTTCTCAGCGTCTCGAAGTGATGAGAAGCCTTCCCCAAGGCCTCCCGGGCCCGCGAATAAGTCAATAACGGGAATCACTGCTAACCCTCTCCAAACAGAAACTTCTAGATATCCAGGCTACCAGGATGAAAGTCAAACGTCCAGGAGTGTCTCGCTATGTAAATAAACTTTCTATTTATAGCAGTTGCGGGAAACTCGATAAGTGCAGGCGGCGCGCCAGCATTTGAGTTTCTGCTCAAAGATGGCCCAGATCGCTTCCTGTCAAACGGGCATCTTATGGGCATTCCAAAAATGCGGGAATGAAATTGTTCAACGCACTCTTGAACGATTCGCCTCATACCATTGTTCTGCGCCTTGACGCTGCTTTGACTGAGCCCGACTTATAATGGCTCTGATGTAATTCTGCAGGTTCTTGTCGCTACGTGACAAGAACTTGCAAAATTCGCAAGTTCTTGTCATTCTGTGAGAAAAACTTGCAGATTGGGGCGAGCGATGGATAAACGGATGGTTCCCAGAAATCGATATCTCGAGAAGTTAATCGCCTTCCGTGACACGGATGTCATCAAGGTCGTAACGGGTATGCGCCGTTGTGGCAAATCGACGCTTCTGGACATGATGCGCAAACATCTGGAGGATAACGGCGTTCCATCCGAATGTCTTTTGACCTTTAAGATGGAGTCATTTGAGCTGGAGGGCGTGCGTGATTGGCGAGAGCTTTACCGCCACGTGGACGGCCTAATGCCTGCGGGCAAGAGGTGCTATCTCTTCTTCGACGAGCTTCAGGAGGTTGCCGGATGGGAGAAGGCGATTAACGCATTTCGTGTCGACCGGGACTGCGATATATATGTTACGGGTTCGAATGCTTTTCTCCTCTCGTCAGAGATCGCGACCTTAATCTCGGGCAGGTATGTCGAGATTCGGATGCACCCGCTCGCTTTTTCGGAATATGTCGACTTTCTTGGTCCGACTGACGTCACGAATAGGCTCGCTGTTTTTGGTCGGGAGGATATTGTTGCACTCGACGATCTTCTTGACCGATATCTGACATTTGGAGGCCTGCCGTTTCTCGCTGCTTCAAAGCTGCCGGAGCAGGAAATGAAGGACTATATCTGGAGCACGTACCAAACAATCGTCGGGCGCGACATTTTGGCTCGCGAGGCGCGTCGGGGTAGACGGTCGGTGACGAGCAGGAGTGTGCTCGACCGCGTCACTTCCTACTTGGCTGATAACATTTCAAACCCGACATCAATTAATAAGATCGTTGGAACGCTGGCAGAGAACGGGGCGAAATCCTCGCACGGCGTCGTGGACACTTGTGTGTCCGCCCTTGAGGAGACCTATATCTTTTCGCACGCGCGCCGATTTGATATTAAGGGTCGGGACATTTTGAAGACCGGCGGCAAGTTTTACATTGAGGATCTGGGACTTCGAGCCTTCTTGGATGGGTATCGCGGCAGCGACAGCGGACGTGTTCTCGAAAATGCCGTTTACAATCGCCTTGTCTATGACGGATACCAGGTCTTCACGGGTCATCTTCGAGATGCCGAAATCGACTTTGTTGCGATAGGCGACGGCTCGGATCGTAAGTTTATTCAGGTCACAGAGTCGATTGACGAGGAGGCGACGCGTAAGCGCGAGCTGCGTCCATTTGAGCTCACGTCGCTCGAGAAGATTACCGGCGGTTACGAGAAGATCGTCGTCGTTCGTCAGGGGAGCCATCCGACCGACATCGACGGCATCAAAATCGTTTCTGCAGTCGATTTCTTAATGGGTAGGCTTGGGGCTTAGGGCGTTTGGAGCGCGTCTGTTTCCTATGCCTAGCGACATTGCCACAGCTCGTGACGCCGCCGGCTTCTTCCTTTCCGTCGGGCGGCACCAACTCAGCTGATCCGTTGGGGATGGAGGAAAGCGGACCATTTTCGGCGCGCCGCAGGTGATACGAATCCTGCGGCGCGCTGTTTTTTGCGCGAGGGCTTTCAGCTGTGTCCGCAAGACATGTGACACTTACCCTGCCGCCCTGCTCTGCCGCGGTGGCATGTACCCAAACAACGGTCCTCTAAGGAGTTCGATATCGATGAGTGATAACACCAAGCATCTCGCAAAGAAGTGCGTCAAGGACGCGGGGCCGTGCCTCGCGCTGTGCCTTGCCGGCGTAGGGGTCGCGGTGCTAGCTGTTCTGGGGCCGTTTGACGTGCTCAGAAGTGCCAGTTTTCTGCATGTTTGTATGGCCCTTGCCGGCGCCATGATGACCGGCGGCGTGCTCGATTTGGTTTTTTGGGTGCTTGACCCGTTTGGATGGGAGAACGAGGGGTAAGCCCTAAGGGCTGGAAGGGCTGGAAGGGCTGAAACGGTTGGAACGGTTGGCTTAGTGATCGCGCGGAATGCGGGCTAGCGACTTGCAGGGAAGTGGTAATCCGATGACGGTCTATGTGACGGGTGATATTCACGGCGGCGTCGACATGCAAAAGCTGCGCGATTGGGATCTTGGGGAAAGCCTGACGAGCGACGACTATCTCATCATTGCCGGCGACTTTGGCCTTCCGTGGGATTTCTCTGCCGAGGAGTGCGCCGACATCGCTTGGCTGGAGTCGCGCCCCTATACCGTGCTGTTCGTCGACGGCAACCACGAACGTTTCGACCACTGGGCGGAGCGACCCATGGAGTTGTGGCACGGCGGACTGACACAGCGCCTGTCGGACACCTCGCCCATACGGCGCCTGACGCGCGGCGAGGTTTTTGAACTCGACGGCTCAACGGTCTTTACCATGGGCGGCGCCACGAGCGTGGACAAGGAATACCGCATTCCGTATTCCAGCTGGTGGCCGCAGGAGCTGCCGGACGAGCGCAACTTTGAGGAGGCGCGGACAAAGCTCGACGGCGTGGGCTGGAAGGTCGACTACGTGGTCACCCACACCTGCTCTACGCGCATGCTTTCGCCCACGCTTTATCCGGCGCCCGGCTGGAATTGCCCCGCCGTTGATCGGCTTACGGCGTTTTTCGATGAGCTGGAGGACCGCTTGGACTACAAGCGCTGGTACTACGGGCATTTTCATCGGGATGCCAACCCGGCCGAGCGCCATACCGTGCTCTACGACTGCATCGTTCGCCTGGGCGACGAACTCCAGCCCTGGGATGTTGCGTAGGGGTGGGGTGCCTGATTACTCAGCCGTTACGGTAATGTTCTCCCTGTGCTTGCGGATAACATCCCAGCTAAAATGCTCGACCAGCTGCTCGGCAGAGCGCGGCGTGGTGCCCGGCGCGATGCCTGTTTGTCCGGCGAGCCAACCCAGCAGCGCTTCGGGCGTGCCAAAGCGGGCGCGGAGTTCGCCCAGGTCCAGATCGCGGTCTCGTTTGGAAAGGCGGCGGCCGTCCGGTGCCATGAGCAGCGGAATATGTGCGTAGTGCGGCGTGGGCAGTCCCAACAGGTGCTGCAGATAGATCTGGCGCGGCGTGGACCCCAGCAGGTCGCATCCGCGCACGACCTCGGTGACGCCCATGGCAGCGTCGTCGACCACCACGGCTAGCTGATAGGCAAACACGCCGTCGCTGCGGCGCACCAAAAAGTCGCCGCACTCGGTGGCGAGTGCTTCGCATTGGGCGCCGTACGTGCGATCCACAAATTCGATCACGTCGTCTGCGAGGTCGTCGACGGTGGGCACGCGCAGACGTGTGGCCGGCGCGCGCAGGGCGCTGCGGCGGGCCACCTCCTCGGCCGAAAGACTTCGGCAGGCGCCACGGTAGATGGGCGTGCCGTCGCTCGCGTGCGGTGCACTCGCGGCGTGGAGCTCGGCGCGTGTGCAAAAGCAGGGATAGGTGAGGCCGGCGTATTGCAACTGGTGCAGGGCGTCCTCGTACAAGTCCAGGCGGTCGTGCTGGTAGTAGGGGCCTTCGTCCCACTCCAGCCCCAGCCAGGCCAGGTCGTCAATCAATTGAGCGGCAAGTTCGGGGCGCTTGCAGCGATCGTCCAGGTCCTCAATGCGTAACACGATGCTGCCGCCCTGGCTGCGGGCCGAAAGCCACGCGCACAGGCAGCTGAACACGTTGCCCAGGTGCATGCGGCCCGAGGGTGACGGGGCAAAACGGCCCACGACAGGCGCGGGGGCGGGGACGAGCTTGCTGTTGGTCGCCGTCGACGTGGCCACGGCGGGCGTTGCTATGTTGCATGCGTTGATATCCATGCGGACGAGTATAGCGCGGGGTGAGGTGAGGGGAGGCGTCGTCGATGCTCGCAAGTTGCCGCGGCCACACGTTGCGCGTGCCGGACCACCGGCTCGGCGCCTTAATCGTCGTCAATCAATCTAGCCCTCAAACGACAGAAACCCCGGCAGCTCTTCGCAACTGCCGGGGTTTCCGCGGAAAAGGGGGACATGATCCTCAAGCGGACGGCAAAGGGGCAAACCGTTTTCGCTCAACTGCTTTATGCCCCTCAACTGGCGGCTCAATCAGCGAATGCCGCGCCCACACAAAGCCGCTACACCTGTGATGGAGCTATGAAGTGGTATCTATTGCCGGAGCGGGCTATGCCAAGGAGTGTTCCAGATTACCGGCAGATAGGGAACGTCACCAGGTGCCGGCGGCGGGCGTGACTTTTGTCCCGTTTTGACGCTCCGCTGACTTAGATGTTCGTCACATGAACCCGCAAACGTGGGACAATGACGCTACTGGTACCACAGACAAAGGATGTGCCTATGAACGCCCCCGTTGCCCAGCCCTGTCGGCAGCGCCGCCTGTTTGCGCGGTTCGCTTCCGTCTGCGCACTCGTCGCGCTTGCGTTGTTGCTGCTGCCTGCCGTCGCGCACGCCGACGGCTACTCCATGAGCCAAACCTATATCGGTGCCACGGTTGAGGCCGATGGCTCGCTGACCGTTGTCGAGGGACGCCAGTTCGATTTCGACGATGACATTAACGGCGTGTATTGGGATATCAATACAGGCTCTAACCAGCAAGGCGGCTCGGTGGTCGTCAATGTGCTGAGCGTCGAGGAAGACGACACTGCGTTTAACAAGGTCGACAGCGCAAATAAAGGCGACGACGGCGTTTACACGGTGGAACAGTCCGACGACGGCGTAAAGATTAAGGTGTTCAGCCCTCACGAGAGCGGCGACAGCGCAATCTACTACGTGAGTTATTCCATGACCGGTGCGGTTATGAACTGGGCCGATACCGCCGAGCTCTACTGGAAATTCGTCGGCGACGGCTGGTCGGCGGACTCCGATGACGTCGAGATGGAGGTCTACTTTGCAAATGCCGCTGCCGGGACGGCTGCCGTCAAGGGCGATAACTTCCGCGCATGGGGCCACGGCCCGCTGACGGGCGACGTGTCGCTCGATGCGGACGAGCCCATGGTCACCTATACCATTCCCTGCGTGCACCAGGGCGAATTCGCCGAGGCACGCATCGCCTTCCCTAGCGACTGGGTGCCGCAGCTTGCCGCTTCGGGCGAAGAGCGCATGTCAACGATCCTGAGCGAAGAGAAGGAATGGGCCGACGAAGCTAACGCCCGCCGTGAGCACGCGCGTGCGGTTGCCAGCGCGATTGCCGTGGTGTGTGTTGTTGTGGCGGTTGCCTATACCGGTGTAATCGTGATGCTCAAGCTGCGCAGGCCCAAGCCCAAGCCGCTCTTCCAGGACGAGTACTTCCGCGATGTGCCCTCCGCCGATCATCCCGCGGTGCTTGCAACTCTTATGAGCTGGAACGACGTGCCCGATCAGGCATATATCGCCACGCTGATGAAGCTGACCGACGACCGCGTGATCAAGCTGGAAGAAGCGACCGAGACCAAGAAGAAGGGTCTGCTCCGTCGCGAAAAAGAGGAGCAGACGTATCGCATCACAGTGACCGACGAGGCCTGGAAGGCTGCCAAGAAGGACGGCATCGATCGCGATGTGCTCAAGGTCTTCTTCGCCGGCGTTAAGCCCGATAAAGACGGCGTCCGTTCACGCACGTTTAGCGAGCTGGAGGAGTATGCCAGCGAGCGTACTGAATCTGTTGGCAACAAGCTCGAGGACTATCAAAGCACGGTTAAGGGCAAGCTGGAGACGCGCGAGCTTATCGCCTCGGACGGCACCATCGCCCTGGTTGCCGGCTTGGTTCTCGGCATCATCATCGTCTTTGGCATTCTGGGCTCTCTGATCTATACCGACTTTGCGGACGCCAACGTCGGTGCCGCTATGATCTCGATCCCCGTCACGATCGTGGGCTTTGTCCTGAGCTGCACCTTCCGCCGCTACACGCCGGAGGGCGCCGAGGTGGCGGCTCGCTGCAAGGCGCTCAAGCATTGGCTCGAGGACTTTACGCGTCTGAAGGAGGCCGTCCCCAGCGACCTGATCTTGTGGAACAAGTTGCTGGTGATGGGCGTTGCCCTGGGCGTTTCGAAAGAAGTGCTGCGACAGCTGGCCGAAGCCGTGCCTGCGGACCTGCGCAACAGTGACGATTTCTACGACAACTACCCCTGCTACTGGTGGTATTACCATCACTACGGCAACGAGTCCCCGCTCGATTCGTTCAACGATGTGTACCACGAGACCATCCGCGAGCTGGCTTCGAGTTCCGATAGCTCGAGCGGCGGCAGCGGTGGCGGCTTTTCCGGTGGCGGCGGTGGCGGCGTCGGCGGAGGCGGCGGCGGAACGTTCTAGCGAGCGCTTGCTTTGGGGTGGATCTTTCTGGGCGGTTGCCAGGGAAGATTCATCCCATTTTTGTGCATCGAAACGGGTCAAACTTTCCGCTGCGGACCTTCGCGCAAGGGACAGTGGACAAAAAATGCCAAATATGAGTACTGTTGCTGCGTTGGTCACATATGTTTGCACATAATAATGGGCTCCTAATGAGAGTACTTCTCGTTAGGAGCCCATTTTATTGAACATTTGGGGAGTTATGTCAGCTCGTGCAGCTGGTCGTCATGCCTATAAGCATCAAAAATGCCCCAAATCGCTGCTACTAAAAAGGTAACAGTACTCATATTTGATGTTTTTTGACCAAGGCTATCTACAAACCCCCTAGGCCACTCATTGGGGACAGACTTAAATGACTAGTTGTTGGGGATCAGTCATTGGGGACGTTCTTAAATGACCAGGTGTGGCTGCTTGGGCTAGGCTGTTAGGTCGAGTTCGTAGAGATAGCTTTCGCGCGGCATGTCGTGACGACGCTCTTCGCGGTTGGCGCGGTGCGTGGCCGTGCGCTTAAAGCCGTGCAACTCGTAGAACTTCCACGAGCAGTTGGAGTCGGTGTACAGGTGCGCCCTTGTCGCCCCGCGCGAGGACAGGTACGAGACCGCGGCATCGAGCAACACTGAGCCTACACCCAGGCCGTGGACATCGGGATCGACGGCGAGCAGCGTGACTTCGTTGTCGTGCGGCAACGGGCTGCTCTCGAGCAGGCGGTTGTTGGTTCGGATGGTTGCGCGTACAAACGAGAGATACTCGGCGCAGGCATCGGGCTCCAGCTCACGCATCTGCGATAGCAGCGCGCGTTCGGTATCCATCCAGTGTTCCTTAACGGTGGCGCCGGAGCTCTGTCCCGCACGCGCGAGCGAAATGCCACGCGCCTGACCGTCAATCACCGCAACCTGCGAAAACGTCGACGACGAAAGGCAGTAGGCAAGGTCGCACGCGGCCTCGAGGCGGTTGTACTCATCGTTATCCGAATTGTTATGCCAAAGCTGCTGCAGAATCAGCGCGATGGCGTCGAAGTCTTCGGTATCAAACGGTCGGTAGAGAACCCGCGAGACCATGGTGCCTCTTTCTTTTGCGGATGCATATCGAGCACAGTTCTACCACGCCATTGGCATCTAATTATGGTGCCCCTGTGTTCCATGAACTCACCGTGCCCGGTGCCGTGCCCATCCCCCCGCTCGTAAACTTTTTCTGCACAGCCGTGCGTTGCGGGATGCAACGTCGCGCTCGATGCGCTACATTGAATCAGTATTTTCAATGCCGCTGCGCGAGCGCTGCAGATCGACGTATCACCGACTCACAGAGCACGGCGGCGTACCAGACAGGAGGACTGCATGGGATCTGATGTGAAGATCGCACGCGCGTTGATCTCGGTTACCGATAAGACGGGCGTCGTCGATTTCGCACGGACGCTGGTTGACGACTTTGGCGTCGAGATCATCTCTACGGGCGGCACGGCTCGTGCCATCGAGGACGCGGGCGTTCCCGTAACCCCCATCGAGGAGTTCACGGGCTATCCCGAGATGATGGACGGCCGCGTCAAGACGCTGCATCCCAAGGTTCACGGCGCGCTGCTGGCCCGTCGCGATTCCGAGCAGCACATGCAGGAAGCCGCTCAGCACGGCATTAAGCTAATCGACCTGGTCGTCGTCAACCTGTACGAGTTCGAGAAGACCGTCGCCAACCCCGAGGTCACCTTTGCGGATGCCATCGAGCACATCGACATCGGTGGTCCCTCCATGCTGCGCTCTGCCGCCAAGAACGCCGCGAGCGTTACCGTCATCTCTGACCCGGCCGACTATGATGCCGTCCTGGCCGAGATGCGCGAGACCGGTGGCTGCACCACGCTTTCCACCCGTCGCCGCCTGCAGGTGAAGGTCTACCAGACTACCGCCGCCTACGACACGGCTATCTCCCGTTGGCTTGCCGCTCAGGCAAGCGACGTGGCGGACACCTCTGCCAAGCTCGAGATCTCGCTGGAGAAGGTCGACGACCTGCGCTATGGTGAGAATCCTCAGCAAAAGGCTACGGTCTACCGCTTTGCCGAGGGCTGCGAGAACACCGCGAGCTCTCAGTTCCCGCTTGTGGGCTCCGAGCAGATCCAGGGCAAGCCGCTCAGCTACAACAACTATCTGGACGCCGATGCCGCTTGGAACCTGGTCCGCGAGTTCGACGAGCCGGCCTGCGTGATCCTCAAGCATCAGAACCCCTGCGGTTCCGCCGTTGCCGAGGACATCACGGCCGCCTACGACCGCGCTTTTGCCTGCGATCCCAAGAGCGCCTTCGGCGGCATCATCGCCTGCAACCGTGAGGTTCCCTTTGAGCTGGTTGAGCACTTTGCCGATCAGAACAAGCAGTTCGTCGAGGTCATCATCGCCCCGAGCTACACCGATGAGGCACTCGAACGCATGGCTAAGCGTCCCAACCTGCGCGTGCTGGCTACCGGCGGCGTGGACCACGGCGCCCAGGTGGAGCTGCGCTCCATCGACGGCGGCATGCTGGTGCAGGAAGTTGACCACGTGACCGAGGATCCCGCGACCTTTACGTTCCCCACCGATCGCAAGCCCACCGACGCTGAGATGGCCGAGCTCGAGTTTGCCTGGAAGGTCTGCAAGGGCGTCAAGTCCAACGCCATCCTGGTCTCCAAGGGCAAGGCCGGCATTGGCATGGGCCCCGGTCAGCCCAACCGCGTTGACTCTGCGCTGCTTGCCTGCGAGCGCGCCGAGGACTTCTGCGAGCGCGAGGGCGTGGAGAAGGGCGGCTTTGCCTGCGCAAGCGACGCGTTCTTCCCGTTCCGCGACAACGTCGACGTGCTTGCCGCACACGGCGTGACCTGCATCATCCAGCCCGGCGGCTCCAAGCGCGATGACGAGAGCATCCAGGCCTGCAACGAGCATGGTATTGCGATGGTCTTCACGGGTGCCAGGCATTTTAGGCACTAGGGCTTTCCCAAGCACCCGACCTTGCCCCTCAAACCGTCGCTTGCGTACATTTAGTACGCGGCGCTCCTCTTTCGGGGCAATCTCGGGCACTTGGAAAACCCTTAATGGGATGTTGTTCTATCCCATTAAGTTGATCGGTCGCCTGACCATATCGTCAAAATAATCTCTGCAAAAGACGGCCGCTCCGTTTGGAGGGCCGTCTTTTTGGTATAAGAGGACGGAATGACTAACACGAAAGGTATGACCATGCCCCAGATTGATGATGCAGAGCTGTTTGGCAATGCCGAGGACCGGCGTGCGTACGAGGACTTTTGCGCCAATCAGGAGGCGGTCGAGAAGTTTACGCTCGACAAGCCCGCGCTTATCTGCCGTTGGCGCATGTCCAACAAAAAGGTGCCCATGCTCAACCGTCACATTCGCGCGCTGTCCGAGCGCTTGGTGCAGGGCGAGCCGCTTACCCATAACATGCTCAGCTGGGCCAAGCAGCACGTTGAGTGGTCGCTTGCCGAGGGCGATTACACCGCGCACGACGGCGTGCTCATGCTGGTGATCGACGTTAACGGCAATGCCGCCATGACGGTGGGTGAGTACGAGCCGCTGGCCGATACTTCGGCCAAGGCGCTGCGTGCCCGCTCCGCCGAGGCCCGCTCCGAGGCCGACGAAACCGGCGTGGCGCCCGAGCTGCTCGCTGCCGTCAACAACGGCGAGCTGGCCTTTGTGGCGCCGGCGGACGAGTGCCTGTGTGGCACGGCGACGCTCATAGAGCAGCTGGCCCAGACCAAGGGCATCCCGGTCACGCGCGTGGACATTCCCGCACAGCTCAAGGGCGCCTTGTTCCTGGTAAGCGACGAGCACGGCGTGGTGCCTGCCACCGACGCCGACGCCGCCGAGTCTGATGCCGCGACGGTCGCCTTCTTTGCCGACGGCTACGAAAAGCTTCGCGCCCGCCGCTAAATGATTATTCTGGGACGGGGATTAAAGAATCATTTTGGTTCCCGCCACCGCTGCGAGTGCGAGGCGGACAAAACGCCCCCGCTCGCGAACAGTTCTGTCACCTTGGCGACGTGCGTGGCGCGCACCTGCAGTTTCGCAGCCATAATGGTGGCAAGACAATCAAGAGGGGAGCGGAATCCATGGCGCTAATCTATATCGTTGAGGACGACGAGCCCATTCGTCGTGAGCTTGTCGACATCCTTGCCCGCGCTGGGTTTGAAATCGAGGCCTGCGAATCGTTTGAGCATGTCTCGCGCGATATTCTCGCCGCCGCACCCGACCTGGTGCTGCTCGACCTCACGCTTCCCGTCAAAGACGGCCAGCACATCTGCCATGAGGTCCGTCGCGAATCCGAGGTCCCCATCATCGTTCTCACGTCGCGCACGACCGAGATCGACGAGGTCATGGCCATGACGCTCGGCGCGGACGACTTTGTTCCCAAGCCCTACAGCGCGCGCGTGCTTGTGGCGCGCATCAACGCACTGCTGCGTCGCACCGCGGCGGCAGGCGAGCGCAGTACACTTGTCCACAAGGGGCTGGAGCTCGACCTCGCCCGCTCAATGGTCACCAACACGCAAACCGGCACTAGCACCGAGCTCACCAAAAACGAACTGCGTATCCTCTCACTGCTTCTGAGCCGCGCGGGCAAGATTGTTTCGCGCTCGGCCATCATGCAGGACCTGTGGGACTCCGACGCCTTCGTGGACGACAATACGCTCACCGTCAACATCAACCGCCTGCGCACCACGCTCGAAAAAATCGGCATCAAGGGGTATTTGACGACGCATCGCGGCCAAGGCTATTCGGTCTAGGGGCCGGCTATGTCGTTTGGCAAATTCTTTAAAGATGCGCTGCTTCCCGTCGCCGTGTGGACGTGCGGCGTGCTGCTGAGCTGCTTTGTGCTGACGGTCGCCGGTGCACCCGTTTCTATTGTGGTCGTGGCGGTCGGCGTGTCCTTTATCTTTGGTATGCTCGGCATCGTGGTCGAGTACGCGCGTCGCCGCCGTTTTCTGCGTCAGCTGGAGCGCGCGGCCGAGGAGCTCGAGAGCCCCGCATGGGTGCAGGAGATGGTGCAATGCCCGACCTATGCCGAGGGCGAGCTCGAGTACGAGGTCTTGCGCCGGGTGGGCAAAGCCGCTTGCGACGAGGTTGCCGAAGGCCGGCGTCAGACCGATGACTATCGCGACTATATCGAGAGCTGGGTCCACGAGGCCAAACTGCCCCTGGCGGCGGCTCATCTAATTTTGGAAAACCTGGATGGCAGCGAAGACGACCTGTCTCGTGTGGATGACCTGGGCCGTGAGTTGGCTCGCGTGGAGCGCTATATCGACCAGGCGCTGTACTACGCGCGTTCGGAAGTCGTGGAGCGCGACTACCTGATTCGCCGCTGGGATCTCAAGACCTTGGTGACGGGCGCGATTAAGGCCAACGCGCGCGAGCTCATCGCGGCGCACGTGGCCCCGGTGTGCGAGAACCTCGACTTTGAGGTCTTTACCGACGAGAAGTGGCTCGAGTTTATTCTGGGCCAGCTCATTCAGAACAGCATTAAATATGCGCGCGAGGACGGCGCAAAGATCGTGTTTTCGGGCGCGTTGCTGGACGAGGGCCTGGCGAGCGAACGCATCGAGCTCACCGTCGCGGACAACGGCTGCGGCGTGAGCGCGGCCGACCTGCCGCACGTATTCGAGAAGGGCTTTACCGGCGACAACGGCCGCACCACCAAGCGCGCAACGGGCATTGGCCTCTACCTGGTGGCGCGTCTGTGCTCCAAGATGGGTATCGATGTCACCGCGGCATCCGAGCCCGGCGAAGGCTTCGTCGTCACGTTTGCCTTCTCGACCAACAAATTCCAATACTTTGAGTAGTCGTCGCGGTGTAACGTCCCGGAGCGTTATTCACGTTAAGACAATTATCCCAAACGGGATAATTCCATCATGATGTGCTATGATTATCCCGTTTGGGATAATCATAGGGGATTAGCATGCAAGACTGGAATGAGCGAACGATTTTTGACCCAGCTGAACTCGGTGCATATTTGCGTGAGCGCCGGAAGAAGCTCGGTTATACCCAACGCGATGTGGCTGATTTCAACCAGTGCAGTTTGCGCTTTGTGAGCGAGCTTGAGCGTGGAAAGGCGGGTGCCAATCTTCGCCAAACCCTTCAAATCGCTAACAGCTTGGGGGTCGATTTGATCCTGAGGGAGAGGGGCGACGGCTCATGGCATTAAAGGTTTATCGTGAGTATCGGGGAACGTTTGAGCTGGTCGGAGAATTTGAGAGGGCCGACCCCGTAAACGAGACGTTTGCATATGATGAGGGATATCTTGAACGCGACGATGCTGCCGCACTCTCAACTTCTCTTCCCTTGCGACATGAGCCATATGCCAGCAATGAGTTTTCGGCCTTCTTTTCGGGCATGCTTCCCGAGGGCCCGGTTCGGCATGAGCTGTCGATGCGTTTTCAAATCCCCCAGTCAGACTATTTATCGATGCTCGAGCGTTTGGGCGATGAGTGCGTTGGTGCCTTGAGGTTTCTCGGCGATGAGAAATCGAGCTACGATCCGGGCTATCGTCCTCTGCAAGACGAGGATTTTGAGGCACTTTCTAAGGCGGAAGTGTTTGAGATTGCAAATGATATGCAGGATTCGAGGCTGTCGTTGGCGGGCGCTCAGTCTAAAACCGGTTGGTTTTTACCGCGCGGTAAAGATGCAAAAAAGGCCGGGTCAGGGGATTGGATGCTGCCGCTCGGCTCTGCCCCCTCG
Organism: uncultured Collinsella sp.; assembly: GCA_959602645.1. Taxonomy (GTDB): domain Bacteria; phylum Actinomycetota; class Coriobacteriia; order Coriobacteriales; family Coriobacteriaceae; genus Collinsella. The sequence continues at coordinate 77,517 of CAUGTZ010000008.1, read as the reverse complement.
ACTCACATAGTCAAGATTGCTTCAACTAAACATCCGGATTTGCCGTTCAACGAATTAATTTGCATGACGGCAGCGTCTGCTGCTGGGCTTGAAATTGCCCGTTCAGAAGCTTCGGATACGATTCCTGGTGCGTTCTTTTCCGAGCGTTATGACAGAATCTGGAGCAATGAGCCGCCGTCGATGAGCGGATTCGATGTGCCTCTGAGGCTGCATCAGGAGGATTTTTGCCAAGCGGTTGGCTGGCCTTCGTATATGAAATACGAGACACGTCCCGATAGCTGCTATATGGCTCTTTGCGGCCGATTGATAAGAGAGCAATCGTCTAACGTAATTGCTGATACTCAAATGTTCGCTCGTCAGGTAATGGTCGATTATGCGTTGGGGAATTGCGACTCGCATCTCAAGAACCATTCGTTTCTTTATAGTCCGAGTTGGCGGGAAAAGAGGTTGGCCCCTGCATACGATATTGTTTGCACGACGATAATGGGATACGACCATAATCTTGGGATTGATATTGGGGATCACCGGGTGATCGATGGGGTGACTCCTGAAGATTTCGAATTCATGTCTCAAGATTTGCATCTGCCACTCAAGATGATCAAGAACATCGCGGCGGAAGTGGCTGAAGAGGTGTCTGCCCAGCTTGCAGAACTTGCCTCTGCAACCGGAGATTTGGGTCGGGTCGCTCTGAAAATTCAGACGGATTCCGTTGAGAGAATGAGGGTTCTGGAGCAATTCTCAGCCTAAAGCAAAGCGGGGCCACCGTAATGGTGGTCCCGCTCTTGGAAGACTTGGGCACGTGGGCTTGCGCTCCGCGATGCGTTAGGCGTACGTTTGCTACTTCACGACCAAGATGTCGCAGTCGGTGTTGCGCAGCAGGAACGTCGAAATTGAACCCAGGAGTGCATACTTGATCGAGGACAGGCCACGAGCGCCGCAGAGCACCAGGTCGGGCTTGACCACGTCGAGCATCTCGTCTTTGAGCGTCTCGCGAATGCGGCCGGCGCGAATCATGACCTCGACCTCGGGAATGTCGGGATTGGCCTTGGCCTCTTCGAGCTGCTTGGCGATGGAGTTCTTAAATGCCTCCTCCAGTCCGTTGACCAGATCGACCGGATAGGAACCAGCGCTCTCGAGTGCCGTGGAATCGATAACGTGGCCGATAATCAGCTTGGCGCCGTTGTTCGCGGCGACCTTGATGGCGCGTGCGAGCACAAAATCCTGCTGCTCAGTACCGTCGAGTGAAACAAATACCTTGGTGTAGCCCTCGTTCATGGTTTCCTCCTTGGTCTATCGCACGGGCGTGGGGCTCGTGCATCGGGCGGGCGCGGATGCGTGGCCGCCGGACACTTTATCTTGTTGCAGTTATACCCAAGGATTTGGGTTTGACCGCTCGCAATTCTGTGAACGGGCGAGTTTTTTTGGTAAGGGTAGGCGCAGACGCGCCGCCAACGGTTGATAATGGGACATCGCCCGCACCGTCCGCAGAACAATATCGGCGGGTGTCTAACGAGGGGGTCCCTTTGGATATCATTGAGCTTCTAAAATCTGCCTTCATGGGCCTGGTCGAGGGCATCACCGAATGGCTGCCTGTTTCGTCGACCGGTCACATGATCTTGGTGGACGAGTTCGTCAAGATGAACGTGAGCGAGACGTTCTGGAATATGTTCCTGGTCGTGATTCAGCTTGGCGCCATTTTGGCCGTCTGCGTTTTGTTCTTCTACGACCTCAACCCGTTTTCTCCCAGCAAGGGCAAGGAGGGCCGTCGCGACACCTGGGTGCTATGGGGCAAGATTGTGCTCGGCTGCATTCCCGCCGCGGCGATCGGTCTGCCGCTTAACGACTGGATGGAGGAGCATTTCTACAATGCTCCCGTCGTGGCGTTGGCGCTCATTGTGTACGGCGTGCTGTTTATCGTGATCGAGAACTGGCGCGCGAACAAGCGCGACCAGGCTGCTCTTGCCGGTTCGTTTGGTTCGCGTGCCGTGGTGGCGGGCGGACGTCCCGCCGGTGCGCATTTTGCCGCGCCCGCTGCGACTGCCGCCGCAGACGATGACGATAGCTTGGACTTTGGCTCCATCACTACGCTCGAGGATCTGAGCTGGAAGACCGCGCTGGGTATCGGTTGCTTCCAGGTGCTTTCGCTGATTCCGGGCACATCGCGCTCCGGCTCCACGATCATCGGCGGCCTGCTTTTGGGCTGCACGCGTTCGGTGGCGTCCAAGTTTACGTTCTTCCTGGCCATTCCCGTCATGTTTGGCGCGAGTGCGCTCAAGCTGGTCAAGTACTTTATTATGGGCGGCACGTTCGGCACCAACGAAATCGCCATCCTGGGCGTGGGCTGCGTCGTCGCCTTTGTGGTGTCGCTCATTGCCATCAAGTGGCTTATGGGCTTCGTGCGCCGTCACGACTTCAAGTGCTTCGGCGTCTACCGCATCATCCTGGGCATCGTGGTGCTCGCGTACTTCTTTGTCCTGGAGCCTATGCTCGGCCTGTAACTTGGTTGACGCTGCGCGGCGACCAGAGCGACAACTTGTCATTCAAAGGGGGTGGCATGACCAAAAGGTCTATGCCGACCCCTTTTCATGCCAATTTGTTCGCTCTGGCCGCCGCTCGCTGCTGCCATGACATCGGTGGCCCCCCAATGCACCAAATCCGCTGGGGCGGGCCTGACGGTGGCGCACGGAGTCGTGGTGTGATTTGCGTCGGTGTCCGCGCGGCTCGGTATACTGGTACGGCTCAAACTATGGCGCCGCCCGCAGGCGCGCCGTCCGTCAGATGAGGAGTCGCCCATGACCCAGCCCCTGCCCTGGGAAAAGAACGCCGCGGTACCCGTACCGCCCGCGCCGGAACCCGTGCCGCTCGATGCATACACCGCCCCCGCTGCGCCGGAGCCCGAGCTCGTTCCGCTCGACATCTACGACGCTCCCGCGCCGGCGCCCAAGCCCGCCAAACCGCTCGTCGACATCGACAGCCTTAATCCCGCCCAGCGCGAGGCGGTCCTGTCCACCGAGGGCCCGTTGCTGGTGCTCGCCGGCGCCGGCTCGGGCAAGACCCGCGTCTTGACCTTCCGCATCGCACATATGCTCGGCGACCTGGGTGTTAAGCCTTGGCAGGTTCTTGCCATTACGTTTACCAACAAGGCCGCGGCAGAGATGCGCGAGCGTCTGGCGGCACTCATTCCCAGCGGCACCCGTGGCATGTGGGTGTGCACCTTCCATGCCATGTGCGTGCGCATGCTGCGCGAGGACGCCGACCTGCTGGGCTACACCGGCCAGTTCACCATCTACGATGACGATGACTCAAAGCGCATGGTGCGTGACATTATGCAGGCGCTCGGCATCGAGCAAAAGCAGTTCCCCATCAACATGATCCGCAGCAAGATCAGCTCGGCTAAAAACGCCATGATCGGCCCCGAGGACATGCTCGAGTCCGCCGATAGCCCCAACGACAAAAAGGCCGCGCAGGTCTACCTAGAGCTGGAGCGCCGCTTGCGCGCCGCCAATGCGATGGACTTCGACGACCTGCTCGTGCGCGCGCTTGAGCTGCTGCGCACCCGCCCCGAGGTGCTCGATAAGTACCAAGAGCGCTTCCGCTACATTAGCGTCGACGAGTATCAGGACACCAACCACGTCCAGTACGAAATCGCCAACCTGCTGGCCGCCAAGTACCAAAACCTCATGGTCGTGGGCGACGATGACCAGTCCATTTACAGCTGGCGTGGCGCCGACATCACCAATATCCTGGACTTTGAGAAGGATTTTAAAAACTGCAAGACCGTCAAGCTGGAGCAGAACTATCGTTCCACGGGTCATATCCTGAACGCCGCCAACGCCGTGGTACGCCACAACTCGCAGCGCAAGGACAAGCGCCTGTTTACGGCCGAGGGCGATGGCGAGAAGATCCAGGCCTTCCAGGCGAGCGACGAGCGCGACGAGGGCCGCTGGATTGCCGGCGAGATCGAGAAGCTGCATGCCAAAGGCACGAGCTACGACGACATTGCCGTGTTCTATCGCACCAACGCCCAGTCGCGTATCCTCGAAGATATGTTCCTGCGCGCGGGCGTGCCCTACAAGATCGTGGGCGGCACGCGATTCTTCGACCGTGCCGAGATCCGTGATGTCATGGCCTACCTTAAGATGATCGTGAACCCGGCCGACGAGATGAGCGTCAAGCGCGTCATCAACACACCGCGCCGTGGCATCGGCTCCACCTCGATCCAAAAAATCGAGCAGCTGGCGCGCGACAACCGTTGCTCGTTCTTCCAGGCTTGCGAGATTGCGTGTGCCGAAACCGGCATGTTTAGCGCCAAGGTCCGCAATGGCCTGTCAAGCTTTGTGTCGCTGGTGCGCGAGGGCCGCCGCATGGACGGCGAGCTCAAGGACGTCGTCGAGATGATTGTCGATAAGACGGGTCTGCTGCAGGCGTTTCGCGCCGAGGGCACCATGGAGTCTGAGAGCCGTGCCGAGAACATCCAGGAATTCCTGGGCGTCGCTGCCGAATTTGAGGAGACGCACGAGGACATCGAGGGTACGCTCGAGAGCTTGGAAGAGCTGCGCGCAGCTGGTGTTGCCGACGTGCCTGCCGGCGCCGAGCCCGTCGTGGTGAGCGCGCCCGCGCCCGAACCGGGGCCATCTGCCCCGGCATCCTCGTTTGAGGCACTCGTCGGCGCGCGCGATGCCGCAGGTTCCAATCCGCTCGATAGCCTAGCCGCCCCGGCGCTCTCGCCGCAGGATGCCCTGGCCGCCGCCATCGCGGGCAACGCGTATGCCGCGCCGACGGGGATGCCGGCGGGTGCCGTGCATGCCGACGAGATTGAGCGCACCTATGGTCCGCTCACCTGTAAGGCGCTACCGGCACTCATGGAGTGGCTGGCCCTGCGCTCCGACTTGGATTCCCTGGCCGGCGAGACGCATGCCATTACCATGATGACCATCCACTCCGCCAAGGGCCTGGAGTTCCCGGCGGTGTTCGTGGCCGGCATGGAGGAGGGCATCTTCCCGCACGTGCACGACTTTGGCGGCAGCGATGACCCGGGTAAGCTCGAGGAGGAGCGTCGCCTGGCCTACGTCGCCATCACGCGTGCCCGTAAGCGCCTGTTCCTGACCTATGCGGCCACGCGTCGCACCTACGGCTCGACCTCTGCCAACCCGCGCTCGCGCTTCCTCAACGAGATTCCGTTTGAGGATATCGAGTTTAGCGGTATCGGTTCTGCCGGTTTTGAAGGCACGGGTTGGGAGAAGCGCGGCGACCGTCACGGCACCTTTGGCTCGGGCATGGGTTCGGATATGTACGGCGGCAAGGTATTTGGTTCGCATACGCGCTCGACTGGCGGTTCCGGTTCGCGCGGCGGATCGAGCTTTGACGATTTCTTTGGTGGCAGCAGCTACGGGACCGAGCGCCATCGTGGGGTCTCGCCCGACGCCGGCCGTGTTGCCTCGACCTTTGGCTCGGGCGCGCCGCGAGCCAAAAAGCCGTCGTCCAAGGTGTCCCCGACGGTGGAGCGCAAGGTCGATCGCGCCAGCGCATCGCAGGACTTTGCCGCGGGCGATACCGTGAGCCATAAGACCTTTGGCACGGGTACCGTGATCTCGGTCGCCGGAGACATGATCGAGGTCCAGTTCGAAAAGACCGGCCAGACCAAAAAGCTCATGAAGGGATTCGCTCCGATCGTCAAGCTGTCATAATCCCGGCGGACCTGGGCGGGCGTATGGGGCAACATCGCCTGCTCGGGCAGTCCTGCTCGCACGGAGAGCACATTTTAAGTGCTCTCCGGCTCGTGCGGAACTCGCGATCGATGTTGCCCCATACGCCCGCCCAGGTCCTTAGATAACGTTGCTTGCGAACGTCGCTTTGCCCGTTCGCTTTTTGGTCTGGAGGGCCGGGTGGGCTGAATACTTAGACATGGCAAGGGGCTCCCCCGTTAAAGAACGGGGGAGCCCCTTGTTGCGTTTTGAATGGTGCGCTTGGCTTTGATGATTGATGATTTTATACGATTCAGTATAATTTCAGATAGACGCTAAAATGTAACCGAAATGAAAACGGTGATTGTACATGCTGATAAACTGCCTCCCAAAAAGACTCTTCTCTTTAGAGCTCGCTATCGACCCGGAGCCAGTTGAGATGCAGATTCCTCGCATGTATCTTGAGCGGTATTCGCTTCGCTTGGCACGGCTCGGCATGTCTAAACAGGGCCGTTTTATTGTTGCGGAACCAAAGGAACCGCCCAGTGTCATTTCGGCGCGAAATCTCGTCAGTGCGGTGCGCAAGTTAGATGTTCACCCGGTGGTAATTTGCTGGGATGCTATGGATTTAGGTTTTATGCGCGCGCTTTCTTCGGAGGGAATCGCATATATCCGAGATGAGCGAAATGCGTTCCTGCCGTTTATCGGAGCCGTTATTTCCGATGAGGTGCTGGGTGCTTCTCCCGCTGCTCCGCTTTCGCCCCAATCTCAACGAATCGTCCTAAATCTCATTGCGGGACGATGGGTTGACTGCTCCGCCGGCGACCTAGCGCGTCTGTGTGGCAAAAGCGCGGCAAGCGTCAGCGGCTATCTTTCGGAAATCGCCGCTATAGCTCCTGGGTTGATTATGCGGGACGGCAAAAAGCGCATATTGTGCGACGCCGGGCTGTCGACCGAGACGTTGCTAGATGGGTTTGAGGACTATCTTCGCACGCCAGTTTTAGAGCGAATCCGGCTCAAGAAGGTTATCGAGAGAACAGAGCTACGTGCCGTTGATGCGCTGCTTTCCGGTGTGTCTGCCCTTAGCTATATGTCCGACCTTGCCCATGAAGACTCTGCTCCAACCATTGCTCTCGAAAAATATCAGCTAGAGGCCTTGAAAGAGCATATGGGCGACAGATGGCTGGAGGCTCAGTGGTACGAACCGGCGGCAGTTGTGATTGAGGTCTGGTCGTATCCCGTGGACGCGCCGTCCGATATTAGTTTTGACGCGACGGGTTTGCAGTGTGTCGACCCGTTTTCCTTATACGTTGCTTGCGCAAAAGCAGATTACAAAGAAGATCGTCTGCTCGACGCGGTCGAACAGCTCAGGAGGACGATATGTCAAAAGTGAGGGGAATAGAGCGATTTGCCGATGCCATGAGCGGCTGTAAAGGCGGTTACGTCCTTATTGGTGGAGGGGCCTGCAGCGTTCTATTTGACAATGAGGGCGATTCGTTTAGAGCTACTGAAGACTTGGATATCGTCGTAATTGTTGATGGGGAAGGCGTTGAATTCGCCACTGCATTGTGGGCATTTATCAAAGCTGTCGGATATGAGACTGGGAAGGTCGGCGATGGAAAGTGCACTTACTATCGGTTCTGTTTGCCCGAAGGATCAAGGCAAGTCCTAGACTATCCCGGCCAAATTGAGCTATTCGCCCGACATCCTGATTTTGTGCTCGAAGATGAAACGAGCGAAGTGGCACCTCTTTCCTTTGACGGGGCCGTATCAAGTCTTTCGGCAATTATTCTCGACGATGGCTACTACGAATTTATTCGCGACAACGCAACGAACGTAGAGGGCATTACGTTGCTCGATGCGCTCCATATCATTCCCCTCAAGATGCGTGCACACATTGATATCAATAGGAGCTATGAAGAAGGGCGCCATTGCAACGATAAAGATCGACGAAAGCATCGCTCGGATATTGTTCGACTTGCGGGTTTGTTGCCGCCTTCGGCTCGCTTGGAGCTAATAGAGCAAATGAGGGCTGACGCCGGAGACTTCTTTGCGGACTTTTCTTCTTATGTAAATCGGCAGACCGATCGTAAAGAGAGAGCGCGTCTTCAGGACACATTATCGTTTCTCGAAAAGGTCTACCTATAGGCACCTTGATTCGTTATGTATGGTGAGGGGCTCTCCCGTTTGATGAGCGGGGGAGCCCCTTGTTGCTTTTTGATTGTCGTAACTAGCCAGAGGCTCGCCGGGACGGGACGCGGGGTTTGGTCGATCGCGAGTTCCGCACGAGCCGGAGAGCACTTAATGTGCTCTCCGTGCGAGCAGGACTGTCCGAGCAGGCGACCAAACCCCGCGCCCCGTCCCGGCGAGCGCTTGGGGACCGGTGGCCTACAGGTGGCTGATGATCAGTTCCATCTTGCCTTCGAGGTCGATGGAGCTGACGGTGCTCGGGGCCAACAGGTGGCTTCCCTTGTGGACGGGGTCGCCGCAGACGGTGCCTTCGCCGTCGATGACCGACAGGCACATGAAGGGCCAGCGCTGGTCGAGGGTCTTGCTGCCGTTGACGCGCACGCGATCGACGGTGTAGCAGGGGTTGGACTCGAGCTCGGTCACGCCGTCCACCTCGGGCGCGGTCACCGTGCCGTCGGTCGGAGCCTGAGCATCAAAGTCGATGCAGTCGAGGCTCTGCTCAATGTGCAGCGGGCGCAGGTTGCCGTCAGTGCCGGGACGGTCGTAGTCGTACAGACGATACGTTATGTCGCTCGACTGCTGCGTCTCCAAAATGAGCGTGCCGGTCTTGATGGCGTGCACGGTACCGGAATCAATCTGGAAAAAGTCGCCCTTGTGAATCGGCAACACGTTGAGCATGTCGTCCCAACGTCCTTCCTCGATCATTTGTGCGGCCTCGGCGCGGTCCTTGGCACGCTGGCCGACGATGATCGTGGCGTCGGGCTCGCAGTCCAGCACATACCAACACTCGGTTTTGCCCAGGCTACCGTTCTCGTGCTCGGCAGCGTACTCGTCGTTGGGATGAATCTGGATCGAAAGGTCGTCCTTGGCGTCCAGAATCTTAATGAGCAGCGGGAACTCCTTGCCCTCGCAGTTGCCAAAGAGCTCGCGATGCTCGGCCCACAGCCACGACAGCGTGTGGCCGGCATACGGGCCCTCCGCAATCTGGCAGTCGCCGTTGGGGTGGGCCGAGATGGCCCAGCACTCACCGATGGGGCCATCGGGAATGTCGTAGCCAAATACGGTTTCGAGGTGGCGACCGCCCCAGATCTTCTCGTGGAAGATCGGCGTCAGCTTAATCAAATCGGACATGTTCATACCCCCATTGTGTTGCGCGGGCGCTGCACAAAACAGCTCAAAGCGAGCGCCCGGATGACTACAAAAACCTATGCCAACGTTACGTTGTGCAACTCAAAGCGGTCGCCAACGTTGCGCGAGACCGAATACTCAAAGGCGGCGCCGCTGTCCAAAAAGCCAATCTGGGTGAGCTCGAGCAGGGGAGAGCCAGGCTTGGTGTCCAAGCGCTCGGCTTCTTCCTCGGTTGCTGCCACGGCGCGAATGGTACGGTGGAAGCTCGAAATCTTCAGCCCACATTGCTCGCGGATGAAGTGGTAGACCGATCCGTACAGGTCCTTCTTTTTAAGGCCTGGAATCAGCTCGAGGGGCATGTAGGTGTACTCGATAACGATGGGCTTCTCATCGGCCTGACGCACGCGCACGATGTGATAGGCAAAGTTATCCTCGGCAATTCCCAGCTGGGCTGCGATGTCCGCTGGTGGATTAACAATCGAGAAATCGTAGACCACCGAGGTCACCTTCTCCCCGCGGTGCTCATACGAAAAGCCCTGGGCACGGTCGTTTTTGCCCTGGAAAAACGCCTGGCCGGGAAGCCCCGCCGTGTCCTTAACATAGGTACCCGATCCGCGTCGGCTGGTAATAAGACCTTCCTCGGTGATTTGCTCGATAGCTCGTTTGACGGTGATTTTGGAAACGCTATAGAGCTCGCAGAACTCAACGACGGTGGGAAGCTTGTCGCCCGGTTTAAGAGTGCCATCCTCGATGCTTCGACGAATATCTGCAGCTATCGCCTCGTATTTGGGAATCATTGAACCTCCTTTCCGACATATATCAATACGCAAGTAAGTATAACCCTTAACAAGGCACCCATATAACCTTTATCTAAGAAGCTCGAGAAAGAAAAAAGAAAAAGACGCTTCACTTTTAGAATTAGAGCGCTATAGTTTAAGCAACGAACGGAATCTTTCCGCAGAACAGGATCGACCGTTTGGGGACGGTTTTGTTTTGGCGGGTTGGATATCGGTATGACCGGTGCGCGCCCGCGCCGGATAACCTGCCAAAGCAAACCCGTCTCCAACCGGAAGCTCTAGAACACGAAAGCGAGGACTTTGATGGCACAGTATCAGCTGCCTAACGACTTCTTCTTTGGCGCTGCTATGTCCGGCCCGCAGACTGAGGGTCAGTGGAACCAGGGCGGCAAGCTCGAGAACCTGTGGGACACCTGGTCCATCCAGGATCTGGGTTCGTTCTACAACCGCGTTGGCTCTTACGCCGGCAATGACTTTATGGCCAAGTACCAGGAAGACCTTCGCATTTTGAAGGACTTGGGTCTGGATACCTATCGCACTTCCATCCAGTGGAGCCGTCTGCTCGATGCCGACGGCAACCTCAACGAGGAAGGTGCCGCGTGGTATCACGAGTTGTTCCGCGCCTCTCGCGAAGCCGGCTTGGAGCCGTTTGTCAACTTGTACCACTTTGACATGCCCACCTACCTCTTTAACCGTGGCGGCTGGGAGAGCCGTGAGGTTGTCGAGGCTTACGCACATTACGCCGACGTCGCCTTCCACGAGTTTGGCCAGGAGATTAAGTACTGGTTCACCTTTAACGAGCCCATCGTCGAGCCCGAGCAGCGCTATCAGGAGGGCGTGTGGTTCCCGCAGCTCCACGACTTCAACCGCGCCCGCACCGTGCAGTATCACATCTCGCTGGCGCACGCGCTGGCCGTGGCCAACTATCGTCGCGCCTATGACGAGGGCGCTATTCGCGCCGATGCCAAGATCGGCATGATCAACTGCTTTACCCCGGTCTACACCAAGGAGAACCCCAGCGAGGCGGACCTCGAGGCCGTGCGCATGACCAGCGGCATCAACAACCGCTGGTGGCTCGACCTCATCACCAAGGGCGAGCTTCCTGCCGACGTGCTCGACAGCCTGGCCGAGGGCGGCGTTAAGCTCCCGTTCCGCGCCGGCGACCAAGAGATCCTCAAGCAGGGTGTTGTCGACTGGCTAGGCTGCAACTACTACCACCCCACGCGTGTTCAGGCGCCGGCGAGCAAGGTCGACCAGTACGGCCTGCCGCACTTTGCCGACGAGTACGTATGGCCCGACGCCGTTATGAACGAGAGCCGCGGCTGGGAGATCTACCCGCAGGGCCTCTACGACTTTGGCATGGACTGCGCTAAGAACTACCCCGATCTTGAGTGGTTCGTTTCCGAGAACGGCATCGGCATCATGGACGAATACAAGAACCGTGACGCCGAAGGAACCATCCAGGATGACTACCGCGTCGACTTTGTACGTCAGCACCTGGAGTGGGTGGCCAAGGCCATCGACGAGGGCGCCAAGTGCCGCGGATACCATTATTGGGCCGTCATCGATAACTGGTCTTGGGCCAATGCCTTTAAGAATCGCTATGGCTTTGTCGAGGTCGATCTGATGGATGGCTATAAGCGCCGTCTTAAGAAGTCGGCGGCCTGGCTCAAACAGGTCGCCACGACCCACGTGGTTGATTAGCGACCGGACGAACGTCCAGACCGCGCGCCGCCGCGCGCAACACATGGCACATCTGGTGGCAGAGGGCGACAGACCACCGTGCGCATAGGAAAGGCCGGATTTGAAAGTTAGGAGCAATCATGGCCAGTGACAACGGAAAGAGCTTCCTCGACAAGTTTGCCGAGGTCTCTGCGAAGGTGGGAAACCAGGTTCACCTGCGTTCCCTGCGTGACGCCTTCGCGACCATCACGCCGCTCTATATCCTTGCGGGTATCGCGGTTCTTATTAACAACGTCGTGTTCCCTCTGTTCCCGCTCGATGCGGCGGGCCTTGCCAACCTTCAGACGTGGGGTTCGGCGATTACGCTGGGCACCCTCAACGTCTCTGCCATTATCTTGGCCGGATTGATTGGCTACAGCCTCGCTAAGAACAAGCGCTTCGATAATCCGCTTGCTTGCATGGTCGTCGCTATCTCTGCCTTCGTCATCATGATGCCGCAGCAGATCACCGCCACGCTTGCCGCCACGAGCCCACTGCTCACCGACAAGATCACCTCCGCCGAGGTCACGGGCGCCCTTTCGACTGCCAACACCGGCACCAACGGTCTGTTCTCGGCTATTATCATCGCCCTGCTTTCCGTCTCGCTCTTCATCAAGATTTCTGGCGTCGAGAAGCTCAAGGTTAAGCTGGGCGAGGGCGTGCCTCCCGCGGTCTCCAACTCCTTCAACGTCATGATTCCGATGCTGCTTAACCTCGCGGTCTTCGCTCTTGCCGCAGCCCTGCTCGCCGTGTGCGCCGGCACCGATCTGTGCACCATCATCTCCACGTGCATCTCCAACCCGCTCAAGAGCATCATGAACGCTGGTCCGTGGGCTGTTATCCTCATCTACACCCTTGCTAACCTGCTGTTCTGCGTCGGTATTCACCAGTCCACCATCTCTGGCGCTACCGTCGAGCCGATCCTGACCATGCTCATCGTCGACAACATGGCTACCTTTGCCGCCGGTGGCACCATCCAGCCCGATCACTACATGAACATGCAGATCGTTAACAGCTTCGCCCTCATCGGCGGCTCGGGCTGCACCCTCATGCTCCTGCTCGACACGCTCCTGTTCTCCAAAAACAAGGCTTCCGAGACCGTTTCCAAGATGGCTATCCTGCCTGGTCTGTTCAACATCAACGAGCCGGTTATCTACGGTTACCCCATCGTGTACAACCTGCCGCTCATGATCCCGTTTGTCCTCCTTCCCGACCTGTTCATCGGCATCACCTATGGCCTTACCTGCGCAGGCATCATCAGCCCCTGCATCGCCCAGGTGCCCTGGACCATGCCTCCCGTCATCAATGCCCTGCTCGCTACGGGCTTTGACTGGCGCGCTGGCGTGTGGCAGGCTATCGAGATTGTCATTGGCATGGCCGTCTACCTGCCCTTTATGAAGATTTCCGAGAAGGCAATCGCCAAGCAGGAGGCTCTCGCCGAGTAGAACGCCTAACGTTCGTCCCTTTCACCTTTGCGGGCGCCGGTACGCGGCGCCGGTGCCCGCAGCTCTCTCCCTTGTGTAAAGATGCAGGGGGGGTGGGCACAATAGCCGCAAGGAATAAAACCAGTTGTCGTCTGCGCGCCGCGCAGTTATAAGGAGGAAACCATGAAGAAGATCATGCTCTGCTGCAATGCCGGTATGTCCACGAGCCTGCTGGTCCAGAAGATGCAGGCCGAGGTTGCAAACCGTGGTCTGGATATTGAGGTCGAGGCTCGTCCCATGAACGAGGCCCACGATCACCTGGACGAGTGCGACATGTTGCTGCTTGGTCCGCAGATCGGCTACACCAAGGGCGATTTTGAGAAGGAGGCCGCCGGTCGTTTTCCGGTCGAGGTCATCAACATGGTCGACTACGGCCGCATGAACGCTGCCGGCATCATCGACCACTGCGTCAGCGTGATGGGCTAGGTGCTCTGCATGGAGGATATGAACGAACTGCAGATGACCTGCTTTGAGATCATCAGCTACGTCGGTACCGCCAAGAGCATGTACATCAATGCCGTGCAAAAGGCCAAGGAGGGCGATTTTGACGCCGCCGAGGAGCTTATCAAGCAGGGCGACGAGGCCTATAACGGTGGCCACGATGTTCACATGGGGCTTCTGAAGAAGGAGGCCAACGGCGAACGTAACGGCGAGGCCCCGTTGATTTTGCTGCATGCCGAGGACCAGATGGCCGGCACCGAGACCATGCGCGTCATGGCGACGGAGCTCATCGAGGTTCACAAGCAGCTGCAGGCACTTCAGGCCTAGTCGGCGTTATCGCCGCGACGGACCGTGCGGTCCAACAGACAACATAGTCCCTTTGACGGGCGCCGGGAGCCTCCGCCTCCCGGCGCCTTTATTTTTGGGGATGGTCTTGCGCGGTCTGTTGGGCAGCCAATTGCGTTACCCCAGATAAAACCTGCCAAAACAAACCTGTCCCTTTTTGGTAGGTTTTTGCTTTGGGAGCGGTACCATACAGGCAATGTTTAAACGAGAAAGGTGGGCCCCCATGGAACCCAAGCAGTACTACATCGGCATCGACGTCGGCGGCACTTCGGTTAAGGAGGGCCTGTTCGACGAGGACGGAAATCTGCTGGCCAAGGCCAGCGTGCCCACGCCTCCCATCGTTGACGCTGCGGGCTTTGCCGCGGTGACCGAGGCTATCGACCAGGTGGTCGCCAAGGCGCAGATTCCGCGCGCCTTTGTGGCAGGCATTGGCCTGGCCGTTCCGTGCCCCATCCCGGCGTCGGGCGATGCCAAGGTCAAGGCCAACATTGCCATTAACCTGCCCGAGCTCAAGATCGCCATCCAGGAGCACTGCCCTGATGCGGTCGTTAAGTATGAGAACGATGCCAACGCCGCTGCCATGGGCGAGGCCTGGCTCGGTTCTGCCAAGGGCGTGCAGAACGTGGTGATGGTCACCATCGGTACCGGCGTGGGCGGCGGCGTTATCGTTAACGGCGACGTGGTATCGGGCGTTGTGGGTGCCGGCGGCGAGATTGGCCACATGTGCCTGAACCCGGCCGAGGAGCGCACCTGCGGCTGTGGCGGCCATGGCCACCTGGAGCAGTATTCCAGCGCCACCGGCGTGGTGAGCAATTACCTGGCCGAGTGCAAGAAGGCGGGCGTCGAGCCCATCGAGCTCACCGGCCCCTCCGATTCCAAGGACGTGTTCCAGGCCTGCCGCGAGGGCGACAAGCTCGCGCTGGCAGCTGCCGATACCATGGCTGACTATCTCGGTCGTGCTCTGGCACTTATCGCCAACGTGGTCGACCCCGAGATGTTCCTGATCGGTGGCGGCGCGTCCGCTTCGGCCGATGTCTACCTCGATAAGGTTCGCGAGCACTTCCAGCGCTACGCGCTTTCCGCCTCGCGCGAGACGCCCATTAAGGTCGCTTCGCTCGGAAACGACGCCGGCATCATCGGTGCCGCCTACGTAGCCCTGCGCGCCGCCGGTAAATAGCTGGTGCAAGGGGGTCAGGTTACTTTGCACCAACATGGTGCAAAAGGGACAGCCTTGGCCCCCATACCTGCCACAAAATATGCCGTGGCCCTTCCGTCTGCGAAGGCTCGGCATCGGCGTGCTACCATAGCTACGTCCAAGTACACATATCAAGTGGAGGATATCCATGGCAAACGTTCTTGTCTTTGGTCACCAGAACCCCGATAACGACGCCATCATGAGCGCCGTCGTCCTGTCCCAGCTGCTTAACCAGGTTGAGTATGCCGGCAACACCTACGAGGCTTGCGCTCTGGGCCAGCTTCCGGCCGAGTCCGCCAAGCTGCTCGCCGATGCCGGCATTGCCGAGCCCCGCGTGATCGAGTCCGTCGAGGCCGGTCAGCTCGTCGTCCTCACCGACCACAACGAGTCCGCCCAGTCCGTCGCCGGCCTTAAGGACGCCACGGTCTTTGGTGTTGTCGACCATCACCGCATCAGCGACTTCGAGACCGCCGGCCCGCTGCACTACATCTGCCTGCCCTGGGGCTCCAGCTGCACCATCGTCACCAAGCTCGCCAGCGTGCTCGGCGTTGAGCTTTCCGACGTCCAGGCCAAGCTGCTGCTTTCGGCCATGATGACCGACACGCTCATGCTCAAGAGCCCCACCACCACCGATGTCGACCGCGCCGTCGCCGCCAAGCTCGGCGAGCAGGTGGGCGTCGACCCGGTCAAGTTTGGCATGGAGGTCTTCCTTACCCGCCCGTCCGGCTCCTTCACCGCTGCCGAGATGGTCGGCAACGACATCAAGATGTTCGAGCCCGCCGGCAAGAAGCTGCTCATCGGCCAGTACGAGACCGTCGACAAGAGCCGTGCGCTTGGCATGATTGACGAGATCCGCGAGGCCATGCGCGCCTACGCCGCCGAGAAGGGTGCTGACGGCATTGTCCTGTGCATCACCGACATCATGGAGGAGGGCTCGCAGGTCCTGCTCGAGGGCGAGACCGAGGCTGCTCAGAAGGGCCTGGGCATTGCCGATGAGCACGACGGCGTCTGGATGCCGGGCGTCCTCTCCCGTAAGAAGCAGGTCGCTGCCCCCATCATGGCCGCCTGCTAGGTTTAGTTGACCGAACGCCACGACCGGATCGCGGACGCCCCGCGCTCCGGTCGTTTTTTGTGCATGCGCCGCGTCGTCTCTTGGACAGGCGTGCCCGTGCCGTTGAGCAAATAATGTTCAACC
Source organism: uncultured Collinsella sp. (assembly GCA_959602645.1). Taxonomy (GTDB): domain Bacteria; phylum Actinomycetota; class Coriobacteriia; order Coriobacteriales; family Coriobacteriaceae; genus Collinsella. The sequence continues at coordinate 61,336 of CAUGTZ010000008.1, read as the reverse complement.
TGTGGTTCCGCTTTTCGGCCACGCCTGCGTGCTTGTCGTGCAGGGTAGGCTAGATGCAAGCGTAATACGTTAGAGCGCGGCGCCGCCACTTGGGCGGGCCGTGCTTTTTTAAGACGGGAGCTTTCCCGTGAAAGGAGCCGCCCATGGCAGCAACTGAGCAGCTGTTCAACGTTCGTGAGCGCAAGCGCTTTGAGCGCCACGACATCTGGGAGCGCATCGCCGAGAACGGCACGATTTCCGCCGCCGTCATGGTCTTCGCCGCCATCGCCGCCGTCATTTGCGCCAATACCGATGCCTACGAGGCCATCCATCACTTTTTGGAGACCCCGCTGTATGTGGGTCTGGGCAACCTTACGGCCGGTCTCACCGTTGAGCTTTTCGTTAACGACTTTCTCATGGCGATTTTCTTTTTGCTGGTGGGCATTGAGCTCAAGTATGAGATGACGGTCGGCGAGCTCAAAAACCCGCGCCAGGCCATGCTTCCCATGCTGGCGGCCGTGGGCGGCGTCGTCGTTCCCGCCTGCATCTACCTGATCTTTAACCATGCCGGCGCGCACAACGGCTGGGCCATTCCCATGGCAACCGATATTGCCTTTGCGCTGGGCGTGCTGTCGCTTTTGGGCAATCGCGTGCCCAACGGCGTGCGCGTGTTCTTCTCGACGCTCGCCATCGCCGATGACCTCATCTCCATCGCCGCCATCGCCATCTTCTACGGTCAGAGCCCCAATCCGTTTTGGTTGGGCGCCGCCGCGCTGGCGACCTGCGCGCTCGTGTGGCTCAACAAGACGCAGCATTACCGCCTCGCCCCGTATTCGGTACTGGGCCTGCTGTTGTGGTTCTGCATGTTCAAGAGCGGTGTACATGCCACGCTCGCCGGCGTCATCCTGGCCTTTACCATTCCGGCCAAGTGCGGCGTCAAGCTCGATAGCCTCACCGATTGGTTGGGCGAGTGCCTGCCGCTGCTTGATGACCGCTACGACGACGAGGCACACATCCTGGGCCAGCATGACTTTACCGTCTCGACCACCAGGGTCGAGCGCGTCATGCACCGCGTGACCCCGCCGCTCATCCGCATGGAGCGTCTGATCTCCACGCCGGTCAACTTTGTGATTCTGCCGATCTTTGCGTTCGTGAACGCACAGGTTCGCCTAGTGGGTGTGGATATGAGCACGCTGCTCACCGACCCGGTGACGCTCGGCGTGTACTTTGGCATGCTGCTGGGCAAGCCGATCGGCATCTTTGGCATGACGTTTGCCCTGGTTAAGTTTAGGGTCTGCGAGCTGCCGCATAACGTTAACTGGCACATGATTGCCGGTGTGGGCATTCTGGGCGGCATCGGCTTCACCATGTCGATCCTCATCAGCGGCCTCGCTTTCCCGACGGCCGAGTTTGAGGTTCTTGCCGCCAAGGCTGCCATTCTTGCCGGTTCGGTCACCGCGGCCGTGCTCGGCATGATCTACATGAGTGTGGTCTGCAAACACCCCGCGCCCAAGAACGAGTAAAAGCACAAACAAGTTTGAAAACGCCGCCCGTGAACACCGTCACAAGCGGCGTTTTAGTCATTGGGGACGTTCTTAAATGACTAGGTTTATTCCACGGTGCCGTAGACGGCGCCCCAGCCGTGGGCGGCCAAGGCGGAGTTGAGCTGGTCGCAAAGCGATTGGCGGTCGTAGTAGCCGGGCGGCAAAAGGTTGACGATTTCCATGAGGTCGGGCGCGAGGTCCAAGATCTCGGCCTGCACGATGAGATCCAGGCGGTCGATGGCGCGGCGGTCATAAAACAGTCCGTCGACCAGGCGCTGCAGGTCGCCGAATTCCTCGGCCTGGAACGATCCGTACTCCATAGTGCCTCCTTGGGCGCCCCACACCGGCATGCGCGGCGATGTCGTAATTCATTGCGATGGACTTAATCTATCACGGCTTCATACCGTTGCGGCAGTGGCGGTCTATACTTAGACGAACTGCAACGTCCCGCTTCGCGAAAGGTCGCACCCATGCAGACGATCTACCAGAAGATGGAAACCACCGAACTCGATGCCGCCATCGAGGCGCTCAAAGCCGAGGTCGCCGAGGTCAAGGCCAAGGGCCTGGCGCTCGACATGGCCCGCGGCAAGCCGTCGCCCTCCCAGGTGGGCATCTCTCGCCCCATGCTCGATATCCTCAATGCCGATGCCGATCTGCACGACGGCAACGTCGACTGCTCCAACTACGGTTGCTTTGAGGGCATTCCCTCGGCACGCAAGCTGGCGGGGGAGTTCCTGGGTTGCCCCGCCGAGCAGACGCTCGTACTGGGTTCGTCGAGCCTGCTGATCGAGCACGATATCGCCGGCATGTTCTGGCGCTGCGGCTCGTGCGGTAGCGAGCCTTGGGAGGCTTATGAGGCCGCGCATGACGGCAAGAAGGTCAAGTTCCTGTGCCCTGTTCCCGGCTACGACCGCCACTTTGGCATCACTGCCGACTTGGGTATCGAGAATGTCCCCGTCGCGATGACCGACAACGGCCCCGACATGGACGAGATCGAGCGCTTGGTTGCCGCCGACGACTCCATCAAGGGCATCTGGTGCGTGCCCAAGTATTCCAACCCCACGGGCATCACCTTTAGCGAGGACACCGTGCGTCGCCTGGTCGAGATGCCCACGGCCGCGCCCGATTTCCGCATCTTCTGGGACAACGCCTACTGCGTGCACGACCTGTACGACGAGACCGACGAGCTCGCCAACATCTTTGACCTCGCTCGCGCGGCGGGTACCGAGGACCGCGTGGTGGCCTTTGCATCGACGTCCAAGATCACCTTCCCGGGCGCCGGCATCGGCTTTATCGGTGCGAGCCCCGCGGTTATCGCGGAGTTCTCCAAGCGCCTGAAGGCCGGCCTCATCAGCGCCGACAAGCTCAACCAGCTGCGCCACGTGCGCTTCCTTCCCACCATCGAGGCGGTCAAGGAGCACATGAAAAAGCATGCCGAGTTCCTGCGTCCGCGCTTTGAGGCCGTTGAGCGCAAGCTCACCGAGGGCCTGGGCGATACGGGCTGTGCCACCTGGACGCACCCCCGCGGCGGCTACTTTGTAAGCTTCGATGGTCCCGAGGGCTCGGCCCAGAAGGTCGCCGCGCTTTGCGCCGACCTGGGCGTCAAGCTCACGCCGGCCGGTGCCACCTGGCCCTATGGCAAGGATCCGCGCGATACCAACATCCGCATCGCGCCGAGCTATCCCACGGTCGAGGACCTGGAGGCAGCACTCGACGTACTGGTGCTGGCCGTCAAGCTCGTCGCTGCCGAGCTTGCTCGTGCCGAGCGCGCCTAACGCCTAGGGCCCCGCAAGTCCGCGCCCAGTACTATCCGCACTTTCGATACGTAAAGGAGCGTATACATGGATTTGGGTATTTCCACCAACCCCACACCGGAGATCTACACCATTAAGGTGACCGGCGAGATCGATATCTCTAACGCCGATAGCCTGCGCAATGCCATTGACCTGGCGCTCGAGCAGCCCACTGAGGCCGTTGAGCTCGATTTTGCCCAGGTGAGCTACATCGATTCGACGGGCATTGGCGTGCTCGTGGGCGCCGCGCACCACGCGGTCGACCACGGTAAGCGCTTTAGCTGCACTAATGTGCAGCCCCAGGTGATGCGCGTGGTTCAGCTGCTGGGCGTCGACCAGGAGATTTCGATCACGGCGGCATAATCTTTGCCCCCAAAAAGGGCGTGCCGTTTGGCATATGTTTGTGATGCGCTCGGACGTTTTGGCGTCCGGGCGCTATACTTGACCGAATGAATAGACGAGTTCCGGCCGAATGGCGCGGTGCGGGCTCGACTCACATCGAGCCTTGGAGGTATGTGTGTTTGGTATTGGAGAGGGTGAGCTCGCGATCATCGTGGTCTTCGGCTTTTTGCTGTTTGGCCCGGATAAGCTCCCACAGATGGGCCGCACGATCGGCCGTGCCATTCGTCAGTTCCGCGAGACGCAGGAAAAGATGACGGCCGTTGTTCAGTCCGAGATCATCGATCCGGTAAGCGAGGCTGCTTCGGCTCCGGTCAAGCCCAAGAAGGCTGCCGTCGATGACGATTCCGATGCGGACGAGGATGCCGTCGAGACGGTCGCGCCCGCAAAGAAGGAGACCTTTGCGGAGCGCCGCGCCCGCCTTGCCGCCGAGAAGGCCGCAAGTGAGGGTGCCACCGAGGACGAAGGTATTGCCGAGGAGGCCAAGGGTGCAGAGCCTGCCGCCGCTGCTGCTGCCGCAGCCGAGCCCGAGCCTGCTGCAGAGCCGGAGCCCGAGCCCGAGCCGGCAGAGCCCACGACGGCTGACCTCTACGCCCGTCGTCCCCGCAAGCGCAAGGCCGTCGTCGACCAGCTCGCTCGCGAGCTCGAGGCCGAGGACGACGCCGCTGCCGCTGACGCCCCGAAGGGAGGCGATGAGTAATGCCTATCGGACCTGCGCGAATGCCGCTCTTCGATCACCTGGGAGAGCTCCGTCGCCGCCTGACCATCGTGGTCGTGTCGGTCTTTGCCGCCGCTATCGTGCTGTATTTCGCCACGCCCGTGGTGCTCGATATCCTGGAAGACCCCATCCGCTCCTTTGTGCCGGACGGTAAGTTCTACATCACCACCACGCTCGGCGGCTTTGGTCTGCGCTTTTCGTTGGCCATCAAGATGGCTGTTGTCATGTGCACGCCCATGATCATCTGGCAGATTCTGGCGTTTTTCCTGCCGGCGCTTCGCCCTAACGAGCGCAAGTGGGTCGTGCCTACGGTGCTCGCCTCGACGGTGCTGTTCTTCCTGGGCGCAATCTTTTGCTACTTCATCATCATCCCTGCAGGCTTTGAGTGGCTCATCGGCGAGACCTCGGCCGTCGCCACGGCGCTGCCCGATCTGGAGAACTACGTCAACATGGAGCTGCTCTTTATGATCGGCTTTGGTGTGGCGTTTGAGCTGCCGCTCATTATCTTTTATCTGTCTGTCTTCCATATCGTGTCCTATGCGGCCTTCCGCAGTGCCTGGCGTTACGTATACGTTGGTCTGCTTGTGGGCTCGGCTGTGATTACGCCCGACGGCTCGCCCGTTACGCTGGGCCTCATGTATGGCGCCCTGCTCTCGCTCTACGAGATTTCGCTCGCCATCGCTCGCGTGGTCATTACCGCGCGCGAGGGCAAGGAGGGCTTGTTCGTGAGTCGTCTGGACCTGTTCTCGGACGACGAAGAGGACAGCGAGGAGTAAATCGGTATGCACGAGGTTGGCATTGTCAACGGCATACTCGATACAGTGATTCGCGCGGCGCGTGGGGCGGGGGCCTCGCGCGCCGTTTTGGTAACGCTGCGTATCGGGGATATGACCGAGGTCGTGCGCGAGGCGCTCGACTTTGCGTGGGAGACGTTTCGCGACGAGGACCCGCTCACGCGCGGCTGCGAGCTTGCCGTGGAGGAAGTCCATCCACAAAGCGAGTGCCTGGACTGCGGAGAGGTCTTCGATCACGACCGTTTCCATTGCCGCTGCCCCCAATGTGGCGGCGCCAACGTGCGCCTGCTGCACGGCCGCGAGCTCGACATCGCAAGTATCGAAATCGAAACCCCCGACGATTAGCCCGCTAGCCATCTGGTGATGGGGTATAAAGGGGCCAAATTAAGGAGCGCTAAGTATGGCTGAGAAAACGATTGATATCGCGTCGCCGATCCTGTCGCGCAACGAGCGCCTGGCAGATCAACTACGTCAGCGATTTGATGAGACAGGCACCTATGTGATCAATGTGTTGTCGAGCCCTGGCTCGGGCAAGACCACTACGATTCTGGGCACCAACGAGCGCCTGCGCGACAAGGCCGGCTTGCGCTGCGCCGTCATCGAGGGCGACATCGCCTCGGATGTCGATGCCATTACCATGAAGGAAGCCGGCATGCCCGCCATCCAGATCAACACGGGCGGCCTGTGCCACCTTGAGGGCAATATGATCATGGAGGCCGTTGACGCGTTCGACCAGGCCGTTGGGCTCGATAACATCGATGTCATCTTTATCGAAAACGTGGGTAACCTGGTCTGCCCAGTCGACTTTGACCTGGGTGAGAACCTGTCCATCATGATCCTCTCGGTGCCCGAGGGCGACGACAAGCCCATCAAGTACCCGGGCATCTTCCAGCACGCTGGCGCGCAGCTGCTCAACAAGGTCGACGTGGCTCCGGCTTTCGATTTTGACATGGATAGGTATACTAAGACACTCGATGACCTCAATCCGCAGGCGCCGCGGTTTGCCGTGAGCGCGCGCAAGGGCGAGGGCATGGATGCCTGGTGCGATTGGCTCATCGGGCAGATTGAGCAAGCAAGGGCGTAAGTCGGCCGCCATACGGGCGGGCGTAGCCGCAGAGATACGAGATAGGAGCCTCTTTTGAAGCTCATCATCGCCGAGAAAAACGACGCCGCGCGTCAGATTGCCGAGCGTCTGTCCACGGGCAAGCCCAAAAAGGACAAGGTGTACAACACCGCCATCTACCGTTTTGAGTGGAAGGGCGAGGAGTGCGTGACCATCGGCCTTGCCGGTCACATCCTAGCGCCCGATTTTTGCGACAGCGTGCTGTTCGATAAAAAGCTGGGCTGGTATTCGGTCACCGAGGACGGCGAGATACTGCCGGCCGACATACCCGATGGCCTGGCGCGTCCGCCCTACGACACCAAGCGCAAGCCGTTTCTTGCCGATGGCATCTCAATCAAGGGCTGGAAACTCGAGAGCCTGCCTTACCTCACCTGGGCGCCCGTCATTAAGCTACCGGCCGAGAAGGAACTCATTCGTTCGCTCAAGAACCTCGCCAAGAAGTCCGACAGTGTCATCATCGCCACGGACTTCGATCGCGAGGGCGAGCTGATCGGTTCGGACGCCCTCAACAAGGTGCGCGAGGTTGCGCCCGACCTGCCGGTCGCCCGCGCCCAGTATTCTTCGTTTACCAAGGCCGAGATCACGCAGGCCTTCGATAATCTCGTCTCGCTCGACCAGAATCTGGCCGACGCCGGCGAGAGCCGCCAGCACATCGACCTCATTTGGGGTGCGGTGCTCACGCGCTACCTGACGCTCGCCAAGTTTGGCGGCTTTGGTAACGTGCGCTCTGCCGGCCGTGTGCAGACGCCGACGCTTGCCCTGGTGGTCGAGCGCGAGCGCGAGCGCATGGCGTTTGTGCCCGAGGACTATTGGCAGATCCGCGGCATGGGCGCCGCACAGGGTGCTGCCGAGGACGACCGCTTTAAGATTGCGCACAAGACGGCGCGCTTTACCGACAAGGATGCTGCTGAGGCGGCGTACGGCCACGTTGACGGCGTTGCGACGGCAACCGTCGCCGCGGTGACCAAGCGTTCGCGCAAGCAGCAGCCGCCCACACCGTTTGCGACCACCTCGCTGCAGGCTGCCGCCGCAGCCGAGGGCATCTCACCTGCGCGTACCATGCGCATCGCCGAGTCCCTCTACATGGCCGGTCTCATCAGCTACCCGCGTGTCGACAATACCGTGTACCCTGCGACGCTCGATCTGGGCGCCGTGGTGAGCGACCTTGCAAAGATCAACCCGGCGCTGGCGCCCGTGTGCAAAAAGGTGCTCGCCGGCCCCATGAAGCCCACGCGCGGCAAAGTCGAAACCACCGACCACCCGCCTATCTATCCCACGGGCGAGGGCGATCCGTCCGCGCTCGACGGTGGCCAGCGCAAGCTCTACGACCTCATCGCCCGTCGCTTCCTGGCAACGCTCATGGGTCCCGCGACCATCGAGAACACCAAGCTCGAGCTCGACGTCAATGGTGAGCCGTTCGTGGCTTCGGGCGATGTGCTCGTGACCCCGGGTTTCCGCGAGGCGTATCCGTATGGACTCAAGCGCGACGAGCAGATGCCGCCGCTGGAGCAGGGCGATACGGTCGACGTGTTCGACATTAAGCTCGAGGCCAAGCAGACCGAGCCGCCCGCACGCTACAGCCAGGGCAAGCTCGTGCAGGAGATGGAAAAGCGCGGCCTGGGCACCAAGTCCACGCGCGCGAGCATCATCGAGCGCCTGTACGCCGTGCGCTATCTCAAAAACGATCCTGTGGAGCCGAGCCAGCTGGGCATCGCCATCATCGATGCACTGTCGCAGTTTGCCCCGCGCATCACGAGCCCCGATATGACCAGCGAGCTCGACGGCGACATGACCCGCGTGGAGCGCGGCGAGGACACCGAAGAGCATGTCGTGACGCACTCGCGCGCGCTGCTGGCCGGTGTGCTCGACGAGCTGCTCAAGCATACGCAGGAACTGGGCGATGCTATCAGCGACGCCGTCACGGCCGATGCGCGCGTGGGCGCCTGCCCCAAGTGCGGCAAGGACTTGGTTATGAAGACGAGCGCCAAGACCCGCGGCAGCTTTATCGGCTGCATGGGCTGGCCCGACTGCGACGTGACCTATCCGGTGCCGAGCGGCGTCAAGGTGAGCCCGCTCGAGGGCGAGGCTGCTGTGTGCCCCGAATGCGGTGCGCCGCGCATTAAGTGCCAGCCGTTCCGCCAAAAGGCTTTCGAGATTTGCGTGAACCCCACATGCCCCACCAACTACGAGCCTGACCTTAAGGTGGGCGAGTGCAAGGTGTGCGCCGAGGCAGGACGCCATGGCGACCTGATCGCACACAAGAGCGAGAAGAGCGGCAAGCGCTTTATCCGCTGCACCAACTATGACGACTGCGGCGTGAGCTATCCGCTGCCGGCGCGTGGCAAGCTCGAGGCGACGGGCGAGACCTGTCCCGAGTGCGGCGCTCCCATCGTGGTGGTCAACACGGCGCGCGGTCCGTGGCGTATCTGCGTCAACATGGACTGCCCGACCAAGGAGAAGAAGCCCGCCCGCGGCCGCAAGACTGCGACCAAGGCGAGCACGGCCAGGAAGACCACGGCGGCAAAGAAGACTGCTGCCAAGAAGACGGCCGCCAAAAAGACGACGGCCAAGAAGCCGACTACCAAAAAGACCGCTGCCGACAAGTAGCCGCACGGTCGAAACATCACCTAAAACAAAAACGAGCGAGGACCTCAAAATCCTCGCTCGTTTTTTATCCGGCAGTTAGGGACGTTCCTTTTCTGCCGGCAGTTTAGGAACGTCCCTAACTGCCGGCTCGGGAACGACAAAGCGCTAGTTCACTTCGACGGGTTTGGCGCCGGGATAGCGCTCCTCAAAGTCTAGACGGTACTTATTGTCATTGGTGCCCGCCACGTTGTCGCGTGACAGCGGCGCCACGATCTCATTCTTGTGGTCCGCAGGCTTGGCGTATTTCAGGCTGATCTCCCAGGCATCACAGATTGCGTCAATGCGGTGATCCAGGTCGTCGTACAGGGCGATGATGTCCTTCCAGGAGCTGTAGTTCTTGGAGCTCGTCGGGACGTCCAGGTCCTCGACGATGTCGTAATACTGCTCGATGGTGTCCTCCGTGCGCTCGGCGACGTCGGCGAGATTTTGACGGGTGGTTCGATCCTCTTCCAGATAGCTGCCGTTGAAGTTCTGTGCGCAGCCACGGACGTAGTTGTCGAGGTCTTCGAGCAGGTCGTAGTATTCGCTCAGTCGGCGGTAGAGGTTCTGCTCGGAGAGCGTTGCTTCGCCGCCATCCTCGTCGTCATCGTCATCATCGTCGTACAGGCTGTTGGGATCGCCGAGAGGCTTTAGGTCATCGTCGTCGACGTCATGGTGCAGCTTAGCTACCTCGGCCGTCGTCTGCGTGGCGGCGTTGTCGAAAGGCTTGATCACAAAGAAAACGACCAGGGCGATGATGATCGCCACCAGCACAACGATAACGGCGATAAGCGGCCCGGTGCCGCTCTTTTTGGGAGCGGGGGTCTGTGGCGAAGCGGGCGCGTATGCGGGAGCCGGCTGCTGTTGGGACGAACCGCTCGCGACGGGTATGCGCTGCGTGGTCTCGACGGTCGCGGGGCCTGCGGCGGGGTCGGGGCGATAGGCGAGGGGGTCGTCCGCCTTGGCTTGCGGCGTATCGAGGGAACCGGTCTGCTCAAAAGCGGGCTGGCTATCGCTCGCGGTTGTTTGCTCAACGGGTGCACCGCACGAGGTGCAGAACTTGGCATCATCTGCAAGAAGTTTGCCGCACGAGGCGCAATACCGAGACATTGCCACTCCTTTCGCCACATTTCAATGCAATACGACGATTATACCCACCGCTCAAAATTCCCCATCATAAGTTGCGGTGAAATAGGGACTGTTTGGCGGTCTCAGAGCTTCAATCAGTCCCTATTTCACCGCAACTTTGGAAAGGCACCTTTAGCCATTGGGGACGCGCCGAGCACTGGGGTATCATGGCTTGGTTGATATATCTGCATTTACGCGCCTTGTAGGAAGGGACTGCGCCCATGGCTTTTGAGCCCGCTCAACATAGCTTTATCACGCTCGAGGGTGTCGACGGCGCCGGCAAGTCCACGCAGGCGCGCCTACTTGCCCGTGCACTCGAGCTCGTTGGCTACCAGGTTGTGACCCTGCGTGAGCCGGGTGGCACTGCCATCAGCGAAAAGATTCGCGCCTTGCTGCTCGACCCCGCCAATACGGCGATGGGCGACACCTGCGAGCTGCTGCTCTACGAGGCTGCGCGTGCCCAGCTGGTGCACGAGGTCATCGCCCCCGCGCTCGCAGCCGGCAAGGTGGTCCTGTGCGATCGCTTCTACGATTCCACGACCTGCTACCAGGCATTTGCCGACGGCCTTGATTGCCAGATGGTGCGAGATGCCAACAACCTGGCCGTCGCGGGAACGCACCCGGCGCTCACGCTCGTCTATCACATCACGCCCGAGCAGGCGGCGCTGCGCATGGCCGCCCGTGGTGCGGCAGACCGCATGGAGGCCAAGGGCATGGCATTCCAAGAGCGTGTCTACCAGGGATTTTGCAGCATTGCCGCCGAGGAGCCAAACCGCGTAAAACTCATCGACGCCACCGCGCCCATCGAGGAAGTCTTCGAGAAGACGGTCGAGCAGGTTCGCGCCTACGGCCTCGACATCCCCCAGGATGCCGTCGCCGCCGCGCTTGCCCAGGAGGCCGAGTAACATGGCCCCCGCTCAGGCAAGCCTGCTCGCCAAGCTCGACACCCAACAGCGCGTGCGCGACTTTTTGACCAACGCCATCGCAAGCGGCCGCGCATCGCACGCCTACCTGTTCTTGGGCGCGCCCGGTGCCGGTAAGCTCGACGCCGCATGGGCGCTTGCCCAGGCATTCCTGTGCGAGCGGGACGGCTGTGGCTCGTGCGACAGCTGCGTGCGCGTCGCGCGCCATACGCATCCTGACGTGCACTATTACACGCCCGAGAGCGCCACGGGTTATCTCATCGCCCAGACCCGCGAGCTGCTCGACGACGTGCCCTTGGCGCCCATCCGCGCCAAGGCAAAGGTCTACATCATCGACCGTGCCGAGCAGCTGCGCGCCAACACCGCCAACGCGCTGCTCAAAACGCTCGAGGAACCGCCCGAGGGCGTTATGTTCATCTTGCTGGGCACCTCGGCAGACGTGATGCTGCCCACTATCGTGAGTCGTTGCCAGTGCGTGCCGTTTCGGCTGGTATCGCCCGCCGTCGCCGCGCAGGCCGTGAGCCGTGCCACCGGTCAGGACCCTGCGCGTTGCCGTATGGCCGTTGCCGTAGCGGGAAGCCCCACGCGCGGCATCGAGTTCCTCAAGAGCGCCGAGCGCCAGGATGCTCGCCGCCAGATGGTCCGTGCCATCGATTCGCTCATCGCCGCCGACGAGGCCGACGTGCTCAGCCGCGCCAAGTCGCTCATCGTCGCCGTTAGGGCGCCGCTCGCCGAGGTCAAGTCCACGCAGGAAAAGGTGCTCGAGCAAAACGCCGATTACCTGTCGCGTGGAGCATTGAAGCAGCTTGAGGACCGCAACAAGCGCGAACTCAACGCGCGCGAGCGTTCGGGTATCATGGAAGCGCTGGCGAGCGCGCGGACGCTTATGCGCGACGTGCTGCTGACGCTTCAGGACGAGGCAGCCGACGTAGTGAACGAGGACGTGCGCGACACGATCGGGCGGCTTGCCGCCGCGACCAATGTTGCGGGTGCCACGCGGGCGCTCGAGGCAGTCGCGACCGCCGAGCGCAACATTGCCAGAAACGTTACTCCCCAGCTGGCCATCGAGGTCATGCTGTTCGATATCAGGAAGGCACTGAAATGCCGTTAGTCGTACCCGTTAAGTTTACCTACGCCTCGCGCGACCTGTGGTTCGATCCGCAGGATTTGGATATCCTCGAGGCCGATTATGCCATTTGCTCCACCGAGCGCGGAACCGAGATCGGCCTGGTCACGGCCGATCCCTTCGAGGTGCCGCAAGACGAGATCGGTCAGCCGCTCAAGCCCGTGCTGCGCGTGGCGAGCGACATCGACCTGCAGCTTGCCGACGACCTGGCCATCCAGGGCGACGAGGCCATGGTCGACTTCCGCCGCCTGGTCAAGGAGCTCGACCTCGAGATGAAGCCGGTCGGCGTCGAGTACCTGTTTGGCGGCGAGAAGGCCGTGTTCTACTTTGCGGCCGAGGAGCGCGTCGATTTTCGTCAGCTCGTCAAGGACCTGTCCTCGACGCTGCACATTCGCGTCGATATGCGCCAGATCGGCGTGCGCGACGAGACCCGCCTGGTGGGCGGCTATGCCCAGTGCGGACAGGAGCTCTGCTGCACGCGCTTTGGCGGACAGTTTGAGCCCGTCTCGATTCGCATGGCAAAAGAGCAGGACCTACCGCTCAACTCGTCCAAGATCAGCGGCGTTTGCGGCCGCCTGATGTGCTGCCTGCGCTATGAGTTCGAGGCCTACAAGGACTTTAAGAGCCGTGCGCCCAAAAAGAAGACGCTCATCGATACGCCGCTCGGCAAGGCGCGTATCCAGGAATATGACACGCCGCGCGAGCAGCTGGTGTTGCGTCTGGAGAACGGCAAGGTCTTTAAGGTCAACTTGGCCGATATGACCTGCTCGGAGGGCTGCAAAAAGAAGGCTGCCGAGCAGGGCTGCAACTGCCGCCCCGATTGCGTGACGCGCGACGTGCTCGAGCGCATCGAATCGCCCGAGATGCGCCTGGCGCTCATGGAACTCGATCGCGAGAACGGCGTTGACGTGGGCGATGGCCTGTCGAGCGCCGACCGTCTTGCTGGCACGTCGATGCCCAAGCGCCGTCGTCGCGATGCCGATTCCGATGCCCGCGCTGCTCAGAGTCAGGGCGAGGGCCGTGGCCGCGGAAAGGGCCGTGGTAAGGCCGAGGCACCCGAGGCCGAGGAGGCCGCCGGTGCCCGTCGTCGTCGCAAGCGCGCGGGCTCGGGCGATGCTGCCGAGGCTGCAGCCGCGGGCAAGAACGCCTCTCGCGAGCGCGAGGTTCAGCAGCCCCAGCAGCAGAATCGCGGCGGTGGCATGAACCCCACACGTCGCCGCCGTCGTCATCTGTCGAGCGAGGAGCGCGAGGACGCCTTCCGCGCCGCAGCTGCTCGCGAGGCCGGTGCCGCTTCCAAGGGCCCCTCGGCCTCCGATGCACCTGCCGACAAGGGCGGCAAGTCACGTGGCGAGGAGGAGCGCGCGCCGCGTCCGCGCCGTCGCCATTCCTCGGGCGCGCAACAGAAGCCCTCAGTGCCCTCCGTGGCCGATCAGGTCTCGGATGGCGAGGTCAAGGTCACACGTCGTCGTCCCGGGGATGGCGGGGGAGCGGCTGCCAAGGCTTCGCGTGGCGCCGCTCGCGATGAGCGCGAGCCGCGCGAGGATCGCGGTGGCGAGGGCTCGGCCGACCAGGGTCAAAAGCGCCGTCGCCGTCGCCGTTCCCGCAAGCCGCGCCAGGATGGTGGCGAGGGCTCGACCCCGTCTTCGTCCGCACCACAACCGCCCGCCGGCGAATAACGCCCGCGAGCGGATTTAGCCCGCCTTGCCCCGAGCGCATCGGGGTATCATAGCGCCGAATCAACAACCCTCCCTGCGACCGAACGTAGGGAGGGTTGTGTCTTGAAGAGCCATCTGAACATATTGAGCTGTCTGCAGGGTGCCGGTGCCCTACCGTTTGCGGACGAATTACTACCGTTTGCCGAGCGGGCGGCACACGAGGCGCTCGAGGCATTGTCGCCAACACGATGTGCCGGCTGCGAGCGCGCCGGTGCGCTTATTTGCCAAGACTGTCTGGCCGCGCTCACGCTCATCGACCCACGTCATAGCTGTACCCGATGCGGCGCCCCGTTTGGGGATTTGCTGTGCACTGAGTGTTCGGTCGAGGGCACGTCCTCGGCAATGTCGGAGGCGCTCGACCGCTGCTTGGCGTGCGCCGTCTATGCGCATCCGCTGCCGCGCATCATTAAAGCTTACAAGGACGCGGGCGAGCGACGTCTGGCTCCGTATCTGGCGGAGCTGCTCTACGACACCGCCCTGCATGCCCAGATCGTAGCGCCCGAACGCTTAGGAGGTGTGCTGTCCAGTGCGGATGCGGTGGTGTTTGTGCCTGCGACGGCGGCAGCGTTTCGGCGGCGCGGTTTCGATCATATGGAGGCCATTGCGCGCCCATTTTGCGAGCTGTCGGGTGTCCCTCTGCTCGATGCCCTCGTCAAGTACGGTCATGGCGACCAGCGCGAACTCGGTCGTGAGGAGCGCCGCGAGCGTGCCCAAGGCATGTACGAGACGGTTGAGGACGTGCACGGCCGCCGCCTACTGCTTATCGATGACGTTATCACCACGGGCGCGACGATGGCTGCGGCTTCGGCGGAACTCAAGCGTGCCGGCGCTGCAGCAGTCGATGGCCTCGCTATCGCACGCGTTTGGTAGGGGTGGTTTTGTGGCAGTAAAGATTGAGCGGCGCAACGAGCCGACAGACGATCAGCTAGCGGCTTCCGTAATCCTAACAGGCGCCTCGGCGCTACGCATGATTCGCGCCGAGCGCCGGCAGATGGGCTACATAAGCTGGAGGGACCTCGGTCCCGATGAGGAGCGCCGTGTGCTGCGCACGTCATCGCCCTCGACCGAGGACATCTATCTTCCCGACTTGGTGCGGATTGGGGCCGCAAGCGGCGAGGTGCAAGAGGATTTGTGTTTGCTGGTAGGGTCTGCAGCACAGCGCCGCCGCATTCTTGGCGTGAGTTGGTCCGTATGCTCCGAGTTGCCTGCCGGCTCGATTCTAGAGGTGGAACCGGGGGTGTACAGTCTATCTCCCGAGGCCCTTTGTGTTGCCGTTGCACGCGAGATCGGCTGCATTCAAGCGTTTGCCCTGGCCCAGGAACTGTGCTCCAAGATTTCACTGAGCGACCGCGGGAAGTATCTGCCTCCCTACACCTCGCCCGTTGTGAACAAACTTGCAAAGGACAAGGACCAACCGACAGACGTGGGCTACTTTGAAGTCGAGCCGGTGCTGACACCCAATCGCCTGGCAGATTACCTTGCGGCATGCAAGGGGAATGTGGCCAAACAATTGCAGCGTCTGTGTCCCTACTTGTCAGAAAACCTGCGCTCGCCCATGGAGTGCATCATGCTCGCCCTGTTTTCGCTTCCGTTTCCCTATGGCGGATTTGCCTGCGGTCCCTTTAAGACCGACTACAAGATCGAGTTTGATGATCGCGCGCAGACAATCTCGGGGATGCCCCATGCAGTTTGCGATGCATATCAGGAGGCAGCCCGGTTTGACCTGGAATACAACGGTGAGCTGGGCCATTCCTCCCGGAGGGGACGTATCCATGATGAAAAACGCAACACGGGCTTGATTACTATGGGAATCGAGGTCGCAACGGTCAATAACGAAATGCTTTGCGACATGGAAGCGATGGAAGCGCTCGCATGGCGCATCCACCAGCGTATGCGAAAGCGGTACCGGAATCGTGTCGATGCCCGCAGAAAGAAGCAAGAGGCGTTGCTTAACACGCTGCGGGTGTGTTTTGGGCTTAAGCCGGTCTAATTCGCGTCGAAAATAGGGGGTTAATCATATGCCATGGCCAAAATATGGCAAATATGAGTACTGTCACTAAATCAGTAACAGCAAAATCAAGGAATTTAGGACTCGGAGGCATCGTAAAGTAAGAAGATAATAAACAAATGTAGAATAACTAAGCATCAGGTTGACGACACTGAGCGCAAAATCTGTCCGAGAGGCCAAAACTGCCTGTTACTAAATTGGTGACAGTACTCATATTTGCCATTTTTTGGCCACGGCACCCTAAGAAGGGTGTCCCGGAGCTCCCCACAGGGGAGCTTCGGGCTTCATAGGGGCACGAATAGCCCACTCCGACCTGCGAAATCTGTACTCGCGATGCGAATGACGCCCCTAACCTTAAACTTTAGCTTGAACTTAGCTATAATGCGCTTCGTTCCTACCAGGCTGTGGTTGCGGACGGACGAAATGCCCGTCCTAGTCCAAGACAGACGCGGTCAAAGGGATCCACGTAAGCGACCGCGTGCGCGCGGCGCGATCATGGCGCGTCCTAGATGTAAGCCGCACCGTCCGTTCTACTTTCTTTGGGGCAATACCGCCTCGCGGGCGAGCGGGCCAGTCGTGAAGGTGGCTGCGGCCTCCCGAGCAAACGCCCCGGTGCGCAAGTGTGGGGTCAAATACCAGGTCAGCTGGTGGGAACAACCCGATATTCCGTGCAGGGCACGGATCGTATACGACACAGAAGGCAGGGTAGTGGACATGGTGAGGGGCAGCTTGATGCACGCGGCTCGGTTAGGTGCTGGGACCGCAGCGGTCATCGCCGTCTTGTGCCTGAGCGGATGCGCGTTCAACCCGCTGTCTACGTTCACGACTCCCGCGATCGACCAGATCGAGTACGAGACCGTCACGCCGGCGGTGTCGGACGATGCCCTGGTCACTCCCGGAACCCTGACGGTCGCCCTCGATACTTCCGATGCGCCGCAGGCCATGCAGGGCGCCGACGGCGAGCTTACGGGGTATGCAGTCGACGCTGCCCGCGCCCTCGCAAGCCGCATGGGCCTTAAGGTCGCCTTTGTCGATGCGTCCTCGGCAGGTTCCGCGCTCGGCGACAAAAAGGCCGATATCTTTATCGGCGAGATCAACTCCACGGACGGGGACGTTAGCTCGCTCGGCACCTGCCTGTACGATGCCGCTTCCGTGTTCGGTAAAACTAGCGATGGTGGGTCGCTCAACGTTTCCACCGATACCCTTAACACGTCCACCCTGGGCGTTCAGATGTCCTCTGCCTCGCAGGAGGCGCTTGCTAAGCAGAGCATCACCGCCAACCAAAAGACCTACTCCAACATCAACGAGTGCTTTGAGGCGCTCGAGTCCGGCGAGGTCGACTATGTGATCTGCGACTCCACGGCCGGCGGCTACCTTGCACGTCTGATGAGTGAGGTCTCCTATGTCGGTTCGCTCGAGGCGCCCTCGACGCTTGGTGTTGCGGGCCTCTCGTCCAATGACGAACTGTGCCGTGCCGTGAGCGATGCCCTCGACGGTATTACGGCCGACGGCACGCTCGAGGCGGTCCACTGCGTCTGGTACGGCACGATGCCCTACGACCTCACCACTAAGACGGTTTCGGGCGCTAACGTGCAGCCGAGCGATTCTGAGTCCAGTGAGACCATGTCCTCCGGCAGCGAGTCCTCCGATTCCAACAATGAGACCGCATCCTCCGAGGACAAATCGTCCAGCCAGGAAGGCACCATCACCGACGACGACATTAACAAACTCAATAGCTAGTTATTGCTAGGGGTGGTGTCTCCTATACGTTGGAAAGGACACCTCTTCACGGTTTCAACACGCACTGCCGGGCTTTCCCAATAGGGGAGCCCGGCTTTTTCATCCCTATAAAACCAGCAGGTCAAAGCCAATTTTCGGGACCAAATACAAAGCCGTCGGCTCCCTTCTATAGCGCACTTTGCCACAGAAAAGTGCGAGACTTCGGTATGCGGTATCAAGCAATCGTTATTCGGGTCTTTGGGAATTCGGGTGATTAAATGCACGGCAATGGGTACATAGCCAGTACAGTAAGTCCCCGAGGCAGATTGGAGCCACGTATGGATATCAAGGTTTCTGGACGCAAGACGACGGTAACCGATGCTCTGCGTGCGCATGTGGATGAGAAGATCGGCGAGGCGCTCAAGGTTTTCGATATCGAGCCCATGACAGTCGACGTCGTGCTTCGTTATGAGAAGAACCCCTCGAACCCCAACCCGGCAATCGTCGAGGTCACGGTTCGTGCCCGCGGCTCTGTGATTCGCGTTGCCGAGCACGGCGCAGATATGTACGCCGCCATCGACCTCTCCGCCGATAAGGTCACCCGCCAGCTGCGCAAGTTCAAGACCAAGGTCGTGGACAACCGCCAGGGTGGTGCCAGCGCCGCGGATGTCGCACCGGTCGAGCGCGTCGAGGATCTGGCCGACCTGCTGCTGCCCGAGGAGGAGGACGACCTGCTCGTCCGCGAGAAGGTCATCGATGTCACTCCGATGACTGAGGAGCAGGCGCTGGTGCAGACCGATCTGCTCGGCCACGACTTCTACGTGTTCGAGAACGCGACGACTGGCCTCATCAATGTGGTGTATCACCGTAAGAATGGTGGATATGGCATCATCAAGCCCCGCATCGAAACACTTGACGAGTAAAATACGTTAACTTGCATGAGTTAACGGTTGGCGGCCATCCCATGCGGGTGGCCGCCTTTTTACGTAAGGAGTCGCTTTGATGGACAAGGCTGCATCTACCGGCCATTCGGACCGTTGCCGCATCGTCGTCGATACCTGCTGCGACTTTAGTCCCGAGGTCGCCGCGAACCTTGATGTCGATATCCTGGGTTTCCCCTTCATTATCGATGGCGAGGAGCGCACGGACGACATCTGGTCGAGCATGAGCCCTAAGGAGTTCTACGACCGCATGCGCGCCGGCGCCCGCGTGTCCACCTCGGCTGTGTCGCTCGGTCGCTATATCGAGTTCTTTACCGAGTGCGCCAAAGAGGGCACGCCCACGGTCTACCTGTGCTTTACCTCGGCACTGTCGTCGAGCTACAACTCCGCGTGCCAGGCGGCAGATGCCGTGCGTGCCGAGTATCCCAACTTTGAGCTCTACGTGGTCGACAACGCTCTGCCCTGCGCGACCGGCGCGCTCTTGGCACTCGAGGCCGTGCGCCAGCGTTCGGCGGGACTGACCGCCAAGCAGCTGGTCGATTGGGCAAACGAGGCCAAGACCTACGTGCACGGCTACTTTACGCTCGAGAGCTTCGACGCACTGGCTGCCGGCGGCCGCATTCCGCCCGCGGCGGCACAGCTTACGGCAAAGCTCGACGTCAAGCCCGAGCTCTCCTACGACCTGGCCGGCTCGCTGTCGCTGATCGGCGTCAACCGCGGCCGCAAGAAGGCGCTCAAGTCCATCCTCAAGTCGTTCCGCGAGAACTACGTGCCCGATCGCACCATGCCCATCGCCATCATGACGGCCGATGCCGAGAAGGATGGTGACTGGCTCGAGGCCGCCGTTCGCAAGGAGGAGGGCTGCGCCGACGTCACGATTATCCGTAGTTCCGTCGGTCCTACCATCGGCTCGCACGTGGGGCCCGGCATGGTGGCACTTGCGTTTTGGGGTAAGAACCGCGCCGAGAAAGCCTCGCTTTCCGACCGCATCGCTCGCCGCGTGCGCGGCCAGTAGGCAGGCACTGCGGCCGTAGTCGCCCTCGACTCACAGCCCAAACGCTGGCACCGAGTATTCAACCTGGTAACAACACCCAACCCAAAAGGAAAGGTTTCATGGCAAACAAGCTCTCCGTCGCATTTATCGGCACCGGAATTATGGGTGCCCCCATCGCCGGCCACATCCTGGACGCCGGCTATCCCGTCACGGTCAACAACCGCACCAAGTCCAAGGCCGCGGCGCTTATCGAGCGCGGCGCCGTCTGGGCCGATACGCCGGCAGATGCCGCGGCGAATGCCGACGTCGTCTTTACCATGGTGGGTTATCCCTCCGAGGTCGAGGAGCTCTACCTGGCGGGCGACGGTCTGCTCGCGTGCACTAAGCCCGGTGCGGTCCTGATCGACCTCACCACGAGCTCGCCCGAGCTGGCGCGCGACATTGCCGAGGCCGCCCAGGTCTCCGGCCGCATGGCGTTTGACTGCCCCGTCACCGGCGGCGAGTCGGGTGCCATCGCCGGCACGCTCACGGCTATCGTGGGCGCCACCGAGAACGACATCGCGCCGGTCCGCGACATCCTTTCCACCTTTGCGGCAACCATCTGCTGCTTTGATGGCGCCGGCAAGGGCCAGGCTGCCAAGCTCGCCAACCAGGTGTCGCTGGGCGCCTGCATGGTCGGCATGGCAGACGCGCTGGCGTTTGCCGAGCTGAGCGGCCTTGATCTTGAGAAGACCCGTCAGATGATTCTGGGCGGCACCGGTAAGTCCGGCGCCATGGAGAGCCTGGCGCCCAAGGCGCTCGACGGCGACTACAAGCCCGGCTTTATGGTCGAGCACTTCATCAAGGACCTGCGCTTGGCGCTCGCCTATGCCGACGACCGCGAGCTTGCGCTGCCCGGCGCCGACGTGGCCTTTACGCTTTACGACATGCTCGATGCCATCGGTGGCGCCAAGCTGGGCACCCAGGCCGTCACGGTCCTCTATAAGGAGGAGGCCGACGCCATCGCCGCCGGTCTGGACTGGTCGCAGTATCGTCCCGAGGAGCATGGCGCTCACGAGGAAGGCTGCGGTTGCGGCGAGCACGGCGACGAGCATGAGTGCGGTTGCGGCCACCATCACGGCGAGGACCACGAGTGCTGTGGCGGTCACGGCCACGATGACGGCCACGAGTGCTGCTGCGGCCACCATCACGAGGAGTAGCGCTCATGAGCTGGACGTTCGTGGTGCTTGCGCTGGTGCTCTTTCTCTTTGCGATCTACATTGGCTTTTTGTGCGGCCAGTGGGCCTGCGAAAAGCGCGTCATCACCAAGCGCGACTACTGGATCGCCAACTTTGCGGGTGCGGCGGCAGTCGTCCTGCTGACCTGGGTGTTCTCGCTGTTCCCGCTGGTGCAGTTTGCGCCGATCGGCTGGCTCGGCGGTTTTATCGCCGGTCTTAAGATGAGCTTTGGCGAGTCCGTTGGCCCGTGGCGCAAGCACGACGAGGTCTTTAACGTCAACAAGGCCCATCGCGCCGCCGCCGATGCGGGCGACGCCGAGGAACGCCGCCGTGCGCGTCGCAATGGCGCAGCCGACCGACAGCTCATCTCGGTCACCGATGACAGCAAGGGTGCTGGCAAGCACGCTAAGAAATAAGAAGAGGTAACTATGGCAGAAAACAAAGACGAACAGCTCACCGACGAGGAGCTGGCACAGCTTCAGCTGGCAGAGGAGAACGAGAACGCCGTCGACCGTCTGGTCAAGGAGCTCGGCTGCCCCACACGCCGCATCCGCCAGTTTGCCGCCCGCGTGCTGCATCTGCTGGCTGAGCGCGACCCGCAGCGCGTCGTGCCGTGCGTGCCCGCGCTGATCGAGGCACTCGACCGCCCCGAGGCTCAGACCCGCTGGGAGGCCCTCGATGCCCTGACGGCGCTCGCTACCACCTGCCCCGTGCAGCTGGGCGATGCTTTTGAGGGCGCCGAGACCGCACTGTTCGACGAGATTTCCTCCACGCTGCGCTATGCCGCCTTCCGCCTGCTGTGCGTGTGGGGCGCCACGGGCGTCGAGCGTTCGCGCGAGGCTTGGCCCATCCTGGACGAGGCCATCCAGTGCTACCACGGCGACCTTGAGTATCGCGACATGCTCGGTTGCCTGTACGAGTTTTGCCAGGGCGAGATCGACGCCGAGGTTGCCGAGAAGCTTGCGCTGCGCCTTAAGTTCGATGCCGAGAACGGTAAGGGCAGCTATCTCAAAGCCCGTTCGAGCGAGATTTGCGAAATGCTTGTTAAACGCTTTGACTTGGATCTCTCCAAAAAGAAGAAGCGTGCTAGCGTTAAAAAATCTGACGACGCCGAAGACGAGGAGTAACAGATTATGGCGCACGATGTAGTCCTGATTCCCGGTGACGGTATCGGTCCCGAGATTACGCAGGCCATGCGCCGCGTGGTCGAGGCTACCGGTGTCCAGATCAATTGGAACGTCCAGGAGGCCGGCGCCGGCGTCATGGACGAGTTTGGCACGCCGCTGCCCCAGCACGTGCTCGATGCGGTCGCCCAGACCAAGGTTGCCATCAAGGGTCCCATCACCACGCCGGTCGGCACGGGTTTTCGCAGCGTCAACGTGGCCCTGCGTAAACATTTCGACCTGTACGCCTGCGTGCGCCCTTGCCTGTCGCAGCCGGGCGACGGCTCGCGCTTCCGCGACGTCGACCTGGTCATCGTGCGCGAGAACACCGAGGACCTCTACGCCGGTATCGAGTTCGATGAGGGCGCTGCCGAGGTCGAGGAACTCTCGCAGCTCGTCGAGCGCTCGGGCCAAAAGACCTTCGCCGCTGATTCCGCCATCTCGATCAAGCCCATCTCTATCGCCAAGAGCCGCCGTATCGTGGAGTATGCCTTTGAGTATGCCCGCCGCTGCGGCCGCAAGAAGGTGACGGCCGTGCACACGGCCAACATCATGAAGGCGACCGACGGCCTGTTCCTGCGCGTGGCGCGCGAGGTGGCCGCCGGCTATCCCGACATCGAGTTCAACGACAAGATCGTCGACGCCACCTGCATGGGCCTGGTCCAGAACCCCAACGACTTCGATGTCCTGGTGCTGCCCAACCTGTACGGCGACATCGTCAGCGACCTGTGCGCCGGCCTGGTGGGCGGCTTAGGTATGGCCCCCGGCTCCAACATCGGTGCCGACTGCGCCATTTTCGAGGCGACGCACGGCTCCGCGCCCGATATCGCTGGCCAGGATATCGCCAACCCCACGGCCGAGATTCTCTCTGCTGCGATGATGCTTGACCACCTGGGCGAGAACGACGCCGCCAATCGTATTCGCACCGCCGTCTCTGCCACGCTCGACGAGGGCGAGCAGGTTACCGGTGACGTACGCCGTGCCCAGACTGGCTCCGTTGAGGGTGCCGTGGGCACGCAGGCCTTTGCCGATGCCGTTATCGCGCACCTGGCCTAAGGTATGCACGCTGCAAACGCCTAAATAGTACTTAAGTGTTTGCGTATAACCTAAGAATCAATACGCCCGGCGCTCCGTCGGGCGTATTCTATGAGGGACTATGTTTCCTAACAAGGAGTAACTGATATGGGTCTGATTCAAAAGAAGGACGAAAAGGACGAGATCGACGGCATCCAGATCATCGAGCGCGGCGAAGGCCCCAATGGTGATGAGGACGAGAAGATCGACCTGGTCGCCGGTACGTCTGCCGAGCATATTGCAGCTGGCACGACGGCCGAGGAAGAGGACGCCCGTCTGGAGGCTCAGATCGCCGCAGATGCCGCTGACGAGAACCTCATGCCCGAGGAGCAGGACGAGGACGACTCCGATGCGGACGACCATGCGTCCAAGCACAAGAAGACGATGATTGCCGCCTTTGTGGTCGCAGTCGTGATCGCTGCTGTGGTCGGCTTCTTTATTGGCAATGGCGGCTTTGGCGGCAAGGGTGTCGGCTCGGCGACCCTGACCGAGGACCAGCTCGATTCGACCGTGGCAAGCTATAGCTACAACGGCAAGAAGAGCGACATCACCGCGCGCGAGGCCATCGAGAGCCAGTACAGCTTGGATACCGTCAAGGATAGCGATGGTAACTACACGGCTCCTTCCGCCGACGTCATCCTGTCTTACGTGCGCAACAAGATCCTGCTTGATGCTGCCGAGGACGAGGGCATCACCGTCTCTTCCAAGGAGATGAAGAAGTACGCTGAGGATTCTATCGGTACTTCTGACTACGACACCATGGCCAAGCAGTATGGCGTGTCCAAGGACCAGGCCAAGCAGATCGTTCGCCAGTCCGCGACGCTGCAGAAGCTCTACAAGAAGAAGGTGGGCGATACCTCTGGGAACATGCCGACCGCTCCGACCGAGCCTTCTGACGGCAACGAGGACACCGCGAGCAAGGATTACGCCGACTACATCATCAACCTTGCCGGCGATGAGTGGGATAGCTCAAAGGGCACTTGGAAGGACGAGAACAGCACCTATGCCAAGGCCTTTGCCGACGATGCCTTTACCGCCGATAGCGCCACCTATAAGCAGGCCATGACCGCCTATTACACTGCCTACCAGCAGTATTCCTCGCAGGCTTCGAGCGCCAGCTCCAAGTGGACCGAGTATGCCAACGGCCTCTACGCCAAGGCCAACATCAGCATCTACGGCCTGTTTGCGTAAAGAGTTGCACGGCTCATCGAGCATCTAGCCGATAGACAGCAGAAAGTCTGCCAGTACGGAAGTCGTTCTGGCGGACTTTTTGCGTTGAGGGCGTGATTGGCGGCTTAATTATGGCTATTCATCTTTAAGTCCAAAAAGGCTATCGGCTTCATCGTCGGATATATATTCCAGTACATCGCCCGGTTGGCAGTCGAGTGCCCGACATATCGCGTCAAGAGTTGAAAAACGTATGGCAGAAACCTTGCCCGTCTTAATGCGTGACATATTGACTTGGGAGATGCCCACGCGTTCCGCAAGTTCTTTGGATGAGATCTTGCGTTCGGCGAGCATGCGGTCGAGCCGCAGAATGATCATGGATTCCCCCTAGAGCAACTCGTCATCTTGTTTTTGCAGGATACACCCGTAGCGGAAGATGCTGGCAATCAGGATAATAATCAGGCCTGCAAAGAGCATAGAGGGCTCGAACAGCTGGCCGCCGAAGGCATCTGTAAAGCTGCCGCCAAATCCTGAAAGCATCAATCCCGTGACTATGGCACCAAGGAGTCTCACGGCAGCGCCGCCGATAAGGAACAAAAGCCCAACTCGATGTAGCATACGGCTGCATTCAAGGTCAAAGGGCCTGCCCGCCTTTTCAATGATGGAGAAAAGCTTGTATGCGCTCAGTGCGATAGCGAGCGCGAGGAATGTCATCATGACGCTCCCCATGGCGGTGTGACCGTCGTGCGCGATGAGCATAAGTGGGGTCTGTGCATTGGCACCGACGAGAGCGAGGCACGGTCCTTCGCCGGCTTGAAGTTCTACGGATTGGAGACAGAATCCTTGGGAGAGACTGGGCAATATGAGTAGAAGGTCGATTGCAATGACTGCGAAGAGTCCCAGAGCGAGTGCCGCAGTGGCGCAGATTGTGGCCCATTTGCAGATGCGGGTGAGCCTCCTCAGCTCGGCTATTGTCTGTTCGCGACCGATGGCTTCATTCGATGCGGATACGTTCCGACGGATCATAGCCCCTCCAACCAATCTCTTGGATGATACTTGTATCTTATATCATAATTAATGACAAACGATAAATAATTAGGGATACTGACTAAGTAATGATTGAAAACGATTAGCATGAACTATTAGCTCGTTTTGGGTGTCGGAGTTCGGCGCGCGGGGGATGAGGACAAATGTCAAAACTTCCCGTGATCGCGCAAGCGCTCCATTGTGTTTCCCTAATTCATCTGGGAAAACGACTGCAAACGATTACAAGTAACCGGTGAACGGTCGAAAACTACCGTTCACCGATAATCTCAAAACTGGTTCTAACTGGTATTAAGTCAAAAAGACCAATTCACATATCTTCACAATGACCTGCAATTTTTCAACACGCTATTTTTAGCCGCCCTGCGTTGTTTAGACACAAAAAAAGTTCCGATCTTTTGCCAAAGCATTTCGAAACGGTTTCAAATCCGCAGGTAGAAGTATTAACGAGCGGTAAACGGTCGATTTATCACCGTGAACGGTGCAAAAACGTTTTACCGTATGAATCAACGAAAGCGACCTCTTCTGGGGTGATATAGTGACAACAACACGTCACGTGGTTACTACCAGTTTAGAAACCACTGGTCTTCAAAGAACGCTTTCTAAGAAGCTTTAAGGGCGAGCGCCCGCTGGCTTCCGAAAATCATCGGACTCAGATTGTACACACCTTCGGAAGGGAAATTTGAATGGTTGGCTTTATTCTTACCGGTCATGGACAGTTCGCACCCGGCCTAGCTAGCGCTATCGCTATGGTTGCCGGCGACCAGCCCGCTTTTACCGTCGTTCCTTTTGAGGGCGACCAGGCTGCTTCCTACGGTGAGGATCTCCGCGCCGCTATTACCGCCATGCGCGAGGAGTGCGATGGCGTGCTCGTCTTTACCGACCTGCTTGGCGGCACCCCGTTCAACCAGTCGATGATGATTGCCCAGGATGTCGACAACGTCGAGGTTCTGACTGGCACCAACCTTCCCATGGTTATTGAGCTTCTGTTCCTCCGCGGCAATGCCACGCTCGCCGAGCTTGGCGAGCAGGCCGTGACCGTTGGCCAGACGGGCGTCACCGCCCAGACGGTCGCATCCGTTGCCGGCTCCGAGGAAGAGGATATCTTCGGCGACGAGGACGGCATCTAATGGCCGATTTCGGAGCCAACGTCCTGAGCTCCTCGGTCGCCCTTTTAGGCCTGCTTGTCATCATGGGCTTGATTTACACCATCTGGTCGCAAATCAACATGAAGAAGAAGCAGAAGTACTTCAAGGAGCTGCACACCGAGCTCAAGCCGGGTCAAGAGGTTCTTTTCGCCGGCGGTATCTACGGAACCGTCAAAGGCATCGAAGGCGAGAAGGTCCAGATCAAAGTCCGATCCGGAGCCGTCGTAGATGTTTCGCGTTACGCGATTCAGGAGATCAAGTAACTGTCGTCAGCAAATAACGAAAGGAAGCTGATCAACATGGCAGAACCCAACATTCTTCTTACCCGCATCGATAACCGACTGGTTCATGGTCAGGTTGCCACCCAGTGGAACTCCACCCTGGGCTCCAACCTCATCCTCGTCGCCAACGACGACGTGGCGTCCAACACCATGCGCCAGAACCTCATGAAGATGGCCGCTCCCGCCGGCGTCGCTACGCGTTTCTTCTCTCTGCAGAAGACCATCGACGTCATTGGCAAGGCGAGCCCGCGCCAGAAGATCTTCATCGTGGCCGAAACACCGGAAGACGTGCTTACGCTCGTCAAGGGCGGTGTGCCTATAAAGAAGGTAAACATCGGCAACATGCACATGTCGGAAGGAAAGCGCCAAGTCGCCACCTCCGTCGCAGTTAACGACGAGGATGTCGCTGCGTTTAAAGAGCTGCAGGAATTGGGGGTGGAGTTGGAGATCAGGCGCGTTCCGAGCACGCCTGTTGAGGACACGAGCAAGCTCTTCTCGTAATCCTCGTGATCCACGTTGTCAGGAGTGAAACCCTGACGTTCTGTACGTGAAATCCAAAGTGCGTACATACATTTTGAAAGGAGGAGCAAGATGGAATACTCGATCATCCAGATCGCTCTGGTCTTCGTCGTCACGTTCATCGCGGCAATCGACCAGTTTGACTTCCTCGAGTCTCTCTATCAGCCCATCGTCACCGGCGCCGTCATCGGTCTTATCCT
This sequence comes from uncultured Collinsella sp., assembly GCA_959602645.1. Taxonomy (GTDB): domain Bacteria; phylum Actinomycetota; class Coriobacteriia; order Coriobacteriales; family Coriobacteriaceae; genus Collinsella. The sequence continues at coordinate 33,994 of CAUGTZ010000008.1, read as the reverse complement.
TGGCGACCTCAACACCGGTCTTCTCGTGGGTGGTACCTATCAGCTCATGACGATCGGCAACATGCCGATCGGAGGCGCTCAGCCGCCTAACGCCGTCATCGGCGGCATCATGGCAGCCATTCTCGCTATCGCCACGGGCCTCGAGCCCAACGCGGCAGTCGGCCTCGCCATTCCGTTCGCTCTGCTTGGCCAGCTTGGCGTTACCCTGGTCTTCACGCTTATGTCCCCGCTTATGTCCACGGCCGATAACATGGCTCACAACGCGGACACCAAGGGCATCGAGCGCCTGAACTACTTCGCCATGGCTCTGCTCGGCCTGATCTTCGCTGTCGTCGTCACCCTGTTCTTCATCGCTGGCGCTACCATCGGTCAGACCATCGCTTCTGCCATCCCGACTTGGCTGCAGACCGGTCTGTCCGCTGCAGGCGGCATGATGCGCTTCGTCGGCTTCGCCGTCCTGCTCAAGGTTATGATGAACCGCGATATGTGGGGCTTCTTCCTCATGGGCTTTGGCCTCGCGCTCATCACCGTTGCCAACGATTCGCTGGCAACCCCTGCTCTGCTCATCCTCGCTCTCATCGGCTTCGGCATCGCTTTCTGGGACTTCCAGCAGCAGACCGAGCTGAAGGGTGCAGCTGTTTCTGACGGAGGTGACTTCGAAGATGGCATCTAATGAGTATGTGATCCCGGAGCACTACGAGGATCTCACTCCTGCTCCGCAGCTCGACCAGAAGACCCTCAACAAGATGGCTTGGCGCTCCTGCTTCCTGCAGGCATCGTTCAACTACGAGCGCATGCAGGCCGCTGGCTGGCTCTACTCCATCATCCCCGGTCTGGAGAAGATCCACACCAACAAGAACGACCTCGCGGCTTCCATGAGCCACAACCTGGAGTTCTTCAACACCCACCCGTTCCTTGTCACCTTTGTTATGGGCATCGTGCTTTCGCTCGAGCAGAACAAGGTTGACATCCCCACGATCCGCGCCGTCCGCGTCGCCGCAATGGGCCCGCTCGGTGGTATCGGTGACGCCCTGTTCTGGCTGACGCTCGTGCCTATCACGGCCGGCATCACCTCCAACATGGCCATCAACGGCAACGCCGCTGCACCGATCATCTTCCTGGTGATCTTCAACGTCGTCCAGTTCGCTCTGCGCTTCTGGCTCATGAACTGGTCCTACAAGCTTGGCACCAGCGCTATTGACGCTCTGACCGCCAACATGCAGGCCTTCACGCGTGCCGCTTCCATCATGGGCGTCTTCGTCGTCGGTTGCCTGGTCGTCACCATGGGTGGCACCCAGATCAACCTCCAGATCCCCAACGGCACCACCCGTGGCCTCTCCGCTACTACCGTGATCGTCTCCGAGAAGGAGGCCGAGAACTTCACCGGTATGGAGGGCATCGATACCGAGACCGCTGAGGCCGGTACCATCGCCATGACCGATAAGGACGGCAACGCCCTTACCGCTTCCGATGCCGACGGCAACGCTGTCGAGTGCGGCGTCACCGATTTGGGTAACGGCATGGAGTCCGTGACCTACGGCACCGTTACCGAGGATCCGGTCAACTTCTCTGTTGCCGACACCCTCAACACCATCGTCCCGAAGCTCGTCCCGCTTATGCTTACGCTGCTGCTTTACTACATGTTCGCTAAGCACAGCTGGACCCCGACCAAGGGCATTCTCCTGCTCTTCGTCCTTGGCATCCTGGGCGCTGGCCCGCTTGGTCTCTGGCCGAGCATCTGGTAAGGCTCTAGCTTGAGGGGTGTGTCCCTACGCGGCTCACACCCCGACCCCTTAAGCCATGTGTATGTTAAAAGCCGCGTGCTCGAAAGAGCGCGCGGCTTTTGTTTTCTTAATGATTCGGGTGTGGCAGACAGATAATGCATAACACCCTAGGTAGTTAGCCGAATTCGAGCAAAAGGGAGGATAGGATGGCGATCGGAGCGCGTAAGCAACCGCTGTACGATCAGCTGGTCGATATTCTGACCGAAAAGATTGACCATGAATATCGCGCCGGTGACATGATTCCTTCCGAGCGCGAACTTTCGGAGCGCTATGGTCTCTCGCGCACTACGGTACGCCTGGCTCTGCAGGAACTGGAGCGTTTAGGACTGGTGGTTCGGCAGCACGGTCGCGGTACCTTTGTGACCGACCGTTCGGCAAAAGCAACCAATCTTATGCAGTCCTACAGCTTTACCGAGCAGATGCGCGCGATGGGTCGAGAACCCGAGACCACGATTCTCGAGTTTTGCGAGATGGAGGCCGATAAGAATCTGGCCGAGCATATGGGATTGCGCATCGGTGATCGCATTTTTAAGCTCAAGCGCCTTCGTTCTGCCGACAACATGCCCATGATGGTCGAACGCAGCTATCTACCGGTTCGTCAATTTCTGTCCCTAAAGCGACCGCTGCTGGAGCGTAAGCCGCTTTACGATGTGATTGAGCAGGACTTTCAGCAAAAGATTCGCGTGGCCGAAGAGGAGTTCTATGCGAGCATAGCCCGTCCCACCGATGCCCACCTTTTGGGAATTGTCGAGGGCTCGCCTGTGCTCGATTTGGTCAGGACTACGTATAACGAGTCAAACGAGGTAGTGGAGTACACACTCTCGGTTGCTCGTGCCGATCAGTTTAAATACAAGGTTTACCACCAGCGCAGTAACTAGTGCTCGCATCGTTTCCATATGGTGATTCTTTGCATTTAACTGGTTACTACCAGATAACCAACCGAAGTGTATAATTGCACGTCAGAGGATTACTTCTAGAGAGAGGTATTAAAAATGTTCGAGAAGAGTGTCGAGGAGCTCACCGAGCTCGGCGCCCAGATCACCACGGCCGAGATTGCTCAGCAGCCCGAGCTTTGGCGTGATACGCTCAACATCTATCGCGAGAACAAGGAGGCCATCGAGGCCTTCCTGGCCGAGGCTCGCGCTATGGGTGAGGGTCGTCTGTCCGTTGTCTTCACCGGTGCCGGTACGTCCGACTACGTTGGCGATACCTGCGCCCCGTACCTGCGTCACGCTGGCAACACTGATCTCTACGACTTTAAGCCCATCGCCACGACCGACATCGTGAGCGCCCCGCGCGACTTCCTGCGCGCCGAGGATCCCACGCTCGTGGTTTCCTTTGCCCGCTCTGGCAACAGCCCCGAGAGCCTTGCCGCCGTTGCCGTTGCCAAGGAGCTCGTCCACAACGTCAAGTTCCTCAACATCACCTGCGCTCCCGAGGGCAAGCTCGCCGTCGAGTCCGCCGATGATCCCAATGCGCTGACGCTGCTCATCCCGCGCGCCAACGACAAGGGCTTCGCCATGACCGGTTCCTACACCTGCATGACCCTGCTCTCCACCCTTATTTTCGACACTGCCTCTGACGAGCAGAAGGCCGAGTGGGTCGAGACCATCGCCAAGATGGGCGAGGAGGTCATCTCCCGTGAGCCCGAGATCGCCGATTACCTGGCTGGCGACTTCAACCGCGTGACCTACTTGGGTTCTGGCTCCTTCGGTGGCCTTGCTCAGGAGAGCCAGCTCAAGATTCTCGAGCTCGCTCACGGTCTGGTCGCTACTTCCTACGACACCTCCATGGGCTATCGTCACGGACCTAAGTCCTTCGTCGACGATAAGACGCTCGTCTTCGTGTTCGTCAACAACGACGCCTACACCCGTCAGTACGACATCGACATCCTCAACGAGATCGGTGGCGACAAGATTGCTCAGCACACCGTTGCCGTTCAGCAGGATGGCGCTACCGTCTACGAGGGCGAGTCCTTCACCTTTAAGGGCTACGAGGCGCTTCCCGAGGGCTACCTTGCCCTGCCGTTCGTGATGTTTGCCCAGGCTATCAGCCTGCTCAACTCCGTGCGCGTGGGCAACACGCCCGATACGCCGAGCCCCACCGGCACGGTCAACCGCGTGGTCAAGGGTGTGACGATTCACCCCTTCACCGCTTAATCGCGTCCCCCTGTAAGGGCGCCCGTCCGCTCATAACGGCGGGCGGGCGCTTTTTGTTTTTACATGGACCGGGTATAAGCATTACCACAGTCAACTGCTTTAGAAGCAAGGAGTGCATATGAGCACGTACGCAATTAAGGCTGACAAGTTCTTCTTGCCGGCAGGCCCGCAACTGGGCGGCTATCTTATGGTCGAGGATGGCGTCTTTGGCGCCTGGCAGGCCGACGAGCCCTCTTGCGAGATTAAGGACTACACGGGATCGTGGATCGCACCGGGTATGGTCGATACTCACATCCATGGCTTCTACAACCACTCAACTACCGATAACGATCCCGAGGGCATCGATATCAGCTCGACCGAGCTCGCCCGTCGCGGTACCACCAGCTGGCTGCCCACGACGTTCACCGATGGCGTCGAGCAGATCAAGGACGCCTGCGCCGCCATCGCTCAGGCGGACGAGGGTCGCGGCCCCGACTTCTGCGGTGCCCGCATTCAGGGCATCTACCTGGAGGGCCCCTTCTTTACCATGAAGCACGTGGGCGCGCAGAACCCCGCTTACCTCATCGATCCCTCCGAGGAGGTCTTCGATCAGTGGCAGGAGGCTGCGGGTGGTCGCATCGTTAAGAGCGCCATGGCGGCCGAGCGCGACGGTGCCGCTGCTTATGCGGCTGCTCTGAACGCCAAGGGTGTGGTGACCAGCATCGGTCACTCCGACGCCACCTACGATGAGTGCATCGCCTCCATCAACGCCGGTGCCAGCTGCTTTACGCATACCTATAACGGTCAGCGCGGGCTGCATCACCGTGAGCCCGGTGTCGTGGGCGCTGCCATGTCCACGCCCGAGACCTACGCCGAGATCATCTGTGACGGCAAGCACGTTAACCCTGCCGCCATTAAGGCGCTGCTGCAGGCAAAGGGCTGGCAACACACGGTGCTCATCACTGACTGCCTGGGCTGCGGCGGCATGCCCGAGGGCAGCTACACCAGTGGTGGCATGGACGTCATCATGAAGGACAACCTGTGCTGGCTCGCCGACGGCAAGAGCATTGCTGGCTCGGTGCTCACGCTTGCCCAGGGCGTCAAGAACATCGTCGACTGGGGCATCGCCAGCGCCGATATCGCCATTCGTATGGCAACCGAGGTGCCGGCACGCTCCGCGCACATCGAGGATAAGTGCGGCAGCATCATGCCGGGTCGCGACGCCGACTTTGTCGTGTTCGACCATGAGCTTACCCTCGTCGAGACGTATGTTGGCGGCCAGAGCGTCGGCAACGCCTTTACCGAGTAACGATAGAAAAAGACGGCGGGCCCGAATCTGCTCGGACCCGCCGTATGGGTTAAACGCTCAAAAGCACCTTCACAGTTACAGCTTGTTAGCGATCTTCTTTGCCGTGCGCTTGACGCCGGCCACCAGGCCTCCTGCAGGATGCTCCTTCTCGTATGCTAGACGCTTCTCGCGCTTGGCGTACTCTTCGACGATGATATCGCCATATTCGTCTTCGATCTTATCGAAGAAGTCGACGGCGCCCTTAATTTCCTCAGCGGTTGGGTGTCCCTTTTGGACACCGCCGGCGAGTTTGAAAGGCCCCCACGTATCAAAGCCGGGGCAGCCGTAGACACCCATAAAGATGGCCTGCCTCATGCGGCAGATGCCATCGATATCCTTGCCGTACCACTTGTTTTTGCCACCGTAGGTCATAAGGCCAAACACCTTGTCCTGCGGCTGCAGCACGTTCGTGAGCACTCGTGCCATGTCCTTGTCGATCTCGGAGTAATAGATGCCCGTGGCGACACCGATCAGATGATATTCGTGCAGGTCGGGGTACTCGTTTTTGCCAAGCGCCTTGACGTCGAGGGTATCGATCTCGGGGTGTGCCTCGACGATGGCGTCCACGAGCTTTTTCGTATTGCCGTGATGGCGCGAGGCGTAGAGGATGATGGTTCGCATAAGAAGGCCTTTCAGCTGTAATTGCATCAATGTCTGTATGGTACCCCGTTACATGGCTGGGATACCGGACGCATCGATGAACGTGCGGGTTTGTCCTTTGGTTAGGGCCGAGACGGGTGCTTGCGAGCAAAAAGCAGTTGTTCGAAAGGATGGGCAATGGAATACGCTCTCTCCAACGATTCGATTTCTATTAAGGTGTCCACGGCTGGTGGTTCGTTTACCTCGATCGAGGCCGGAGGTCGCGAGTATCTGTGGCAGGGCGATCCCGCCGTGTGGTCCGGCCAGGCACCGATTTGCTTCCCGATTTGTGGAGGCTTGCGTGACAACAGCGCCATGACGTTTGCCGGGCATCATGTAAAGCTCGCTCGCCACGGGTTTGCGCGCAAACAGGAGTGGAAGCTGCTGAGCCAGAGTGAGAACGAGCTGGCGATGTGCCTGGCTTCGGAGGATAACGCCGCGTTGCTGAGCGATTATCCGTATCCGTTTAAGCTTGTCGCCCGCTATACGCTCGAGGACGCCGCCGTGCGTGTCTCCTATGAGGTGACCAATGAAGGCACCGAGGACATGCCGTTCTTTATCGGTGGACATCCCGGCTTTAGGTGCCCGCTCGATGAGGGCGAGGTCTATACGGACTACGAGCTGCGCTTTGAGAAGGACGAGGCTGCGGAGCTCTGCACCGCCGTTCCATCGACTGGCTTGATTGATGTGGCAAACCGCTCCAAGAACCCCATGGTGGGGAAGACGTTGCCCCTGTCGCACGAGCTCTTCGATTTTGCGGAGACCATCTTTGACGTACTCGAGAGTCGTCAGGTCACGATTTCCAAAAAGGGCGAGGACAAGGGCGTTCGCCTGAGCTTCGAGGGCTTTCCGTACCTCATCGTGTGGAGTAAGCCCGAGGGCGATTTTGTGGCAGTTGAGCCTTGGGGCGGCCTCTCGACCTGCTCCGATGAGGACGACGTACTTGAGCATAAGCGCGGCTGCCTTGTCGCCAAGCCCAAGGAGACCATCGTCCGCTCGTTCACGATTGAGATTCTGTAATTCCGTTTTGTCGACTCGTATCGCGAGGCATAAGGAGCCTGCGAGATAAGGAGCTAAAAATGATCCTCACCGTTACGATGAACCCGTCTGTCGATACGCGCTATCAGCTCGATGAGCTCATTATCGACGACGTCAACCGTGTGACGCCCGAAAAGACCGCCGGCGGCAAGGGCCTCAACGTGGCCCGTGTGCTGGGTCAGCTGGGCGACGACGTTGTGGCAACCGGTCTGCTCGGCGGCCACATGGGCGCCTACATGGCTGAGCTCATGGACGCCAACGGTATTAACAACGACTTTGTGCCCATCAAGGGCGAGACTCGCATTTGCCTTAACATTCTCCACGCCGGCAACCAGACCGAGCTGCTCGAGAGCGGCCCGACAATTGCCCCCGAGGAGCTCGATGCCTTTACCGCCAAGTTTACCGAGCTTGCAGGTAAGGCCGACGTCGTCACCATTTCGGGTTCGCTGCCCCGCGGTGTCGAGGCAGACTACTATGCCAAGATCACGGGCATTGCCGAGAACGCCGGCGCCAAGGTGCTGCTCGATACCTCGGGTGCTTCGCTCGAGGCCGCCCTTAAGTCCGAAATTAAGCCCGAGCTGGTCAAGCCTAACCTGACCGAGATCAACGGCCTTCTGGGCACGAACTTTACCACCGACGATGTGGATGAGCTCCGCGCCGCGCTCGCCTCTGGCGCCCGCTTCTCCGATATCCCCTGGGTCGTCGTGTCCATGGGCGCTGCCGGCTCCGTTGGCTTCCACAATGGCCGTGCGTTCCGCGCGAAGACGCCCGATATCCCTGCCGTTAACGCTACGGGCTCTGGTGACTCCACTATCGCAGGCTTCGCACATGCCATCGCAGCTGACGCAGACGACGAGACGGTACTGCGTACCGCCAACACCTGCGGCAAGCTCAACGCCATGGATCCCATGACTGGTCATCTGGTCATGGACCGTTGGGACGAGGTTTACAACGGCGTTGTCGTGACCGAGCTGTAAGAGGTTGTGCTGCGGCTCCGGCATCGGTCGTTTGCTTGTGGTTGGAGTCGACGACAAGTGCGGTAGCATTATGCCGGGGCGCGACGCCGACGTTGTCGTGTTCAATCCCGACCTTACCCTGGTCGAGACGTATGTGGGCGGCAACAGCGTCGGCGGCGCGTTTGCCGAGAGCCGCTAAAGAAACGATCCGAGAGGGGATTTAGATGATTTACGGTGCACTGGGCGATATCGAGGAGTACCGCGGAATGCTCAAGGGCCTTGACGTGCTGATTGACTGGCTCGAGGAGAACGACCCGGCGAAGCTCGAGGTCGGCAGCCATCCGATTCTGGGCGACAAGGTCTTTGCGAACGTCATGGCTCCCACGACGCGTCCCGAGGCTGAGGCCCACTACGAGACGCATCAGCGCTATCACGACTTGCAGATTGACGTCGAGGGTCGCGAGGCCTTTAAGGTTGCCACGGGCAGCCTGACGCTGGTCCAGGAGTTTGACGAGAAGGATGACTACGATCTTGTCGATTCCGACGCCTCGATCGCCGGCGATCTTGCTGACGACAAGTTTGCGCTGTTCGTTGCCGGCGAGCCTCACATGCCCACGCTCGAGTTCCCGGGCGATGGCGCGCAGCCGGTCAAGAAGATTTGCTTTAAGCTGCTTGCAGACGCTTACTGGGAGGAGTAGCGCACTGCTCGTCTGAGCTGCTCGTCTGATGGCGCGATTTCCCTATGGAAATCGCGCTAGGACCCCGCCAAACGTGTTTTCCCTAGGGGAATCACGTTTGGCGGGGTTTTCTAGTTTTGAATAGGGGAGCTGTCGACGTGGCGATGCTTGGATTGGCGCATGCGCACTCAAAATCGGCAACAAAAAAGCCGCCCGAAGGCGGCTATCTTGTGCAATGGAGCCAGCGACCGGGCTCGAACCGGTGACCCCCGCTTTACGAGAGCGGTGCTCTACCAACTGAGCTACGCTGGCGGCCATGTGGTGACGCAACTGAGGCGTCAACGGCTGTCTATGATACGGGACATCGCACATCCGCGCAAGGGTTCTGACGGCTTTTCTCACTTTAAATGCACTAATATTGGAGACGTGATGTCCCGCTCGTATGGGTCTCAAACAGAATGGGGCAGCCATGGCTCAACCCAAGATTCTTCTCACGCGTATCGACGACCGTTTCATTTACGGGCAAGACGTTGAGCTGTGGAACGAAGCCGTGGGTTCCAACCTTGTCCTAATCGTCAACGATGAGATCGCGGCGGATTCGCGCCAATGGGCACCCATGAGGGTGGCGGCGCCAGAAGGCGTTTGGACGCGGTTTTTCTCGGTGCAAAGGACCATCGACATCATTCATACCGCAACGCCGCGCCAATGGATTCTCATCATGGTGGCCTCACCCGCCGATGCGCTCGCGCTGGTTAAGGGCGGTGTGCCGATCACCAAAATCAACATTGGCCATATGCAGGCAGGGGAGGGCAAGCGCCCCATAACGCCCGCGGTTGCCGTGAGCGACGCAGACGTTGCTGCCCTCAAAGAACTGCAGGCGCTCGGCATAGAGCTAGAAATCCGCTATCTCCCCAGTTCCGCCCCCGACCCCATCGGCAATCTGTTCAACTGATCCCTTGGGGACGGAGGAAAACGGATCATTTTGCCCTTGCGAGGGACGCGGCGATGCCGCCTGTCAAAAACTATGTCCGTTTACTACGTTTGATCGGCTATCGCCGAGCATGTCGAATTTGGGTAAAACAAAACCGCAGGTAGACGGCTCGCGAATTTAACAAAAACCGGTGCATGGTCGAGCATCCTGGGCTAAACGTAGTAAATGGGCATAGTTTTGATATGTCACTCATACAGTCACAGCGAAAATGAGCCCAAAAGATGAAAAAGCGCCCGTCGGCGGTGGTGCCGGCGGGCGCTGCTGTGCGATATGTCGCGTTGTGGGCTTAGTGCCTCATAAAGTGATATTCGATCACATTGCTGTAGGGGTGACCCGGGCCCACAATGCCCTGCGGGAACAGCGGCTGGTGCGGCGTGTCGGGGTACATCTCTGCCTCGAGGGCAAAGCCGGCGCCCCAGCCATAGTTGGCATCGTCCTTGGCATGCTCGTCGCCCAGCCAGTTGCCGGTGTAGAGCTGCACGCCCGGGGCGGTGGTGTAGTAGTCCAGTTCGCGGCCGGTCCACATCTCCTCAACATGCATCGCGCGGCGCAGATTACGGCCGTACTGATAGCCATCGATGCACAGACAGTGATCGTAGCCACGGGCCTGCTTAATCTGCGGATCGTCGGCCTCCATGCCGGGAGCGACGGGACGCAGCTCGCGGAAGTCAAACGGCGTGCCCTCGACCGGAGCGATCTCGCCGGTGGGGATGTTCTGCTCGTTAATGGGCAGGTAATGGGTAGCGTTGGCGACAAAGAAGTGCTCGCAGTCCATGCCGGCGTTATGGCCGGCAAGGTTAAAGTACGTGTGGTTGGTCATGGACACGTAGGTGGCGCGGTCGCTCTCGCAGCCATACTCGACACGAAAGACGCCGGTGCGCGTCACGGTAAACACGGCCGTAAAGGTGCGGTTGCCGGGTAGGCCCAGCTCGCCATCCTCAAGCGAGGTGGTCATGCGCACGGCATTGTGGACCTCGTCGAGCTCAACATCCCATACGCGCTTGTGCAGGCCGTGCTCAAGATCGCTGTGCAGGTTGTTGACGCCTTCGTTGGCCGGCAAATGCCAGTCCGTGCCGTCGATGGTGATTGTGGCGCCCGCGGTGCGGTTTGCCACGGGGCCGATGGTCGCGCCAAAGCAGGCGGGGTTGTCAAAGTAATCCTCGAGCTTATCGAAGCCCAGCACCACATCGCGCACGTTGCCGGGAATGTCGGGCACATCGATACCCAGCACGGTGGCGCCATAGTCCATAATGCGAACGCAGATCTCGGGCCCGTTGAGGGTGTAACGATGAACGGGGGTACCGCACGGCGCGGTGCCGAAAAGCTCGGAAGTGATCATTTGGTTCCTAACATCGAGGTATTTCCGACAAACTGTAGCGCGAACAGGCGAGATTATCACTACACCCCACTAAAGCAGGGGGTATTTTTCTCAAAAAAGTGATGATTGGAGCTGTGCGGGCGTTCATTTTTGACGCGCACGAGTCTGATACAATTTGTTCGTTACTGTTTGAATGATATGTGCGCAAAGAACGGCGAGGATTCATCGTGATTAAGGCAGAGCGACAGGATAGGGTTCGTCAGCTGCTCGAAGAGCAGGGCACGGTCTCGGTTAAGGAGATCTCAGATGCGTTAGGCGTCTCGGACATGACGATCCGCCGCGACCTTGAGGAACTTGCGAGCCTGGGCGAGATTGAGCGCGTGCACGGCGGAGCCCGCAGTGCACAGGGCCGTCCCCACGCTATGCTACGCCATGAGTATTCGCACAGCGAAAAGCGCACCAAGCATGCCGAGGAAAAGCTGCAGATCGCGCGCCGCGCCGTGGAGCTTATCGAGGAGGGCTCGACCATCTTTTTGGGTACGGGCACTACGGTTGAGCAGATGGCCTCGATGCTGCCGGCGTGCCGCCTGCGCATTGTGACCAATTCGCTTTCGGTGTTTAACCTGCTCGAGGCGCGCGAAGACTGCGACCTGTGTCTCGTGGGCGGTATGTACCGTCGCCGCACCGCCGCTTTTGTGGGACCAACGGCCGAGGATACCCTGCGTGCGCTGGGCATCGATGCGGCGTTTATCGGCGCCAACGGCATTCTGGATGGCGACGTGTCTACGTCCAACATGGACGAGGGCCGTATCCAGCAGCTCGCCTTTAGCAAGGCCGACTCGCGCTATCTGATCGCCGACTCCAGCAAGATCGGCAAGCGCGACTTCTACACCTTCTGCCGCCTGGACAGCCTGGACGCCGTGGTGTGCGAGCCGGGTATTACCGCCGAGGACCGCACTGCCATCGAGGAACACACGCGGGTCATCTGCTAGCTAACGCTGCAGACGATACTTCTGTCCTCTGCCGGCGCGGGGATTATCGCTTCACAATGACGCGCAAAATGACATGCTATATGCGCTTGGGCCAAGTATTCAGCTTGTGGGCTAGACCAGGCGGGCGTAGTCCTGTGACTGATGAAAGATGTGGGCTATATAGATTGTTTCGTGCTCAAACTTGTATAGACACACGTAGTTGTTGACGGGAAACGATCGGTAATTACGTGCCGCCAGCTCTTGCATATGCGAGAGGGGACGTAGGAGCGGCTGCTCGCGAAGCAGATCAAGCTGATATTCAAACTCAGCGACAAAATTGCCTGCTGCACGCGGATTCTTGAGGATTTGAGCAAGGTACCCGACGATACTCTCGTACTCATATCGCGCGCTTTTGAGTATAACGACGTTATAGGTCATATTTGTCTCGTATCGCGGTCGCGAAGGAGTCGTAGTCGCTGTAGTCGCCTTGCGATATTTCGTCTTCTGCCAACATCATACGAGACAGCAGTTTTGCCTTGGCGATTTCTTCTTGCATGAGGCGATACTGGTCGCTGCTGATGCAGTGCATGGCCTCGTAGCCGTTCTTAGTTACGGTGACGTCGCGCTCAGACTCAACAAGTGCGGTGAATGTGGCAGTGTCCTTCATGTCTCGGACGGGCACACAAGCGGACATGGGTACCTCCTTTGCGTCGTGGCATAATTGTACCACGGCGTGTCCAAGCGACCGGTACCGTCGAATCGTCTCAATCTGTAACAGTTGGGATCGAAAAACTCGGCTACGTGTTACAGATTGAGATCTTTCAGCCCTGGTCGCCCGTTCGTCTAAATCTATAACAGTTAGGATTGAAAATCCCTGCTAGATGTTACAAATCGAGACAAACGGCCTGCTCGGGCCGAGCCAAAACAAAGAGGCCGCATGCGAACCCGTGGAGGGATTCGCATGCGGCCGACAGGGGGTATGCGGCAAAAGTTAGGCCATAAGCAGGCCGGTCTCCGAGACGTTCTTGTACCAGTACGCGCTCGCCTTGGGATAGCGCTTCTGGGTCTCAAAGTCGATGTAGAACAGGCCATAGCGCTTGTTATAGCCGTTGGTCCAGGAGAACTGGTCCTGCAGCGACCACACGAAGTAACCGTCGACGTTCACGCCGCCGTCGATTGCCTTGAGAATCCATGCGAGATGCTGACGCATGTAGTCGATGCGAGGGGCGTCGTCGATAAAGCCGTCCTCAAAGTCGTCCTTATAGCCCATGCCGTTCTCGGTGATGTAGATCTTCTTGTAGTTGGGGTAATCGTTCTTAATGCGGAGCAGCAGGTCGTAGAGACCCTCGGGATAGATAATCCAGTCCCAATCGGTGGTGGGTACGCCTTCGCGCACGCATGACTCGCCCACGCCCTTGAGGAACCAGCGCGAGGAGCCCTTGTCGCCGGTGCCATTGTGGTTGATGTCGTTTTCGCCCTCGGCGGCACGCAGGAACTGGCACTTGTAGGTGTTGACGCCCAGGCAATCGTTGTAGGGGAGCGCGGCGGTCAGCGCGGCGATGTCCTCGTCGCGGACGTCGAGCTCGCCGCCGGCGATATGGGCCAGCTTGGTCGCAGCCTCCATGGTGTCGGCTGCATAGTGGCCGCGGAAGGTGGCGTCGAGTACCCAGCGGTTGTTGATGACGTCGGCCATGCGAGCTGCCTCGCAGTCGGCGGCGTTGTTGGGATCGAGGGGATACTTGGGCTCCAGGTTCTGGACAATGCCGATCTCACCCTCAAAGCCGCCCTCATGGAAGGCGACGACGGCCTTGGCGTGGGCCACCATCATGTTGTGCATGAGCTGGAAGGCCTTGTCCAGGCGATACTTCTCGCCGTGCGGCCAGTTGCCGACGATAAAGCTGCCCTCGGCGGTTGCGGGAATCTCGTTAAACGTGAACCAGTGCTTGACCTCGGTGAACTCGGCAAAGCAGAACTTGGCGTACTCGACAAAGGCGTCGATCGTCGTGCGCGTCAGGAAGCCCTCGCCGCCGTCCTGGTAAAAGGCCTCGGGCGTATCAAAGTGATCGAGCGTGACATAGGGGATAACGCCGGCTTTGTTGCAGGTGGCGAAAAGCTCATGATAGAAGGCGACACCCTCGTGGTTGATCTCGCCAGTGCCGTTGGGGAAGATGCGGCTCCAAGCGATGGAGACGCGGATACCGTTGATGCCGAAGCGCTGGCACAGGTCGATATCGACCGGGTACTTGTTGTAGAAATCGCTTGCGGGATCGGGGGAGAAGCGACCCTGAGCTGCCAGGAAATCGTCCCAGGGCACTTTGCCCTTGCCGTGCGTGCGGGTCTCGCCCTCAACCTGGTAAGCGGCGGTGGCGCCGCCAAACACAAAGCCGTCGGGGAACTGCATGGGGTTGGTCATGAGTCATCCTTTCTGTGGGATTCGAATAGGGAGAGGTGCCCGAACTGGGGATCCGGGCACCAACAGAGGGAGGAACCTAGTCGAGGTTCTCGCGGAGCCACTTGATGGCGCCAGCGGGGTCGCGAGTAAGGTCGATATATTCCTTACCGCGCGGGGCGAGCAGCTTAATGCCCAGGCGATCGGTGTCGGCCTTCATGTCGTTGTAGTAGCTACGGACCTGCGGGGCAAGCACGATAACGTCGTACTGATCCATGATGGCAGTGTGCTGGCCATAGGCGCCTGCGGAGGAAGCGATGTTCTCTCCGGTCTGCGCGGCACCTTCCTTGATGGCGTTGGCAAGCATGGCAGAGGTGCCGGCGCCGGCGCACAGGACGAGGACCTTCAGACCGTCGACATCCTTCTTAGCGGATGCATCGGCAGCGGGCTCGGGCTGATCGGCGACAGGCTTGCTGTCAGCGGCAGCGGCGGTCGGCTCGACGGCAGCGGTGGCCTGCTCGATAGCGGGCGCAGAGGTGCTGGCGGCGATGGTGGCAGCACCATCGGACTCGAGACCCAGCTCGGCGGCGCGCTCGGCTTCCTGGTCGCAGAGCAGCTTATCGTATGCCTTCAAGAACGGCAGGTAGATGATGGCGTCCAGCAAGATGATGATCGCGACAAATACCAGGGCGATAAGCTGGAAGTTCGTGGTGATGAAGATGCCGATGGGGGCAGGGGTAGCCCAAGGCACCACGAAGGAGAAGCCGTTCATGCCCACGTTGTCGATAAAGAACTTGGCAACACTTACGTTGACGCAGCCGGCGGCAACAAAGGGGATGAGCATGTAGGGGTTGAGGATCATGGGCGCGCCAAAGAGCAGCGGTTCGTTGACGGCGAAGGCAACAGGAACAATCGAGGCCTTACCGACGGCTTTGAGCTGCTTGGACTTCATAAAGAGAATCAGCAGAAGCGGAACGATGAACGTGGCGCCGGTGCCGCCGAACTCACCCACGAGCGACATGTTAAAGGTGAGGGAGTGGGCGGGGTGGCCACCGGCCAGCAGAACCTGCAGGTTCTCGGCCTGGTTGGCAAGACGGATGGGGTCGATGCCCGGCTGGACAATCGAAGGGCCGTGGACACCGATGAACCAGAAGAACGCGGTGGCTGCCTGAATAAGGATGAGTCCGGGGTAGGTCTCTGCCGCAGTGAAGAGCGGGGAGAGCAGTTTGATAAGCAGCTCGGAGAACGGAACGCCCATGAGGTTGCGCACAACCACATCGATGATGCCGCAAATGATGACAGCGCCACCGAAGGGGATGATGTCGCGGAAGTTCTGTGCGATGGCGCCCGGAACCTCCTTGGGCAGCTTAATGGTCAGATCGCGCGAGACGCAGAACTTATAGACCCACACGGTAATGAACGCGGCGATATAGGCCGAGAACAGACCGCGCGTACCCATGCTGATGCAATCGAAGACAGAAAGCTCGGAGCCGTTGAACTTGGTGGTGAACTGCGTAACAGCGAGCAGCAGCATGCTGCACTGGGCGGCAACCATGGTGGAGCCGTCGTTGAGCACCTTGCCGGCGGGCATGCGACGGTTCATGGAAGCCGTAAAGTTCTTGGCGGTGGTGCCGGCAACCATGATGCCCATGACGCCCATGGTGAAGTTGTACAGCTTGTTGCACCAGTCGATGAGCGGCTGGGGCAACGTGATTCCAACTACGCCGGGAAGGGTGGCGATCAGCAGAAAGATCGAAGAGGTAAGGACGATGGGCATGCACCCAAGGAATCCGTCTTTGATGGCCTGGAGGTAGATGTTTCTCGAGATCTTCTCGAAGAACGGTTGATGCTTTTCGAGCATCTTTACGATGGCGTCCATAGAGCTCCTTTGCTACTTGATGCGCGATGCATGTGGATGGAACTGGTCGTCGATGGATGGTCAGGACTGCCCGGAAACCTTCCTGCTTAAGGAAGGCATTGCGAAATGACAACGTTGTCATTTCGTTAATGACAACGTAAGACATTTTTGGAAGAGCAACAAGGATATACGGGTGAGCGGTCGATATTGTCCGGTAAACGGTTGATTTGTCAGTCGGGCAGGTAGTGTATGCTAGAACGCAAAAAGCAAGCGATGCAAAACCGACTGGAGAAGTAGTGGCAACGATGGACAAGAAAAATGTCTCAATGAACGATGTGGCGATTGCTGCGGGTGTTTCTCTCAAGACGGTTTCGCGTGTGATCAACGAGCCCGATAGCGTGCGAGAGTCGACACGCGATAAGGTTCATTCCGCAATGGAGGCGCTCGGGTTTCGAACCAACTTTGCCGCGCGTTCGCTCAAGTTGGGCCGTTACGGGTGCATTGGCGTGGTGCTGTTCCACTTGTCGGGCGGTGCCGTGGACATGATTGACGGTATCGCAGATGCCGCCGAAGAACGCGGCTTTGCGCTCACGATGATCAAAAAGCGGGCGGGGGAGAAGATGACCCTTGCCGAAGCGGCGCGTAGGATGTCGCAGCTGCCTGTTGATGGCATGATCTTCAACCTGCGTCAGATGGTCGATGACTTTGATACTTTTGAGGCACCGAAAGACCTCAAGACGGTGATTATCACACCGATGGAACATCCTACCTGCTCCACCGTCAGTGACGACCAAGAGGGCGGCGCGCGCATGGCGTGCGAGTACTTCTTGAACCACGGGCATAAAAACGTGTACTTCGTCTCTGGTAAGAAAGAGTCGTTGTCGAGCCAGTGCCGTATGAAAGGTTGGCGTGCGGCACTCGAGGCGCGTGGCATTGAGCCGCCCGAGCCTCTGCAAGGCGATTGGAATGCGGATAGTGGCTATGCCGCGGGCCTTGTGCTTGCCGATAAGCCCGATTGCACGGCGGTCCTCGCTGCTAACGACTGCATGGCAAACGGCGTGATGATGGCTCTACGTGACAAAGGGCTCAGTGTGCCCAATGATGTGTCCGTGATCGGCTTCGACGATGAGCTCTATAAGACGATTCCCAACTCGATTCTGACGTCGGTGAAGTTTCGCCACCGCGAGCTGGGCGTCCGTGCGCTCAACGAGGTCGTCGCGGGTCTGGAAGCTCCGAGCTCCAGAAGCCGTACGCTCGTCTCGGGCGTGTTGGTCGAGCGTTCCAGCGTAAAGGACTTGCGGGCGTAGACGTGCTCGGCCTATTCCGTTTGTCTCGATCTGTAACAACTAGACGGTCAAAAGTGGTCTACATGTTACAGATTGAGATTTTCGGCTTGGCCTGTGCGTTCATCTCGATCTGTAACAGCTAGGACCGAAAAACTCGGCTAGATGTTACAGATTGAGATGAACAGGAGGACGGGTGCGGTCTAAACAAAATGGCCCGCGCATCACACATCGATGCACGGGCCATTTATTGTCTGCAAGCGGCAGGTGGTGTCAGCGTCTTATGCCTCGAGGTTTTCCTCGATCCAGGCGACGGCACCCTTGGGATCCTTAGTGAGGTCGATGTACTGTTTGCCCTTGGGCGACAGCAGCGTGATGCCCAGGCGGTCGGTGTCGGCCTTCATCTCGTTGTAATAGGTGCGAACCTGCGGAGCCAGGACGATGACGTTGTACTGGTCCATGATGGCGTAGTGGCTGCCGTAGGCACCGGCGTTGGCGGTAATGTCGATGCCCAGCTCGTCGGCGCCTTCCTTAAGCGCGTTGGCGAGCAGTGCAGAGGTGCCGGCGCCAGCGCACAGAACCAGAACCCTCAGATCCTTGCCCTTAAGGGCGGACGGAGCTGCGGAGGCCTCAGTGGCAGAAGCGGTCTCGACAACAGGAGCCTCAACGGCGGGGGCGGCAGCGGTCTTGACGGCCTTGGTCTCCTCGGCCTCTTCTTCGGCCAGGGTCTCGGCCTCCTGCTTGCACAGGACGTTGTCGTAGGCCTTGCAGAACGGGTAGTAGATCAAGAAGTCAACGACCAGCAGGACGACAACCAGGACCAGAGAGATCGGCTGGAAGTTGGTGTCGATGAAGGTGCCGATCGGTCCGGGGAGTGCCCACGGCATGGCATAGATAAAGCCGTTCATGCCCAAAAAGTCGATGAAGAACTTACCAATGAGGACGTTGGCCACGGGGGCAAACAGGAACGGGATCAGGAAGTACGGGTTGAGGATGATGGGCGCGGCGAACAGCAGCGGCTCGTTGACGGCGAACATCACGGGCACGACAGAGGCTTTGCCGACGGCCTTGAGCTGCTTGGAGCGCATAAAGAGCAGGAAGATGATCGGGACAATGAACGTGGCGCCGGTGCCGCCGAGTTCGCCGATGTAGTTACCGAAGTTTTCGGTCAGGGCGAGGGCGGGGTGACCGCCGGCCTGCAGCGTGGCGAGGTTGGTGGTGATGTTGCCAAACAGCGCGGCGTTGAGGGCAGGCTTAACGACCGAGGGGCCGTGGATGCCCATGAACCAGAACAGCGGGATCATGAACCAGATGAGGGCGAGGCCGGCGTAGGAATCGGCAGCGGCGAACAGCGGGCTCACCAGCGTGGAGATGACGTTGGCAAACGGGACGGCCAAGCAGGTGCGGCAGATAACGTCGATGACGGCGACAAACAGGATGGAGAAGCTGAAGGCGAAGATGTCGCGGAAGTTCTGGGCGATGGCGCCGGGGACTTCTTTGGGCAGCTTGATGGTGATGTCTCGCTTAATGCAGAAGGCATAGATGTTGACCGTGGCAAATGCGGCGACAAAGGAGCTCAGCAGGCCCTTGGTGCCCATGTTGTCGGTAAAGAACACCGAGACATCGGCGCCGTCGATCTTGGCACTCGTCTGGGTAACGGCCAAGATGAGCATAGCGCACATGGCGGCGACCATGGTGCTCGTGGCGTTGATGGCCTTGCCGGCAGGCATGCGGCGGTTCTTGGAGCCGGTCAGCGCGCTTGCGGTGGTGCCGGCGACCATGATGCCCACGACGCCCATCGTGAAGTTGTAAACCTTGTTGCAGAAGTTCACGACGTCGACGTTCCACCAGTCGGGCAGCGTAAAGCCGCCGACCGTGGCGACAACGCCCGGCAGGGTCGAAATAAGCAGGAAGACAGAAGAAGACAGGATAATGGGCATTGCTGCCAAAAAGCCGTCTTTAATGGCCTGAAGGTAGATGTTCTTAGAGACCTTGTCGAAGTACGGCTGACCTTTCTCCAAGAACTTAACGATCGATTCCATAGTTCACGCTCCTCTTTGCATGAAATCTTAATGGCATGGACGTTGAAAACCTATATGGTCTCCCGCTTGCTAAAAGCCCGGGTGCAGGCGGGGCCGGTCCCAGGGGGAGAGAGGGGAGCGGCTGGGTTTGTATCGCATAGGGCCGCTCCCTTCTCGGGGGAAAGCGAGGCGATGCGCTACTGCGCGTCCGCCATAGTGTCGGCGAGCTCCTTGTACCAGAGTGCCGACTGCTTGATGTAGCGTTTTTGCGTGTCGAAGTCGATGTAGAACAGGCCGTAGCGCTTGTTATAGCCATTGGCCCACGAGAACTGGTCCTGCAGGCTCCAGATAAAGTAGCCCTGGACGTCGACGCCCTCGGCTCGCGCCTGGAGCACCTTCTCCATGTGCTGGTCGACAAAGTCGATGCGCTCGGGATCGGCGACGATGCCGTTTGCGTCGGGCTCGGGGTCCTTGTGGCCCAGGCCGTTTTCGGTGATATAGATGACGGGGAGGTTGGGATAGGTGGCGCTGATGTGCTTGAGCGTGTCGTAGAGGCCTTGCGGGTAGATGAGCCAATCCCAGTCGGTGGTGGGGATACCCGGCATATCGACCTGCTGCCCGACGCCCTTAAACTTAAAGCACGAGGTGCCCTTGTCTCCGGTGCCGTTAAAGCTGTTGGTTGACTCGCCATCGTAGGCGGCGATAAACGCCGACTGATAGTAGTTGAGGCCGAACATATCGTTGCGGGGCGCCGCCTTGGCGAGCTCCTCCATGTCGCTGTCCTCAACCGTAAGTGTGGCGTTGTTGGCACGCAGAATCTCGTTGATGAGTGAGAGGGTGCGCGCGGAGTAGTGACCCAGGAAGGCGCCGTCCATGATGAAGTCGGTGTAGAAGGCGTTGTACAGGTCGGCGGCGTGCTGGTCGGCGGGCGAGTCGGTGGCAGGATATGCCGGCGTCAGGACGTTGACCATGCCAATGCGTCCGCCCAGGTGCTCGGTCTCGTCAAGATCCTTATACAGGTTGACGGCGCGGGCGTGGGCAACGAGCTCGTTGTGCTGGCTCTGGATGCCGCTCGTCACATCAAAGTGATGGTTGGGCGGGAAGTTGCCTTGGATGTATTGGGAGTGCGAGAGGCTGATGAGCTCGTTGATGGTGAACCAATTCTTGACCTCGCGGAACTCGCGGAAGCAGAACTCGGCATAGCGCACATAGGCGTCGACGGTCTTGCGGTTGAGCCAGTCGCCCTGGTTGAACAGGGCGGCGGGGGAGTCAAAGTGATGCAGGGACACATAGGGCTCGACGCCATACTTTTTGCAGCAGGCGAACAGCTCGTGGTAGTGCTTAACGCCCTCGGCGAGGGGTTCGGCATCGTCGCCGTTGGGGAAGATGCGGGTCCAGGCGATGGACACACGAATGGCGTTGAGTCCATGCTCGGCAGAAAGGCGGATATCCTCCTCGTAGCGGTTGTAGAAATCACTGGCCGGGTCGGGCAAAAAGCGACCCTGGGCGACAAGGTAATCGTCCCACATGGTCTTACCCTTGCCTGCCACCTTCGTGGAACCTTCCGTTTGGTACGCGGCGGTTGCGGCGCCCCAAACAAAGCCCTTCGGCAGCTGCTGTACGCGGTTTAGCAAAGACATATGCATACACCCTCTCGTCTCGCTGTTCGATATTGTGCGTTTGCGCTCAGGAGGCTCCCTGGTTAGCGTTCAGCGGTGAAAAAGCCCGGTAAACACTATCTTAAAATGATTAGAACCAAAATGAGCACGTGAACATTTGACAATGAGCACGTTAACATCCGGCTGGGATGTATAGAAACAAAACAACTTCAAACAGCCGCGAACGGTTGTATTTGTTCGGTAAGCGGTTTTGATTGACAGAAGTTTTCATGTTGTGGTATATGGCTCGGGTATCATGAGCACGTTATCAATGTATGTACGATGCGCCATGGGCGCGGGGAATAGTTGGGAAGCAGGTTAGCGTGGAAGGCATGGATCAGCAGACAAGGAATGGTCGTTCGGCGAGCGCGGCAGAGGTTGCGGCGCTCGCTGGCGTGAGCCGCCAGACTGTGTCTCGCGTGGTCAACGGTATGCCCAACGTGACGGAAAAGACGCGCAAGCGTGTGCTGGCCGCCATGGAAGAGCTGGGCTTTCGTCCCAATTTTGCTGGAGCGGCGTTGCGCGGCGGGTCGTATCGTTCTATTGGCCTGTGCATGTACAACATCACACGTGTCGGTAACCTGGCGACGCTCGAGGGTATCATGCAAGCGGCGCGCGAGCACGATTTTGCCGTCACTATGATCGAGATGGGCGGCGACAAGCCCTATGCACTTGCCGATGCCTCGCGCCGCATGGTCGAGCGACCCGTCGACGGCATGATTCTCAACATGAACCGCATGGCTCCCGATTTTGAGGAGTTTGTTCCCCAGCCGGGAGTGCGAACGGTCATCCTGTCCATGTATGCGCATCCGCGCTGCACGACGATCGACTCCGACCAGTATGGTTCGTGCGAGCTGTTGACCAATTATCTGCTGGAACATGGTCACTCGAATATGCGGTTTGTGGCGGGTCCGGAAAACTCGATTTCCTCGCGTTTTCGTGAGGCCGGTTGGCGCGATACGCTGGGTCGTGCTCATGTCGATGCCGCTCCGATGCTGCGTGGCGATTGGAGTGCGGACAGTGGGTACGCCATGGGCGAGCGGATTGCGGCCGAGGTGCTTGCCGGCGGGTCGCAGGCGCCGACTGCCGTGCTTGCGGCAAATGACCAGATGGCGCTGGGCGTTATCGCCGCGCTCGAGAACGCGGGCCTGTCCGTGCCCGACGACGTGAGCGTGGTTGGTATCGACGACGCACTCGAGGGGCTTGTTCCTCACAATCGACTGACGACGCTGCGATTTGATTTGCGCGGTGTCGGTAAGCTTGCGTTTGAGGCGGCGATTGGAGAGAGCTCGTCTATCGAGGCGATTCATGTGCCGAGTACGCTGGTCGAACGCTCGACTGTTAGGGACATACGGGGTTAGGTCCTACTCCGTTTGTCTCGATTTGTAACAGGTAGACGGTCAAAAGCGGGCTACGTGTTACAGATTTAGATTCTTCGGAAAGAGCAATCCTGTTCGTCTCAATCTGTAACAGCTAGGACCAAAAAACTCGGCTAGATGTTACAGATCGAGACAAACGGCTCCCGACCAGCCCAAAAACAAAAAGGCCGGAGGCGGTGCGCCGTGTGACGTGCCGCCCCCGGCTGAGAAATGGGGACAGGTTATGTGGGCAGGCAACCCCGCTAGTCTTTAGTCCAGGCGACGGGTCTGCGCCACGTGCTTGTACCAGTAGGCGCTCGCCTTGGGCGTGCGCTTTTGGGTCTCAAAGTCTACGTAGAAGAAGCCGTAGCGCTTGTTGTAGCCGTTGGTCCAGGAGAACTGATCCTGCAGGCTCCACAGGAAGTAGCCGCCCACGTTGACGCCCACCTCCATGGCCTTGAGCAGCCAACGCAGGTGCTGCTCGATGTAGTCGATGCGCGGCTGGTCGTCCACAAAGCCGTCCTTGTAGGGGTCCTTGTAGCCCATGCCGTTTTCGGTAATGAAAATCTGCTTGTAGTTGGGGTAGCGCTGCTTAATGTAGACGAGCAGATCGAACAGACCCTCGGGATAGATGATCCAGTCCCAGTCGGTGGTGGGGATGCCGGGCTTGTTCACATGCTCGCCAATGCCCTTGACGCGCCAGCGGCCGGTGCCCTTCTCGCCCGTACCGTTGTGGTGCAGGTCGTTCTCGCCATCGTAAGCCTTGAGGAAGCGGCACTGGTAGTTGTTAACGCCCAGGTAGTCGTTGTAGAGCGCCGCCTCGCGCATAATCTCGAGGTCCTCGTCCAGGATCTCGATGGTGCCGCCCGAGACGGCAGCCAGGCGGTTGGCGCACTCGAGGGTGTCGGGGGCATAGTCGCCGCGGAAGGTGGCGTCGAGCAGGAACTGGTTTTGCAGCACGTGCTCGTTGTTGGCGGCCTTGATGTCGGCGGGGTCGTTCTCGTTGAGCGGGTACTTAAACTCCAGCGACTGGATGACGCCGATCTTGCCCTTAAAACCGCCGTTGTGGAAGGCTAGTACTGCCTTGGCGTGGGCGAGCATCATGTTGTGCTCGCACTGGAAGGCCTCGGCCAGATGCGCCTTGACGCCGCCGGGGAAGGTGCCCTCGATGTAGGTGTTGGAGGCGTCGGCCCAGATCTCGTTAAAGGTGAACCAATAGGTCACCTGGTCGGCGTACTCCTTAAAGCAGAAGGTGGCAAAGTCCACAAAGGCGTCGATGGTCTCGCGGTTGAGGAAGTCGCCCTTCTCAAAGAGGGGCAGCGGCGTGTCGAAGTGATGCAGCGTGACAAACGGCTCAACGTGGTGCTTGTGGCACTCGGCAAAGAGGTCGTGGTAGAACTGCACGCCCTCGGGGTTCACCTTGCCGGTGCCCTCGGGGAAGATGCGGCTCCAGGCGATGGAGAGGCGAATACCGTTGATGCCAAACTCCTCGCACAGCTCCAGGTCCACCGGATACTGGTTGTAGAAGTCGGAGGCGGGATCGGGAGAGAAGCGGCCCTGGGCCTCCAAGAAGTCGTCCCAGGCGACCTTGCCCTTACCGTGAGTGCGGGTCTCGCCCTCTACCTGGTAGGCAGCAGTGGCGCCGCCAAAGACAAAGTCCTCGGGAAACTGCGCGGGCGGGTTGGTGACGCTAGCAGGGTTAACGGACATGATGAAATATCCAATCGTCTAAATCGAAGGGCCAGCCGGCCTTGGATGGTCGGCTGGCCCTAAGCGTTACTTACTTCGACAGCTGCTCGCTCACGAAGGCGAGAGACTTGTCGCCGTTCTGGGAGAGCTCGATGTACTGCTTACCACGGCAGGCGACGCACTTGTTGCCCACACGCTCGCAGTCCTTCTGCAGGTCGGCCAGGTAGCTGGCAGCCTGCGGAGCCAGGACGACCAGGTCAAAGTCGGGAAGCATGTCCACGTGGTTGCCATAGGCATCGGCAGCGGTCTCAAGATCGATGCCGCGCTCCTTGGCGGCCTTGGCCAGCGCGTTGGCGAGCAGGCCCGAGGTGCCTCCGCCCTGGCAGAGCACGAGTACGCGCTTGCCGTTGAGGTCGCTGGCGGCCGAAGCCTCGGTGGCGGCAGCAGCGGGGGCGGCGTCGGTCTTTACGACCTCGGCAGCGGCGCCGGCGGCAACACTCTTGGCGTCGGCCTTACCCTGGAAGGCGTCGTTGAGCTTGGCGGCCTTCTCGGCGTTCTTGGCGGCGAGCTCCTCCTGGGAGATCTCGGCCTCCTCGGCGCACTTCTGGGCGTCATAGGCACGGAAGAACGGGTAGTACAGGGCAAAGTCGACGACTAGGATGATGGCGAGCATCACAAAGGCGAGCGGCTGGAAGCCCAGGCCCATGATGGTGCCAATGGGGCCGGGGACGGTCCAAGGCAGGGTGTACATAAAGCCGTTCATGCCCAAGAAGTCGATAAAGACCTTGAGGATCCAGATGTTGGCGATTGGGGCAAAGACAAACGGGACAAAGAAGACGGGATTGAGCACGATAGGTGCGGCGAACAGCAGCGGTTCGTTGACGGCAAAGCACACGGGGACGATGGCGGCCTTACCGACGGCGCGCATCTCCTGGGACTTGGCCAGGAAGCAGAACATAAAGACCAGGACGAGCGTGGCGCCGGTACCGCCCATGCAGACGACGAAGTACTGGGCGCCCTGCGTCAGGACGGCGGTGGCGTGCTCGCCGGCCTGGAATGCAGCCAGGTTGTCGGTCATGTTGGCAACGAGAGCAGCGGCGATGGCGGGCTCGACGATCGAGGGGCCGTGGACGCCGACGAACCAGAAGAGGCTCATGGCGCCGTAGATCACAGCGAGGCCGATGTAGCCGTCGGCAGCGGTGAACAGGGGCTGGAACACCTGGATGACGCCCTGGGCAAAGCAGAAGCCAAAGGCAGCGCGGAAGACGATGTCAAAGACCCAAAAGACGGTGATGCAGACGGAGAAGGGGATGATGTCCTTAAAGGTCTGCGAGATGTTAGGCGGAACCTGCTCGGGCATCTTGACGGTGATGTTGCGCTTGATAAAGAACTTGTAGATGATGCCGGTCACAAACGCAGCGATGAAGGCGGTCAGCAGGCCCTTGGAACCAAGGTAGGTGGTGTTGAAGCCGCTGGCGGCGTCCGTGGCGATGGTGTCGCTCGAAAGGAGCAAGAAGCCGATGATGGCCGCGCACATGCACGAGATAAAGTTGATCTGGTTGTTCTTGGGCAGGTCGCGGTTCTGGGCGTCGGCGAAGTGCTTGGCCGTGGTGGCGGCGCAGGCGATAGCCAGGATGCCCATGGAGTAGTTGTAGCACTTCCACAGGGCGTTGTTGATGTCATCGGGCCAGTAGAAACCCCAGATGTTGGGGACCGAGGCTACCAGGCAGAAGATGGACGAGAAGATGATGATGGGGATGACGGAGATAAAGCCGTCGCGAATCGCCTTGAGGTACTTGTTGCGGGCGATCGCGTTGAAAAAGGGCTGGCCTTTTTCGATGGTGGCGATGAGTTGCTCCATGCAAAGCTCCTAAGAGTCGGTGGGTTAGCAACGATGGTAGCTTTTGACGTCTGGTTGCCAAAATGTTGACGTTGCCATTTTGCGACACAAAAAAGACGCGAACCGGTGGTTCCTGTGCCTGCGAACCGTCGATTCCTTGCGCGTAAACGTTTGAGCCGCCCGGTGGCTCTGTGTTTGCACAATGGCAACGTTAACATTTGGTCGACAAAAGCCGTTCGGGGAAGCAGGATTGTCGGTGAACGGTAGGTTTTGGGTGGTGAGCGTATGGCGGAGGAGGCGTTAGATATACTTAAAGACGTTTCATTTGACTGCGTAGGGTGCCACCAATGGCATCGTTGACATAGAAAGATCGACCTATGGCCGCTGTTAAAAAATCGGTTTCCGTTAAGGACGTGGCGCGTCTCGCGGGCGTCTCGGAGCAGACAGTCTCGCGTACGGTGCACGATTCGCCCAGCGTGCGCCCCGAGACCAAGGAGCGCGTGCGCGCCGCCATGCGCGAGCTGGGGTATCGCCCCAATTTTGCCGGTCGATCGCTGCGCCGCGGCAAGTTTAAGACCGTCGGCGTCGCCATGTTCAACATTACC
This sequence comes from uncultured Collinsella sp., assembly GCA_959602645.1. GTDB lineage: Bacteria > Actinomycetota > Coriobacteriia > Coriobacteriales > Coriobacteriaceae > Collinsella. Next base: position 7,433 of record CAUGTZ010000008.1, on the reverse strand, counting down.
GGCACCGGCAACCTCGACCGTATGGAGGGCTTTGCCGCCGCGGCCGACAAACATGGCTATGCCATCACCCTTACTAAAGTAGACGGGCATCCGTATACCCTCGAGAGCGCATCGTCGCGCATGAGCGCGCTGCCGGTGGATGGCATGGTTGTGATCATGAATCGCATGCCGGCGGACTTTGGCACCTTCGAGCCGCTGCCCGGTATGCAGACGGTGCTCGTTACCATGCTGGAGCACCCGCTCTGTTCAACAGTCGATAACGACCAGTTCGATTGCTCGCGCCAGGTGGTCGAGTATTTGCTGGAGCAGGGGCACAAGACCGTGCACTTTATCTCGTGCCCCGAGCGCTCTCTTTCGGGCATGCAGCGCGAGGAAGGCTGGCGCGAGACATTGCGTGCACATGGTATTGAGCTGCCGCGACTCATCCGTGGCGATTGGACGGCTCAGAGTGGGTATGCCGCAGGTCAGGCACTGGCGGACGATCCAGCCTGTACTGCCATCTATGCCTCCAACGATGCCATGGCATACGGTTGCATTCGCGGGCTCGAGTCGCGCGGAAAGCGCGTGCCCGAGGACGTGAGCGTGGTGGGTGTTGATGACAGCCTGGGCGATATCGTGCCCGACCGTCGCCTGACCACCGTGCGCTTTGACAACAGGCGTGTCGGCATGTGGGCAGTCGATAAGATCGCCAGTGCCGAGGGGGGTGCGTCTGGTGTGGAGCACATGCTGATCCCCGGCGTGCTCGTAGAGGGCGATACGGTGCGCGATTTGCGCTAGGGCGCGGTCCTGTTTGGGTTTCTGTTAATCATGTTTGATATTGTTCGAAATGGTTTGGAAACCGTTCACGGGCGAAAATTGACCGTTCATAGCTTGAAATTATGTTTTGCGTTGTTCTTTTTTGTTTGAATGTTAATGTTTCTGCCATACAGAACGCAGCGCGTATGCCCGGACGCGATGCTCTCCATTGGTTCATATGTGAAAGGAACGCAATATGGCAACCAAAGAAGAAATCTCGATGGTTGGATTCGAGATCGTCGCATACGCAGGTGACGCCCAGACCGATCTGCTTGCAGCGCTCGATGCTGCTCGCGAGGGTGATTTTGAGAAGGCCGAGCAGCTGCACAAGGATGCCAGCGATGCGCTCATCGGTGCCCACGACACGCAGACCAAGCTGCTTTCGCAGGAGGCCGGCGGTGGCGAGATGGAGATGACCTTCATTATGGCTCACGCTCAGGACACTCTCATGACCACTATGATCCTGGAGAAGCAGACCCGCTTTACCATCGATGCCTACAAGCGCATCGCCGAGCTCGAGGCCAAGCTCGCCTAACGAGCCCGCACAACCAAGTCCCCTTCCAAAAGCTCTGCCGCAAACTCGCGGCAGGGCTTTTTCTTTTTACCCGGCACTTGGGGACGTTCCTTATCTGCCGGCAGTTAGGGACACTCCTGCCATGCATTTGATCCTTTGAGGATGGAAGAAAACGGGTTATTAGGTTTGTTGCGGTGCCGACTCGACCCGTCGGTTACAAAACTATGCCGGTTTACTACGATGAATCGTATTCTTTCAACTATGGAAAGAACAGCGTTATCAAAGCCGCAGGTAGAAAGCTTGCCATTTTCTGCTAATAGCAAATGTGGTCGGTCCTATCGGTTTTACGGTAGTAAACCGGCATAGTTTTGAAATGGCACTGTTCGACTAGCAGCGTTATGGAGCTTCTGCACGCCCTCTCGTTCGGTTTTTCGCTGGATGGGTATACTTTCACCCGCAATACAGGCCGGAATGAGGAGGTATCCAAATGCCGGATAACGGGTCAATACAAAAAAGAGACGCGCACGAGATGGCTCATGGGCGTCCTGTCCAGATAACCGAGCACACGACGGTAACCGAGCTGCAGCCCAGCCTGTCCGATGTCGTGTGCGCAAACAAAAAGCTGCAGATTGGCTTCATCGTTGCACTCGTGGTACTGGCCTTGCTGTCGGGCTTTGTGGCTCGTCCGCATTTTGCCGATACCAAGACTTGGGACTCCACCATCGAGGTTATCGACCAAAAGAAAGGTAACGTACTGGCGCTCACGGCCTCGTGCGTGGCGCTGTCTGCGGGCATTACCGCGCTGCCGGGTGATACGGGAACGCCGGTTGCCGAGCAGCTTGCGCAGCTTTCAGGCAACCTTGGTATCGTGCTTGCCGTGCTATACCTAGAGAAATACTTGCTCACGATTTTGTGGTCGGTTGGCTTGGGCATCTTAATCCCGTTTGCGTTGGTGCTCTTTGCGGTGTCGCTTGGTATTCACGGGCGCTGGAGCACGAGCGCCGTCCTGCGCCGTGTGGCGACGCGCGTGTTGGTGGTTGCCGTAATCGGCATGGCGCTTGTGCCCGCGAGCGTATGGGTGTCGCAGAAGGTCGATGAAACGTATCGCGTAAGTATTGAGCAAGCTGAGCAAAAGGCAGCGGACGCTGCGAGTGCGGCAGATAGCGATAACTCCAAAGCAAGCAAGAAAAAGGCCGAGGCCACGGAGTCCAAAAACGTGCTCGAGCAGTTGACTGACGGGGCCTCGAGCCTGGTCACGTCGGTGACCAGCGGCGCCAAGCAGATGACCGATGAAATTGTGCAGCAAGTGACCGATCTCATCGAAGGCGTCATCGTGATGATCGTGACCTCGTGCGTGATTCCATTGCTGGTGCTCGCGGCGTTTTTGTGGCTGGGGCATGTGCTGCTGGGGATTGATATTTCCGGCCCGGCGAACTATTTGACGGGCCGCTTTCTGAGCGCTCCGTCCAAGCACGCCAAAAAGGGCGGGCAGTCCGAGTAGCTAAAACAGCTGTATATACCAGGGCATACCGCCGAAGGGCGGCCGAGAGGCGTTCTCGGCCGCCTTTTTGTTTGTTGAATACGCGGTAAGCCGTGCCTTTCCTGAGTCCAAACGGTTATCAATCATCCGCGAACGGTATTTGTTCAAAAAAGAACAAAGATAAACAAATAGTTATTGCAGTTAATGTTTGAATGTGTTCAAATAAACATGAACAGTGAAGAACCGCACATTCAGATGCCCGGACCTGATCGCGATTCAACACTTCCAAACAGAAACTACGCGCCAGCGTATCTCTCAAGGAGGATGTCATGAGGGTTGTAATCGCTTCCGATGCCGACGGTATGTCGATGAAGGAGTCCATCAAGGAGATGCTCATCGCCGACGGTCACGAGGTCGTCGACTATTCCGAGACCCCTGCCGCGGACTTTGTTGATTCCGCGACCGCCGTTGCCAAGGACCTGCTGGAGCACAAGGATTCCCAGGGTTTCGCATTCGATAAGTACGGCGTCGGCTCCTATATGGCCGCCGTCAAGATCAAGGGCATGGTCGTCGCCAACATTTCCGACGAGCGTTCCGCCTACATGACCCGCGAGCACAACGGCTCGCGCATGGTCACCATGGGCCCGGGCGTTGTGGGCACCGAGGTCGCCAAGAAGATCGCCCGCGAGTTCCTGCGTGCCCAGTACGCTGGCGGCCGTCACCAGATCCGTGTCGACATGCTCAACAAGATGGCCTAACGAGAGCCACCGAGAACTCGAACTTCTATCTCAACTTGTGAATTCAGACGAAAGGACGTTCTGATGAAGAAGACCATCGCAATCGGTTGCGACCATATCGTTACGGACGAGAAGATCTATCTGGCCGACCGCCTGGAGCAGGCTGGCTACAAGGTGCTCGACTGCGGCACCTACAGCCACACCCGTACGCACTATCCCATCTACGGTAAGGCCGTGGGCGAGGCTGTTGCCAGCGGCAAGGCCGACTTTGGCGTGGCCCTGTGCGGCACCGGCATCGGCATCACCAACGCCGTCAACAAGGTTCCCGGCGCCCGCTGCGCCCTGGTTCGCGACATGACCTCTGCCCTGTATGCCCGTCGCGAGCTCAACGCCAACATCGTGGGCTTTGGCGGCAAGATCACCGGCGAGTTCCTGATGGCCGACATCATGCTTGCATTCCTGGAGGAGCCCTACGACAAGACTCCCGAGCACGATGCCCTGATTGCCAAGATCGATGCCTGCAACAAGGCTGACGCCGAGGCTCAGGCTGACCCGCACTTCTTTGATGAGTTCCTCGAGAAGTGGGACCGCGGCGAATACCACGACTAATTAGGTTCCGGCGTTCTACCGAACGCCGGACCGGCCGACGCTGCGAAGCCATCTGGCGGGCAATCTGCCGTTCAGCTTCGACGGCATGACCAGAAGGTCAATGCCGCCTCGCTTCACGGCACCTTGCCTCACCAGCTGGCTTCTCGCTGATGTCTGAGTGACCTGTGGGGTTACCGCTGTTGTTGCGAAGCGTTCTGGTATGGCAAGTTGCTCCGATAACACGTTTGCTTGCTGAGCTTGAGTGCTTCGCTCCAGGCGGTACCCGGCATTCTGCAGCTTTTCAATTGACGGCTCGCGTTTCTGTGAGGGGGCGCGGGCCGGTTTTCTATCAGCCCTATTGACTTGGCGGGCTGTCGTAAGAAAGGGAAGGCTCCTATGGAGTTTATTCTTGATAACGGTTCTATTCGTGTGGCGCTGAGCACGGCTGGCGGATCGTTCACTTCGATTAAAGCTAACGGCCGCGAGTACCTGTGGCAGGGCGATCCTTCGGTCTGGTCGGGCCAGGCGCCCATTTGCTTCCCGATCTGCGGTGGCCTTCGTAACGGCCGCGCGATGACCATGGGCGGCCGCGAGGTCAAGCTTGCCCGCCACGGCTTTGCCCGCAAGCAGGAGTGGAAGCTCGAGGAGCAGGGCGACAACATGGTTGCGCTGAGCCTAAGCTCTGCCGACCACGCCGAGCTGCTCGAGCAGTATCCATATCCGTTTAAGATTGTTGCTCGTTACACGATCGATTCGGAAAAGGTGGCCGTGTCGTACGAGGTGACCAATGAGGGCACCGAGGACATGCCGTTTTTTGTGGGTGGCCACCCCGGCTTTAAGTGCCCGCTCGACGAGGGCGAGTCCTATGACGACTATGAGCTTCGTTTTGAGCGGTGCGAGGCCACCGAGCTCTGTACCGCCGTTCCCTCGATGGGCCTGATTGATGTTGAGCATCGCAGCAAGAACCCCATGATCGGCCAGAACCTGCCGCTTACCCACGAACTCTTCGACTTCGCGGAGACCATCTTTGACGTGCTCGAGAGCCGCGTGGTTACGCTGAGCAAGAAAACCGAGGACAAGGGCGTGCGCCTGACGTTCCCCGATATGCCGTACCTGATTGTGTGGAGCAAGCCCGAGGGCGACTTTGTGGCAGTTGAGCCGTGGGGTGGTCTGTCCACCTGCTCCGACGAGGACGATATTCTGGAGCACAAGCGTGGCTGCCTGGTGGCCAAGCCAGGGGAGACCGTTATCCGCGGCTTTGAGATCGAGATCCTTTAACGAGTTATCGTATGTTTGGGGCCGCGCGTGTCGTGCCCCGGAAACAGGAGTTCAACATGATTCTGACCGTTACCATGAACCCGTCGATCGATACGCGCTATCAACTCGACAAGCTGATCATCGACGACGTGAACCGCGTGACGCCTGAAAAGACCGCTGGCGGCAAGGGCCTCAACGTGAGCCGTGTGCTGCTGCAGTTGGGCGACGATGTGCTCGCGACCGGCCTGCTCGGCGGCCACATGGGTGCCTATATGGCCGAGCTTATGGATGCCGACGGCGTCAAGAACGACTTTGTGCCCATCGCCGGTGAGACGCGCATTTGCCTGAATATCCTGCACGAGGGCAATCAGACCGAGCTGCTGGAGAGCGGCCCGCAGATCGCTCCCGCCGAGCTCGAGGCCTTTACGGCTAAGTTCGCCGAGCTTGCAGCGAAGGCGGATGTTGTGACGCTTTCGGGCTCGCTGCCGCGCGGCGTCGATGCTGGCTACTATGCCGAGCTCGTCAAGATCGCCGAGGAGGCGGGCGCCAAGGTGCTGCTCGACACCTCGGGTGCATCGCTGGAGGCTGCGCTGGAATCTGACGCTAAGCCTGAGCTCGTGAAGCCCAACCTGACCGAGATTAACGGCCTGCTGGGTACGTCCTTTACGACCGATGATGTCGATGCCCTGCGCGAGGCGCTTGCCGCCGATGGCCGCTTTGCCGGTATTCCCTGGGTCGTCGTCTCGATGGGCGCTGCCGGTTCGGTGGGCTTCCATGAGGGCCGCGCGTTCCGCGCCAAGACGCCCGCGATTGCGGCTGTGAACGCGACGGGTTCCGGTGACTCGACCATCGCCGGCTTTGCGCATGCCATTGCTGCTGGTGCCGACGACGTCACGGTGCTCAAGACCGCCAATACCTGCGGCAAGCTCAACGCCATGGATCCCAAGACCGGCCACCTGGTCATGGACCGCTGGGACGAGATCTACAACAGCGTTGTCGTGACTGAACTGTAGGGTTACGGCGTTTTATCAAACGCCGTAACGGCTCGACGCTGCAAACGCCCCTAAGCGGCAATCTGACGTTCAATCGTCGGGCATGACCAGAAGGTCAATGCCCTCCTCTTTCACGTCACCTTGCTCGCTTAGGGGCGTTTTCGCTGACAATGCCAAGGCAACGCCGATGTCTTGGTCGCAAGTAGTCGTTGGGTGTTCCTATAGTTTTGTCAACCGTCGGGGCTACTCCCGGTAAGGCACCCGGTCGCGCATCACGGCGTATATCGCCCTGAGCCGCTTCCTCGCGACGGCCTTGAGCGCCCGCCCGTGGCCCATTCCCCGCGCCCTGCAGGCCCGGTAGTACTCGCCGTAGCGCCCCGAGGACCTCACCAGGCTGTTGCACGAGAAGATCAGCAGGGACTTGAGCCTCGCGTCGCCGCGTCTGGACGCCCTGACCGACCTCACCGACGTGCCGGAGCTCCTCACCCTCGGGGCTATGCCGCAGTACGAGGCCAGGTGGTCGTGGTCCGGGAACCTCGCGATGTCGACCGACACCGCGAGCTGCGCCGCGGTCCTCGGGCCGATGCCGGGCACGGTGAGCAGGCACGCGTAGGTCTCGTCGCCCTCGAGCAGCGCCGCCGTCTCGGCCTCGAGGGCCCCGGCCTCGTCGAGGGCCTCCGATATCCGGGCGGCCAGGAACCTGACCTGCCTGTTCTCGGCCTCGACGAGCGCCGGCGGGGGCGCGGTGGAGGCGGCCGCGGCCTCCCCGGCGGCCTCGGCCCGCGGGCCCCCGGCCCCGGAGCGGGCGATCCCCCACGCCCCGCCGAACCCGGCGAGCAGCTCCAGCCACCGCCGGTCCGACAGGTCGACCGCGGCCTCGAGGGCCGGGCAGGACTCGAGCAGCACCGCGCGCAGGCGGTTCTTGTCCCTGGTCGCGCAGGCGACGACGTGGTCGCGCTGCGACGAGAGGGCGCGGGCGGCCTCGAGGGCCTCGCCGCGGCCCGGGACCCCCCCGTGTTAGCGCTAATCTAAAACCAACCACTTTCGCAAACGTATCTCGCCGAATGCGC
>CAUGTZ010000007.1 GCA_959602645.1 uncultured Collinsella sp. | reverse complement strand
GCTGCGGAAACGCGGGACCCGTTCAGGCTGTTGCGTTGAGATTGAAAATCAACCCCAGTCTTTTTGAGACGGCGCGAATACGTGGCAGGCAGCCTCCCAACACGCTAATGGCGGGCGCGCATCCTCACCAAACGCACCATGGCGAGCGCAAAGCCCACAGCGGCCACAGCCATAAGCACGTAGAACACCGAGCGAAAACCGAATAGGAATACATCCGGACGGCCTGCAACGAAACTGGTTACGGCCTCGCCCATCGCCACGCTCATCTGCCCATACAGGATATTCGACGCCACCGTAATGCCCACTGCCATACCCGCATAGCGCGCCAGGCTACCCAGGCTGCCAGCAAAGCCGAGCGCTTCGCGCGGAGCCGAGCCCATATACAGGGAGTTATTGGGGCTTTGGAAAATCGACGTACCAAGCGACATAAATGCGACACAGCACACGATCAGAGGGATGGAAGCGTGCTCGTCGAGCGTGCTTACCGCAAAGAGACCGCACACGTACACACCCAGGCCGACTGCCGTGGGGCCCTCGCAGCCAACGCGGTCCGAAACCGTACCCGAAAGCGGGCCGATAAAGGCATTCACCATCGGCAGCGCCAAAAAGAGTAGTCCAGAGATGTCGGAACCAAAGCCGTGAGCGTCCTGAAAATAGAACGGCAGGATAAACTCGGATGCGCCAATACCAACGAACACGATGAGCATGCAAGCAAGGTTGATGGTGAAGGCCGAATTTGCAAAGCAGCGACGAGCAGCCTCAATCAGGGACATGGGGCGCTCGCCGGCCTCCGGCTTAACATGCGGTAGTGTATAGAGTCCCACGATAAACGAGATGACGCCAATGGGCAGGTTGATGAGGAAGATGCTCTCCCAGGGAAAGCTTGCCACCAGCATGCCGCCCAGCACGGGGCCGCACATCATGCCGAGGGCCACGAACGTCGCGAGAATACCCATGGCACGACCGCGCTCGCGCGCCGGAAACGACTCGGTGATGATACCCATGTTGTTAGCCATGGCCGCCGCGCAACCGACGCCCTGAACGATGCGTGCCAGGATAAGAACCTCGAGCGAGGCCGAAAGGCCGCACAGCAGCGAACCGACCGAAAAGACGATGACACCCAGCTGGAACACATTCACCTTGCCGCGCACGTCGCCCAGACGGCCAAACGGCAACATAGCCACGCATGTCGCAAGCAGATACACTGAGCTCACCAGCTGAATGCGATCGAGGCCCACGCCCAGCTCCTTTTGCATCACGGGCAGCGCCACGGTCACGACGGTCGAATCCAGACACACCATAAACGTCATGATGAGCACGGTAAACAGAATCGCCCATTTGTTCTTGCCATGCGTGTCGCCCTCTAGGGCAATGCGCTCGCGGCGCAGCTGCTCTGCAGTTTTCTCCATATCCATCCTTTCGAGTGGTGCAACGCAAAAACGGGGCCCCAATCGCCTGCGAACAGTCGCGATTGGGGTCCCGCCTACGGAATCGGAACGAAAGGTCACCGAAGCTTTCTGCCAGCATCGGCACCTTGAACGGAGCTAGCCTAGCACTGCTCGAGCGCCTGCTCAAGGTCGGCAATCAGATCGGCCGTGTCCTCGAGGCCGCACGACAGGCGCACCATGTCGGCGGAGATGCCGCAGGCGATGAGCTCCTCATCGTTCATCTGGCGATGCGTAGCGTTAGCGGGATGCAGGCAGCAAGTGCGGGCGTCGGCCACATGCGTGGCGATCTGGGCGAGCTTGAGGCTCTTCATAAAGGTCTCGGCCGCCGCGCGACCACCGTTAAAGCCAAAGCTCACAACGCCGCAAGTACCGTTGGGCATGTACTTCTGAGCCAGGTCATAGTACTTATCGCCCTCCAGGCCCGGATAGCTCACGAAGCGCACCTTGGGATGGCTCTGCAGGAACTTGGCAACGGCCAGGCCGTTCTCGCAATGACGCGGCATGCGCACATGCAGGCTCTCGAGCGAGCTATTCAGGAAAAACGCCGCCTGCGGGTTCTGCATGGGGCCGAGGTCGCGCATGAGCTGCGCGGTGGCCTTGGTAATGAAGGCGCCCTCGCGACCGAATTTCTCGGCATAGGTCACGCCGTGGTAGCTCTCGTCGGGCGTGGTGAGACCCGAGAACTTGTCAGCATGGGCCATCCAGTCAAACTGACCGTGATCGACGATCACGCCGCCCAGGTAGGCGGCATGTCCATCCATGTACTTGGTGGTGGAGTGCGTAACGATGTCGGCGCCCCACTCAAAGGGACGGCACATCACGGGCGTCGGGAAGGTGTTGTCGACCATCAGCGGCACGCCGTGGTCATGCGCGGCCTTGGCAAAGCGCTCAATATCGAGCACGGCAAGGGCGGGGTTGGCGATCGTCTCGCCAAAGACGAGCTTGGTATTGGGCTCAAAAGCCGCCTCGAGCTCCTCGTCGGTACAGTCGGGGGCAACGAACGTACAGGTCAGACCCATGCGCTCCATGGTATGGGCGAGCAGGTTATAGGTACCGCCGTAGATGGCAGAGCTCGCGACCACGTGATCGCCGGCACCGGCAACGTTAAAGATCGCAAGGAAGTTCGCAGCCATGCCCGAGCTCGTGAGCATCGCAGCGGTACCGCCCTCCATCTCGCAGATCTTGGCGGCGACCAAATCGCACGTAGGGTTCTGCAGACGGCTGTAGAAGTAGCCCGACTCCTCCAGGTCAAACAACTTGCCCATGTGCTCGGACGTGTCGTACTTCCACGTGGTGGACTGGTAGATGGGCACCTGGCGCGGCTCCGCGTCGCCCGGGCGATAGCCGCCCTGAACACATGTGGTACCGATAGTCTGCTCGCTCATATCTTGCTCCCTTGCCTGGGTTACGTTTTATTCGGTTCACGATACCGCTACCCCGCCCCCCCTCTCAACCCATCCCGCCGATAGGTTATGGGACAAATTAATCAGGTTTATTTGTCCCAAATCTTAAGAAAGTGTTCGATGGCGAAAAACAATGAGATATGCACTGCGGTCTCGATAAGCGAATGCGCCAGCAAGGGTACCATAGGCGGGTACACCGCAATCAAGGAGACACCGATGAAGCAGATTGATACCACTCAGCTCAACACTGCCACCTGCCAGGCTCAGGCTGCCGAATACCACGCCCGCAGCTTTAACTGCGCGCAGGCCGTCGCCTGCACGCTCGCGCCCGCCGTCGGGCTCGACCCCCAGGTCGCCTTTACCCTCACCGAGGGCTTTGGCGCCGGCATGGGCGGCATGACCGAAACTTGCGGCGCCATCTCGGGCGCCGTGGCCATCATGGGCTTTGTAATGAGCGATGGCATGGAAAACCCCAAGACCAAGGGCCAGACCTACAAACTGTCGCGCGAGATCGCCAAACGTTTTGGCGAGAAGAACACGACGACCGTCTGCGGCACGCTCAAGGGCGTCGGATCGGATAAGGGTCCGCTCCGCAGCTGCCCCGGTTGCATCGACGATGCCGTCGAAATCGCCTGCGATGTACTAAAGCAGCTCGCCGAGTAAACGGCAGCGACATAAAACGACAGCCGGCGCGCTTGGGATTCATCCAAATGCACGCCGGCCGTCGTCGTTAGAACTCAGCAAACTCGGGAGCGCTGACCTCAATCTCCTCGCGCCCCGCCATAAGCTCGCGCATCTTAGCGCAAAACGGCTCTTGCTCCCCCGCTTTAAACACCAAGTGAAGTGTCACAGCATCCGCGTAATCGGTATCCGAAACCTTGGCACCCGAATCCTGCGCCAAGCGAAGCACCTGCTCATACTGTGGATAGGCCACATGCACATCAACCGGCACGACGCTCGTCATCTCGACGATCTGCCCGGCCTCCTGAGCCGCGGCCACCGCCGCCTGCGTCGCCGCGGTATAGGCGCGCACCAAACCACCAGGCCCCAACAGCGTGCCACCAAAATAGCGTGTCACTACGCAGCAAACATTTTTGAGCCCCGCACCGCGCAGCACCTCGAGCGTCGGCATACCACTCGTGCGGCTCGGTTCACCATCATCGCTCTGGCGCTCGCGTCCATCGACCAAAATCCACGCGGGAACATTGTGTCGAGCGTCATAATGACGCTTGCGAACCATCTCGATAAAGGCATTCGCCTCGTCCTCGGACTCAATATGGACCAGCTGGGCAATAAACCGGCTCTTGCGGTCCACAAACTCGCCCGAAACCTCAATATTCGATTGCAGAGTAAAATAGCTGTCCAACAAAGCCCCTCAACAAAATAAAGCGCAGCAACAAACAGCCTCAATAATACGGCAAAGGCCGTACCGATAACCCCGGCGAAAAGAATGGAGCCGCCGATGAATCCGTCAACGAAAGCGAGAACCCGTCAGCGCGAGCAAGGTGCCTTGAAAGACAAGTTTGCAACAAAAATGGGGTCGCTGATGACCAGGCAAAAACAGCGAGACGGCGCCAGCTGAGTCGATTTGGCCCGAAAGAGGAGGGAGCACGCCTTATGGCGGCGACCGACGAATGAGCGCCAAATCGGCCAGCTGACGCCGTCGCAGCGTCAACAAGAAAGCTGAGTGGGCCTATAAGCCGGGTTCTGTCGTGAACGGTCATTTATCTTGTCTGCACGTTACCGTGCAGCTCCACGCACGCTACCCGAACGCGGACCGGGCCGGCCCATAGCGTTCCTATTCGCGCTTGCTCCGGATGGGGCTTGCCAAGCCGCCGTGTTGCCACGACGCTGGTGGTCTCTTACACCACCGTTTCAGCTTTTCCCTTTACGCCTTGCGGCGCAGGTGGGAGTCTTCTTTTCTGCGGCGCTTTCCGTCGGATCACTCCGCCCGGCCGTTAGCCGGCATCCCGCCCTCTGGAGCCCGGACTTTCCTCACGCGTGCCGCAAGCAGCACATCGCGCGACCGTCTGGCCCACTCAGTAGTGCAAGAGTGTAGCACACCGTTGCCGCAGGCAATGGCACAACACAAGCGTTCGACACGATAAACCAAGAACCGCGCTATGCAGTACAATAGGGGTGTCGATGGGCAACGTCGCCAGTCGAGACGCGACCGCGCTCCGCACCCCCTCCGTCTACTCGGTGCGTTCCCGCCTCCTCCCCGAGGCGGGATGTCGGCATTTTTCATGCACCGACAACCCAATAGTCTGCGAACAGCCAGGGCAGCATTGCGCACGGGCAGCATCGCGTACCTCAGCAACAAATGCAAAAAAGGGACCCGTCCATTGCGGACGGATCCCTTAAAACAAGTGATCGTCAAACCGATTTACTCGGCGTCGGTCTCCTCGTCCTTCTTCTCAGAAGGCAGCGGGGTAACCTCGATCTCGACGCCCAGAGTCTCAGCAGCGGACTTCATGGACAGGGAGATACGACGACGGTCGAGGTCGATCTCCATGACCTTGACCTGAACCTTGTCGCCCACGTGGGTGACCTGAGAAGGTTGATCGACGTGCTTGTTGGCCATCTCGGAGATGTGCACCAGGCCCTCGATGCCCTCGCCCAGGTCGACGAAAGCGCCGAACGGGACAAGCTTGGTCACAGTGCCCTCGACGATAGCGCCGACGGGGTACTTCTTGACCAGTGCGCGCCACGGATCCTCGGTGGTCTGCTTGAGACCCAGGGAGATGCGCTCGCGGTTGAGATCGACGTCGAGAACCTCGACCTCGACCTCCTGGCCGACCTTGACAACCTCGGAAGGATGGTTGACGTGGTTCCAGGAGAGCTCAGAGATGTGGATGAGGCCGTCGATACCGCCGAGGTCGACGAAAGCGCCGAAGTCGACGATGGAGGAAACGGTACCCTGGAGACGCATACCAGACTTGAGCTTGGACAGGATCTCGGAGCGCTCGGCCTTACGAGACTCCTCGAGCACGACGCGACGGGAGAGGACGACGTTGTTGCGGTTGCGGTCCATCTCGATGACGCGGGCCTCGATGCGGGTGCCCATGTAGGAGGTGAGGTCCTTGACACGACGGAGGTCGACGAGAGAAGCGGGCAGGAAGCCACGCAGGCCGATGTCGAGAATCAGGCCGCCCTTGACAACCTCGATAACCTCGCCCTCGACGTTCTCGCCGGAGTTGAACTTCTCCTCGATGCGGTTCCAAGCACGCTCGTACTCGGCACGCTTCTTGGACAGGACCAGACGACCGTCCTTGTCCTCCTTCTGAAGGACCAGAGCCTCGATGGGATCACCAAGTGCAACGATGTCTGCAGGGTTAGCGTCCTTACGGATGGACAGCTCGCGGACCGGGATAACGCCCTCGGACTTGAATCCGATGTCAACGAGCACCTCGTCATGCTCGATCTTAACGACAGTGCCGTTAACGAGATCGCCCTCATCAAAGTCGGTAATCGTACCGTCGATGAGGTTGTTCATCTCCTCCTCGTTGACATCGTCAAGAGAGAAAATGGACGAGTTCTGAATCTCACTCAAAGGTGGACCCCTTTCGAACTACGGGGCCCCGATTGCTAGGACCTACAGAAGGGTGCGACAAGCACACAACGTTTAGGAACACTCGGGAGCCGACAGATACTAATGTGACGCTTATGCAATCACGTTCGTATAGGTTACGGGGAAATCACTTCGATTTCAAGCGTGAACTGCCATTTTTTACTCGTATGGAGACTTTTTCGCAATCTTGTGAACGACTGTCTCCACAAGCTGACGATAAGCAGTTGGGCATACGGCTTTGGAGTAAAGTATTCGGAGCCAACGATTCTGGAACGATTTTTCGAGAAAGGTGCCCGCGTGCTCAAAGCAGTCGTTTTCGATATGGACGAGACGCTTCTTAGCATCAACCTCAACGCGTTCATCCTTCGCTATTTTAAGGATGTCTCGTCGATGCTTGCAGATATCGGACGACGCAGCCGCGGTGGCACGATGGCACGGCTCGGCACCATCTTGGTCGACCTCAACGCCAACCGCCGCAGCGGCACGGATAATCGCACCAATCTGGAGTTCTACCAAGAAGAGGTTGAGCGCCGGTGCGGCATTTGCCTCTCGGACCCACTCATCTACGAAGCGTTTACCTACTACGACCGAGAAGTTCTTCCGTACAAGAACGACGATGTCATCAGCGCCCACGCCATGCCGGGCGCACACGCCGCGCTTCAGGCCGTACGGGACGCAGGGCTGCGCTGCGCGCTCTTCACCAACCCCAGCTTTCCGCAGGGAGCCATCGAGTGCCGCATGGGTTGGGGCGACCTGGCCGACGCCCCCTTTGAGCTCGTCACGCACATGGGAAACACCACCCGCTGCAAGCCCGATGCCACCTACTATCTCGAGCAGCTTCAGGTGATGGGACTCGAGCCACACGAGGTCCTCATGGTGGGCAACGACCCCAAGCGCGACTTCCCCAGCCCCGCCTGCGGCATCCAAACCGCCTATGTTGGCCAGGGAAAACCCGGCCGAGCCACCTGGCACGGCACCATGGAAGACTTCGCCCGCGACTTCAACGCCGTAGTAGAAGCCTTCTACGAGCACCAAGTAGCCGATGAACTGTCGTAAGGGATAGTCGTTGGGGACGTTCTTAAACGACTAGTCAAACAAGAACGTCCCCAACGACTACTCCGACAACGCCGGTGTTTTGGCAACGACAGCGAAAACCCGCCAGGGCGAGCAAGGTGCCTTGAAACGAGGCGGCATTGACCTTCTGGTCATGCCGCCGAAGTTGAAAGGCAGATTGCCGCTCTGGCGGGTTTGCAGCGTCGAGCTGTTACGCGGTTTGGTAAAACCGCGTAACTAGCAAACCTGGGTCTTGCCGATCATGATGTTGAGGATCTCGACGTCGGTGTCCTTCATGCCCACACGGCCCACGTAGCCCATGCTGGCGATTGTCTGCTCGACGGTATCCTGGATGAGGCCCTCGCCGGCGCGGAAGCCGCGACCCTGCATGGCCATATCGTGACCCAGAATCGCCGCATCAACGGCAGCGGAAATCTTGGCGGCGCAGCTTGCCTTGGCGCCATCGCACACGATGCCGCCAACGTTGCCGAGCGTGTTCGAGACCGTCGCGCCAATCTGCTCGCGCGTGCCACCACACAGCCAGGTAATCGCGGCACCGGCACCGCATGCGGCGCAAATAGCACCGCAAAACGCCGAGAGCGCACCAATATAACTTTTGATATGCACGGCGATAAGATCGGACAGCATCACGGCGCGCACCAGGCGATCGTGGTCGCAGCGCAGGTACTCGGCATACTCCATGACGGGCAATGCGCAGGTAATGCCCTGATTGCCAGAGCCGCACACAATGGCGACCGGCAGCGCGCAACCGTTCATGCGGGCGTCGGACCCGGCGGCCGCACGGGCACGGGCACGGCAGGCGACGTCATCGGCACGAGCACCCAGCAACGTACGGCCCACCTCGGCGCCCCAAGCGCGCGCGAGGCCCTCGGCACTGATCGCACCGTTCAGCTCAATCTGGCGCTCAACGGCCGCGCGGGCGCTCTCGATGTCGCCGCCCTCGATAAAGTCGATGATGGACTCGATCGACATGGGCGTGTCGGCGTTATCTGCCGCGCGCTCGGCCACGACGCGCTCGGCGCAGGCGGCGCACTCCCCCGCCGACTTGCCGCACACCGGAATACCGTCGAGCGTATGGCACGTGACATTGGTGTGGTGGTCGGTAATCTCGACGACCGCGGTATGGCCCCCGGCTGTGGCAGTCACCTTGATGTAGAGGTTGGGCACACCCTCGACAAGCGACACATCGCAGTAACCGGCATCGACGAGGAGCTCGGCCACGCGAGCACGATCTTCGTCGTTAACGCACTCGAGCACCTCGAGCGCGCTCTTGGCGTCACCGCCCACGGCACCCAGTACGGCCGCTGCTTCAATACCGTGCATACCGCCCGAATTGGGCACGGTCACGCTCTTAACGTTCTTGATGATGTTGCCCGAGCAGGCAACGTCCATATGATCGGGCTCGCAACCGAGTGTCTGGCTCGCCAGCGCCGCTGCATAGGCAACGGCAATAGGCTCGGTGCAGCCGAGCGCACAGACAAGCTCGCGGTTCAAGACATCGCAAAAAGCGGCATCGCGGATGGAATCGGTAGGCATAGGTATCTCCTGCTTACATAACGGACTGGACTCTCGATAATAGTTAGCTCTTTTATTTGATAACAATGCATCAAAAACCGCAACCATGGTTCCGACGGACGGCGTTCAAGCGCAATCCGACGGCATTCATTCATGAAAAGCCGGTCTTGTTGCATGCTAAAGCGTTTGACCAAAAAACGCCCGAGCGTTTACACAAAAGTCGCGCTATCATGCAGTCGAACGCGGTAAAACCTTTAGCAATTCCGCCGCACGGACCAGAGAGGAACCACTCATGAAGATTGGTATCGGTAACGACCACGCCGCCGTCGAGCTCAAGAACATCATTTCCGAGCACCTGAAGGAGCGCGGCTGTGAGGTCGTGAACTTTGGAACCGACACCTCCGAGAGCTTTGATTACCCCATCGCCGGCTACAAGGTGGGTAAGGCCGTTGCCAACGGCGACGTCGACCTGGGCATCCTGATCTGCGGCACCGGCGTCGGCATCAGCCTGGCTGCCAACAAGGTGGAGGGCGTTCGCGCCGTCGTGTGCTCCGAGCCCTTCAGCGCCAAGCTCTCGCGCATGCACAACAATACCAACGTGCTCGCCTTTGGCGCCCGCGTCGTGGGCTCCGAGCTCGCCAAGATGATTGTCGACGAGTGGCTCGACGCCGAGTTTGAGGGCGGTCGTCACGAGCGTCGCGTCAATCTCCTCAACGAGATCGACCAGACGCGCGGCCTTAAGATCGTCGACGAAGCCTAAAGATTCACAAAGCCATACGCTAACGCCAGCCCCCGCCCGGAAGAAACATCCGGACGGGGGCTCTTTAGTAGATTTGTGGGCGTTTACCAAAATCTACTGGAATAAAAAGGGCGCCGCGGATGGAGTTCCGCGGCGCCCAAGCCACACGCTAACAGCTTTAAGGAGTCAAAGCTGGTTTAGCCAAAAAAGCGTTTGATCTCGATCTCGGCGTTCTCCAGGCAGTCGGAGCCATGGATCACGTTGGCGTTGACATCGACGGCAAAGTCGCCGCGAATGGTGCCGGGAGCGGCATCAAGCGGGTTGGTGGCACCCATAAGGGTGCGCATCTTGGAGACAGCGGAGAGACCGGAAATGACCATCTTGACGACCGGACCGCTCGTCATAAAGTCACACAGACCGCCAAAGAAGGGCTTATCGGCCAGATGAGCATAGTGCTCCTCGACGGTGGCGCGCTCAAGCGTGGTCATCTCCATGCGCTCGATAACAAGGCCGCTGCGCTCGATACGAGCAACGATCTCGCCGATCTTGCGATCGCGCACGGCGTCGGGCTTAATCATGATGAAGGTCTTCTCGATAGCCATAAGGTAGCCTTTCAAGTAGGTTCGCGCGTGCCCAAGTCCCATTCCGGCACCCGCCTGGACTGCATCGTAACAGAGTTCTAGCTGCAGTTAAACAAAAAGCCGTTTATTGAAGCGCTATTATTTATTGAAGCGCTCCATATGTGTCACTTCTGTTTCGAAGCCCGATTAGAGTACCATCCGCCCCACTTTCAACTGCACCGAACAGAACGGACGGTCGATTGCCGCCCGTGAACGCACCCCCTTCACAACCTGCGCAAATGTCCTACAAAAGTTCTCGACAAGCTCCTTCCTTCTCTATAACAAAACGGGCGCCCACCGTAGCGGGCACCCGTAAAGGCAAGATATGATGAAAACACCAGACAGACGCATCCAATAAGCTAATTAGCTCCGTGGCCCATCTCGACGACCTTGGTCAGCGATCCGAACACGCCCTCATCGGCCGCAAGCTGCGCTTCGGCGCGCCCCAACTGCACGGCAACGGCGGCAGGGGCGGTGCCGCCCTCGGTCGTGCGCGCGGCGACAATCGACGGGATGTCGAGCGCCTCGGTAATATCGCGCTCAAAGAGCGGGCTTGCCTCCTGGAAGACCTCGAACGGCAGGTCCTCAAGATTGCAGTCGCGCTTCTCACACATCAGGACCAGATGGCCCACCACAGCATGCGCCTCGCGGAACGGCAGACCACGCTTGGCCAGGTAATCGGCAACATCGGTGGCGGCAAGGTGCCCCACGCCGCACTCGCGCGCCATGGCGCCCTCGTTGACGGTCCAGGTTGAAATCATACCGGCCATAACAGACAGGCACTGCATGAGCGTATGGGCGGTATCGAGCGCGCCCTCCTTGTCCTCCTGCAAGTCCTTGTTATAAGCGAGCGGCAAGCCCTTCATGGTCACGAGCAGCTGAACCAGGTTGCCATAGACTCGACCGCTCTTGCCGCGGATAAGCTCAGCAAAATCGGGGTTCTTCTTCTGCGGCATGATGGACGAACCGGTGGAGTAGGAGTCGGAAAGCGTGATAAAGCCAAATTCGGAGCTCGACCACAGCACGATCTCCTCGGAAAGACGCGACAGGTGCATGGCCATAACGGAGCCGGCGTAATGCAAATCGAGCAGGAAATCACGGTCGGAAACAGCGTCGAGCGAGTTAGGAATCACGCCCGCAAAGCCAAGCTCGGCAGCCGTCATCTGGCGATCGAGCGGATAGCTCGTGCCGGCGAGTGCGGCGGCGCCCAACGGGCAATTATCAGCGGCATCGAAGGCGGCCTTCAGACGCGTAAAATCGCGCGCGAACATCCAGGAGTACGCCAGCAGATGATGCGAGAGCAGCACGGGCTGAGCGTGCTGCATATGCGTGTAGCCCGGCAGAATCACCTTGTCGTACTTCTTAGCCGCATCCACCAGCACATGGCGCAGCTCAAGATTGGCCTCCATGAGCTCCTTGGCCAGTGCCTTGACGCCCAGGCGCGTGTCGGTCGCCACCTGGTCGTTGCGCGAACGTCCGGTATGCAAGCGCTTGCCAGCCTCGCCGATGCGACGCGTCAGCTCGCTCTCGATAGACATATGGATGTCCTCGTCGTTGATATCGAAGGTAAAGTTGCCGGCATCGATATCCTGCTCGATTCCGGTCAGGCCCTCGGCAATCGCCTGCTCGTCCTCGGCACTGATGATGCCTTGGGCGGCCAGCATCTTGGCATGCGCCTTAGAGCCGGCGATATCCTGCTTATAGAGATGCTTGTCGACCGGCAACGACGCACCAAACTCCTGCGTGACCTCGGCCACGCCCGCCTCAAAACGACCGCCCCAAAGAGCCATGGAACCGTCTCCTTTCTCCAAATGCCAAAACAAGCGCCCAAAGCAATGTGCCCTGTCGCTAAAGCGATTTATCAACCGCTAGTTTTGCATATTCCCCACCGTGCGCGAGGCCATATAGCTAATTTGCAAAGAAGTGACGCACCATGCACTTGGCGCCCAACGTCTCCCTCCGGATGTTGCCCTGCGAACCATCGATCCAGGCCTTCAGGCTCATAGGAACGTCCTCGACCTTTACAGCATCGAACTCGGGCGCGAGGGCAAGCAAAGCATGCGCGATAGCATTGAACATAATGGATACTCCTCATATATATAGGCGCAAGGCCGCCAATTTGATAGAAGGAGCCCCGCCGGACAACCCCGGCGGGGCTCGGACTCAGCCGCAGTCGCGGCATCATATATGCGGGCGGAACGTAGGGGCCACCGATGTTAAGAAGTGTCAGCAAGCATAACGAAAGGTAGGGACCCCATGCGCCCGATATGTATCACGCGGATGGGCCGCGCGGATACCAAGGGAAGGAAGACTTAAGCCTGAGCGGCAGCAGAGCTGGGACCCTGGACCTTGGCCCACGTCTTGAGCGACAGCGTGTCGATTTCGATAAAGCCGGCGCTGGCCTTCTCATCAAACGTGGTGTCGCGGTCGTAGGTGGCCAGGCCGTAGTCATACAGGCTAAACGGGCTCTTGCGGCCGACAACATGGCAGTTGCCCTTAAAGAACTTCAGGCGGACGGTGCCGGTCACGAACTTCTGGGTGTCGGCCATAAAGGCGTCGAGCGCGTTCTTGAGCGGGCTGTACCACTGGCCGTTGTACACGGCGGTGGCCCAATCCTGCTCGAGTTTGATCTTGGTCTTGAGCAGGTCGCCCTCGACGCAGATGTCCTCGAGTGCCTTGTGGGCGGTGATGAGCGTCAGGGCTCCGGGAACCTCATAGCATTCGCGGCTCTTGAGGCCCACCAGACGATCCTCGACCAGGTCCAGGCGACCAAAGCCGTTGTCGCCCGAAATCTTGTTGAGAGCGATGACGATTTCGGAGAGCTTCATCTTCTTGCCGTCGACGGCGACGGGCTTGCCGGCCTCAAACTCAATCTCGGTATACGTCGGGGTGTCGGGCGTGTCCTCGGGATTCTTGGTCATAACCCAGGCGTCGTCGAGCGGCTCGTTCCAGGGATCCTCCAGGTGGCCGCACTCAATGGCACGACCCCACAGGTTGTCGTCGATGGAATAGGGGTTGTCGTTGGCACCCTCGGGAACCGGCACGTTGTGGGCATGGGCATAGGCGACCTCGTCGGGACGGCACTTCAGATCCCACTCGCGAACCGGGGCGATAACCTTGAGCTCGGGGTCGAGGGCCTTGACGGCAGCCTCAAAACGAACCTGGTCGTTACCCTTACCGGTGCAGCCGTGGGCGACGTAGATCGCGCCAAACTCGTGGGCGACCTCGACAAGCTTCTTGGCAAGCAGCGGGCGAGACAGGGCGGAGAGCAGCGGATACTTGTTCTCGTACATGGAGTTTGCGGCGATGGCCTTAGTCAGGAACTCATCGGAGAACTCGTCGCGCAGGTCGAGTACCTGGCAATCGAGAACGCCCAGGTCAAGCGCCTTCTGCTTCTTGGCATCCAGGCCAGTCTCCTCCTGGCCCACGTTGCCGCAGACGCAAACGACATCGAGATTCTTCTCGTCCTGGAGCCACTTGACACATACGGATGTATCAAGACCACCGGAATATGCGAGAACGACTTTTTCCTTGCTCATGGCTGTTTCCTTTCGCCCTTGGTAGCTAGTTAGAACATCGGTCAGTTGCAAGTCATTTCAAGGTCATATACCGTGCAATATCAGGTTAAATAGCAAAAATCAGCACATACATGCCCTAGAAACATGCAGCAATGTCGTGCTAAAACCCAACGACCTCAAAATGACTCTGTTGAGGCAATTCGCCCCATGCGGACAGAGACGATTGTTATCGTCGTCGGGAAATTGCGCGCTGGCGTCGGATGGCATTGTCTGCAGTAGTGATGATCTTTACGAACTGCATCTGCCTCTCCTTTCACCTATCGCCGGGCGCAATTCAAATATCGTAAACGGTACCTTTTCCTCGGTAAGCGGCTCTTTTGCCGTCTCCGTTTTCGATGGTCGCTATATTACGCTAAAGTGCCCGCAGCACAAGCGACAAATTCAAATTTCTGAAAAGTTTTTTCATTACTTTGTGAAGCGTGGTGCAAATACGCTCCGTTCCTGCGAAAATACGCCTGACTACGAGTTGATGGTTATAACATCTGAAACAATTTCGAAACGAAAGGCTCGCTTTTATGCAAACTTACGAATCGGACACCAATATCGGAAGCATTAAGATTCTCGCCGTTGATATGGACAAGACGCTTCTCACCGACGAGCGCGTGTTGCCGCAGGGTCTTGATGAGCGCCTAGACAAGCTCGCCGAGGCTGGCATCGTGTTCTGCCCCGCCAGCGGACGCCCCGCCCCAAAACTCGAAGAAATGTTCGAGAGCATTAAGAACCGCCTCGCTTTTTGTCCCGATAACGGAGCGTGCGTGATCTATCGCGGTAGCTATATCTATAAGAGCAACATCGATGTGGCGCTGTATCAGCAGGTGCTCGCTCGTGCCTCGGAGGACCCGCGCGCCGTTCCCGTCCTGTGCTGCTACGACGAGTTCTATGTGCTCGCCCGCGACCATCAGTACCACGACGAGATCAGCGTATACTACAACACGATCAACTACGTCGACACCTTTGAGGGCCTTGATATCGAGTCCAATAAGATCTCGATCTTTTTCCCCGGCTACGACGCCGAGCCCGCGTTCCGCGAGACCTATAACCCCGCGTTCTCGGATCAGCTCTATGTCACCAATGCCGGCCGCGAGTGGATCGACTTTATGAACCTGGGCGTCGACAAGGGTTCGGGCGTCGCGCACCTGTGCGAGCAGCTCGGCATCGATATCGCCGATGCCGCCGCCGTGGGCGACACCTACAACGACATCCCCATGCTGGAGCGCGTCGGGCATAGCTATATCGTGGACAATGCCGAGGAGCATATGAACGCGCATGCTAAGTGGCGCATTCCGAGCAACAACGACGGGGGCGTACTGACGCTCATCGACGCCATCTTGGCGGCTCGGTAGCCGTCCCATCGGGCCTGGCCGGGCGGCACGGGTTAACTTTTCGCTCGGTCAGGTCCTAGGTTTACTTACTTGCCGCCAAGATGGCATCTTGAGTGTCTAGATACTTAGGCTGAATTTATTTGAACGAAGGGGGCTCCTTGTTGGCAAGGAGCCCCCTTCTGTTTTTGGTTACTTTGGAACTGTGGTTGCTTTCCTATTTCGCGTCGGCCCAGGTTATGCCGGTGCTGGCTTCGGCAATGAGGGGTACGCGGAGGTCTACTACGTGCTCCATGACGTCGCGGACCATGGCGGTGAGGCGCTCGACTTCGTCGACGGGGCACTCAAAGTCCAGTTCGTCGTGTACCTGCAGAATCATGTGGGCGGCAAAGCCCTCTTCTTCCAGGCGGCGGCTTACGCGGGCCATCGCGATCTTGATGATGTCGGCCGCGGTTCCCTGCATGGGGTGGTTCATGGCCGTGCGCTCGCCAAAACCGCGGAGCTGCGGATTTTTGGCCTTGAGCTCGGGAATATGGCGACGGCGGCCGTACATGGTCTCGGCGTAGCCCGTCTGCTTGGCACGTGCCACCACGTTGTCGAGGAACGTGCGCACGCCCGGGTAGGCCTCGTAGTAGCGATCGATCATATCGCGCGCCTCGGCCATTGAGATATGCAGCGACTGCGACAGACCGTAGGCCTGCTGGCCGTACACGATGCCAAAGTTCACGGCCTTGGCGCGGCTGCGCAGGTCGGGCGTTACCTCGGACACGGGAACGCCAAACACGCGCGCGGCCGTCTCGGCATGGAAGTCCTCGCCCTCGTTAAAGGCACGTACCAGATGTTCATCACCCGAAAGATGCGCGAGCAAGCGCAGCTCGATCTGCGAGTAGTCCACCGCCAAAAAGACGCTGCCCTCGCCCGCCGAGAACGCCGTCTTGACGGTACGCCCCAGCTCCGAGCGCGTCGGAATGTTTTGCAGATTGGGGTCGCTCGAAGACAAACGCCCCGTCGCGGTGATGGTCTGGTTGTACGTGGTGTGCACGCGACCGTCACCACGGCGCAGCGGGCCCAGCGTGTCCAGATAGGTCGACTTAATCTTGGACTTCTCACGCCAGTCCAAGATCAGACGCACGATCTCGTGGTCACGAGCAAGGTCGCTCAGCACCTTGGCGTTGGTCGAATAGTAGCCGCGCTTGGTCTTTTTGAGGCCCTTGGTCGGAAGCCCCATAACATCAAACAGCACGTGCGAGAGCTGCATGGGACTGCCGATGTTAAAGGTCTCGTCGCCGGCCAGGTCGCGAATGCTGCGCTCGACCTCGGCAATCTGGGTCGTCAGGCCCTCGGACAGACTGTGCAGGCGGTCGGGGTCCACAAGCATGCCCGCGCGCTCCATCTTGGCAAGCACCGGCACGAGCGGCATCTCGATGCCATCGAACACGTTGGCGGCATTCTCGCGGGCCATGCGCTCGCGCAACGGCGCCACGAGCGCCAGCGTCAGGGCCGCAGTACGGGCGGCAGGCACCGGAGCGTCATCACCAGCACCCTCTGCACCGCGCGCCGCCGGCAGCGCCATCTGCAGATACGTATCGGCAAGATATGCCTCATCGAACTCGGAGCGATCGGAATCCAGCAGATAGGCAGCGACCACGGTATCGAAGATACGCGTGGAATCGGCAGCGAGCGGATCCATGAGCTCGGGCTCAGAAGAATCGATGGGCGAAAGCTCATGCAACAGCGCCTTCATATCCGGGCTCGCCACACGGCCTTCCATAAACAGGCGCGCGAGCACACCGGCGATCACGCCGTGGACGAAGTTGAAGCCCTCAACCTCAGCCGCCGCACCGCTGTCGCCCTCCTCGAGCGCGAACAGGCCCTTGGACGTCGCCAGCCACAGCGTGCGCGTCAGTCCAAAGAGCGCGCCCTCCTCCTTGTCATCGTCCACCACAGCGGCGACCCACTCGCCGGCATCAATCGCGCGGGAGACCTCAGCCGCAACGGCGCCAAGCGCGCCAGCATCGCCAGCGGCTGCGCGAACCATAGCAGGCATCTCAAACACACTGGAGGCAGCAGCAGCCCCGCCCTCGTCGCCAATCAGCGCCAAGAACCGGTTCTGCATGGCCGTAATGCCAAGCGTGCCCAGCGCCGCGGAAACCTCATCGGAAGAAAACGCCGGGAAGGACGTCGCCTCAAAATCGAGCTCAACAGGCGCATCGGTGCGGATGGTCGCCACCTTACGGCTCAGCAGCGCGTCGTCGATGTGTGCACGCAAGTTTTCGCCCATCTTGCCCTTGACCTCGTCGGCGTGCGCGATGACCTCGTCCAGGCTACCGTACTGCGCAATGAGCGCGCTCGCCTTTTTGGGGCCGATGCCCGGCACGCCGGGGATGTTATCGGACGTGTCGCCCTTCAGACCATAAAAGTCGGGCACGAGCGCCGGCGTTATGCCGTGATACAGATCGTCCACGCTCTCGGGCGTCATGATCGCCACGTCGGACAGGCCCTTGCGGGTCGAGACCACGTTGACGTGCTCGGTCACGAGCTGATACATATCGCGATCACCGGTCACCAGCAGCATGTCACAGCCGGCCTGCTCGCCCAGGCGCGCCATAGTGCCCAGGATGTCATCGCCTTCCCAGCCCTCGGACTGCAAAATTGGCACGTTGAGCGCGGCGAGCAGCTCCTTAATCATGGGAAACTGTGCGTGCAGATCGGGGTCCATGGGCGGGCGCTGAGCCTTGTACTGCGGCAGCATCTCCATGCGCACGCGCGGCTTGCCCTTATCAAATGCCACGACCACACCGTCGGGGTTAAAGGCATCGATCATCTTGAGGAACATATTCAAAAAGCCAAAGATCGCGTTGGTGGGACGACCGTCCGGCGCGTTCATGGTGGGCGGCACGGCGTGGAAGGCGCGGTGCATGAGCGAGTTGCCGTCGATGACGGCAAAGGTACGGCGCTTGTCAGACATATTGAATACCTCGCTTTGGGCTGGGCACGGTTTGCTCACTCCAGTTTACACGCTCCCCGCCCCACGGCCACCGCACATCAGGCTTCCCTGCCGTCGCGGGCCCGAGCGTGATACGATGGCTCACGGTACATCAACCAGCACGATCGATCCGAAAGGAGCCTGCGTCATGGAGCGTCCCTGCGCATGGAAAAAGTACACGCCACAGCAGATCGAGGAGCTCGAGGAGCTTTGCCGCGGCTATAAGCAGTTTTTGAGCGAGAACAAGACCGAGCGCCTGTGCGTCAAGACCGGTATCAAGATGGCCGAGGAGGCGGGCTACGTCAATCTGGAGACCGTGATTGCCGAGGGCCGCGCGCTCAAGGCCGGCGACAAGGTGTACGCCGCCAATCATGGCAAGGACCTCATGCTCGTCAACCTGGGCACCGCCCCGCTCGAGCAGGGCTTTAACATCCTGGGCGCCCACGTGGACTCGCCGCGCCTGGACCTCAAGCAGAACCCCGCCTTCGAGGCCGGCGACATGGCTTATCTCGACACGCACTACTATGGCGGCGTCAAGAGCTACCACTGGGTCGCTTCCCCGCTCGCACTCGTAGGCGTCATCTGCAAAAAGGACGGCACCACCGTCGACATCAACATCGGTGACAAGGCCGACGACCCGGTCTTTACCATCTCCGACCTGCTGATCCACCTCTCGAGCGAGCAGATGGCCAAGCCCGCCAAGGACGCCGTCGACGCCGAGATCCTCGACGTGATCGTGGGCGGCCGCCCCGTCAAGTTTGACGAGGACGACAAGGACGCCCCCAAGGAGCCCGTCAAGCAGATGTTCCTGGACATCCTCAAGGAGCAGTACGCCGTCGAGGAGGAGGACTTCCTCTCCGCCGAGATTGAGGTCGTGCCCGCCGGCCCGGCCCGCGACATGGGCCTCGACCGCTCCATGATTCTGGGCTATGGCCACGACGACCGTGTCTGCGCCTATCCGTCCATGCTCGCCCAGATCAACGTCGCCAACGTGGAGCGCACGAGCATCACACTCATCGTCGACAAGGAGGAGATCGGTTCCGTGGGTGCCACCGGCATGACGAGCCGTTTCTTCGAGAACACCGTCGCCGAGATTATGACGCTCGCCGGCGATGATAGCCCGCTGGCCCTGCGCCGTGCACTCGCCCACAGCCGTATGCTCTCCTCTGACGTGTCCGCCGGCTTCGACCCGGGCTACGCCGGCAAGTTCGAGACCAAGAACGCAGCCTTTATGGGTCGCGGCCTGTGCTTTAACAAGTACACGGGCAGCCGCGGCAAGGGCGGCTCTAACGACGCCGATGCCGAGTATGTGGCCCTCATCCGCGACATCATGGACGAGGCCGGCGTGGACTTCCAGACCTGCGAGCTCGGTCGCGTCAACGCGGGCGGCGGCGGCACCATCGCCTACATCATGGCCAAGTACGGCATGAACGTCATCGACTCCGGTGTTGCCGTCCTGTCCATGCACGCCCTGTGGGAGGTCGCTAACAAGGCCGATATCTACGAGGCCTATCGCGGCTACAAGGCCTTCATCGAGCGCGCATAACCAACCCTCGTAAAACGAGCCCAACCAGCCCTTCATAACTTGCGGTGAAATAGTTCCCAAACACGCCTTTTAACAGGCAAAACAGGAATTATTCCACCGCAACTTCCTTTTTGGCAGAGGAGAGTCCATGCTGCAGGTCATCATTTCGCCCGCCAAGCAAATGTGCGCGGCCCAAGATGCTTTTGAAGTCCAGGGCATTCCACCTTTTGCGCACAAGACGGCTCGCCTCCACCGCGCACTGCTAGATATCGAGCGGAATGAAGGCAGCGGAGGTCTGCAGGCGCTCTGGAACGTGAGTGACAAACTGCTGGGGCCTTGCCTCAACACCCTGCATGAGTTTGGGCCCATCCTGAAAAACGGCGATCTCGACAATCCCGCACTCGCCCGTCACCTCTCCCCTGCCGTCATGTCCTATCACGGCATTCAATACCAGAGCATGGCGCCCGAGGTGATGGATTCCGCGCAGCTCGCATGGCTGCAAGACCATCTGTGGATCCTCTCGGGCCTTTACGGATGCGTACGCCCCTTTCATGCCGTTGAACCGTATCGACTGGAGATGGGCGCGAAGCTTGCCGTCGGCGATGCCCGAGACCTCTACGCGTTTTGGGACGACAAGCTCGCACGGGCCATCGCTCCGGCGGGCTCCAACGCTACAATCGTCAACCTCGCCAGTGCGGAATACGCCAAAGCCGTTCTGCCCCGCCTCACCACCGATGCCACGGTCGTCACGTGTCTCTTTGGCGAAGGCATCCGCAACGGCAAGCCCATCCAGCGCTCGACCGCCAGCAAAAAGGCACGCGGCTCCATGGTGCGCTGGATGGCAGAAAACAAGCTCGAAGATGTAAGCGGGCTCACCGCGTTCGACGTTGGCTATCGCCACTTTCCCGAGCTTTCAAATAAAAACACTTTGGTCTTCCTGAACGAACAGGCCTTGTAGGACCACCGCTACTTTTGAATGTGCCGCCTAAGCACGGCGCCTATTCCGCCAAGCCGTCGGCTTTGGCAATTTCATTTGTCGAGCCGTCCTGATAGGTAATCTTGACATGCTCCACCTCGGACACCGCAACACCCGTCGGGGGCTCCAAGCGCCATTCCGTCAGCGCGATATCCATAGTCGTAGGCACGTCGCCCTGATTCTTGAGCTTCACCGTCAGCGTTTTGAGCGCCGCATCATACGTCACGCGTTCGATTTCCTCACCAGGAATAGACCCACCGCTCAGCTGAAGCTGGACAAATCCATCGCGCGAATACCAATAGTCGCCCGGCGCGGCAACGGTATTGCCGCCCGTAACCTTCACTGTCATGATCGGCAGGGCATCGTCGGCCTCGAACTCCCATGCAGCGCCGCCGTGACCGCCAAACGTCCAGATACAAAAGGCAATCACCAGCACGGCAAGTACCGCAAAACCAATCGCGACAAGGCCATGGTGCGCACGGCTTTCCTCGGCCGATACATCCCATTGCGTCTCTCGATATAGATGCTTGTCTTCCATGTTCGCCTCCCCACAGGCACGCTCGTTAGGCCAATCGTACCCATTCGAGCTATACTTGAGCCCATTACATAAACGGGGAGCTTGCAGGACAGGACGGCAGGCTGAGACTGGGCGCGCCCGCCCTGACCCGCAAACCTGATATGGGTAATGCCAACGAAGGGAGCCGTGCCAATGAGCACACAGACCGAGCCCAAGCTCGTCACGCAAATCGACTTCGCCCGCGCCGGGCAGATCACGCCGCAGATGAAGGAAGTCGCCGAGCGCGAGCATCGCGACCCCGAGTACATCCGCGAGCGCGTGGCCGACGGCCGCATCGCCATTCCCGCCAACATCGTGCACATCAAAAAAGGCATGCGCGCCTTTGGTGTCGGCGAGGGCCTGTCTACTAAGGTCAACGTCAACCTGGGCATCTCGGGCGATAAAGCCGATGCCGCCGAGGAATGGAAGAAGGTCAAGATCGCCGAGGACTTTGGCGCCGACGCCATCATGGACCTTTCCAACTCGGGCAAGACGCGCCAGTTCCGCCAGCAGCTCATCGACGAGACGCCGCTCATGGTGGGCACCGTCCCCATGTACGACGCCATCGGCTACATGGAAAAGCCGCTGGTCAAGCTTACCAAGGATGACCTGTTCGAGGTCGTGCGCGCGCACGCCGAGGACGGCGTGGACTTTATGACCATCCACTGCGGCATCAACAAGTCGGTCACCAAGACCTTTAAGGAGACCGGCCGCTTGATGAACATCGTGAGCCGCGGCGGCTCGCTGCTGTTTGGCTGGATGGAGGTCACCGGCAACGAAAACCCCTTCTACGAGTACTTTGACGAGCTGCTCGAGATTTGCCACGAGTACGACGTGACGATTTCGCTCGGCGACTCCTGCCGCCCGGGCTGCCTCTACGACTCCAACGACGCCACCGAGACCGCCGAGATGATCGAGCTGGGCAAGCTGTGCAAGCGCGCTTGGGCCGCCGGCGTCCAAGTCATGGTCGAGGGCCCGGGTCACATGGCGCTCGACGAGATCGCCGCCAACATGAAACTGCAGAAGCGCCTGTGCCACAACGCCCCGTTCTATGTGCTCGGGCCGCTGGTGACCGATATCGGCGTGGGTTACGACCACATCACCGCCGCCATCGGCGGCGCTATCTCCGCCAGCTCCGGCGCCGACTTCCTGTGCTACGTGACGCCAGCCGAGCACTTGTGCCTGCCCAACGCCCAAGACGTGCTCGATGGCCTCATGGCCACCAAGATCGCCGCGCACGCCGCCGATATCGCCAAGAAGGTGCCGCACGCCCGCGACATGGACGACAAGATGGGCCAGGCACGCCGCAAGCTCGACTGGGACTCCATGTGGAAGTGCGCGCTCGACCCGGTCACCGGCAAGAAGCGCTACGAGGAGTCCCCCGCCGCCACCGAGGGCACCTGCACCATGTGTGGCAAGATGTGCGCCGTCCGCACCGTCAACAAGGTGTTCGAGGGTACGACGATCGATCTCGGCATGGAGGACTAACTCGTCACCGGAGCCACAATCAGTAACATGGTGTTCGTCAATTGTTGACGTGTGAACATTTGCTTACATTTGCGTAAAGATTACATCGCCCGCCCGGGTTCGACATAGAGTCGGCCCGGGCATCTTTATAATGCTGGCTTAAAGACCCATTTGATTCCGACCGAACAAGGGAGCAAACATGGATCGCAGTAAGGTACCTGCCGTTCTATCCATCGCAGGATCCGATTCCAGCGGTGGCGCCGGCATTCAGGCCGACATCAAGACCATCACGGCGCACCGCCTGTATGCCGAGACGGCCATCACCGCCATCACCGCACAAAACACGCTCGGTGTCACCGCCGTGCAGAATATCTCCCCTGATATCGTCGCTGCGCAGATCGACGCCGTATTTGACGATATCCGCCCCAGCGCCGTCAAGATCGGCATGGTTTCCTCTGCCGAGATTATCGAGGTTATCGCCGACCGCCTGAGCGCCTGGAACGCGACAAACGTGGTCGTCGACCCCGTCATGGTAGCCACCTCGGGCGCACGGCTGATTGCCGAAGATGCCGCCGAGGCGCTCACCCGCCGCCTGTTCCCACTAGCAACCGTCATCACGCCCAATATTCCCGAGGCCATGGCCCTGCTTGACTACGAGGTCGACTCCGAGCGCACACAGCAAAATGCTGCCATGCTCCTCACCCGCCGCTTTGGTTGCGCATCCCTCGTTAAGGGTGGGCATCTTGTCAACGAGGCCAACGATGTATTGGCCGAACCCGCGCCACTCGATGACGAGGGCAACCATCTGGGCGATCCGCTCACCACGTGGTTCCGCCACAAGCGCATCGAGACCGACAACACACACGGCACCGGCTGCACGCTTTCGTCCGCCATCGCCTGCGCGCTGGCCCAGGGCATGGATCTTGCCGATGCCGTCAATGCGGGCAAGGCATACCTGACAGGCGCTCTGGCCGCCGGCCTGAACATGGGCAAAGGCTCCGGCCCTGTCAACCACATGTGGCAGTACTGAGACAGTTTGCCGCAGCTCGCTATTGATGCTGACCAACAGGCAAAACACGCTGAACGTACCGCAACACGCTGACCGTACTTAGGGTTTTGCGCCCACTTGGGATATTCGAGGGATACGAGAAAGGGGCCGTGGCGACGAACCGCCACGGCCCCTTTTGCTGTTATCGCCCGCAGTCGTTAGCGCCGGTTGATGCTTACGATGCAGAGCCCGATTGTCGCCACTGTGCCGCCGAAGAGCGACCCGAGCACGAATGCCAACGCGATCATCGGCGCGTTCCGTCCGACACGTAGCACTGCAGGCGGTCGAGCGCATAGCCGTAGATGCCAGCGTAGTCATCGCCGCCATAGGTGGAGCCGTCATCGCAGACCTCGTCCCAGTAGCCAGCGTGTGCGACGTCCTGAGACCTGTAGTAGACCTGCTTGTATTCACCGTTGGTCGTGATGTAGTACATCTGAACACCGTCAATGGTCTGGCCCCAGATGCCCGCCATGCCGTTCACGCTGTCGTTGTAGTTGGCATACTGTACCCAGCCGAGCCAACCGCTCTCCTTGGTGTGGACGCGGTAGCGAAGCGTGCCGCTGTCAACCCATGCGATGAGCATGTCGTGGGAGCCGTAAGGCATACCAGCGAAGCCCTCGGAGTTGGAGTCGTTGAAATTGGTAACGGCATCATTCCACGCACCGTAGCGGTTATGGAGAGCATAGTGGATGTTTACGCTCTTGCCCGTGGACTTCGGGAACTTGGTACGGGTTGCAGAATAAGAGGGCTGATAGGTGCCTCCATTGCCGTTGGTCGGCGCGATGGGAGCGACATAACCGCTGCCGAGATAGGCTGCGACCGCCTGCTTGAACTCCCACCACGACTTGCCGTACTGGGCGAAATAGCCATTCGGGTCGGTGTGATCGGACCCGCCCCAGCGCTGAGCCGCTTCGTAGTGGCTCAAAAGGCGGGACGTATCCCAGCCGCGAGAGCGGAGTTCGTCGCCCGCCCACTTCACGGCCTCGGACCACTGCTTGGAGAAGTCGGAAGCGTTCGTGGCGTGGGCGAGCTCGATGCCGATGGTTGCGTAGTTGCCGTTGCCCACGTGCCAACAAAGGCGGTTCTCCGGCACGGTGTTGTACACGGTGGAGCCGTCCAGCTCCATGACGTGATGTACGGCGTAGGTGTCGTCACGCGACCACAACAAAGTGTGGTTGTAGGCAGAAGCGCCGGGGTTCGCGGTCTCGTGAATGACGAGGTAGCTCGCATTGAGGTAGCCGTGACCGCCGCTCACGTACTTGTTCACACTCTGGTACGCCTCGGCTCCGCACGGGGCGGCGAGGGCCGCGGCGAGTGCGAGGACGATGGCGAAAACGCTGCGCATCGGCAGCTTGCGCTTAGCCTCGGCGTTAATCTCCGTCATGATCGCCACCCGCCTTCAGGCGCGCAGCGTCCACAGCCTGCTCGGCCGCGGCGTAGATGGCCGCACTCGCGACCCCGCACACCGTGCCGATGGCGGCGACGGTCTGGTTGTCCGTGGCGATGCCGGCCACGCTGGTCGCGACGGAGCCCAAAAAGGCAGCCGTGCACAGCCAGAACTTGCGGCTCGTCAGCTTGCGGGTAATGTCTTCGGTAGTCATGATTCCTCCTATCTACCTGTTTCTTTGTCGTAGAGCAGGTCGACGCGGTCGCGAATGTGGCTCACCTGTTCGGCCATCCCCTGACTGCGTGCCTGGCTGTGAACCAGGTCGGCGTGCAGGACGTCGTTTGACGCGACGACCGACTCCATGAGCGTTTTCATTCCTTCAATCAGGGTGTTGCTGCGCTCCATCTGGGCGGCGATGCGCCCCTCCATTTGGGACCGCTCGCGGTCGCGCTGCGCCCTCTCGTCGACTTCGGCCTGCTTGCGCTCCTCGCGCTTGAGGTCGAGGTTCGCCTTGCGCTCGTTCTGAACCTTGTACTCGGCCAAAAATTGCCGCCCAAAATAAAAGGCAATGAGCGCAAGCGCCGCGCCGCCGAGCCACCTCGGCCCGTACGGCGCGAAGAGCTTGAGTACCTCCATCCGGCCTCCCTTCCGTTCTGCAGTGTGGTGGGGCCCATTCCCCGCCACACTGCAGGTTCAGGCCTCCGTAACGCCGGCCTACACCGCTGCCATCGTGCCGACGCACACGGCCAGCGGGCCCTGCGACAGGATCACGGCGCGGTCGGTGATGATGCACCCCGTGCAGGAGCGCACCATCGGGACCGTCACCACCGCGCCATGCAGCATCACGTCGAGCGCCGTGCCGTGGACGCCCACGACCGTGCCGAACTCCATCGTCAGCCGCTTGCCGCCCGACGGCATCGCCGCCGCCAGCCGCGCCGCCGCGCCCTTGATCTCGGCTGCCGAATCGCTCATCGCTCGTACCTCCTCGCCGTGTGCTTTATGACGCAGCCGGCGTCGAGCGTCAGCGTCTGCTTCTGGATTGCCAGCTTGCCGACAACCCCGCCGGTCCTGTAGTTCATCGCCACCGCCATGCACGGCTCGACGGGCTTGTAGACGCTCCTGAACTCGTCCGTGCGCGTCACGGCGCGCTCGGTGGCGAGCAGCTCCGCCGCCTTGCGGTCCGCCGCCGCCTGCATGGCGTCCTGGGGCCAAGGCGTGGCGTTGCCTCCCTCCTCGACCTTGTCGGCGACGAAGACGGCCTCACCTCCGTCGATATAGCAGTAGCCCCAGCTGACCTTGCTGTGGTTCTCCGTGGCGTGATAGGTGTAGCTGACCTTCTGCCACTCGCCAGTCATGGTGAACCCCTTGGTCACCGGGCCAAGCGCCCTCTCCTGATCCCAGAAAGACTGTATGATGCCCGTCGCGCCCTTAGTGCCCTTGACCCACACGCTCTGTGTGTAGTCCGTATCCTTCTTGACGCTCGGCCCCTCGTCCTGGCAGAAGCCGACGCGCCCGCCACTCGAGACGACCTTGATGCCGAAAAGCACGCCCACCTGCGGCGAGTCGGAGACGTAGACGGTCTGGATGCTGCCGTGCGAATCGCTCTGTCTAAAGCTCTTATCCGACTTCTTGCCGGTGCCGATGAGGGCGTTGGCGGCGCCCTCGACAAGGTTGGCGTCCTCGGTATCCACGCCCGGCAGGCTGTCGTAGCTGTAGCTCTTGACGATTCGACGACCGACCGAGACGGTCGAGAGGTCTGAATCGGGCGAGTCGTCCACCGCCGTGCCGCGCACCGATGCGTCCTGCGTGCTGAAGTCCACGTGCACGACGTTGCAGACCTCGGCGCGGTTAGTCGATTCGGTCATGTCCGACATGAAGCGCGCATCCCTGCCCTCGGTGAACTCCGCCGAGATGGGCATGTCGGCAGGCTCGACGTAGCGCCTGTAGATCACGTTGCCCATCCGGTCGGTCACCGGCGAGCGGAACCCGGCCGCCTTGAGGAGCAGGTCCACCGCGTCCAGCTTGTTCTTAGCGTCGTTGTCCCTGCCCACGCCGAAAACCAAGGTGCTGCCCAGAAGGAGGCTGCTGGGGTCGGCGTAGACGGTGAGGCCGACCGATTCGGCTATCTTGACGGCCTCATCAACCAGATTGCTGCCCGCAACGATCACGTATGGCCCGTCGAAGTCGTCGTCTTTGAGCCGCTTCAGGAGGCCGTAGGCGTTGATCTGGCCCTCGCGGTAGGCGCCGTCGATGTCCACCGAGTCCACCTGCGGCATGAATGTCCCGAGGCACTCGCGCCTCTTGCTGCCGTCCGTGAAGGTGGCGTTGAGGTACACGCGCAGGAAGTCGTTGCCGACGTCGAACTTGTCGGCGAAGTCCAGGGATGCAGTCTCGTAGAGCGCCGTGTTCGCGTTGCGCTCGATTGAGCCTCCGTTCTCGATGTCGCGCACGAAGTCGAGCTCGAGCCCCGTCTCACGTGATACGCGCACGAAGTCGTAGGAGGCGTCGAACGGCCTTATCCAGCTATCAGCCATTGGCGGGCTCCTCCCACGTCTCCCACGTCGGATCGCACGAAGCCACCCACGCGCCGTCGGAACGCTTCACGCTACAGTTGAGGCGGGCGCGGAACCGCTCGCCGTAGAGATCGCGCACCCAGAAGCGCCCCGCCATGTTCATGACCTCGAGGAATGACTTGTAGTCCTCCTCGTCGAGCAGCAGGAAGTCCATGCTGTCCTTGACGTCCCTCTCGTTGATGCCGTACGAGACGGGCAGCCCTTCCCCGCCGTCGTCGAAGTGCAGCATCTTGTATCCGTGCGTCACCTTGCGGCTCGAGCCCTTCTTGAGATAGCGCCCGAGCCACGACCTCTCAGCGCCGGCTCCCCAGTTGAGAGCCACCGCGCGGCTCGCCACGGTCGTTTTGACCCTCGTCGCCGCGCTCACGCCCGTCGCCGCGTACGCGACGGCAACGTACTCGAACTCGCTGTTGAGCGGCGGCAGCGGATCGCTCGCGCCCTCGCCCGCCGCAAGGTGCGATCCGAGCTGCAGGGTCGAGCCGTCGGGAAGGACGCGCGACACGGTGAAGTAGGACGTGTTAGGCGTGTCCTCGCTCTCCGGTGCGCCGGGGAATACGGCCAGCTGGCAGCCGAGCCTATCGTCGACGAAAACGTTGAGCGACGGTTTGGCTGGCGGTGCCCAGTCGGTCTGGAAAGCTCTCGAGGCGGTGACCGACAGCGACGAGCCGGCTGTGACCGTGAGCACGACCCTGTAGACCGTGTGGTTGACGAAGGCGTGCTGCGCATAGCCCAGGCGGAAGGAGCGCGCGTCCTTGTCCACAGTCCCGCTCCACAGGAGGTTGCCCCTGATGTCGCACAAAGACAGGTACTGTCGACTGACGCCCGTCTCGTCGGCCACCTTCCACGTGAAGGTATGCGGCACCGCGCGCAGGGTCGCCCCGTCCGCAGCCGGGTCAGTGAAGAATGCCTGGGGCGCGTCCGCCACGGTATATGCCGCCGCGCTCGACCATGCGCCCCAGTCCTCGTCGAGGCCCTTGGTGCGCACGCGCACGGTGTAGGGGCCCTTGGTGCCGGTCGGCAGCTTCAGGCTCGCACCCGGGCCATCGACCGTAGTGGTGGTGGGACCCGTCGGCGTCGTGACCTGCACCTCGGCTGAGGTCTGTGCCGAGCCGTCCGGATGGTTGGGCACCCATTCGAGCGTCGCGGTCGAACCTGTGGCGTAAGCCGCCCTGACGCCCCTGATGGACGGTGCGAGCGGCGGGCATATTGTCGTGACCTCGTTTGACTCGGTCCAAGGTCCCTTGAGGCCGCTCTTGATGGCGCGGGCACGATAGCGCACCGTTCCCGCCGGTGCCTCCTCGTCCTCCCAAGAGGCGCTTACATCCGCATCGACCCACGTCTTTCCACCGTCGGTCGTGAGCTGGAACTCCCAGCTGTCGACGAAGGCCGGTGCGTCGCGCCCCTTGAGCACAACCTTCGCCGCCTCCGCCTTGACGGCCTCGAGCATGCCGAGCGCCGTCGGCGTGGTGTAGATCGCCGGTGCGCTCACGCCGTAGTCCGACGTGCCGCCGGGGCCCGTCGCCTTGGCGGAGAAGATGTACATGCAGCCCGGCTCGAGGCCGTTGTAGGTGTGGCTCGTGGTGTCCCAACTGACGGTGCCGACGTCGGTGAACTTCCCCGGGCCGTTCTTCACCACGCCGACGGTCACGGTCGACCAGGGGTAGTCGCCGTCCATGCCCGTGTAGTCGACGCCCCAACTAATCTTCGCGCTGGTGTCGCTCAGGCGCTCCGCCCTGATGTTCTTCGGCGTGTGCGGCGTGTGGTAGGCACGGCACGGGACCGTGACGGTGTTGGAGGCGTTCGACGTTCCGTTGCCGAAGCCGCCCGTGACGTTAATCTGGCCCGTGAAGGTATGGTTGCAGGCGTCGCCGTTGCCACGGTTGAGCGTGACGTCGCGCGAAGTGCACTGCACCCACACCCAGCCGGAGTTGTTCGTCGAGTAGACCGAGCCGTTCCACGAGCCGCCCGCCGACGAGCTGCCGTTTGCGTAGCAGTCGATGGCGTAGCGCGTGCCGTAGCCGTGCGTGACGCGGTAGGTCACGGTGGTGTCCGTGCGCCCGACCTCAGCAACGTCCACGTACGCGCACCAGCAGTACTTTCTATAGCCACTGCCACCTTGAACCCAGTTTCCCTGCGCCATACTACGCGACCCCCATCGCCATGCTCTGCTCCACCGCCGCGACGAAGGCCCTGAACGCGGACGCCACGCGCCCGTCGACGCCCAGCAGGTCGCCGTCGAGGTAGAGGTTGTAAACGTTTCCGCCGCCCGCGATGCCCGCGGCGCCGTTGGCGGTCGCCCCGTATGCTCCGCCGCCGGTAACGCTCACGCCGAACACGGCGGCCTTCTCGACGTTGCGCACCGCCGACCTCATGGACTTCACCGGCTCGTCCGCCGTGTCGTCGATGCCGAGGGCCGCGCCCTGCATCACGTAGCCGAACATCTTGCGGAACACGCGCGAGGGCGAGTGGATACCCAGCAGGTTCTTGGCAGCGTCGATGGCGCCGCCGACCACGCCGGTAATCTTGCTCACGACCACGCCGGCCGCGCCGCTGATTCCGTTGGCGATGCCCTGCACGATCTGCGAGCCGATGGAGGCCACGCGGCCCGGGATGGAGGACAGGGCGCCCATGATGGAGCTGCCGATACTCGAGGCCGCCGAGATCACGAAGCCGACCGCGCCGCGGATGGCGGAACCCAGGCTGCTGATTCCGTTGCGGCCGATGCTCGCCAGGGTGGACGGCAGGTTCTGGATTGCGCCGCGGATAGCGGACACGATGTTGGCGCCGCACGAGCTGACGAAGCCGGCCATGCCGGTGATGCCGTTGCCCAGGAACGTGATGGCGTTCCTTCCGAGGCTCAGCCAGTCGAGCGCCGACCACGCCGAGACGAAGGCCGAGAAGATGGCCGGGATGTTGGCGATGAGCGTCGGTATCGCCTGCACAATGCCAAGCGCCAGCGTCACGATTGCCTGGATGCTGGCACCGAGCAGCATCGGCGCGTTGTCGTTGATCGCGCTGGCGAGGTTCTGCACGATGACCGGGGCCTGCTCGATGAGCGTCGGCAGGCTGTCGGCGATACCCTGCGCCAAGCCGACGATAAGGTTCGCCGCGCCCTCTGCCAGAACGCCCGCGTTCTCGGCTATGGACTCGGAGAGGCCGGTGAGAATCTGCAGGCCGCTCTCCGTGATGGATGGCAGGTTCTCGGACAGGTAGCCGCCGAGCGATGTCATAAGCGATGCCGCCGTCTCGGAGAGGAACGACAGCCCCATCTCGATTCCCTCGGCGAGCCTGGGAACGACCTCGCCGCCCACGTCGGCGAAGCCCTCGGCGATGCCGGGCAGCGATGAGGTGATGTTCTCCTGCAGCGTGGACAGGTCGCCCTCGAGCAGCGTCAGGCCGTAGACCATGGCGAGGTGCAGAGACTCGAGCGGGTTGTCGCCAGCCGACCAGATCTCGCCAAGGCCCTTGAAGCGCTCGCCGATCTCGTCCACGCCGTCCGAAACGGCGGAGAGGATGTCGCCCATGGGACCGGGCACGGCCTCAGCCGCGCTGTCGAGCGCCTGAGTGAAGATGTCGACAAACGCTTGGCCGAGCACGGGACCGACCGACGTGACAAGGCTCGGTAGCTGCGACAGCGCCGTGCCGACGATGGTTGCCACGCGCGGGACGACGTTCGATGCCGCCGTCTCGACCGACTGTAACAGCTCCTCGGTGAGCTTGCCCATATCGGCGTCGTCCTTGCCGAGCTCCGTCACCCAGTTCTCCCAGGCGGCCTTCGCCATGTTGCAGGAGCCCTCGATGGTCGTGGCGGCCTCGCGCGAGGTCGTGCCGGCGATCTGCATCTGCTCCTGCATCGTGTGGATGGCCAGCACGACGTTATCGAAGGACAGACTCGACTCGTCCACGGCTGAGTTGACCGCGTGCGCGTCCTTGACGAGGCGCTGCATCTCCTCCTTGGTTCCGCCGTACCCGAGCTTCAAGTTATCGAGCATGGTGTAGTTCTGCTTCGCGAAGCCCTGGTAGGCGTTCTGGAGGTCCTCCATCGCCGTGCCGAAGGTGTTCGCGTTGTCGCTCATGTCGACCATGGCCGTGTTGGCGTACTCCGCGGCCTTTACCGTGTCGCCGCCCAGTGAGGAAACGAGCGAGGCCGAGAAGCCTGTGACCTGCTCCATGTACCGGTTGGCGCTCAAGCCGGCCGTTATGTAGGCGCGGTCGGCGTTTGCCAGCACCGTCGTCTGGGCCTGCTCGAGCTGCTCCCACTTACCGGAGCACTGCTCGACGGTCTGGCCGGTCATGGCGGCGTAGTCCTCGAGGGACTTGCCCATGTTGCCGAATATCTTCTTAATGCCGCCGACGTTCTGCTCGTATGCGGCGTATGCACTCATGCTCATGCCCGTGACGGCGGCGACGCCCGCCCCCACGGCGGCGACGCCAACGCCTATCGCCTTGGCGGCGGTCGCGCCGGCCTTGCCGAGCGTGCCCACGACCTTCGAGGCCACGCCCTCGACCTTGCCACTGGCCTCGTCCTTGAGGCCGACCTTAATCATCAGGTCGAGAAGGTTCACCTAGACCACCTTCAATCCCATCCGCTCGATGATGTCTGCGGCGATCTCGTCGCCGCCGCGCGTGTCATCCGCCTCGGACCCATCGCCCGCACCGCCGTTGACGATGCTCAGGAAGGGCTCCTTGAGCCACTTCCCCTGCGCCATGAGGCGCACCGACTCGCTCAGGTACACGCGGAACGCCTCCCGCTCGTCCCGCTCGCGCCACCGCGCGACCATGTACCTAGAGAAAGGGCGAGCACGCCGTGGCCCGACGTACTCGCCCAGACAGAGCCATATGTGAGATGGGTCCTCGGCGGCTATCCAAAAAAAGGAGCCAGGACGTCCTTGATGCCGTCGATACCGTCGACGGCATCCTTGATGTCGTTCACCCACTTCTTGACGGTGAAGTCGGCCTTGTACTCCTCGAGCGTCTGGCCGTCGAGTGCGGCGAGCAGCTTGTAGCTGATCTCGCCACCCTGGCGCAGCACGTCGGGCAGAAGACCGACCACCATGTCCACGGCGAGGCCGTTGACCTCGGCGGTGGCGGCCGCCTTCGCGGCCTCGGGGTCGCCCTTCGCCTTGGCGGTCGCCTTGGCCTTGGCCTTGGCGGAATCGGCGCGGAACTTGGCGTAGGCCGCCTTTGCCTTCGCACCGAGCTCGCCGTTCATGACGTCCTCGGCAACGTCCGCCAGCAGGCACATGGCGTTCTGGAACTCGTCGGCGTTAAGGTTCTCCAGCTTCATGGTTAGGCTCCAATCTCCTGTTTGATATACAGCTCGTAGGGCACGATCTCGGGGTTCTTGATTGAGTAGTGGCCCGTGAACTCGAACGCGAACTGGCCCTTGGCCTTGTTCTGCGTCGTGATCTGCAGGCCGCCCGTGTTGAGCGCGTTGATGAGGCGGATGGCGATATAGCCGTTGCCGTTCTCGCCCGAGTAGTCGCCGATGAGCCAGATGTCGGCGAAGTCCTCCTCCGAGAGCGCGGAGCGCGGGACGATCTTCCCCTCGGTCTCGTCGGCTGCGGCTGCGAGCTTCTTGCCGAGCGCGGTGTTCAGCGTCACGAAGGTGCCGCTCAGCTTGGCCTCGATGCTGTCGATGCGCTTGAGCTCCATCGTGTTGGCGGGGCAGTTGTCGATGTCCTCGCCGTAGTCGATGAAGCTGGGCGTGGCGGCGAAGCTGGTTCCGCCGCTCGTCGCGCCCATCAGCTCGGACTCCGCGACCTCTGCGGTCTTGGGGTTGAAATTCGTGGCGAGTAGGCCCGCGTTGATGACGATCTCCTTGAACGTGTTCTCGGGGATGCGCGTGAACTTAGACATATGACCTCCTAGCAGCTGGTCATGTACTCAATGGTCAGGTTGATGATTCGGCGCTTCACGGCGTTGTCCTCGTCGGCCATGGCGTTGCAGAACGGCTCGCCCTGCATCACCCACATGCCGCCGCCGTCGCACGGCAGCAGCACGCCGGAGAGCCCCAGCGCCCGGGCGACCTCCTCGGCCTTGGCGTTGGGCGCGGCCTCGGACGAGGTCAGGTACCAGAGGTTCACCTCGGAGTTGCACTGCGTGCCGAATGCCGCGGTCGGCAGGTCGTAGGTGATGTAGGGCATCTTCGCCTTGCGCGGCACCGCCGAGTCGCGGTACACGGGAAGGCCGAAGCCCTCGAGCCACGCCTGCAGCGTCGCCGCTTTAGTCGCCATCCGGCACCTCCCACTCCTCCGCGCTGCACTGGCCGAAGCCAAACGACGCGCAGCGCGGCGCGGCCCCGTCGTCCGCGTTCGACGTGCAGCGGAATACCTGCCCGTCGAACGCACGCTGGAAGAGATCGCCGTATCGCAGCGGCTCGTCGGTGGTCACGGTGTAGACGTTCCTCACGCCGTCGTGCTCCGCGATGCGCGAGGCCGTCGAGCTGTCGCGCACGATCGCCGCCGTGAAGCCGTCGCCTACGGCGAGGACGGTCTTGAATCCGCCCTCGCCGTCAGGCTCGGTCTTTGCGACGAGCCTCGCGCACGCTACCGCCATGCGCTCGCACAGGCGGCTCACAGCTTTCTCCAAGGGTCGAGACGCGCCTTGAACTGCTGTCGCCACGTGATGGGCGAGCCGTCGCCGCCGACGCGCGTGTAGCTGTAGCCGCCGAAGCTCTCGGATGCGTACGGGCTGTCCAGCTCCTTGGCGTGCTCGGTCTGCCACGCCGCGATCTCGTCAGCGAGGTCGACCACGGCGCGCGGGATGGCGAGCGCCCAGACGGTGCCGACGAACTCCTCGTCCGTGAGT
Organism: uncultured Collinsella sp.; assembly: GCA_959602645.1. Classification (GTDB taxonomy): domain Bacteria; phylum Actinomycetota; class Coriobacteriia; order Coriobacteriales; family Coriobacteriaceae; genus Collinsella. The sequence continues at coordinate 76,121 of CAUGTZ010000007.1, read as the reverse complement.
CCGTTGTAGGGCCACGCGTGCAGCCCGTCGTTGAACGTCGAGCCCGTGATGCGGACGTACTGGCCCTCCTTGAGGCCGAGGGCCGCGGGCGGCACGAGGCGGCCGTCCTCGATGCGGACGCGCCCCGTGCGCTTGTCGGCGACGAACCAGTTGCGCAGCGACAGAAGCACCTGCTCGAGCATCTCTGCGCCTATCGCTTATCGGTGATGACGGCGGCGAGCTCGGGGCTGAGGGTCTTGACGCCGCAGAGCATGTCGATGGAGACGGTATCGGTCTTGGTCTTCTGGTCGTAGCCCTGCACGACGCGCAGGCCGAAACCGTCGTAGGAGGTGGAGAACGCCTTGGGGGCGCCGAGCGGCATCTCGAGCTGGCGGGTCACGAGCGCGAAGGCGTTCTTGTGGAACGCGATGGACGGCGTGTAGTTGGCAGTCTCCGCCGTGGTCTTCTGCACGTTCTGGTCGCAGTAGAAGTCGAGGCCGTACTTGCGGCCAAGCGATGCCTCCTTGAGGGCGGTGCCGTTGTCGCCGACGGCGGAGGCATTGGTGAACGCCTCGGTGTTGAGCAGGTCGGCCTCGGCCTGGGAGCCGTAGACGAAGCGGCGCTCCGTGGAGGGCGCCTTGGCGTCCACGAGGAACTTGCGGGCGGCGATGATGTCCGCCACGGCGATGGCGCCCTTGGTGTGGTCCACGCGGTTCGTGACGTCCTTCTCGAGCGCGAGCAGGTAGCCGTCGATCTTGTCGGCGAAGGCCTGCATCGCCGGGACGAGGAACTGCGCGGAGAAGTCGACGATGCCCATCGTCAGCTCCTTGGACGTGACGGCGAACGTCACGTCGAGCAGCTTGTCCATCTTGACGGGAACCTTGCCCTCCGTGGCGTCCTGCACCTCGACCTCGGTGGTGAACTCCTTGGCCTCGAAGGTGGCGGGCTTGCGGACGGTGATGGTGTCGCCCACTCCCGCGACGAACTCGGAGGAGTAGTCGCGGTGGACGAGGTTGGCCATGACGGCGTTGGTTCGCAGCACGTCCAGCGCCTCGTTGGCGATGATGTTGGGTGTAAGGATGGTGTTCGACATAGAAACCCCTTAGCCTCTCTGCTCCGCCTTGTACTTCATGTACTCAGCGGTGCTCATTTCGTTGATGTCCTTGCCGCCCTCGCCCTTGGGGGCGTGGGCCACGTCGGCACCCTTTACGGTTGTGGTTGCGATGAAGTCGGCCCAGTCGGCCTTGATGCCCTCGGTGAGCTTGTCCGCGCCCTCGATAGCGCCGTCCTTGACGGTCACGTTCTCGAGGTCGGAAACCTTGAGAACGGTCTCGATGCGCTTGGGGTCGACGCCCGCCGACTTGAGCAGCTCTCGGTACAGGCTGCGCTTCTCGGCTGCGGCTTTCTCGCCCTCGACCTCGGCCTTGTAGTCGTCGAGCTCCTTGCACTTGGCCTTGTACTTTTCCTCGTACTCGCCCGCGCCCTCGCCCTTGGCCTTGAGCGCGTCCAGCTCCTTCTTGTAGCCGTCCGCCTTGCCCGCGGCCTCCTTGAGCTCGTCGCGCTGCGCCTTGAGCGCGTCCACGCTCTCGGCGTGCTCCTCGATGATCTGGTCGATCTTCTCGTCCTCGATGCCCATTGCCTTGAGCATCTTTCGCGTGAGTGCCAACAGAATCTCCCTTGCTTCGGAATGGGCGGGTCCCAGCCTGTTGCCTCGGCAGGGCCCGCGCCGCAATACCTCGCGGCAAGGGTGAGTATCCAAGCGGAGTAACGCGGCCCTACGCGCCGCCCCTCAGGTGCTTCTCGAGAATCGCCCGGTACGTGTCGCCGTGACCCGTCGCCGCCTTGCGCAGGAAGTGCTTGCCCTTCATGCGGGAAGTCCCCTCCTCAACGTACGGCGCGTACTCGACGTTGGTACCGATGAAGCAGTCGTAGCCTTTGAGTAGGTGCGTGACGGAGTTGCGCAACCTGCCCGTGTCGACCGGGCACGTCGCCTTGGCGTAGCCCTCCGCGACGAGGCCTATCTCCTCTAGGCCCGTCTTGTAGGCGCGCAGGAGGGCCTTCTCGACCTGCTCGATGTTGTTCTGCCGTATCTCGATGCACTCGGCGGTATCCAGCTTCGCGGCGTTTACGATCTCCTCGGTGATGAGGGTGCCGTGCCGCCCGTGGTCGCCGACGCCGCCGACGAGCCCGTAGGCCATCAGTCGAGCACCTCGCAGCCGTACCCAACGCGGCCGTTGACGTCCGCCTCGATGGCCTCGATGGCCTGCACCGGCACGCCCTCGCACCCGAGCGTGCAGCCGTCGTCGGGCTCGACCTCGTCGCCGCGCTGCGTGCAGATGTAGGTGTCCGGGAACGTGAAGCCGAAACCCAGCTTTACGGCGCAGTCGCCGCAGTTCGCGCAAGTGAATAGCTCTTTCATGCCTGCCCCAATCTCTCTGCGGGCAGTGTCGCGGCACGGTCACGCGGCATGAAAAAAGCCCCGCCGTGGCGGGGCCTGTTGGCTAGTTATTTAGTTCGCTTTCGAATATCTCGACTATATCGGCCTCAAGAGCATCCTCGAACTTATCCGGGCCAAACAGCTCGTAGTACTCCCTGCGATTCTCGTCGTCGTATTTGGCCTCTTCAAGCCATAGCTCCTGAACGGCTTTAGGCTTGGAATCGAGAACGTGACCTATAGCGTCGACGTCGTCTCTTCCGTCGAGATAGCTAACGGCTTCGTTGAGTATGTCATTCATGATGCTCAATCTTGAAACCGAACCTCTCCTCAATCGCCCGAAACAGCCTGTCCTCATTGCCGCCGTAAAGCCTTTGGATTCTAAGGTACTTCACCTCATCGACATTATAGGACGCATCCGGCTCGGAAACCTTCTCGAACGTATAGATACTTCCATCGTGAGCTGCGATTATCCCCATCTCGCAGCCCTTGCCGCCAACCGCCAAAAGGTCAGCCGCGCTCGGGATGCCAGAGGCCGGGTGGTTGTGGAGCAGCACTACGCGCCGACCGTCCCCGATTGCCGCCTCGACCTTCTTGCCGAACTTCGCCGGAGGGACCACGGTGCTGCCGACGGTCGAGTTAACGCAGCTCGTGATTGTCTTGCCCGTTGACAAGTCGATGGCGTAAAGGTCCTCGCCGTTCGTGCCCCCTCGGTGGCTGAGGATGCGTCTTATGCTCGCATGTACGCCGTCCGCGGCATCTTTGCCGACGGCTTTAGACACCTTTGCCCTGTAGTCCCTGCTCGCGATCTTCCCCATATCCACCGCGAACTCCATTGAGTGCTCTACCGGCTTAGCCCTCGATTTCCCGCCGCCCTCGTAGACCGTGCCGAGCGCCGAGTCCAGCACCTTCTGCTGGTCGCCCGCCGACATCTTCCTGAAGCCGCTCGACGGTATGCCGTAGTCCTCGAGCTGCCGCGAGAGCCGCTTTCGCGCCTCGGTCTTGGACACGCCCGCCGCATCCAGCTTGCGCTTGGTTCCGGGCATTTCCATGAACTCGGAGATGGTGCGGTTCGCGGGCTTGGTGCCGTTGACGGCGGGCTTGCCCGCCTTCCATTCCTCGTAGGTCATGCCCTCGGGCAGGCGGCTGAAACGCTCGCCGTCGAGCACGTCGAGTCCGTCACAGCACGCCACCAGCGTGCAGCGGCAGTTGCACGTCTCGGCATACGGCGCCTCCGGGTCGCCGGGATAGCGGCACCCGTTGCTGAACTTCTCGCCGACCTCGACCTTCTCGCGGTCAATCTTCCTGTGGCTCGAGCGCGTGCGCAGGTCAAGCGTCGCCACCCATTCCTGCTGCACATTGATGCCGAGCCCCTTGGCCCTCTTGTAGCTGTCGACGCGCCCGGCGTTCTCCGCCGCCGTCGTCGAGGTCCGCGCCAAGCGCACCGCCGCCGCGCGGTTGGACCCCGCCACGTCCTGGATGCGCTTCGCAATCTTGGGTATCGACTCGCCGAGCAGCACGCCCTGCGTGATCTGGTTGGCTATGAGCCGGCGGTTCCACGCCACGTCCTTGACGACGTTGACGGACGGCTTGGGCAGGTAGCTGTCGTGGTCGGTGAGCAGCCTCTGAACGGTCGAGGCGTCCTGCAGTGCGTAGGCCGTGTCAACGCCAACGGCGCTCTCGACCTGCCACGTGCCGTAGTTGTAGTTCTCGGCGTAGACCTCTGGCAGCCTGCCCTCGATGGCGGCGGCTGCGACGACGTTCGCGTGCGTCATGGCCTCGGCGCACTGCTTGAGGACGATTCGGTAGCGCCTGCCCGCCGCGATCTTCCCGCTTCGCCAAGACCTGTACTGCGCCTTGGTGATCTCGCCGGCCTCGAGCCGCTCGCGCATCTTCTCGTCGTCGGCCTCGAACTGCGCCAGATAGCGCTTGAGGTTGGCGTAGGCCGTCTTGCTCGCCTCGCCGTACACTCCCGCCACCTCGCGCTCGAACGCCCGAATCTCGGCGTCTGAGAACTCGTGAGCGCTATCCTTCGCCATGTGCCGCCTCCAATCGTCGGCACGCATGGTCGCCCGCGCATAACGGAAAAGGGCCCCGACCGAAGCCGGGGCCCTTCCCTACTCGCCGTCCGCCTCTAGCATCTGGCGCACCTCGTCGCGCCAGCGCTCGGGAACGCTCTCGAGCGTGCGCTTGCCGCTTTTCACGGCGCGGTAGTAGATTTTCGCCAAGTTACTCACCTCCAACGATGTCGCCGAGCTCGAGAAGGGCCGCCTGCGAGTCGGCGACCTGCTGCTGGAGCGATGCGATCTGCTCCTCCATGCTCATGCCGTCCGCCTCGTGTGCCGCCCAGACGGTGTCAAAGTCGGCCTTTGCGCCCTCGACCGTCAGCTCGCCAGTCGGGTCGGTGAAGTGCAGCTCCTCGTAGGTGAACACCTTCACCTTGACGGAACCGCCCTCGCCGCCCTGCTCCTCGCGCTCGCCCTCGGCGATGCCGCGGCGCAACCAGACGTCGGTCCCCGCGATCTCGACCGTCTCGGGCCTCTCGCCCGTTCGCTCCGACTTCACAACCATTTTTTTCCTCCTAACCCACGGCCCTCGCCGCGTTGAATATGCACCGCTTACCGTTCATCTGGTGCTCCATGACGGCCGTTTTCAGCCAGCCCCAGTAAGAGCACACGCGCCTCGCCAAGCGCTCGGTGCGCCTGCGCCAGTAGCGCGCGAACGCGCGTCGCAGTCGTTTCCAGAGCCTCTTTCGCAGATCGACCCGGCGCCCGCGGGCGCACCAGATGCGATAGCCCGCGAAGTCGATGGGCTCGGCGCCGTTGCGCCTCACCTTCCACGGCTTCAGCGACAATCCTAGCCGCCCCAAAACGCGCGCGGCGATGGCCGCGGCCTTCCCGAGCGAGCGCTTTGAGTTGCCGAGAAAATAGCCGTCGTCGGCGTACCACACCTGGCATCCCGCGAGCCTCACGCGCTTGCCGCGCCGCTCCTTCGCCGCCTCCTCGACCGCGTGGTACGCGAACGAGATCACGAACGCCGCCAACCGAAGCGACAGGTAGCTGCCGAGGATAAGGACGCCGTTCATCGTCGACAGCAGCGAATGGAGCAGGTAGAGGACCTGGCTGTTCTTGACGTAGCGCGCCACCAGACCCTCCACTATCGCCGTCTGCATTGAGCCGTAGCAGTTGCGGATGTCGACGTGTACGTGGTAGGCGAAGCGGTGAACCTCGCGCCTGAGCTTGCGCATCCCCAGCGCCGCGCCCTTGCCCTTGACGCCACTCGACACCTGCCAGAAGCCGACCTTGGCGGCAAGGAGCGGCTCGAGCGCCCCGACGCACAGGTAGTTGCACACCTGCCGCTTGATGCTCTCGACGCTTATCTCGCGCAGCTTGCCGCTGTTCGGGTCGTGTTTCAGATAGGTTCGGATGGGCTCGAACGTCAGCGTCTCGGTCGAGAGCTCTAGCCAGATGCGGTCGACGAACGCCGTCTCGGTGCCGTATTCGTCGGCGACGCGCCAGCCGTTCTCCTTGCCGGAGTCGCTTTTCTTCCATCGGTGCAGGGCCTCGACGACGCTTCCGCGCGTGAACTCGAGGCCCTTGCAGTAGGTTTTCATAGATCAAAGCTCTTTCTGTCTGTCATACGAGCGTTCGCCTTGCGGCTACCAGCCCGTGAGCCTTGCGGACAAATTTCACTCAAAGGAGTCAGGCTGAGCCGCGTCCCGCCAGAAAGCGGCGGGCGCGGTAGACACGGTGCGAGTAGAGATTTATAGACAGATTGCCGGGAGACGAAGTTCCAAGTGGCCCTACCGGACCTGTTCCTCGAGTTCGCGTAACGAAGACCGGCATTCGAGCCGTTCCTCAGGTTGCCGAGGAACTGAACCAGAAACCAGCGCCGCCCTCACCGTGAATCCCTGTTTGGGGTTAGGAGGGGGCCAGCCCCCTCTCAGGGCTACGCCCTGATTCACCCCCGGCTACGGCCCGTAGCAGAAAGCCGGGAGACGAAGCACCAAGAGGCCCAACCGGACCAGCACCACGAGATCGCGTAACGAAGACCGGCAACCGAGCCGTACCACAGGGGGCCGAGGAACAGAACCAGACGGATTGTGCCCTTGACCTTACCTCCGGAGGTGTCGAAGTAGAAGTAGTCACCGACACCGGTCGTCGCCGAGCCGCCGAGCCCCTTTCCCAAGATGAGGCCGTTGACGAACTGGATGTCGAGCATGTAGCCATCCGCCGTCGGCATGCACGCCGCCGTCGGGGTCACCCCGTCCGCCACGGCGTTCTTCTTCTCATTGCGAGTGTCGGGGTTGACCGCGATGCCGAAGCCCGTGCCGTCGGAGACGAAGAGCGTATCGCCCATGAACTCCCACAGGCCCAGTCCCGTCTCGACGCCGCCGACCTTGAACGGATGCTTGCCGTCCTTCGCCACCTGGCCGTCGCCAACGAGGGCATCGGTGTTGCCCGTGCACCACGGCGCACTCTGGAGCCATGTGTTCACGGTCGTGTCGAACGCCTTGGTGACGTCCATGAGAAGCGCCACGTTGCCGTCTGCGAGCGTCTCCTTGCCACCGACAACGGCACCGTCGAACACGTCGTACGCCGCCGCGGCGCCTCGGTCTGGGCACGTGGTGCCCGTGTCGGTGCCGTACATCAGCGACGCGCCCACGGGAATCTTCGCCGCCTGCTCGGCGGTGACGACCACGCGCGTGACGCCCGTCTCGGCGATTGCCGGGTGAATCTGCACGTTGAAGTCGGTGCAGCCCGGGAAGTCCACCTGGGAGGACTTGCACAGCGTCTTGGTCAGCTGGTGGAAGTTGACGTACCACTGGTCGTAGGCCGACATTCCCGAGTAGCCCGTGGTCGCCGTCTTGCACAGGTCGATGAGCGAGTCGTGCGAGGTCACTCGGTTGGCGACCTTCGCGCCCGAGACGGAACGCGGGCGCCCGTCGGCGTCGATGCTCATGGGATACGTCGGCGTCAGCATGTACGGTCGCAGCGTGCCGTCCGGCAGCAACGCCTTGGGGTTCGGCTGCGAGCCGCTGAATCGGCTGTCGGACCACGAGACGAGCAGGTTGCCGTTCGTCAGCACCTCGACCGCCTGCCACACGACCGGCGCGATCTCGTAGACGTTGTTGCCGTGTCCGTTGTCCACGCGCGAGAAGCCGTAGTCGACGCCGTCGATAGCCTCGACCCACGGCACGCCGTCGGCGTCGGCACCGGCGTTGGCGGACACGTGGAACCACGGGCCGCCCTCGGCGTCGAACGGGTCGACAGCCGCGCTCGTCGCCGTCGCGGGCACGAACTCGGTGGAGGCCACGCGCTTCGCGGCAGCGCTCATGGGCTGGATGTCGGTGGGGCTGCCCGCCGGGATGAGGAACGTGTACACCAGCCCCGTCTTGTGCTTGTCGACCATCGCGGCGACGGTCTCGTTCTTATAGCGCCCGGTCGAGGCGTCGCGCTCGAGCGTCTTCTGGTCGCCAAGGTTCTTCACCGCGCCGACCAGCGCCCACACCGCCTTATCCGATGCCAGCGGGTCCGCGTACTCGAACCCCTCGGTTGCCTGCTCGGCTGCCTGCGTATCGGCCATTTAGGCACCTACCTTTCGCATTTGGCAAATCTTGCCGTTTACCTTCTTGAGTCCCAAGGCCGTAACCGCAGCCGCCGAGTCGATAATCGACTGGTAGTTCAGGGCTGCCGTCTTGGCGTCCTTGAGCGCCGCCTGCGCGTCGGCGAGGGCCTTGGTCGAATCCTGCTCGCGCTTCTGCTCGGCGGTCTTGCGTCCCGTCTCCGCCTCCTTGCGCTCCGTCTCGTTCTGCCCGCGCTCGGTCTCTTTCTTCTTGCGCACGACCTCGGCGTCGGCGCGGCCCTTCTCCGCCGTCTCGACAGAAGCCTTGAGCTGCTTGAACTCGTTGTTGACCTTGTTCACGCCAGCCGCCGCGTCCGTTGCGGGCTTCTTGAGCTCCGCGATCTGATCGGCGGTGAGGTCGCTGTATCTCAGCGCGTCGCCCTTCGGCACGCCGACGACCAGCACGTTGTTCTCCATCGTCGCCGTTGCCTCCGAGCCCGAGGCGAGCGTCGTGGCGCGTGCCCCCTTGACCTCGGCGGCGACGGCCCTGTCGCGTGCGGCCTCCGCCGCCTTCTGCGCGGCCTTGGCCTCGTCTCGCGCCGTCTCTGCGTCCTTGATGGTGCGCTGGTCGCTCGGCTCGTAGATGTACTCGGCGGGCTTGGCTCGCCTCTTTACGTCCCAGAGCGCCTCGATGCGCGTGCGCCCGCCGTATGCCTCGTCCGTGATGTAGGCCCATGCGTACACGCGACCCGCCGCCTGGAGCAGCTCGTCGGGAACCTTCGCCTTGTTGCCGGCGACCTCGACCGTGTAGCACGTCCCCGTGGTCGACTTGGCGAAATGCACCTGCTCGCAGCCGACAACCTCGACCTCGCGCCCGGTGTCCCACTGCCACAGCTCGCCGTCAAGCACCTGCAATGCCGCCATCACTCATCACCTTCCTCATCCTCGTCGTCCTCGTCGCCCTCCTGGGCACCCTTCGCGTTCGCCGCCAGGGCGGGCGGCAGCGCTGCCATGCGCTCCTCCTGCTCCCGCTGCTTTCGCTCCAAAATCTTCGCCCTCTCGTCGGGCGTGATGTTCGGCAGCTTTCGCAGGATCGTCTCGTCGTCCAGATACTCGGCCTCCAGGCACACGGTCTCGACCTGCTCCTTGGTGTTGCTGATGCGAGTGTGCGTGAACACGGGCGTGTCCTCGATGCCCTGCAATGCGAGGATGTCCATGATACCCTCGCGGATGTGGCGCTCAAACTCGGCGGCCTCCTCGTCCATCGGCTGGTATGCCGCGTCGATATGGTCGTTGGTCGCCCCCGCCGCGATGGTGTGGACGTCCAGCGCGCCGAAGTCCTCGTAGATGTCGGCCTTGATCTGCGCCAGCGTCTCGCGGCGGCCCTCGACGGGCACCTCCTGCGTGTACGGCGTCACGGACTGCCCCTGCTCGGCGTCGACCTCGGCCACGTGAGTCAGCTTGAGCTTCGCCCGCCACAGGTCGAGGTCCCTGTCGTCCATGCCGCCGGCTCCGTTGATGAGCCAGTAGATCTGCGCGCAGTCGCGCGTGTCGTTCACCAGGCCGCTCTTGATGAGGTCGTAGGCGTCGATGCTCTCGCGCATGCCGACGAGCGTGCTCTGGTGCGCGTCGCTGCCCCAGACCGCCACGATGGGCAGGCGGGAGTAGTTTTCCGCATCGACGGCCAGCTTCATCCCGTCCGCCGGTATCTCCCGATACGTGACCTTGTAGGCGCGCTTGGCCTCGGCCACCTCGAAGTCGAAGCCGCTGCCGCCCGACACCATCTCAGTGTAGCCGTCCTGCTCGTAGAGGGTCGCATGCCACGGGTGGTCGGAGTCGAGCCGCCAGAACCTCACGCCGGCGTATAGCGCCCCCGAGTACTCGTCCCACACCGGACAGAACTCATCGGCGGTGAACACGTCGATGTGGTCGAGGTTCCAAAACGGGAATGACACACCGTGGATGAGCGCCTTGAGCCCCATCTCCATGACATCGTCGTCGAAGCGGTCGCCAAGCCCCTCCTTGGTCGTGTCCTTGCCGCCCGCCGAGACGTCCACGAAGCTCACGCCCTTACCGAGCGAGTACGTGCAGCGCTGGACGTTTAGTCGCTTGAACAGGTTACTCGCCAGCCTCAGCTTCGAGGCCGTGAAGTCCTCGGCCTCGGCACCGGAGCACGAGTAGATCTTCTGCACGAAACGGTTGATCGTGACGTTGTGCTGGCGGTAGTACTCGTTCGCGGTGACGGCGTTGCGGTACATCTCGCTCGACATGTGCCGCTCGATGGCATCTGCCGCGAACGCCGTCGCCGACGCCGCCGCCTTGAGGTCGCCATCGGTCACCAAAGGCCCCTTAGACAAGCCGCTACCTCCCTTCAAAAAATGGGTTTACCTGCCGTTTCGCAGGCTTGTACATGCGCAGTGTTGCCACGCCGTAACGGAGCGCATCGCAGCTGTGGTCCTCGACCTTGACAGGCTTGTCGCCGTCCGCCTTGGCGTCCCAGCAGTAGCCGCCGAGCTCGCCTATCAGCCCCGCGCAGGCGTCGGAGATGCGCACCGTGCCGTTGCCCAGGCACACATCCGTCTCTCGTATGCCGTCCGCAACGTCGTTGCGCCCATTCTTGGTCTTGAACCCGGCCTGCCGCATCGCGGCGATGAAGCTCGTGGCGCTCGGGTCGATGATGAACTTGGGCGGCTTGCTCAGCCCGCGCACGAAGTCGGCCATGTCGGCCACATAGTCGGCGTCCGTCTTCTGGTGCCCCGTGTCGCGGCCCGAGTAGCGGTACTCGTCCACCACGTGCCACACCTTGCCGTCAAATGCCCACAGAAGCGCCGCGAAGGCGTTCTGCGTGCCGTAGTCGCAAGACACCGCGTACTTGGCGGCGCTGCCCGTATACCGGCTCTCCAGCGCGCCCTCCCAGTCGGGGTAGACCAGGCCCTCGGCCAGCGTCCACTTGCCCAAGATGTAGCGGTCGTAGTACACGCCGCTGCCGTAGTCCTTGATGAGGGCCTCGATGACGTCCGGTGCCAGCGCGCCGTCCCAGATCGTGTAGTCCTGCCTATAGATGTCGCTGTCGCCGTCGAGGAACCGTTTGAACCAGTGGTTGGGGCTGTCGGGGTTGCAGGTGCCGTCGAAGCGGCTGTGTTCGCAGCGCAGGCGGCTCTTGAGCATCTGGAAAACGTCTTCGCTCCACGTGGCGACCTCGTCGCCGTAGACCCACTCGAACGTGGCGCCCTGAATCTTGGATACGCTTGTCTTCTTGTCCGCCCCGAGGCAGTAGACCTTGCGCCCGAATATCTGGGCCGTGTTGTCCCGCCCGATCTGGCTGACGACGTCCTCGCTGTAGAGTGAGCGCATCGGCTCGAGGATGTTGCGCTCGAGCGTCGAGCGGGTGTTCCCGATCATCACCGCCAGCCCCTCGCCCCTCATGGCGAGAAGCCTCTGCGGTATGGTCACGGCTATGTCGACGTAGCTCTTGCCCGAGCCCGTCGCCCCGCACTTCACGTTGTAGCGGTGCGTGCAGTTGGCGAGGTACTCGCGCTGCATCCTCGTGAGCGGCATCGGCTACTCGTCCCCGCCGATTGAGGACGGCACGGACAGCACGAGCTCCTTGGCGGCCTTCAGCACGGCGCTGTCGGTGGTGTCCATGACGCGCTGCGCCTTGGCGAACTCCTGCGGGTACTTGCGCTCCAAAAGCCACGCCGCAGCCTGCCAGCTGTCGTCGCTCGCATCCATGATGCGGCCCACGAGCGTCGCCTTGCGCTCGACCTCGCCCTTTTTCATGGCTTGACACAGTTGACGTTGATTGTCAGTTCTGGGGTGGTTGATCCAGCGGCTGTATGTCTCGGGGGCCACCCCGAGATATGCGGCGATGTCCTTGTCGGTCATGCCGACGCGGCACAGGCGGAGGGCATCCTCGATGCCCTCCTTGGTCAGTTTTTCACGCCCTTTTCCCGCCACAAAATCACGTTTCCGCTGGTAGATAGCCCTATGGAAACGCGAACGTTCCCCCCTTTTTACGCACGTGGACAAGCGCGTGCGTTTGCCCACAAGCGTAAAAAGGGGGTAACGTTTAAAGAAAAGGCCCCGGTTTCCCGGGGCCTTTCGGCTACTCGACCTTGGTCGGCTTGATTCCGATTGCCTCGGCCAGCCTCTCAGGCGTCTCCGTCCAGCTTCTGCCGTCTGTGCACGGCCTGGCGGATGCGGTTGCTCTCCGCCTCCTCCTCGAGCCGCCTCTTTCGCTCCTCCAGATAGCATCCCTTGCAGAGCCTCCACGCCTTGGCCTGCGCCGAGGTCGTGAACACGGGCCGCGCGTCGCATACGATGCACAGACCGTCCGCCCTCGGCGGGAAACGCCCGTAGCGCTGTCGCGCGTGCCTCACGGCGCTCGGCGTCACCCTCAGCTCCGCCGCGATCTCCGCTGCCGTCCGCTCCGGGTGCGCCTGCATGGCGCGCACCATCTCGTCCGACCAAAGCACATAGGAGGAGCGCCCCTTGCGGAGCGCCCACTCCCTCGCCAAAGGATGATGTGTTGACTTTGTAGATGGGCCTTTTGGCCCATCTCCTACAGGTGGCCTACACGCCATTCGCATACCCCCTCGCGCTCGGTTTGCTTCGGCTACCATACCAAGCGCCGGGGACTACCTCACGCACGGCGCTCGATTATCGACCCGCAATCAGGGCAGTAAGTTGCATCCAGTAGGTATAGCGCAGTGCACCCACACTCAGAACAGGCTGTGCGCCCGTCCTCGTCCTCGATAAGGTGGCACGTCGGACGGTCGATTAGGTCTGCAATGTCGAGTGCTTCCACGGCATTAATGGCCTTCTCGCTGTCATACGCTCGACGGTCTAGTAGTTCCGAAAGTAAATCGTCGACATCGACGAAGGAACCGAACATCCCCGGTATCCCATAGTTCCTAGCGCTGATCATATCTCGCAGGTTCTTAGCCCTCTCGCGGCGCTTCTCGTCGGTAATCATTCGTCTCCACCTTTCGGGTCGATGAGGTCGGCGAGCTTTTCGAGGACAACATTGAAGTCGTGGTAGTCCTCGAAGCCGACCACCACCTCGGCAAGCTCGTCGAAGAACTGCTCCTTGTACTGGATGAAGCGGCCGATTGTAAGGTTTCGCAAATTCTCGGCCACCTCGCGGCGCTCTTCATCGCTAATCCTCATACAGCACCTCAAGCCCGTACGCGACGGCGGCATCATGCTCGATGCGGCATCCGCGTGCGTTTTCCCAGCCTTTGCAGAAGTAGGCCGCATGGCACAGGCTCATGTTCTCAAGAGATTTCGCGAGATAGCAGAGCGGGACCTGCACCACGCCGCGCTCCTCCATGGCCTCGTCGCTGTACCATTCGTCGGTGAACAGGGTGTTTACGAACTCGTAGCCCATCTCGCGCAGCTTGGTGTGCGCCTTATCCCTCGTCTCCGCGATTTCCTCGTCTGTCTTACCAGCCATAGGCTGCGAAATCATCGCTCGCTTATTCATTTGTCATCATCCTCAAATTGGTAATCATTCGTCCATCTTCTCCAGCTTGCGCCCGCAGAACGGGCAGAAACTGATCGGGATGCTCCAGCTTCCATAGTTGTCATGAGGGTGGTCGACTATGATCACCGGGTATCCGTTGAGCATCCAGCGGATGAGAATCTCGTCCGGACCGCCCTCGGCAGCATCGAGGCCGTCGTAGCCTCTGCAGTAGTCGCACATCAGTCCTCACCCCTCAGCTTGCGGATGCGCTCCTTGATGTCCTTTAGCGCATACGAGTCACCATGACATGGGCCGTCGCCGTCCAAGATGCATTTGAAACAAACTCCGGACGGGTTGTGGTACGAACAAAGGTCGTCTGCCTCGATGCACCTGTCCAAGTCATCCTCCAATTTCTCCCATGTGTCGGGCTCGGGCGTGGTGAGGTACACGAGTGCTGGGTCGAGTGCAAATCCACGGTCGGTAATCGCACGCCATTTGTTCGACCATCCGTCACTCAAATCAAAGTCCGTGGTGAATGTCCAGCGCACGATGCTGTATACGTTCCCGACACGGTTGAACAGCGCCACGGTATCAAGCGGAATCTCACGACCCTCGGCGTCCTTTGGCAATTCGACGCTCATCACTCAACCTCCTCATAGTCGCGGCACTCGCCGCACTCGTCCTCGCAGTACAGCAGGTTCTCCATGAGCCACGCCACGGCCCACTTCGCCAGGCGCCAGAACCCTTCCTTGCGGTCAGGCGCCTCCGCGTCGTAGGCGCGCTCGAACTCGAGGTGGCAGTAGCCGTAGTCGACGTGGATGTCGCTGCCGCAGAAGTGCCTGCAGTTCCCGCACATCCGAGGCTCGCAGGCCCCGCCGAAGTGGCGCTCGATGGCGGCATCGGTCACCCCCATCGGGTAGCCGCCGACCCTCGAGTCACTCATCGCAGTCCGCCCCCCCTACACTCTCGTCGAGCAGGTCGATGGCATCCCCGACGGTCGCCTCGATGCTCGTCAGCTGGCGGCGCAGGTTCTGCACGAGGTTCGCGTCGGCGACCTCCGCCCTTCCCGCCTCGTAGGCGCGCTCGATCATGTCGGTCACCGCGACCTGCATCGCCGTGTCGTTGTAGCCGCGCCTGACGCGGTACTTCCCCAGGTAGGCGTGCGCCCTGTCCTGCGGCCTGCACTCGCGGTCGAAATGGAACACCTCGACCGCATCCGCCTTGATCTGTTCCAAAGTCTCCATCAGATTCGTCTCCCCTCAGCTAGCGCGGCCCTCATGGCGTTGACCTCTCGGCCCGCCTCGCTCCTCGTCCCGAGGTACACGTCCACGGGCCGCCTGCTCTCGTTCCTGTGAGCCACGTTCTCGCACCAGCCGCAGCAGTACCGCTGGCGGGCGCCCCTTGCACGGAACCGCCTGCCGCACTGGCGGCACACGAGCACGTTGCCCCCTCGCATGTCCAACGACTCATCCCTCATGGCGCACCTCCCAGTAGTTGCACCTCGCGAGCCCCTGCGTGATGTGCACGAAGTCGGGGCAGCGCATGCACGTGTAGCGCTTGCGCCCCTCGCCCGACGCCGCCATGGCCGTCTCGCTCACGGCGCAGAACCCGCACGTCTCGCAGCGGGCTCCGCCCGGCTCGTCGTCGTAGATGTCGGCGAACCCATCGGGTCTGCCCACGTTCTCGCTCCTCTCGACGTCCAAACTCATGACGCCCTCCTCTCGCACGCGGCCCTCGCGTCCAGCAGGCGCCGCGCGTCCTGGTACGCCTTGAGCGCCACAGGGTCGGCGGTCGTCCCCCTCGGGGCCTTCACTTTCGCCGGGTCGATGCCCGGGTGTTCCTCGCGCCACCTGCGCTCGAGTTCCGCCCTCGTCTGCTCGGGCGTCCTCGTCGGCTTGAACGTGGCGGCTTGAATCTCGGCATCGGTCGGCTTGCCGCTGGCATGTGCCTCGGCGTCGCGGCGCTTCTGGTTGCCGTTCCACAGCATCGCCGCGGCCTTGAGCGAGGTCACGGGCATCCCGTTCGAGCGGATCCAACCCTGCGACTCGTAGTGCGCCCAGAACTTGTCGGGGTCGCCGCTGATGCAGTTGGCGGCGAAGTACGCGCGGCACTCGTCCAGGGTCGGCGGAGCGAAGCCGTCGGCGTCGCCGCCGCGCGTACCATCAACACAAGCTAGGCTAGGTAAAGCTAGGCTAGGACAGGCTAGGTTAGGGTTTTCGCTTTCGGAAACCTCGGTTTCTGGTTCTGAAAACCTAGGTTTCGCGTTTTCAAAACCTGGGTTTTCGCTTTCGGAAACCTCGGTTTCGGGTTTTTGCTCAGGCTTGGGTTCAGGCTCCGGCTCTGCCTTGGCCTTGCGGGGCCTGCCGCCTTTCTTGGCCTGCTCTCGCCTTTCCTTGGAGTTGTCGATGGCGTTCTTGAGTCCCTTGAAGGCCCTCTTGACGTTCTTGGGCAACTCGATCTCGACCCCGTGGAGGCCGTACATGAGCACCGCGTCCGCGAGCATCATGCGCTCCCTCATGTCCTCGGGGTCGCTCGGGTCGTAATCGTCGTAAAGCTCGGCTATCGAGTCGGCGAAAACCGTGAAGTCCTTGGCCATCAGAACCACCCCCACAGAAGCGAAGAGAAGAACAGGAAACCCGCGGAGAAGGAGGCGGCGAACAGGGCAGCCTCCCAGTGGTCGCGGATGATGTCGGGTACGTGCCTCATCAGAACGGCACGTCCTCGTCGTAGAACTCGGACTGCGGGACCGCGGCGCAGGCCTGCTGGGCGCTCCACTGCGGCGCGGCCTGCGCCCGGGGCTGCACGGGCACCGTGTCCGCGAGGCTCTGCTGCGGCTGGGCCTGCGTCTGCCCCTCACGGCGCACCATGACCTCGATCTCGTCGACGATAACCTCGAGCTTCGAGCGATTCTGGCCGTCGCGCTCCCAAGAGCTGTAGCGCAGCTTGCCATCGATGGCGACCTTCATCCCCTTGGCGAGGAAACGGCCAACGGCCTCGGCGCGGTTGCCGAACATCGTGCAGTCGACGAAGTTGGGGTAGTCCTCCCACTCGCCCGTCTGCGCGTTGCGGCGGCGGTCGTTTACCGCCACGCCGAAGGACAGGACCTGCGTCCCGCCGGCGGTGGCGCGCAGCTCGGGGTCGCGGGTCAGGTTGCCGCTGATGTTCACTCGGTTGATGCTCACTGCCCGTCCTCCTTCGCGGTCATGTTGTTCTTGATAAACGCGACAAGGCGCGGCCCCTGCATGTACCCCAGGCCGCTCACGCGGCGACCATCGGGGATGTCAAGCGCCTTGACGATCACCTTCGCCTTGACCGTGCCGATGCCCGGGAACGAGCGGGCGAACTCCTCGACCTTGAGCCTCTGCGCGATGGGCGCCTCGATGGCCGCCTCGGGCGGGATGTTGCCCGCCTTGCAGGCGGCCTTGAACGCGGCGCGCTCGCGGCGCGTGTGGACGGCCTTCGCCATCGCCTCCTTGCGCTGCTCCGGCGTCCGGAGCGGCGGTAGGTTCTTCTCCTCCATGTCCTACATCCTCTCGACGTATCCGTGAATGCCGTTGTCGACCATGACGGCCCTCACGCGGCGCAGCTCGTCTGCCGTGGCGCACTCGATGACAACGCGGTAGCCCCTCTGCGGTGCTGGGGCCGCATCCTCGGCCACATCCGGCTCGGGGCGCGACGGGACCACCCGCACGCACCTCGGCACGCCCAAGGGCGGCTCAGGCTCGGGCTGCTCGTCGGGCAGCGGCTCGGGGTCGGGCGGCAGCGGCGCGGGCTCCGGCTCGGGCTCCGGTGCGGGCGCCATCGCCTGCTCGTAGGTCGCCGCGAGCGCGGCGGCATTGGCGACCTCCTCGCGGTGCGCGGCGACCGCAGCCGCCACCTCGCCCGAGTCCGCCGGCAGGGTCCTCGCCCACCACGCGACGGCCCACGCCTTCTCGGACTCGTCCGCGTAGTCGAGGCCGTTGACGAACTTGAACTGGTGCAGCAGCTCGCCCACGCGGCGCTCGATGATGTTCTTGGCCTTGACCTCGCCGAAGCTCGCGTTGAGCCACTTGTCGTCGGCGATGCGCTCGTATGGCACCAGCGGCCCCATCTCGCCCGCGAGGTCGCAGTAGTGGCCCTTGAGCGCGGTGAGGCGGCGGGCCCTGCACTCGCCGTCGTAGCGGTCGATCTCGGCCTTGTACTCATCGGAGAGCTTGTCGATTGGCGCCGTGATCTCGCCTATGGTCTCGTCGAACGTCTTGAGCAGGTCGCTGTACTTCTTCTTCGCGGCCTTGCGCTGCGCCTCGATGGGCTTCTTCACGTCGTTGACCGCCGCGCGGTACTTCTTCGCCGCCTTGAAGTCCTCGTCCTTCTCGATGCGCTTGACGTTCACGTAGTCCGCCAGCTTCTCGTCCACGTTCTTCTTGAGCTTTGCCAGCTTGTCCTCGAGCGTGTCGTCGATGGCGAGAGACGCCACCAGCGTGTCGAAGTCCTCCTCGAGCGGCACGGCCTCGACCGCCAAAACCTCGTCTGCCATTAGAAGCCTCCCAGCAGGTCGTCGTCGGTCGCGTACTCGGCGGGCGCGGGCTCATAGACGGGCACGGGCTCCGGCTCGGGTGCGGCGGGCTCGGGTTGCGCCTTGCGGGCCGCGATCTCCTCCTCCATCCACGAGGCCGCGCGGCGCGCCTGCATGAGCGTCATGTCGTGCATTGAGCCCGACGTGCAGCCCACGGCGGCGCAGATGGCAGCCATGGCCCCGGCGCTGTCAAGCGCGGTCGCCGCCATGAACGGCTTGAACAGGTCGCGCACGGGCTGCAGGTCGGCCACGGGCTCGACGCTCTCGGCCTCGACGGCCTGAGTGTCGGCGCGCATGTCGCGTTCGACCTTCTGGTCCATCTCCTCGCCCGTGTACATCCCGCCGAACTCGTCGGGGTAGGCCAGGCGCCACGCGCCGGCCTTGGCGCACTTCTCGATCATGACGCCCGGCATCTTCGCCCAGTTGCTCTTACCGGTGTTGTAGTCGCTAAGCGCCAGCTCCACGTAGGCCGGCTCCTTGCCGTCCTTGAACTGCACCTCGGCCCAGCCGCCGAGCAGCTGCTCGCCCACCTGCTTGTAGACGGCGCTGCCGCGCTTCTTGACGATCTGCCCTTCGCGCATCACCACGACGCCGCTCTTGATGCCGCCGTAGCTCTCCTGACGGTTGGCGCGGCGGTTGAACACCTGATAGCTCGTGATGATGCTCGCCGGGGCGCTGCCGTACTTGACCAGGTACACCTCCTTGGTGAACGGGTTCAGGTGCTGGCGGTTGCAAAGCTCCACGCACAGCGCCAGCTCGCTTTCGGTCGCGTTCGGGCACAGGCGCTCGCGGATGTCCTGCGAGGTGAACTTGACGGGCATGCCCGCATCGTCCTTGAACTCGATGATCCCGTTACTCATTGATGGTCACCCCTTCGTCATTGATCTCGACCTTCTCGATGTCCACGCCCGCCAGCTCGGCGAATACGCCGCGCGGCCCGTTCAGCTTGTAGATGCGCTCCATGCGGCCGGCGCTGCCGACAATGGAGTCGTAGACCTCGGGGTCCTGCGAATCGGCTCCCAGCAGCTTCACGCTGTACAGAAGCCCGTAGGCGATGCCTCGCAGGCACGCTGGCTTCACGCCCCTCTTCCCTATCTCGGCGCCATCCTCGTCTGCGAGGCAGATAAGGTTCGTGGCGAACTCGTCCAGCACCTCGAACGCATCGCCACCGACTTGGACGTCTATGTGCATGTACTCCATTGCTTAATCTCCGTTTCTCTTCTTCTCCATGGTGCCTGCGAACCAGCCGCGGTAGACCCGTATGTCCATGTGCGGCTCGATGCCGCGCCGGCGGGGCCACTTGACGACATGGAGCTCGACCACCTGGTTGTCGTCACCCCAGACCGCCCCGTTCATCCCGTCCAGCACCAGCTTGGCTATGTTGTCCGCGTCCGGCTTGAACATGTAAGGCTCCGACGTAATGCTCTTCGGCCTCGACTTCGGCAGCGGGCCGTACGCGTCGATGCGCACCGCGACGGGGACCCTGAACGGGAACAGCATCCCCTTGAGACCCGGGTACGCCTCCCGCATGGCCTTGAGCGCCGCGTCGCGGATGGCGGCCTCGTTGCGGATGGTCTCGGTGGGCGTGTACATCCGCGCGTGGCGTCGGTCGAGCCTGTGGCGAAGCTTGCCGGCCACGAACGGGACGGTGAATGCGAAGTTCCTTCCGATCACAGCACCGACCCCATTCCGAGCACGACGCGGATGCCGTCCGCCGCGAGCAGCATCGCCCGCAGGACGTACGGCATGAGCGCGTACACCGCGAACAGGAGCGCGATGTACCCAGCGCACCTAAGCAGCCTCGATGCCATGCGTTCCCTCCTCGATCCACTGCTCCACCCATTCCGGGCGCACCATGCGCCCCACCTTGCGCCCCTCGGGTAGCTGCGAGCGCAGGCGGCCAGCCTTGCACTCGATGCGCAGCGTGTCGTAGGGCACCCCCGTCACCCTCGACGCCTCGCGCAGCGTGTACATCAGCTTGTGCCTGATGCCAAGCTCGTCGGCCATCTGCTGGAACGTTTTGGCTCTGCTAGAATCCATGAGTGACCTCCTTTCAGGTCAGGGAGCCGTCCCCGCTTTCCACACCGGGCGGCTCCTTTTTTGTTGCTTGCTTTCGGGGCCTCGCCCCCGGCACGGCACCGGTAGGGAACGTCCCCGCGGCTATGGTTATCGGAGAGCCGCGGGGCTACGGTGCCGCCCCGGGGACGGCCCGCGGGTTGCCTGAGCGGCAATACCCGTGTGACCGCGTTACCCGCGCGGTAGGCTTCGAGCCATGATTCGTAGACAGCAGACATATCGCCCGAAGCACGTCCGACCAGCGGGCCCCCTACTCGTGCGGCTCGTCGACTGGGTCGAGCGGCACCCTCGCATCAGCGCCGCGATCGTCCTCGCCGGGTTCATCAACGACGCCTGCGACCTGCTTGGGCGCGTCGTTGATCTCGCGATGTTTCTCATGAAGCTCGCGGGCGTGCTCTAGCACGAACGCGACCGCGAGAACGTCGAGGAAGACCCGGACGGCCGCATGGATAAGGTTCAACATCGCCGCCGCCCCTACTTCGTGCCCACGATCGGCTGGGAGCCCTCGGGCACGACGACGAGGTTGCCGTCCTTGCCGATGCTCTTGAGCGCGTCGATGTAGTGCTGCTGGATGACCTGGTCGTTGAGCGAGTTCGCGAGGACCGCGTTCGCGTCCGCCTCGCCCTGGGCCTCGATCTTCTTGGTCTCGGCCTGGACCTTGGCCGTCTCCTGCTCGTTCTGGGCCTTCTGCTTGGCGACCTCGGCCGCCTGCGCCTCGCTGTAGCTCTTGGTGATGTTCTTCGGGTAGCGGACGTCCTGCACGCTCACCTGCTCGACCGTGAGGCCTATGCCCTTCCACTTCTCGGTGAGGGCCTTCTGGACGGCCTTGGTGAACTGGGAGCGGTCGGTGAGCATCGTCACCGTGTCGAAGCCGCCCGAGACCTCGCGGGTGACGGCGCGGACGTCGTTGGAGATGTACTTCTCCACGAAGCTCTCCTGCGTGCCGTACTCGCTGTAGAGGCTGAGCGCGGCGTCGGGGTTGAGCGAGTAGTTGACCTGGATGTCGATGTTGGCGCTGGCGCCCGACTTGTCGTTGATGGAGACCTGCTTGCCCTCGTAGGAGCCGCCGTCCACCTCGTAGTCGGTGTCCCCGTAGAAGTTGATGAGGTTGTTGCGGACGTCGTAGGTCACGACGTCCTGCCAGGGGGCCTTGGCGTGGAAACCGGCCTCGGAGGTCGAGCCGGCGAGCGAGCCGCCGAGGTTGCGGATGACGCAGACCTCGCCGGTGTCCTGCGTGTAGAGGCAGGCGGAGGCGGCGATGACGGTACCTACCAGGATGAGGGGCAGGGCGCACGCGGGCGAGACGATGCGGGCCTCGTACTTTTTGCCCCAATGGTCCGCGGGCCCGGCGGCCTTCTCGCGCTCGGCCTCGTTATACCGCTTGATGGCGACGGCGGCGGCCACGCCGCCGAGTCCCAGACCCGCTCCGATAATCAGTTGAATCATGTCTTTCTCCTTTTCGTTTGGTCAAATCTAATTACGGCCCGTCTCGGCGTAGGAGCCGACCTACTTCCCCATCACTGCCCACGCCCCTTCTGCAGCTGGTACTCGACCCACTCGCCCGCGGCGAGGCCGACCTCAACCGGCTGGATGCCGGGGTCGATGGCGTCGGCGGTGCTCATGCAGACCGTGCGCTGGACGTAGGCCATGACCGCCTCGCCGCGCAGCAGCCCGTCCAGGCGCCCGCGGGCGTCGAGGAACGACTCGAAGGCCTCGCGGTGCCAGCCGCCCCCGGCGTCGCACCAGCAGACGATGGCCTCGATGCCCGAGAAGCCCTGCGGGCACTCGATCTCGAAGGACTTCCCGCGCGCCTCGTACCTGATGTTCTCGCGGCGCATCTCCACGTCTCCCATGTCGCCCTCCCCTACAGCTCGAAGTCGGAAAAGTCGCGGGCCTCGGCGGGCTCGGCCTCGACCGTGATGGCCTCGGGGACGTTCCAGCCGCCCAGCTCGATGTCGATGTAGTTCTCGTTCATGGTTTCTCCGTTTCGTCTGGTCAAATCTAATTTGACTTCTCAGCTAAAAAAATAGTCGGGTCAACTCCGAAGTGTTCCCCGAGCGCCTTTGCTCTGGCAGGGTTCATACGGTGCTCCTGGTCGTTCTCGAGAGCGTCGTATGCAGGTAAAGAGATTCCAAGAGCTGCGGCGATGTTCTTCTTTTGGAAACGCTCGACGCCTGCCTCTCGGTACTCCTGCAAGCTTTGCATGTGCTCCTCCTTTCGTTGACTAAAGGTTAAACCTTATTTGACCGCGGGTCAACTTAAAATTATCTATAAATCAATTTTTCTTTAATTAGAATTAAATTACGTTTAACCAAAGGAGGGTCCATGAGTTTCGCAAACCGAGTAAGAGCCCTGCGTGAGGCGCGTAATTGGAACCAGGAGGACGTCGGAAACAGACTCAACCCGAAGGTCACCAAGGCCGCCGTTGCATCGTGGGAGTCGGGCAAATCTCAACCGAGAATGTACCGGCTTGAGCAACTCGCCGACCTCTTCGATACCACGGTCGCCGAACTCATGGGCGAGACCCCGGAGCCCGTGCGCCCCAACGGCGCCCAGTACGTGACTCTGCCCGTGCTCGTCGCCGGGCACGCAGGCGAGTTCACCGATGAATTCGGTCCCGACGAGGTCGCTGACGTGCCGATCTCAGTCCTCGAGCGCGTCAACGATCCGGACGCCTACCTCATGCGCGTGCGCGGCTCATGCATGAATCGCAGGTTTGCCGACGGCGAGAACGCACTACTCTCCCCCAGGTGCGAACCGCGCAACGGCGACGCCGTGGCGGCCGAGTACAACGGCGAGATGATCCTTAGAAGCTACTACCGCGGGGCGTCGACCCTCGTGCTGTCGCCGGACAGCTACGAGGACGGCTACACCGACATAGTGTTCGACGATCCGGAGAACGCCAGCGTGAGCTTCCGCGGCGTCGTCAAGTGGCACCAGGCCAGCGAGGTCAAGAGGTATTAGAGACAGAAAGGCGAACCGATGGCTTTCAGGGACATGTTCAAGGCGACCGAGTACAAGCAGCGGGTAGAGGAGCTCGAGTCCATGCTCACGCCGGAGATGGCGGACGCGGATAGGCTCAGGCGCGAGGCCGAGGACCTCAGGAAGAAAATCGAGGAGGAGAAGGCCTCGCTCGAGAAGCTGGAGAAGCAGAACGGCAAACTGGATGCCATCGTCAAGGAAAAGGAGTCCAAGTCGCGCGTCCTCGATGACGAGCTGCTGGTCGAGGAGTTCGGCCTGTACCGCCCACGCTTCGACTTCGCCGACTCGACTCACTACAAGGACGCCCTCGACCGATGCCGCAGGAAACAGAAGGAGGCCGTCAAGAGCTTCAGCAAGGCCGCGGACAAGACGTCCTGGACGGTCAACGGCAGCGCCTCGAAGGGCAAGGCGATGGTCCGCGAAATCTCGAAGCTGCTCATGATGGCGTACAACGGCGAGTGCGACGAAATCGTGCGCAAAGTCAAGGCGACCAACGTCGAGCGCTCGCTCGAGAGAATCGAGAAGTCGGCCGCAGCCATCAACCGCAACGGCAAGACCCTCGGCATATCCATCCCCGCCGCATACGTCCTCCTCAAGCAGGAGGAGGTCCAGCTGGCCTTCGAGTTCGCACAGGAGAAAGAGGAGGAGAAGGAGGCGCTGCGCGAGGCCCGCGAGCAGGAGCGCGAGGCCCGGAAGCTCGAGCGCGAGATAGCGGCCGAGCGCAAGAAGCTCGAGAAGGAGCGCTCCCAGTACCTCAAGGCGTACAAGGACATCTCGGCACGCCTGAAGGATGCCGGCGACGACGAGCGCGCCGATCTCGAGGAGAAGGCCGCGGAGCTCAAGGCGAAGCTCGACGACGTGGACAGGGCAGTGTCGGATGTCGATTACCGAGAGGCGAACCAGAAGGCAGGCTTCGTATACGTAATCTCAAACATCGGCTCATTCGGTGAGGGCGTCTACAAGATCGGGATGACGAGGCGCCTTGAGCCGATGGACCGCATCCGCGAGCTCGGAGACGCGTCCGTCCCGTTCAATTTCGACGTGCACGCGCTCATCTTCTGCGATGACGCCCCGAAGCTCGAGGCGGCGCTGCACCGGGCCTTCGAGGACAGGAAGGTGAACATAGTCAACCAGCGCAGGGAGTTCTTCCGCGTGTCGCTCGATGAGATCGAGGAGGTCGTCAAGGCGAACTACGACAAGACCGTCGAGTTCCACAGCGTGCCCGACGCCGAACAGTACCGGACGAGCGAGAAGTTGCGCGAGAGGGGCATTTTCCACCCGCTCGCCTAAAGACTCGGCTACACCGCCGACGCCGTTCTCTACACCGCGAACGTAGGGCGAGATTCCATGCGTCTACATCTAGGGAGGTGATGCCCATGAAAGCAAAAAATCTCGGGACCGCAGGCTGATGCCGCGGCCCCGAGACTAAGGAGACGGCCCCTGCACTTTGGAACGTGAGACGGGGCCGGAGTCAGAACCGGGCGAAACGGAGAATAAGCCCGCGATCTGAACGGATCTGATTATATGACAAAGAAGCAGCGCCGCCGCGTCTGGGGCTCCGTGACCGAGATGAGGCGCGGCAAGAAGTACGTCCTGCGCTGGATGCAGAACACGCCGCAAGGCCGCAGGCGCAAGACCAAGACCGTGTACGGCACCTACCGCGAGGCGTGCGCGGAACTCGACCGCATCCACGTCGAGCACGCCGACGACGCGCCCGTGCCCACCATAGCCAAGGCCTACGAGACGTGGCTCGTCCCCAAGATGGCCGCACAGGTCGAGGCGGGGACGCTCGCCCCCAACACCCGCGACCTCGTGCTGCGCTCGTGGAGAAACTACGTCGGACCCCGCTGGGGCGCAATGCCCGTCGACCAGCTGCGCGCCGTCGAGCTGCAGGACTGGCTGCTGACACTTCCCGCCGCCACCGCCGATACCGCCCTGCTCACCCTGCGCAAGGTCTACGCCTGCGTCTCGACCTTCATCCGCCTGCCGCTCGACCCGTTCGCCGCCAGCGTCAGGTACACCATGCCCACCCGCAAGACCCGCGAGCGCTCAAAGCGCGTCTACACCCTCGACGAGGCCCTGGGCGTCCTCGACGCACTGCGCGGCAACCCCCTGGAGCCCGCGTTCATCCTCGCGTGCTTCGGCTCCTGCCGCTCGGGCGAGTCGCTGGGCGTGCGCACCGAGGAGGTACTGCGCTGGGAGCGTAGCGGCACCGTCCTCGCCTCCGCCGACATCTGCCGCCAGATGCAGCAGTCCGGCACCGAGCCGGTGGGCGCCCTCAAGACCGCCAAGTCCGCGCGCACCGTCGTGATCCTGCCGCAGGCCGCCGACCGCCTCGTCGAGATAGCGGCCGCCCGCGCCGCCGAGGGCCGCGAGTGGCTGAGCGACCGGGGCGACGGGCTGCCCATGAACCGCAGCATTTGCAACGACCGCTGGCGGAAACTCTGCGCCGCCCGCGGCATCGAGCACATCCCGTGGTCAAACCTCCGCAACTCGTGGCGTACGATAGCGGAGGTCGAGCTTCGCCTGCCGTGGGACCTCATAGAGATGCTGATGGGCCACGCCCTCCCCGGCGTGTCGGGACGGCACTATATCCGCCCCACCGCCGAGCAGGTCGTCCGCGCCGCCCTCGACGCGCTTGGGATAAGTTAGGATATTCCCCCGCAAAGCCGCAGGTAGATGGCACGCAGTTAGTTGTGGCAGTACTAAATAGCCAGTAACCTGCCAAAAAGAGACAGGCTACCTTGCACCAAAAACCGTCGCAACATTCGATGAAAATCGTGCAAACGCAAAAAATCATTAAATGTTGCGACGGTTTGATTTTAGATAGCGGTCGAGCAAAGGACCAGAGCGCCTATTCGTCGGCGAGTTGAATTCCCAACAAACCCGAGAGTGCCAGCGCCTGCTCGGCATTGACCGTCAAGCCACGCAACTCATGGTAATCGCCCGAAACAACGGGCGCTGCAAATGTACAGCGCGACACATCAACGCCGGAAAGCGACGTCTTGAACACATCAACACGCGTCAGGTCACAGCCATCCAGGCGTATCTGAACCAGCTTGGCACCCTGAAACGCAGCCTCTCTCAGACGTGTATCGCATGCTGTCATAGGGCCAATGCGTCCCTCCGAAAGGTTCGCATAGCTCAAATCGCACGATCCAAACGACACGCTCGACAGGCGCGCCTTGAGCAAGTTGAGTCCCGGTGCCGAGCAGTCAACGAAGTCACAGCGGCTGAGCCAGCAGCCTTCCATGTTGCAGCGGATAAAGCGGCAACCGCGAAACACCACGTCGCGAAACGTCGAGCCGCTCCAGTCAACGCTATCGAACTCGCAAGATCGGAACACAACGCCATCGAAGGTCGCGCCGTTCGCCACGTCGTAGGCAAGATCCAAATCCTCAAAAGCGGTATTGGAGACGAGCTCATCGCCCTCGGCAAAGAGGTCGATGAGCTCGTCCATGCCCATATGGCAGCCAATCCGTTCGTTTACCCGGGCAAAACCACCACAAAGGTGCCTGTCCCCTTTGCGGTGGCTTGGGGTCGCGCTACTCACCGAGCATCTCTTGGAGCTTGGCTGCCACGGCATGTCCCAAGCTCTCGTGGCTTTCGGGCATCATATGCAGATAGTCGATATCGCCCGGCTCGGCAAACTCGGCGGCATTCAAAAAGTCGCAGCCAAACTGCTCGGCCACGTGCGCATAGTACTCGCCAAAATGTTCAGATGCCTCGACGGAACGCTCGTCAAAATCGGTCATATATACATCGGCGATCTGCGGCTTGATCTTGATAGGAGCCATCAGCAGGATGCGCGGGCAAGGCGCAGCGTCGGTCCACGGAAACGCGCGGACGGCGCGAATCAGCGCCATGGCGCCACGGGCGATATCGGAAGCTGTCACGTTAAAGACCGTCTTACAGTCGTTGGTGCCCAGCATGATCACAATGGCGTCCAGCGGCTTATGGGCCTCGAGCAGCATCGGAAGCGCGCGAATGCCGTTGAGGTTAGTGTCCAGATGGCACATGTCGTCGCGTACCGTCGTGCGGCCGTTGAGGCCTTCTTCAATTACATGCCAGCCCTCGCCTAAGTCACGTTGGACCACGCCACACCAGCGCACATCCTGCGCATAGCGCACCGCGGTACCGTCGCGCATGCCCGCCGGATCGTAACCATAGGTGTTGCTGTCACCAAAGCACAGAACGTTTTTCATCGTAAGCTCCCCACTCAATAAAAAGCCGACAGGAGCAGCCTCTCCCGTCGGCTCGGTATATCGCATCACGAGCACCGTTTACAGGTACTTGCGCCAGTCGTCGTCATCCTCGTCATCCTCGGCAGCGGCCTGAGCCTGCTCGGCGGCACGGGCGGCTGCGGCGCGGGCGGCAACCTGAGCATAGGACTCCTCGTTTCGCTCGGGGAAGTTTGCCAGCACGTGCTCGAATTTGGCGAAGTCCTCGTCCCAGCGCGTAGAGGGCACGGCAAAGAAGACCTGCTTGACCTTGAAGTCGCCCGATGCGAGCTCCTTGCGGAAGAGCTCGGCCACGGCCTCGGCATCAAAGCCGTTGTTGTCGCAGCCCCATGCGCCCAGCACGAGCTTCTCGCGACCCAACTCGTCGCAGATGGCGAGCACAAAGCGAATGCGGTCGCGCAGGGCATCCAGCAGAGCATCGTCGCTCACGCGATACTCCTGGCGGGCGCGCTTAACGTTGGGCGCGGCGGCCACGATCACGTCGGCGTATGCATGCACGTGGTTGCGGTCGAAGCGCACCGCAGGCACCACTAGGGCACGGTTACGATAGAGCTCGCAGTTGATGTTGCGGCGACGGTTCTCGCCGTACCACTTACGCTGCCTATCGAGAACGTTGTACAGATACGAATCGGCGCACAGCGTGGCCTCCTGGCCCAGATAACCCTGAATATATCCACCGCCCGGATTGGTAAACGAGGCAAAGGCGAGCACGGCCATGTCGCAGAACTGCGCATAGCCGCGACCGTTATCGAGGATTGCCTGCGTGGCGGAGGCATCAAGCACAGTGACCTCGGGCAGGACCGGAGCGGGCTCCTCAGCAGGCGCGGACTCAGCTTCGGCGATTTCCTCGGCAGGCTCCTCGACGGGCTCGGGCGCCGCCTCGGTCTCGGGCGCTGCCTCGACCTCGGCAGTCTCCGCGTTCTCGACGTCCTCGGCGACCTGCTCTTCGGGGGCCACAGCACTCTGAACCTTGGCCTTCATCGCCGCGACAAAGCCGGCAGGCATACCGTCAAACTCGCGAACACCGGCAAGCGAACGCTCGATATCCTTGGCGCACGCTTCGGACACAGTTGCCACGTGACGCTCGGCGGCCTTGGCACGGGCCTCGCGCTTGGGATTGGGCTGACCCGCTCGGTTGGACCTGCGGTTACGGTTCCTGTTGTCGACGTCTGCCATACGTGGCCACCTTTCCTGTCGCTGCCGCTATCGGCTTTTCCCATCCATGATACCCCGCCGCGCACAAAAAAGACGGCCCCGAAGGACCGCCTTTCGCATCGTTTTACCGTGTCCGGCAGGAAGCATCGCAATGCCGCGCTTTAATCGCGACGGCCGAGGATGTTCAGAATGCGCAGGAACACGTTGATAATGTCCACGAACAGGTTGGATGCCATGAGCACGGCGTTGGGCAGCGTGGGCGGCACCGTCGTTGCCACATAGGTGTCGTAGCCGATGAAGCCGGCGAACACCACGATCACGATCAGGTCGGTGATGGACTGCGAAACGCCCATGAACATCAGCACGATCTCGACCAGAATCGTGGCAAGCAGGATGCCAAAACCAATGCCATACACACGCTGGAAGAACTTGGGGAAGGTCACGCCCAGCGCACCAAAGACAAAGGTGATGGCGGCCGTGGCGATAAAGGCGGTGTTAATGGTAGGCAGGTCGTAGTTGGCAAGACCAAACGACGCCGTCAGGCCAAAGGTGCTCGCAAAGACCACGTAGCCCACGAGTGACAGGCCCACGGACTGTTTGCTGGCAGCAGCCGACATCATGACCATGCCGACGATGGTCAAAATAAATGAGCCAAAGACCAGCGGCAAAGCGGCGCCGCTCATCATCATGCGCGCAAACGACATGGT
This sequence comes from uncultured Collinsella sp., assembly GCA_959602645.1. GTDB lineage: Bacteria > Actinomycetota > Coriobacteriia > Coriobacteriales > Coriobacteriaceae > Collinsella. The sequence goes on along the minus strand of CAUGTZ010000007.1, from coordinate 46,963 downwards.
GCTCGTAAAGTAAACACCGGCGCCCATGGCGCAAAAGCCCAAAAAGATCAGAGCAGACATGACAAGGTTGTACGCGCGCGGCGACATCTCCTTGGCACGGCTTGCGCCGGTCTCGATGGGGCCATTCTGATAGCCCTGGATATCGTTCATAATTTCGTCCTTTCAAAAAGCACCGCGACGGCGCCGTAGCTGACAAGTTTCCTGCCATTGTACCCGAACGCCACGCGTTCTTACCTGCGGCGCTCGCTCTCGAGTGTTCGGTCGAACGCCCACACCCACCAACGCATCAGATGAGTCTGCGAGCCATCCGGTCGCTCGCGTGCCTGTTCTTCCAGATACAGTTCGGTCGCATGTCCGCCAAAACGAACCTTATAAGTCGCCGCACGAATGCCGTGAACCGTCAGGCCAAAACCGGTGGACGAGACAATCTCGTCAATCGTAAAGCAGCGACCGTCAACCCAGCAGACGGTAACCGGCACAACCTGTCCGCCCGCGAGAATGCGAGCCACGACGTCCACATACTGCTTGTGCACGCGCCGAGTTTTGCCGTCTGTCTGTCGATATTCCATGCCTCCTATTATCGAACGCATGTTTGCATGTTGTAAAGCGAACAGGCTGTGGTTTTGGGGTGTTGGGGCGCGCGCACGTGTCCTCATGGTGTGTTAGCAAAAAGAACACCCACGGTCAACAGGGCTAATATTCATTTTTAGTGCCAAAAAATTCACTGCTCCCATCAGAACTCGGTAAAGAAACCCGCAGGAGGTGATACGATTTATCATGTTTCTGTAACGTGCCTGCAAACTTCGAGAAAGCCCATATATGGACGTAACGTTCTCAACCTTCCTCGGCCAACTTGTGTCGAACCCAGTCCTTGCCGTCACCGTGATCCTCGCGCTCGGCGCCATCTTCGTCAATGGATGGACCGACGCACCCAACGCCATCGCGACCTGCGTCACTACGCGTTGCATGCCCGCCCGCGCCGCTATTCTCATGAGTGCCGCATTCAACTTCCTTGGCGTGCTCATCATGACGCACTTTAACGCGAGCGTCGCCAACACCATCTCCCATATTGTCGACTTTGGCGGAAACAGCACCATGGCGCTCGCCTGTCTGTGCGCGGCGCTGTTCTCCATCGTCGTCTACGGCGCCACAGCGTCGCGTTTTGGCATCCCCACCTCGCAAAGCCACAGCCTTATCGCCGGCCTGACCGGTGCCGCCATCGCCCTCGGCGGTGCGAGCAGCGTCAACGTCCACGAGTGGATGAAGGTCATCTACGGCCTGGCGCTCTCCATCGGCCTGGGCTTTGTCATGGGCTGGGTCCTGTGCAAGCTCGTCTCGATTCTTTTCGCCGCCGCCAACAGGCGACGTGCCAATGTCTTCTTTAAATACGCTCAGATCGCGAGCGCTGCGGCCATGAGCTTTATGCACGGCGCGCAGGATGGACAGAAGTTCATCGGCGTGCTCTTTTTAGGCGTGGCCTTTGCCAGCGGCCAGACGAGCGTCGGCGATGCCGGCATCCCCATCTGGATTATGCTGCTATGCTCGGCCACCATGGGCATCGGCACCAGCGTGGGCGGCGAGCGCATCATCAAGTCCGTTGGCCAGAGCATGGTCAAGCTCGAAAAGTACCAGGGCTTCTCCGCCGACCTGGCGGGCGCCGCGAACCTGCTGCTTGCCACCCTTACCGGCATCCCCGTGTCCTCCACGCACATCAAGACCTGCGCCATCATGGGCGTCGGTGCCGTCAAACGCCTCTCGGCCATCAACTTCGGCGTCGTCAAGGACATGATGTTCACCTGGTTCTTCACCTTCCCCGCCTGCGGACTCATCAGCTTTGTCATGGCCAAGCTGTTCATGATGTTCCTCTAGTCAAACCGAACGTCCATCCGGACCGTAACACCTCGCCCACCCGTCTTCGCCTCGAAAGGACCCACTCATGGCAAAGAAACCCGATTCGTTCTACTTTGACAACTACGTCGCCTGCGCCGACCTCGCCGTCCAGGCCGCCGAGCTGCTTACCAAGATTTTCGAGAACTTCGATCCCGCAAAGATTCACGATATGCTCGACAAGATGCATGCGATCGAGCATGCGGCCGACAAGAAGCACCATGAGCTTGAGGACGCCCTGCTCACCGCCTTTATCACCCCGCTTGAGCGCGAGGATCTGGACCTGATGAGCTGCTCGCTCGACACCGTGCTCGACCGCATCGAGGGCGTCGTGCAGCGCGTCTACTTCACCAACATCCAGAGCATCCATCCCGATGCCATCGTGATCGCCCACAAGGTGACCGACGCCTGCCGCGCCATGAAAGACCTGATGGTCGAGCTGCCTAACTACCGCAAGTCCAAAACGCTGCGCGAGCTCGTCATCCAGATCAACACCATCGAGTCCGAGGCCGACGAGCTCTATATCAACGCCATGCGTAACCTGCACGTTAACGGCAAGGACCCGCTCGAGGTCATCGCTTGGCGTGACGTGTACGCCTTCCTGGAGTACTGCGCCGACTGCTGCGAGAATGTGGCCGATGTCGTGGATTCGATTGTCATGAAGAACAGTTAATTGGGGGTACATGTCCCACCGGTCGCGGGCCCGGCCACTAATAACCTTTTTCACTCCGGCTGCAAGCAGAGTCGTTCAAAAGGTTATTAGTGGCCGGGCCCGCTCCCTTATGCACCACCATTGGGAACTTTGGCTGATAGATTTAGCGCGATGGGGGTTTGGCTGAAGGGACCTTTGGTACCCGTTCGGACACTTTGGCCCTTGATGAGCGTTTGGCTGATTGCTGCTTTGGGTACTCTTTGGGTTACTTTTGGTTTGTTTGATTTTTAATTTTAGGAGGGCTTGTATGTCTTATTTGGATCTGGCTCGGTCTCGGTATTCTTGTCGCGAGTTTGAGAATCGTTCTGTTGAGCAAGCTGTGGTGGATGCCATTGTTGAGGCTGGGCGGATTGCTCCTTCTGCTTGTAATAATCATCCAACCCGTGTGATAGTGTTGGATACGCCCGAGCTTCTGGAGAAGGCTGCTGCTTGTCAGCCTCGGTTTGCTCGTGATGGGTCTATCTTTGGGGCTCCGCTTGTCTTCCTCATTTGTAGCGTTACCGAAGACGCTTGGGTGCGCCCCTATGACCAGATAAACTCCAGCGCTATCGACACCTCGATTGTTTGCGATCAGATGCTGATGGAAGCCGAGGAGCAGGGTCTAGGAACGTGCTGGGTGTGCCATTTTAAGCCCGAGCTAGCCCGCGAGCAGTTCAACCTGCCCGAGGGTGTCTATCCCTATCACATGCTCGTCTGTGGCTATCCTGCCGACCACATCGCAGACCCCGAGCATCGCGAGGCCCGCACCATTCCCCTCTCCGACTTCCTCCTCAAGTAGATTTTTGGGACATGCCTTAAAACCTACCCTTGACCGCTCACCCGTTCGCCGAGTTCTGCGCCACTATGTGCAGGGCTCGGTTTTTTATGTTACGCACCCCGGCACAGTCATAAAAAAGGACCCGCAAGCTGCGGGTCCTTTCTAGGCACTAAATTGTAGGCCGAATGTTAGTCCAGGTCGTCGGCAGCAAAGTTGTCGATCGGGGCAAAGGGATCGGCCACGGGGACAACTGGATCGGCGACGGGCAGCGGCTCGGCGGCGGGAACGGTCACCGCGGGAGAAGCGGCAGAACCGACCGGCGTGGAGGCCATGAGGTCGGCCGGGAAGGAGTTCTGGGCGTCGTCCATAAAGTGCTGGATGAGCTTGAGATACTCGGCCTTGAACTCCTCGCGGGAAGCCTTCAGACGGTCGATTTCCTCGAGCTCGGCCTGCTTTTCGGTCAGAGCCTGGCGGATAACCTCGCGGGCCTTGGCGTCAGCCTCGTTGCGGATACGCTCAGCGTTCTCGTTGGCATCGTTGACGATGGTCTCAGCGGTCTGCTGGGCAGCGATCAGCGCAGCGGAAATCTGGCGCTCCTGAGCGGAGAAGTCAGGGGCGGGAGCAGCCACGGGGGCGGCGGGAACGGCCTGGGCGGTGGCATCCTGAGCCTGGGCAAGCTGAGCCTGTGCATCGGCAAGCTGCTGCTCGGTAGCAGTCAGACGACCCTTAAGGTCGACGATCTTAGCGAGCATAGCGTCAACCTCGGAGGACAGCGTCTCCAAGAAGACGTCAACCTCGGCAGGATCGTAGCCACGCTTGGCCTCAGAGAAAGTCTGAGCCTGGATGTCTGCAGGGGTAATAGCCATAACAAGTCTCCTTTTTCATCGCCTCGGCGCTACACGCCCGACGTAAGTTACAAAGTCAGTTCTATACGAGTATACCTATAAGAAGCTGCAGAACCAGCCTCTGCACCAACTGCAACGCAATAATCGCAACGACCGGCGAAAAATCGATACCGCCCATCGGCGGAATGAAACGACGGAACAGGTTGAGCCACGGACCGCACACGCTATCGAGCACCGCAGCAATATCCTGAAGTAAACCACCCTGCTTCATGGGAATCCACGTCATAAAGCAGTAGACGACAATGAGCGTGGAATAGAAGTTGAACAGCGTGTTGACCAGCTGGACGATAGTGTAGATGTTGATGGGAATCTCCTCGTCTTGTCTTTACTTAAGGTAGCCGTCGGTACGAAGCTTCTTGAGGTCCGAATCCTTGACCTCGCAACCGGCGGGCAGCACCATGAACACGCGGTCGCCTACCTCCTTGACCGTGGCGCCCAGACCGCAGGCAAAGCCGTAAGAGAAGTCCAAGACGCGCTTGGCAACTTCGGTGCGTACGCCCACAAAAATCAGTGCGACAGGCTGCTTGGTGCGAACGCGGCGCACCACGGTCTCCACGTCGTCATAGCTCTCGGGGCGCAGGACATAGGCCGGCAGTTGCGGCGTGGCGTTGATGATATTGCTCGCATAGGCCGAGGCATCGCTCGGTGCAGGCGCGGGTGCAGCGGCGGCACGGGCGCGGGTGTTCTCGGCGTAGCTCGACGGCGTGTCATAGGCACCAGGACGATAACCGCTCGCAACACTGTCCTGCGAGCGCGAAGGCGGGTTATACGTCGTGGCATGGCGGGAGTCATCGCCGACCAGCTGACCGGAGCGCGTATACACGGCAACCGACTCAGCTTCACCGCGGCGCGTCTGACCAAGCAGGCCGTTGCTCGGCTCGTCTTGGGTGTAGAAGCCCTCGCCCGAAGCACCGCCGTAGCCGTTGCCCTGATAACTATCGTCATAGCCGTCATCGTAGCCGTAGTCGTCGTCCTGGCCATAACCCTGGTCGTAACCCTGCTGGCCGCCCAGGTGCATCTTATTTTTAATCTCGTCAAGGAAGCCCATGGTTGTGTCCTCTCGCGGTTTAGTGCAGGCGCCCCGATAATCAGTGCGCACTTCAGAGCCTTATTTTACTGCAAACTCCGGGCTAAATACTACCCTGCCCAGGCGAACGAGCGTAGAGCCCTCCTCAAGGGCAGGCTCAAAGTCCTCGCTCATGCCGCAGGAAAGCTCAGGCAGGTTCAAATCGGGATGCGCCGCCTCCAGCTCATCCCTCAGCTCACGAAGCCCCGCAAAGGTGCGGCGTGCCACATCCTTATTCCCCCGGGGCGCCATAGTCATAAGCCCCTGTACGCAAATTCCCTCAAGTTCCGCAAGCTCACCCGCGGCGGCGCGAATCTCATCGGGCGAAAAGCCTCCCTTCGACTCCTCACCACTCACATTGACCTCGATGAGCACACGCTGGGGGCCGGCGAGCTCGCCTGCCTCAATCTTGCGGACAGCACGGCTCGAGATCGCCTGTGCCAGATGCAGCGAACCCACCGAGTGAATCAGCTCGGCTGAGCCCAGCAACGCATTGATCTTATTGGTCTGCAGGTTGCCGATCATATCGAAGCGCACCTCGGGCAGCTCCGGATGCTCCGCCAGACCCGTGAGCTTGCGAACCAGCTCCTGCGGGCGGTTCTCGGCAAAATGGCGATACCCCGCCTGGATGGCAGCAACAGTCTCATCGACACCAACGGTCTTGGACACGGCAATGAGGCGCGCGGCGTCGTGGGGGCGGCCCGCGCGATCGAGCGCCGCATAAAAACGTTCCAGAATCTGCTCGCGGCGAGCGCGCATCAAATCCAAATAGTTATCCATTGCCAATCGCCTCCGCTGACAGCCAAACAAGTAGTCCCATGCTAACGCAAGAGCGCGGCCCCGCATGTGCAAGGCCGCGCTCACTTAGGTATTTACAATCTTTCGACGAACGGGGCTACTTACTCCTCGTCGTCCTCGCCATCGTCCTCGTCCTCAAGATGATCGAGCAGGTAGCGAAGACCCTCGCTGACCTCGTTGGCGGGCACCTTGGCAACGTAGCGCGCGTCGACGGCGGGCCTCATGATAACACCCTCGCCCGAAGGCACGCGCATGCTCTCGAGCTCGTCCTCATCAGTGCGGGCGATATCGCCGGCGTTCATACGCTGACCAGTCAACAGGAAGGTCAGACGGCAAGCGGCATCGATGGAAATGGAAGCGATGCGATCGAGGTAGCGCGAAACCATGATGGCGCGGCGCAGGTCGTCATAGTTGCTGTCGTCGTCCATAAAGTCGCCCGTATCCATACGGTTAAAGGTGCGGAAGAACTTCTCGTAGGCAGCGTGCACTGGCTCGTCCTCGACGGCCAGGTTGCAGATGATGGACATATCATTGGTGACGAGCGCAGAAAGCGAAGAGCCCAGCACCTGGTAGACGGCCTCAGCCTCGGCCTCAACCGTACCGACAAGCTCCTTGGGCAGCGAGATGTCGGCCTTGATCATATGACGCGTGGCACGGCAGATCTGACGGACCTTATCGGTCATGCGCTGCAGGTTAAAGTCGACGTAGATGATCGTCTGAAGCAGGCGGAAGTCGGAGGCGACCGGTGACTGCGTGGCGATCAGGTTGTAGCAGACGGCCTCCAGGTTGGCGCAGCGCGCGTCAATCGAAAGCGTGCGCTTCTTGGTCTTGGTGGCGAGCTTGCGGTCGTCGGTCACATAGGCCTTCACGGCATCGTGGAGAGCCAGATCGACGGCCTCATAGATGCTCAGCATCTCGTGACGGGCCTCGACGAGCTGACGGGAAAACAGTTTGCGCATGGTTCACTCCAATCAGTTGGGTGCGGTCATGCAGCCCGCACAGTGAATACGCACCGGACCAGGTCCGATCGGCTTGGGACTAGTCGCACCGATCAGCCAAAGCGGCCGGTGATATAGTCTTCCGTCCGCGAGTCCACCGGGCTGGTGAAGATCGCGTCGGTTTGACCATACTCGATGAGCGTGGCGGGCTCGCCGGCAACTTCCTGCAAGAAGAATGCGGTGTAGTCGCTGATACGAGCTGCCTGCTGCATTGAATGCGTGACGATGATGATCGTCATCTCGGGCGCCAGCTCGGCCATCAGATCCTCGACCTTAGAGACGGACGTGGGGTCGATGGCGGAGCAGGGCTCGTCCATCAGAAGGACATCGGGTTGCACCGCAAGCACGCGCGCGATGCACAGACGCTGCTGCTGACCGCCCGAGAGCGCCAAACCATCCTTGTTGAGCTGATTGGATACCTCTTTCCAGAGGTTGGCGCGCTTGAGCGATTCTTCCACGATGTCATCGAGGTCGCTTTTGCTAGTCACGCCCTGCAGACGAGGGCCAAAGGCGACATTCTCGTAGATGGATTTGGGAAACGGGTTGGGCTGCTGAAAAATCATGCCCACGCGGCGACGGAGGTCGACCGGGTCGACGCCCTCGGCATAGATATCGTTGCCGTCGAGCGTCATGGTGCCCTCGACGCGCGTACCCTCGATAAGATCATTCATGCGGTTGATGCAGCGCAAAAACGTCGACTTACCGCAGCCCGAAGGGCCAATGAAGGAGGTGATGGCGTTTTTAGCGATGTTGAGGTCGAGCCCCGTCAGCGCATGAAAGTCACCGTACCAAAAGTTGAAATCCTTGGCCGTAATGGCCGCTTGCTCCAGCGTGGGAGCGGACTGATAAACGGACATGGGACTCCTTAACTAGCGACGCTTGCGCGACAGGAAGCGCGCAAACAGGTTGAAGGCCAGAATGATCACCATCAGCAAGAGCGCGGTGCCGTAGGCTGCGTTCATGTTGATGCCGTCGTTGGCAAGCAGGTACAGGTGAACGGTCATGGGGCGGCCGGAATCGAGCGGCGAGATAGGTAGATTGATGGCCTGGCCCATGGTGTAGAGCACCACGGCGGTCTCGCCAATGGCACGGCCGATGGCAAGGACAATGCCCGTGGCAATACGGCCAAAGGCAGAAGGAAGCACAATCTTGGAGACAACCTGCCACTTGGTGGCGCCCAGGCCGTACGCGCCCCAACGGATATAGCGCGGGACGGCGCGAATGGCCTCTTCGGTGGTGCGCATGACGATGGGAAGCATCAAGAGCGCGAGTGCCAGAGCGGCAGAGACCATCGAAAGACCCAGGCCCATGGCCTCGACAAACAAGGCGTAGCCAAACAGGCCCATAACGATGGAGGGCACCGAGGCCAAAGCGTCAGCAGCGTAGCGAATGAGCTCGACGACCTTGCCCTGCTTGGCGTACTCGGCAAGATAGACGGCTGCCAGCACAGCGATCGGCGTGCAGATAAGCATGGCGAGCGCCGTCACATAGACGGTCGAGACGATCGTGGGCCAAATTCCACCCTCGGCGTTGACGCCCTGGGGCCAACCGAAGATAAAGTCGAGCGAGATATGCGGCAGGCCGTTAATGACCACGTAGGCGATGATAGCGACCAGCACCAGCGTGGTGATGTATGCCGCGGCACGGAACACGCCGAGCATGATCTTGTTGGACAGGTCTTTGTTAATGCGACCCTTCTTGCCGTGGGAAAGGGCACGCTTGATGCGCTCGCGCGACGAGGTCGTATCGACCGTCGTGTCAACGGAATCGGACATAGCCTACCCCCTCTTCTTCTTGGAAAGCAGACGGACAATACCCACCAGTGCGGCGGAGATGATAAACAGGACCACACCCATGCCAAACAGCGCCGAACGATGTAGGCCCGAGGAGTAGCTCATGTCGAGCGCGATCTGACTCGTAAGCGTCGAGATGGGGCTCGAGATGCTGTCCGGGATGACCGGAGCGTTACCCACGACCATGAGCACGGCCATGGTCTCACCGATGGCACGGCCCATACCCAGCACGATGGCATCAACGATACCCAGCTTGGCGGCAGGTAGCACGACCTTATAGATGGTCTGCCACTTGGTGGCACCCATGGCATACGATGCCTCGCGAATGCCCATGGGAATGGAATTGAGGGCATCGATGGTAAGCGTGGTAATGGTGGGAACGATCATGATGGCGAGCACGAACCACGCCGTCAGTGCGCCAAAGCCAAGACCACCGGTCAGCTGCGCGATAAACGGACGAATGATGATCATGCCAAAGAAGCCATAGATGATAGAAGGGATGCCCGCCAGCAGGTCGACGGCGGGGCTGATGAGTTTGCGCACGCGCTTGCCGGCAATCTCGACCAGATACACAGCCGTGCCCACGCCCAGGGGCACACCCATGGCGAGCGCACCGACGGTCACGAGACCCGAGCCGGCCAGCAGCGACATGATGCCGTAGTGGCCCTCGGAGGGCGCCCACGTAAAGCTAAAGAAGTCCGCCAGACCGATGTCGGTAAAGACGGGCAGCGCCGAGTACGTGGTAAAGACAAAAATCAGGATGACGGTAACGACCGCCAAGAACGCGCAGGCAAAGAAAATCCACTGCAGCGCCTTCTCCTTGATATAGGTACTGCGCGATACAAGCGCCAGTTCGCGCTTCTTGGGCGTCTGAACATTCTGCTCAGTCTGGGAGTTTTCCTGTGCTTCCATGCTACTCACTCCCCTTCTCGTCGTTGGTAACGGGAATAAAGCCCGCCTCGCGAATCTGCTTGTCCATCTTTTCGGACGTGACGTAGTCGATGTAATCCTGTGCCTGCTGCGAAGGCGCACCCTTCACAAAGAAGTAAAGGTCGCGCGAGATGGGATAGCCGCCGCTTGCGACCGTCTTCTCGGACGCCTCAACATGATTGACCGAGACGGCCTTGACCGAGGTCTTGGCGTTGAGGCTATCGACGAAGCCCAGCGAAATGTAGCCGATAGCCCCGCGCGAACGAGACACCACGTCGCGCACCTGGCCCGTGCCCGAAAGAACGGCGGAGCGGCGATCGAACGGGGTGCCGTCCATCACGATGGTGCGAAAAGCCTCACGCGTGCCGGACGCCTCGTCTCGGTTGATGACCTGAATCTTCAGGTCCTCGCCACCGACCTCTTTCCAATTAGTAATCTTGCCGGCATAGATATCGCGGAGCTGCTCGGTCGAGAGGTTATCGACGGGGTTGTCTTCGTTCACGATGACCGCGATACCGTCGTGGGCAATGACGATGGGAGTCAGGCCCAGATCCTGTTCGTCGGCATTGAGTCCACGGGAGGAGCTGGCGATATCGGCCGTGCCAGCGCTGACGGCTTCGATGCCGGCGGAAGAACCCAAACCGGAAACGAGCACGTCGATGCCGGTCTCCTCCTTAAAGCCCTCTGCCGCAATTTCGGCGATAGGAAGGCAGGTCGTGGAGCCGGCCACGGTAATGGAAGAGGTAGAAGATCCCGAAGAACAGGCGCACAGCGTAAGCGTAAGCACAGCGGCGCTCAGGACCGATACGATCTTTCTCATAGCATCACGCCGATCGCAGCATGGCGCCCACAGGTGCCGTTCTCGTTACGGTAGGAATAAAAGCGGTCGTTCTGACGAACGGTGGAAAGCTTGGTATCCACAATGCTGCTCACATCGACGCCGGCATCCACCAGCGCCTCGCGAATGGCAGCGGAAAGATCGAGCAAGCGGCAAGCGCTTGCATCGATGCAGGAAAACTCGGCGGCAAAGCGATCCATGAGCTCTTGAGAGACCTCGTATTCGTCGCCCAGGATATGGGGCCCGATATAGGCCGAGACGTCGCCCGGCTTGCAGCCACCCGCCTCGCAGAGCGCCTGGCACGCCTTGGCGGAAATGCGCGCAATCGTGCCCTTCCAGCCGGAATGCACCACGGCAAAACCGCCGGGAGCCACCAACACCACGGGAACGCAGTCGGCGAAGCAGAGCATCACGGGCACCTCATGTGCCGTGCAGACGATGGCATCGCAGCCCTCGGCAATCTGCTCGCGAACGTCCTCAAGGTCATCGGCGCCGTTCGAGGTCACCGCAACGATATGGTCACCATGGACCTGATTGGGAACGAGCAGGTTGTGCTCGCACTCGGCGGCACCCATAGCCTCGAGCGCGCGACGACGATTTTCTTGAACAGCAAAGGGATCATCGCCAACATGCGAGCCCAGGTTGAGCGAGGAGTACGCATCTTCAGAAACGCCACCGGTGCGCTCGGTAAAGGCAAAGCGGACATCGGATGTCGCGCCCTCCACCAACGTAACTCCATCATGGTCGACACGCGAAACGTTGTCCGCACGTGCTGCCATACTAAAGCCTCCTAATAACACAAGTACCGCGGCGTCGCCGCGCAGTCCGCGTTTATACGGCTGTCATACTTCCTTAAAAGGATACCCGCAGCGGTAGGGACCAAACGTAAAGGGAACGTAAGGAGATTGGAGGCTTTCGTTTACAAACGAGAAGCAAAACGGGGTGCATCCAAATGGACACACCCCGTGCAGGTCGTTGAGAAAAACGAACTAGAAGCTACCGCGCTTCAGGAAGTCGGGAAGCTCGAACTGGTCGTTGCCAAAGTTGGGCAGCTCGGTACCACCGACGTTGCGGGTCGGAGCGGCCTGAGCCGGGCTGGCAGCCGGAGCGGTGCGCTGCGGCTCAGCGGAGGCAGCAGCCTTGCTCTGAGACTGCTGAGCAGCAAAGAGCTCATCCTGACGGTTGACGTTGGAGTCGGAGAAGCCCGTAGCGATGACGGTGATACGCACCTGATCGCCCAGGGACTCGTCGACAACGGTACCGAAGATGATGTTCGCCTCGGGGTCGACGGCGTTGGCGACAACGTCGGCGGCGTCGCTGATCTCCTGGATGCCCAGGTCCTTGGAACCGGCGATGGAGAGCAGCACGCGCGTGGCACCATCGATGGAGCTCTCGAGCAGCGGGCTGGAGATGGCCTGCTGGGCAGCGTCGACGGCACGGGTATCCCCAGAAGAGGTACCGATACCCATCATGGCGGTACCGGCCTGCTTCATGATGGTCTTAACATCGGCGAAGTCCAGGTTGATGATACCGGGGACGGTGATGAGGTCGGTGATGCCCTGGGTGCCCTGGGAAAGGACGCCATCGGCAATCGCGAAGGCCTCGAGCATGGTGGTCTTCTTCTCGGCGATGTCGAGCAGCTTATCGTTAGGGATGACGATCATGGTATCGACGCAATCGGAGAGGGTCTTGATGCCCTCCTCGGCGCTCTTCTTGCGCTTGCGGCCCTCGAAGGTGAAGGGCTTGGTCACGACGGCGACGGTCAGTGCGCCGACCTCGTTCATCGCGATATCGGCAACGATGGGAGCGGCGCCGGTACCGGTGCCACCGCCCTCGCCGCAGGTGATGAACACCATGTCGGCGCCAGCGAGCGCCTCGGCAATGTCGTCGCGGGACTCATCGGCAGCCTTGCGGCCAACCTCGGGGTTGGCGCCGGCGCCCAGGCCGCGGGTGAGGTCGGTGCCGATGTGCACCTTGATATCGGCATCAGAGATCGCGAGTGCCTGAGCATCGGTGTTGATGGCAACAAACTCGACGCCGCGGATGCCCTCTTCGATCATTCGATTGACCGCGTTGGTACCGCCGCCGCCGACGCCGACCACCTTAATGACGGCAAGGTAGTTGTTGATCTCTGTCTCGTGCATGTCGGTCCTCCGAACAAAGGTTATAGCCATAGCATGGGTCGACCCCTGCGCACATTAACCTTCAGGTTGAAAGTAAATGCAAAGGTAAACCGTATTATGTTTGCACATTATGAACGTATCAGTCAAATAATTGACCGTGAAAACCAAACAAACCAGATAAACGGCGTGGTATGGCCCCTCAACAAAGCATCAACCAGCGCTACGAGGTCGGAGCATTCCTAAATGTGTAGTTGCCCGGAGAGCGCACATTGATATACGTTACGCCCTCTACCTGCGAAAGCAACTTGGTGACTACGCGTTCCTTCTTGGCGATATCGTCCGAATCGCCCAGCGACACCTCAATGCCGTTATTGAGGTTTGCCGAGATGGCTTCGACCGAAGGCGTGGAAATATCCTTGACTTGTCCCAAGAACTCGCTCGAAAAACCACGCACATATTCCAAGCCGGCCTTAACGGCCTTGGAGCTCACCGCCTGGCCGGAAACTGGAGCGACATCCGCCGAGACATCAGTCAACAGCACCGCGCCATAGTGCTTAGCGAGCGCCAGTGCGGCATCAATGCCGTTCAGGGTATTTGAGCCCTGCCCCGTCGTGATGACGTTGCCCTGGTCGTCCACTTCGACCGACGTCGACAGCGGGGCGATCCAGGTGTCATCATCCCCGATGGCCCAGGCAAGGTCATCGGAGCTGATATAGGCAATTGCGATGACCTTGCGCTCCATCGGCGTAATGATGAGCGTATGCGGGAACTGACGCTGGACATCCACGCCCGAGACCCACGGGTTCTGCTTGAGGTCCTCGGTAATCTGGTCGGGATCGACGTTAAAAAGCGACGTTCCCTCGGGCAAATCGATCAGCTGGATAGCGTCGTGCTTCGTCACATGCTCGCTGCCTTGAATCTGAATATCGGTGGCGGTAAACAATCCAGAGTTGATCACCACGACGGCAACGACGACGAGCACGGCCAAGACGGCCAGAACGCCGCCCACTATTTTGCCTTTGCCTGTAACGACAGAAGCGGCGTCTGATGTTTTATTTGCCATCGCCCTAAGTGAAGACAACGGGTTGACGCCTTTTTTACCCGAAGGCTTCTTGGCGGTAGCCGGCACCGATGTCAGCGAGCGCGGTTTCGATGCGCCCAGCATGCGACCCGGACGCGGCGCTTTAGTTCCCGTCGAGGGCTTAGGAGTTGCCAGGGGACGGGCAGGCTTGGCGCCCATAACAGGCTTTGACGTCACCGAGGGACGCGAGGACTTTTTTTCGGCCGGACGATTACCGAACTGAGAGCCGACGACCGGACGACCGGCCTGTCGAGCATGCCCGACAGACTTAGAGTGCGCGACGGTATTGCGTTGAGGTTTGGCAGGCGCGCCGGAACGCCCTCCGGCGCGGCGGAAGGTGGGTTTCGATGCTCTAGAAGCCGAGGAATTTAACTTCCGGTCTGAGCTCGATGCCATACGCCTCCCTCACCTTTCCGTGCACATGTCTGATAACCGCGGCAACGTCATCGGCCGAGGCGGTTCCGTTATTAACGATAAAATTAGCGTGAACGGGCGAAACTTCCGCGCCGCCAATCGAAAAACCCTTTAATCCACAATCCTCGATAAGCTTGCCCACACTCGCATCGGGCGGGTTGCGAAAGACCGACCCGCAGGATGCGCGACCCATGGGCTGCGTGCGCTTGCGCCTCGTCAGGTACCGCTCCATGCGCTCGCGAATGTCGGCCTTGAGCGCCGGTTTAAGCTTGAGCACGCACTCGAGGATGATCTCATTGCGGGGAAGGCTACATTCGCGGTAGCCCCAAGTGATCTCGGACCCCGCATAATGCTTGATGCCGGATGCCGGGTCAAACGTTACGACATCCTCAACCAGCGAGCCAATCCACTCGGTCCGTGTGCCGGCATTCATAGATATCGCGCCGCCGACCGAACCAGGGATGCCAACGGCAAACTCAAGGCCCGAGAGGCTACGCGACAGGGCATCGTTGACCAGGCGCGCAAACATCACGCCCGCACCGACCGTCAGCGTACAACCGTCATCGGTAACAACCGTGCGCTGAAACTCACGTCCGAGCGAAATGACGGCACCGCGATAACCCGCATCGGCAACCAGCAGATTGGAGCCCTTGCCAATGATGACCCACGGCACCTGCTCGCGATCGAGCACCGCCACGGCGCGGCGGAGGGCATGATAGCTATGGCACGTCACAAAGAGGTCGGCCTTGCCGCCGATACGATAGCTCGTATGGCGCGCAAGGCGCTCGTCCTCGATCACATCCGTGTCGATCATGCCCGAGAGCGCCATGACGGCGTTAAACAGACCCATTAGACTTAAGCGTCTTTCTTGGCAGTCAGATACTCGATGAACTCGGGACCGACGGTCGTAACGTCTCCGGCACCCATAGTGAGCAGCAGGTCGCCCTCGCCCACCATCTGCTCGAGCTCCTGATTGAGCTCAAGACGGCTGGAGCAGTACACGACCTCCTTGCCAGGATGCTTGGCGCGCACGGTATCGGCGAGCATCTTAGAGGTGACACCCGGAATGGGCATCTCGCCAGCCGAGAACACATCGATCAGCAGCAGTTTATCGGCATTGGCAAATGCATCGGCAAAGTCGTCGCACAGGGCCTGCAGGCGCGAATAGCGGTGCGGCTGGAACACGACGTCGACGTGCTTGTAACCCAGCGACGAAGCGGCAGCAAGCGTCGCCTTGATCTCGGTGGGATGATGGCCGTAATCATCGACTACGGTAATGCCATCGATATCGCCCACATGGGTAAAGCGACGGCGGACGCCCTCAAAGCTCGAAAGCGCCTTGGCGGCGGCGTCGATGTCAAGGCCCAGGACATGGGCGACGGTGAGCACCGCCGTAGCGTTGAGCATGTTGTGGCGACCGGGATTGCTCTTGATCTCCACAGCGTGCTCAGTGCCGTCCTCAAAGCGAACGATAAAGTCACTCTGGATGCCCTTGACATCCGGGTGCACACAGACGATGTCGTTGCTCTCGGCAAAGCCGTAGGAAAGCACGTGACGGCCCGTCGACTTGGCGAGCTCGACCAGATGCGGGTCCTCGCCGCAGACGATGACGGTGCCGTCCTCGCCCACCAGGCTCATGAATTTGGCGAAAGTCGCCTCGATCTCCTCGATACCCGAGTAGTGATCGAGGTGGTCGGCCTCGACGTTGGTCACAATGACCACGTTGGGGTTCAGGAACAGGAAGGAGCTGTCGGACTCGTCGGCCTCGGCGACAAAGTAGTCGCCCGAGCCGTTCTTGCCGTTCGTGTCATAGCCCTCGACGATGCCGCCGATCAAGAAGCTCGGATCCAGACCCATGCGGTCGAGCATGGTGGCGCACATCGAAGACGTGGTGGTCTTGCCATGCGTGCCGGCAACAGCGACAGTCGTGTAGCCGTGGCCCAAAGCAGAGAGCATCTTGGCACGGGGCCACACGGGAATACCAAGCTCGCGAGCGCGCACGAGTTCAGGGTTGGACTCCGGAATAGCGGTAGAGACAACAACCACGTCGGGCTTGACCTCGTCGATCGTGGCGGCCTCATGGCCCACATGCACCTTCACGCCAGCGCGGGTAAGCTGGCGGATATAACGTGACGTCTTAAGGTCGGAGCCGGTAACGGCATAACCGCGCTCGTGCAGAACGAGGGCGATGCCGCTCATGCCGGCGCCGCCGATACCGATAAAGTGGGCGCTCTTAAACTCGGGCGCGGAGGTTGCAGTCTGGGAATCAGCCATGTGCTCGTGTACTCCTTGCGTAAACACTGCCTGTAACCCGTTAACTGTACCGCACCTACCGCATCAGCGCGAGGGCGACCGACGATATCCCGTCTAACTAACGCAAACCCTCTACCGCATCCGCCAGAAGAGCGGCGGCCCTATCCTGAGCCAGACCACGTGCCGCCTGACGCATGGCGTCGCGCGCCGCCGCGTCATCGACCAAGTGCAGCAGCTCATCGGCAAAGGCAGAACCATCGATATCGGCATCGGCGCAGAGCACACCGGCCCCGGCGTCGACCAGATAACGGGCATTGGTGGTTTGGTGGTCGGCCGTCGCATGCGGATACGGCACGAGCACCGAGGGCACGGCGAGCGCAGCGATCTCGGCCACGCTCGATGCGCCCGAACGCGAGAGCACCAAATCGGCAGCAGCCAGCATATCGCCCATGTTGTCGATGTAAGGCTGAACGCGGTAACGCTTCGCCTCCTCGGGCGTCAGCGCCAAAGCGCGCTCGGTCTCCTCAAAGCCGTCGGCACCCGTCGAATGCAACACATAGAGGTTCTTGCGCGAAAGCAGCTCGTTTTTGAGCGAAACCACGCGCTCGTTGAGGTGCTGGGCGCCAAGTGAACCGCCAAAGACGAGCAGCAGCGTAGCGTCCTCGGGAACGCCAAGTGCCTTGCGGCCGCGAGCGCGATCGCCCTCGATTACCGAGCGACGTACGGGGTTGCCGGTCATGAGCACGTGGTCAGGGTCACCTTCGCGCTCAAAGACCGAACGCGCTGCCGGCACCGAGATGCACACGCGGGCGGCGTGGGAGTTCATCATCTTGTTGGCCAGGCCAGGAACAGAGTTCTGCTCATGCAGCAGATACGGAACACCTGCGCCCTTGCACCACCCTAGCAGCGGAACCTCGACATAGGCACCAAAACCGACGGCAGCATCGGGCTTGCCGACCTTTGAGAAATGACTGGCGAGCGCACGCTTGGCCTTGTTGACACGCCACAGCGA
This sequence comes from uncultured Collinsella sp., assembly GCA_959602645.1. Taxonomy (GTDB): domain Bacteria; phylum Actinomycetota; class Coriobacteriia; order Coriobacteriales; family Coriobacteriaceae; genus Collinsella. The sequence continues at coordinate 29,396 of CAUGTZ010000007.1, read as the reverse complement.
GGTCAGCGCCGTCCAAGGACGGGAGCGGTCGAAGCCCGTGACCGTAATGGGCACAAAATCAAACCCAGCCTCGGGGACCAGACGACCCTCGAGCTTGCGCGACTGGCCCACGAACACAACGTGGTGGCCACGATCACGCAGCTCTTCGGCCAAGGCGAGCGCGGGGTTGATGTGTCCTGCCGTGCCGCCGGCTGCAATAGCAACGGTCATCTTATCGGTCATGGTAGTCCCTTCGTACACGCGGTCCCTGGTCGTCGGTGCGCAGACGCGCCGACGAGTCCGAGTTCAAATCGATTCGATTATATCCGCCGCCCGCGTTGCGAGCGCTGGGGCGTTGAGGACGACCTTGCGGCGCCGTTCGCTGACGCGGGCGGGCTGCCGGCTCGGTCGCAGAGCCATCCAGGACGGTAAAACCGTTACGCGAAGATCGCTCGCCGCGCACGTGGGGCACGCCGGCGGTACTCTCATCCATAACGGCAAAGCTCTCGCGGCGACGGTCGTACTCATCGCGACGGGCGCTCTCGTACGAAACGCGCAGGATCAACCCGGCAAGCATAAGCGACACAATAATCGACGAACCGCCGTAGCTAATAAACGGCAACGGTTTGCCCGTCATGGGAAACACGTTGAGGATGCCAAGCGCGTTAATCAAAAACTGCACCGCGAGAATGACCGCGGAGCCAGACGCCATAAGCGCGCCCCGACGATCGGTCGCCTGCTCGGCAATGCGAAACGCCGAGTAGATCAGCATCGCAAACACCAAGAAGAACAGCACGGTTCCGACAAAACCGACTTCCTCGCCAATGATGGCCAGGATGTAGTCATTGTGCGCCTCGGGCAGATACGAGTACTTCATGGTTGAGTTGCCGATGCCACGGCCGAATAGGCCGCCCGAGGCAAAGGCCATGATGGCAAGCGTGGCCTGATAGCCGTCACCATACTCGTCGGCCCAAGGGTTCAAGGCAACCTGAATACGCACCATACGGTACGGCTCTGCGACAAGCGCAATCACGATCACGAGAATGCCGAAGATTAGCACGCCGATGATAAATCTGGGGTCGAGACCCGCAAACAACGCCATGCACATGAGGGTCAACAGGATGATCAGGACAGTACCGAAATCGGGCTGGATAAAGATCAGAAAGAGCGAAATGCCCAGGTAGATGCCCATCTTGCGAAGGAATTCGTTGATGTTGCCACCGGGCGAAAAGAAGCGATCGAGCATGATGGCCGAATACGCAATGGCAAATGGCTTCAAAAACTCGGAAGGCTGGAACTGAATGCCGGCGATGTTGAGCCAGCGCGTGGCGCCACGGCTGCCGCTGCCCACCAAGAAAACCAGCAGAAGCAAGAGCATCATGCCGATAAGGAAGATCCTGAGCACATCCTCCCCAAACCAGCTGTCCGGCAAAACGCGCACGATGGCAATCAGCGCTAGAAAACCGATCGCGGTAAACGCGGCCTGTCGACCCAAAAAAAACGTCGCCGAGCCATTCTCGTGCAGTGCCTCGACCGAAGATGCCGAGTACACCATCAGCAGGCCAAAGCAAACCAAGGTAAACAGGCAGGCCATAAATATCAGACGGGGGCGCATGATACGGGCGGGAACGCCGGCAATATAGCGTTCGCTAAACGTCTGCCCGCCGCGACCGGAACGCGGTGTTATGCGCCGCGAGGAAGCACGGTCCGAGTCGGGCCTCCTCATACCTTGTCGGGGGCTCTCCTCTCTCACCGCAACCCCTATTCCATTTGTGATTTCGCTGCAGCGGCAAGCTGGGCCACGTAGTCCTTAAACACGCGGCCGCGCTCCTCATAGCCCGAGAACTCATCGAACGAAGAGCAGGCAGGAGAAAGTAAGATCACGTCACCACGGCTCGACAGCGAACGGGCGACGTCCACGGCGTCGCGTAGGTCATCCGCCTGGGCGATATCCACATCGCCATCGACATCGGCCTCGTCCATAGCGGCGGTGAAGCGCTCACGCGCATCGCCAAAGCAGACGACCGAGCGCACGTTGTCCATAACGACGCGCGCGAAGTCCGTGAGCGGCGTCCCCTTATCGTGGCCGCCGAGCAGCAAGATCACATCGTCATCGGGAAATGCCGTCAGTGCCTTCTCGACCGCATCGGTGTTGGTCGCCTTTGAATCGTTGACGTAGCGCACGCCGTCAATCTCGCCACACGGCTCCACGCGGTGCTCGAGCGGCTGGAACGAGGCCAGACCGCGGCAGACGCCATCAACATCGGCACCGACTGCCAGGGCAGCCGTGGCAGCGCACAGGGCATTGATAACATTGTGATGGCCCGAGATCTTGAGCTCGGACGTGGCGACAAGCTGAGTCTCGACGCCCTTCAGGCGCACGACCATCTTGCCGTCGCGCACAAAGGCGGCATCCTCGCCCTCGGGCTCGTCAAAAGCGACCTTGCAGATGCGACGACCCGGCGTGTAGATGTACTCATCGAACTCGTGAATGCCGGCGTCTTCGACGTCGACAACCGCCAGATCGTCATCGACCATATTGTCAAACAGTTTGACCTTGGCAAGCGCGTAGTTCTTATGGCTCTTATGCCAGCCCAAGTGGTCGGGAGTGATGTTGAGCAGCACCGCCACGCGGGGGTGGAGCTCGGTGGTCGTAGCAATCTGATAGCTCGAGAGCTCAGCCACAAACCACTCGTTGTGGGCTCGGCCGTCAATCTCGTTGACCGGCGGCTCGCCGATGTTGCCGACAGCAACGCTGGCCTCGCCGGCAGCCTTGAGCAGATAATCAGTCAGCGACGTGGTAGTCGTCTTGCCGTTGGTGCCCGTGATGGCAATCCAGTTATCGGGCGACAGGCGATAGGCAAACTCGGGCTCACCCATAATCTGGGCGGCATGCTCGCGCCCGGCCTTAAAGAAGCCCGAGAACTCCGAGATGCCCGGGCACGTCACGCATACGTCATAGGCGCCTTCGACCTGTTCGGTCCCATAGACAAACGACGCACCAGCAGCCTCGAGTGCACGCGTGGCGTCATTGGGCTCAGAGGTGCCGCCGCCATACACGGTAACCGCACTTACGCGCTCGGGATGTGCCAGCGCCCAGCGGGCGACATCGAGACCGGATTTGCCCTGACCCAAAACGAGCAGGCTAAAGACATCAGCAAGAGGCATGAAAGACCACTATCCCAACTGGAAGAACAAAGCAAGGCCAACGGCACCAAAGGCCGCAGCGATAATCCAAAAACGGATGACGACCTTGGTCTCGGCCCAGCCCTTCTTTTCGAAATGATGATGGATGGGCGCCATAAGGAAGACGCGCTTGTGCGTAAAGTGGAAGTAGACAACCTGAATCATGACCGACAGGGTCTCAACGATAAACAGGCCGCCGATGATGAGGGAGACGACCTCGGTGTTGGTCATGATGGACGTGCAGGCAAACGCGGCGCCCAGGGCAAGCGAGCCGGTATCGCCCATAAAGATGCTCGCCGGATAGCAGTTGAACCACAGAAAGCCCAAGCAGGCACCGGCACACGCGGTGCAGAAGATGGACAGGTTCACGTCTCCGTGCAAAAACGCCATCGCAGCCATGGCGAGCATGGCGATCATGGAGGTGCCGCCAGCAAGACCGTCAAGGCCATCGGTCAGGTTCACGGCATTAGAAAGACCGGCGATCATCAGCCAGCAAAAGACAATGTAGAGCCACGGGAACGAAAGGCCGCAGATGGTGGTCGAAAGCACGCCAAGGTCGATCGTCAGGCCGCCGGGAAAACGAATCTCGGGGGCGACGCCGCACCAGTTGACGGCAAGTACCGTAAAGGTGACACAGATAATGGTTAGGCCGATCATCTTGGCATGAGGCGTCAGACCGAGCGAGCGCCCATGCGTAACGGAGGTCAGGTCGTCGATCAGGCCCAGCACGCCGGTCGCCAGCGTGGCGAGCAGCACAAGCACGAGCTCGGTGGTGAGCTTGCCCATCAGCAGGCAGGTCAGCGAGATCGCGACGAGGATGACAACGCCACCCATGGTGGGCGTTCCCTGCTTAACCAAATGACGCTTGGGGCCGTCGGCACGAACCTGCTGGCCGATACCCTCGACCTTGAGCAGCTTGATCCACCACGGCATGAGCAGCAGCGCAATGGCAGCGGCGATGCCAAGCCCCAAAAAAGCCTGATACGTTGGATACGAGGGATTGCCGAACATGGGCTAGCACACACCTTCCACAAAGCGGTCGAGCTCAACAAAGCGGGAACCCTTGACCAGTACAACATCATGTTTTTCAAGCGCGCCGCCCATGCGGTCGAGCACCTGCTGATAATCGGAGAACACCTGGATGCGGTCCTCGTCCATACCCATCATGCGCGCGGCATCGGCCATAAGCTGGGCCAGCTCACCACCCACGCACGCCAGCATGTCGAGCTTCTTGGCGGCAGCATAGGCGCCTACAAGCTCATGCATGCGAGGAGCCTCATCGCCCATCTCGCCCATCTCGCCCAGGATCGCCATGCGAGACCCCCTGCACGAAAGCGAGCACAGCAGGTCGAGACCGGCTGCCATGGATTCGGCGCTGGCGTTATAGGAATCGTCAATGACGCGGGCACCGCTCTTGGCGCGCTTGATCTCCTGGCGGTGACCGGTAATCGTGAGGCCCCTAAAGGCAGCATCGATCTGCTCGGGCGTCACGCCCAGGCGATAGGCAACCGCGGCGGCCTTAACGGCATTTGGAACGGACTGCACGCCGGGGATGGCAAGCATGGTATCGATTGTCTCGCCCTGACCAAAATCGAGCGTAAAGACCGGACGGCCCTCGTCGTCAACACGAACTTCGCGGGCGCGGACCTCATCATCGTCCGAGACGCCGGCCAGCATCACGTCGATGCCAGCAGGCTGGGCGAACGTATCGCGAATGAACGGCGTAAAGTCGTCCTCGCCGCCCAAAACCAGCAGCGGCAAGAAGTCGCCGGCGGCGCACATACCCTGGACAATCTCGGCCTTAGCGCGGGCGATGTTCTCGCGGCTGCCCAAAATGCCGATATGAGAGGTGCCGATCTTGCTCACGATGGCAAGGTTGGGATTGGCAGACTGAGACAGGCGCTCGATCTCGTGGAAATGGTTCATGCCCATCTCGAGCACCAGGACCTCGGTATCGGCCGGAGCGGAAAGCACCGTGAGCGGCATGCCGATCAGGTTATTGAAATTGCCCTTGGTGGCCCAGACACGATAGCGCTTGGCGAGCACAGCGGCGAGCACGTCCTTGGTCGTCGTCTTGCCGATGGAACCGGTAATGCCAACGACCAGGCAGCCAAGCTCCAGGCGATACGCATGCGCCAAACGCAGCAGAAACTCCTCGGGATCATCGGTCAGCAAGATGGCACAGCCCTTGTCCTGCGCCAGCGAGACCAGCTCGGCCTCGGGCTCACGCGTCATCACGACGGCGCCGGCACCCGACTGGACGGCACGGGAAGCAAAATCATTGCCGTCGACGTTTTCACCGGGAAAGGCGACGAAAATCGTCCCTTCCTCGACCTGGCGCGAGTCGATAACGCACCCGCGGCATACCCGATCGGCTTCTCCCGTCACGGTTCGGGCCCCTGTTGCGGCCGCGAGGTTGTTGACGGCGATCTCTATCATTGCAGCTCCCCTGTAAACCTAATAATGCTATCGGCGTATTGTATCCCAGCGCCGCGTATGCGTGGTGCAGGGCATGTGAACACCCCTCATATGGGACAACAAACCACGCCCCAAAGATTGTAACCCCCTACTTCGTGTGCGGGATACCCAGCACGTCGAGCGCGTTGGCCATAATGAACTGGAACGGAACCGCAGCGGCATCTGAGCCGCTCGGCGTTCCGTCGAGCGTGATATAGCACAGCACCTTGGGCGATTGTGCCGGTGCAAAGCCCATAAAGGACGACATGTAGTTCTCCTTGAGGTAGCCGCCGTTCTCGTCGGCACGTTCGGCCGTACCGGTCTTACCCGCCACGTCATAGCCGTCAACCGCGCCGCCAACGCCCGTTCCCTCCGACACGACCGTCTGCATGCACGATGTCACCTGGGATGCGGCATCCTCCGAAATCGCGCGCTCGCCTTCGCCCCAGTCCTTCTCGTCACCTTTGCTGGACTTATAGAAGTGCGGGGTCATCATCACGCCGCCGTTGGCGATGCCGCCCACGGCACGTGCGATCTCAATCGGCGAGACAGACAGCGCCTGTCCAAAGCTCATCGAGCCCAGCGTGGCGCCGTCATACTGGTCACGCTCCTTGACGATGCCCAGGCTCTCGCCCGGAAAATCGACACCGGAGCTATGACCGATGCCCCACTTGTCCACATAGGCGGCAAAGTCGTCAGCACCGATCTTGCGCCCCACCAGGACAAAGCCCACGTTGGACGAACGGCGCATCATCTCGCGCACATCCATGGTCATGGCATAGTCGCGCTTGTCGGCATCGGTGACGGTATCGTCGCCCACCTTGATGCTCGCCGGCACCTCAAACGACGTACTCGACCGCACGACACCCAAGTCGAAGCCGGCGCCCGCCACGAGCGTCTTAAAGACCGAGCCGGGCTCGTAGGCGTCGGTGACCAGGCGCAGGTTCATATCCTCGGTCTTGGCGTTTTCCAGATCGGTCTGGTCGTAAGTCGGGTACGAGCAAGCAGCGAGAATTTCACCGGTCGTGGGGTCGGTGACCAAAGCCGAGCCGTTCTTGGCCTTAGTCTTCTCGACAGCCTCTGCCAGGGCATCCTCGGCCGCACGCTGGATATTGACGTCGAGCGTCGTCACGATATCAACGCCGTCGACCGCAGCCACCTTTTTATAGGCACCGCCCGCGATATAGCTGCCGTCCCTCGCGCGTTCGCGTACGAGAGAACCGTTCGTACCGGTCAGAAGCTTGTTGTATTGCTTTTCGAGACCCGTCAAGCCGTCGTTGTCTACATTCACTACACCCAGCACCTGCGATGCCAGATTGCCGTATGGATATACGCGCTTCATAGCCTGCTCAAAAAGCACGCCGGGCAGGTTCTTCTTCTCCAGCGCCGCAGCATCGTCTTCGTCCACCTGGCGCTTGATATACACCCAGGTTCCATCGGACTCAACGAGCTTGCGGCAGGTCTTTTTATCGATTCCAGTTGCCTTGACCAGCGCCGACACCGTCTTGTCAACATCCTCGACAAGCTGCGGGTTCACGGCGATGTTGCGACATTCGACCGACGACGCCAGCACGTTACCGTTGCGGTCGTAGATGGTACCGCGTTTGGCATAGAGGGTCTGCGCAAGCAGTCGGCGCGCATCGGCACGCTCGCGCAGTTTATCGGCTTCGACAATTTGATAGTCGGCAAGGCGAAAGACGCCCAAGCCCAAGCCAAGCCCAATGAAGCCCATGACGGCTTTGCGGCGAGGCAGAGGCGTGCCTGTGAGCCATTCGGTCGACGAACTCTTGCGCGACCTGGTGTTATGCACTTGGGGGCCGCCCGAGCCGCAAAGTCGCGACGCCGGGTCGTTGCCACGGGACTGCCCGGCGTTGTAAGATTGCCGACCCGTTCCTTGATAACCAGAACGCCCCCGCGACGAGGGACGTCCAGAACCGCGGCCCCCATCGGAACCGCGGCGATAGTCATTTGTCATACTCAGCTACCGTCTTGCTACTGAGCGGTCGCGGTCGCGTTGGCGCCCGCGGCTGCATCCTGCGAAAAGTCAAGTGTAACGCTCTCGCTGGGCTCCACCATGCCATAAGCGCCCGCAAGGTCGCGAATGCGCGTGTCGGCGCCATAGACCGAATGCATGACCTCCAGGTCGGAGCTCTCATCGGTCGCCTTTTCGAGCGTGTTGGTAAGCTCGGCGTTGCTGTTGAGCACCTGGGCCGTAACGCCGGCGAGCGCCACGCGGGCGACGCCGATCGTCATGAAGATAGCCGCAATGATGCAAAACGTTTTAAGAACGCTCATGAAAACCGGGCTTACCGCCTGGTTTGCCTGACGGCCCGCGCCCGTGTAGACATCAAAGCGCGGCGTGCGCTGCTCACGGGGAGCAACGGGGGCCTGCGGCGTCTCACGATAGGCGGGCATGGCGTTCATATCATAGGCGAGTGCTGCGTTTGAAGTGTTGTAGCCCATGATATGCCGCCTCCCATCCCGAGTACGTTGGTAGTGTGTTTAAGCTTCGTTTATGGTGCGAGCGGGAGGTCCAATATCGCGCGGTCGCGCCTACAGACGCTGCGCCACGCGGATTTTGGCTGATCTCGCCCGAGGGTTGCGCTCAACCTCATCAGGCTGGGCAACCAGGGGTTTGCGGGTGATGACCTTGAGTATCGGCACGTTGCCGCACACGCACACCGGAATCTCCGGCGGACACGTGCACCCCTGGCTCATCTCCTTAAAGTGGTTCTTTACGATACGGTCCTCGAGCGAGTGATACGAAATGACGCAGATACGTCCGCCCGGGTTGAGCCACCTGGTGGCGGCATCAAGCCCTCGTTCGAGCACATCGAGCTCGTGATTGACCTCGATGCGAATGGCCTGGAAACTTTTCTTGGCCGGGTGTCCACCATGCCGACGAGCGGCAGCCGGGATACCCGCCTTGATGATCTCGACAAATTGGCCGGTGGTTTCGATCGGTTCTTGCTCGCGGCGGCGCACGATCTCGCGCGCGATCTGCGAGGCGAACTTCTCTTCGCCGTAGACGCGTAGAATCCGGGCGAGGTCGTGTTCGTTATAGGTGTTGATGACCTCAGCTGCGTTTAAGGTGTTATTGCCCGGATCCATCCGCATGTCCAATGGGGCGTCCTCGTTATACGAAAAGCCCCTGCCAGGGATATCGAGTTGCGGTGACGAAACGCCCAAATCGAACAGGAAGCCATCGACCCCGGGCACCTCGGCCGAGCAAAGCAGCTCGTCCAAGTCGCCGAAGTTGCCCTTCAGCAGCTGGTGCGGAACGCCGGGAACCTCGCGGTCCAGACGGGCGCCAGCGGCCTCGAGGGCCATGTCGTCCTGATCGACGCCGAGCAAAAGGCCCGTCTCCCCCACCTGTGCGGCCATCTTTACCGAATGGCCGGCACCGCCAAGGGTGCAATCGCAGACAACGGAGCCGCTCTTTAGCTGCAGCGACTCAAGCACTTCGCCGAGCATGACAGGTTCATGCCGATATTCTTGTGTCAAGATCCCACGCTCCATCCGTTACCCGTGCCTTGCCCTTACGAGAAGAAGAGGTCCAGCAGGGCCTCATCGTCATCGTCCTCATCGGCCGCGGCGCGATCCCAAACCTCAAGGTGGTCGTAGTTGCCCACAACCGTGACCTCGCGGTCGAGGTTCGCCTGCTTGCGGAGAGACTCGGAAAGACCGATACGACCGGCGCTGTCCACATCCATCGACGTGGTGCGCTTGTTGATCGCCCTCATGAGCTTCTGGTCGTTAATGTCACGCGGGTTAAAACCCTCGTGGCCCTCACGACCCGCGAAGAGTCCTTCGACCCACTTATCGAAGGCCTCGGCAGAGAACACGTACAGAGCATCGACATCCAGGGCTTTGAACACGCGAACGTGCTCTCCAAGCTCCTCGCGAAGGGGTGCAGGCAGGGACAGACGACCTTTTGCATCGAGATTGCGCTCGTATGCACCAGTCATTCCCATGTGCGCCCTCCCCTCGGTTACTCAGATGGCACGTACGCGGGGAACCACCCCGCCTGTCGACGTCATCAATAATATGGGGAACCGCCCCATTTTTCAACACCTTTCCCCACCCCTTCCCCCACCCCTCCCCACCATTCCACCCCCAATATGTTGTAAAACACCCCCGAGCATATGTTCGAAAACACAATATGTTGTGTTTGCAGCAAAGGCGGGATGCCACCTGTAGAACCACGCCCGCGAACCTCAACCTTCAAGTTGACCTTGAGGCGATTTTTACGTCCCTTTACACGCCGTTCACATCGCCCCCAAACTCCCCCACCCACGGTACACACGGCCCACCGCCGCGTCGGTGTCTAGCGAAAAATGGGACGAGCCCCAGATTGCCCATGCGCGCAAAAGTGCGTCTCGGCAATCTGGGGCCCGTCCCCTTTAGTATTTATAAATATGCAGGTCAGCGAGGTGCTAGCGATGTGCTAGCGGATGCGCCGCCAGATAGACCTCGGTCAGTTGCGTTCGGTCGACATGCGTGTAGACCTGGGTGGTCGAAATATCGGCATGGCCCAAAATCTCCTGCAGCACACGCAGGTCGGCACCGCCCGCGAGCATGTGGGTGGCAAAGGAGTGGCGCAAGGTATGGGGATGGAGCCCCACCAGCCCCACCTGACGCCCATACCGCTCGCATATCGCATGCACGGCCTGGCGCGACAGGCGACGTCCGTTCTTATTTAAAAAGACCGCCGAGGTCTCGGTTCCGCGGGCATGGGCCGCCAAGCGAGAACGTCCCTCAGTTACATAGAGCGTCAGAGCTCGCGCCGCGCTTCCCACCAGTGGGGACAGGCGTTCCTTTGAGCCCTTACCGCGAACGAGTACAAAGCCATCGTCAATATGGATATCGCCCACATCGAGCCCAACCAGCTCACTCACACGCAAACCGCATCCGTAGAGCACTTCCAAGATGGCATGGTCGCGCAGTCCCATCTCGCCCTCGGGAAAGTCTTGATCGAGCAGCGCCGAGACATCCTCCACCGATAGATACTCCGGCAAACGCTCAGCCTTTTTAGGCAGGCGCAACGCCGCCGTCGGGTTTTGGGCCACGGCCCCATCGCGCACCAAAAAGGCATGCAGGCCCTTCACGGCAGCAAGCGCGCGCTCCACCGAGGCGTCGGAATAGCCTCCGCCGCGGCGATCGGCGACAAAGCCCCCCACGACCTGACGGGTCACCTCTTCAAAAGACACAATACCCGCCCGCTCCAGATAGGCGCAGTACGTCGTCAGGTCACGACGATAGGCCACAATCGTGTTGCGCGCCAAGCCCCGCTCGACCGCGAGGTAATCGAGATACTCCCCCGCCGCCACGGCGAGCGACGAGGGAGTAGCTTCGGTATGTTCCTTATTCGCCGGCACCCTTAGTCCGTAGCGAGGTTCATGGGCGTCACCTGCAGACGGTCGACACCCTCGTGCTGGCCGATCGAAGCGCGCACGAACTCGCGGAACAGCGGCTGCGGGTTGGTCGGGCGGCTCTTGAACTCGGGGTGAGCCTGGGTTGCCACATACCACGGATGAACGTCGCGCGGCAGCTCGACCATCTCGACCAGGCGCTCGTCGGGCGACAAACCCGAGATAACCAAACCGGCGTCCTCGAGCTGGTCGCGGAAGGCGTTGTTGAACTCAAAGCGGTGACGGTGACGCTCGTAGACGAGTTCCTCGCCATATGCCTCACGAGCAAGAGTATCGGCGGCGAGCTTGCACGGATAGGCGCCCAGGCGCATGGTGCCGCCCTTCTCGGTCACGTCCTCCTGCGAGCTCATCAGATCGATGACGCTATACGGACCGTCCGGATCAAACTCGGAGGAGCTGGCACCAGCAAGGCCAACGACATTGCGGGCGAACTCGCACACGGCGACCTGCATACCCAGGCAAATGCCCAGATACGGAATCTTGTGCTCACGGGCAAACTCGGCCGCGAGGATCTTGCCCTCCAGGGCGCGCTTGCCAAAGCCGCCGGGGACCAGGATGCCCGAGGCGTCGCCCAGAACCTCGGAGACATTCTGCTCGTCGAGGCTCTCGCCGTCGACTAGCTGGACGTCCACATGGCGATCGTAGAAGACGCCCGCATGGTGCAGGGCCTCGATAACCGACAGGTACGCATCGGGCAGCTGCGTGTACTTACCCACGACGGCGATCTTCACCTTGTCGGCGTGATGGTTGGCGTGATTCTGTTTGCGCAGGAACTCGTTCCACTCGCTCATGTCGCGCTCACGCGGATCCAGACCCAGGCGCTCGCAAATGCGCAGGTCAAAGTCCTGCTCGGCAAGCAGCTGCGGAACATCGTAAATGCTCGCGCAGTCCTCGTTGGTAAAGACGCAATCGGTGTCGACGTCGCAGAAGCTTGCGATCTTTCCGCGGATAGCGTCATCGATATGGTGGTCGGAGCGCAGCACGATAATATCGGGCTGGATGCCAAAGCTGCGGAGCTCCTTGACGGAATGCTGCGTGGGCTTGGTCTTGACCTCGTGGGCGGCGGCGATATAGGGAACGAGCGACACGTGGATGTAGCAGACGTTCTCGGGGCCGGCCTCTTTGCGGTACTGACGGATGGCCTCGACAAACGGTTGGGACTCGATGTCGCCGATCGTGCCGCCCAGCTCGGTGATGACTACATCGGAGCCGGTCTGCTCCTCGATGCGGCGGAACTTGTCCTTAATGGCATTGGTGACGTGGGGAATCACCTGCACGGTACCGCCCAAAAAGTCGCCGCGACGCTCACGGGCGATTAGGCTTTTGTAGATGGCACCGGTCGTAAAGTTGGAATCGCGGGTCAGGTTCTCATCAATAAAGCGCTCGTAATGACCCAAGTCCAGGTCGGACTCGTAACCATCCTCGGTAACGAAGACCTCACCATGCTGGAACGGGCTCATGGTACCGGGGTCGACGTTCAGATACGGGTCGGCCTTCTGCATCGTTACTTTGTAGCCACGCGACTTGAGCAGACGGCCCAGCGAGGCCGCGGTGATACCCTTGCCCAGGGACGAAACCACGCCGCCGGTTACGAACACATGCTTGGTCATATTGAGTTACCTGCGCTTCCCGTAGAAGTTGTTTATCCACATCTTACGGGTCTTCATTGTAATACTCGCGCCGCGGACCGTTCGCAATTTTTCTCGCGTGCGATTGCATTTCTCAATCTTGAAACAAAACGCCGCCCGGTTTCCCAGGCGGCGTCGCTATGGCAAGGGTTACATGCTGCTATCGATCAGCAACCTCGTCCTCAAGCATTTCCTGAACGAGCATGCCGGTACGGACGCCCTCAAGATACCACTCGCCACGTTCGGTGAGGCAAATGCCATTTGCAAACTGACCGCCGTCGTCGCTATAACGCGAGACGACATCAATCATGCCTTCGGAATCCAAGCGATCGATTGCGGCGCGGGCACGATACGGCGAAACCCCCACGCGCTCGGCAAGCGTTTTGCGCGAGAAACCATACGGCCCGCCATTGTCTTCGGTTTGCTGGGCGATCTCCATCAACACCAGCACCTCGACACGCTTCATATCGTTGACACTCGCACGACCCTTGCCCGCCATAGCAGCCTCCTCAAACCGAGCACGAGCATCTAACGCGCCGTGCGCGACCGACACACCTCACGATGTCAGGTAATATCCATCATGCGGCATCCCGCTAAGGATGAAACAGTTATGGTTATTGTATACCGCTCAAATTGTTTCTAGGCAGGTAAACGGCTATTTTTCGCCGAAATAGGCGCTTTATTGATCAAAAAGCCGTACCGGGCGCTAACCCGATACGGCCAAAATGCAATGCAATTACCGCGGTGCTTCAAACTTAGCGATGGAAGAAACCGCGGCGCTCAAACTTGGGCTCGCAGCACACGTTGATACCCAGTTTGCGCAGTACCGTCTCGTCCGTCGGCGAGATGATCACGCTAAAGAAGGCATCGCAACCGCGCAACTGCTCCAGGCCCAAAAGGACGCGAGCGGCCGTCTCACTCGTGGCCGAGGTGATCGACAGCGCCATAAGCGTCTCGTCGGTGTGGAGGCGCGGGTTTTTACTTCCCAGGAAATGCGTCTTGAGCTTGCTGATGGGCTCGATCGCCTCATCGCTAATGACCTCGAGCTCAAGGTCGACGCCCGAGACATGCTTGAGGGCGTTCATAATGAGCGAACTTGCGGCGCCCAGGCGCGTGGAGGTCTTACCGGTCACCACGGAGCCATCGGGCATGACCATGGCGCCTACGGGGCCACCCGTCAGCTGCTCCCTGGTAAGGGCGGCCGAGCGTGCTGGCGAGTAATTCTTGTCGATACCGGCCTTTTTCATAATGAGCTTGAGACGATCAACCTGCTCATCGCCCACGCCGGTGCGGCGCACGGCCTCGACCGCAGAAAAGTAGCGGCGGACGATCTCCATCTTGGAGGCATCGCGACAGGCATCGTCATCGGTGATGGCAAAGCCGACCATATTGACGCCCATGTCGGTGGGGCTCTGGTAGGGGCTCTCCCCCAGAATCTTTTCCATCAGGGCACGGACCACCGGGAAAGCCTCGACGTCACGGTTGTAGTTGACCGTAGTCTTGTTGTAGGCCTCCAAGTGGAAGGAGTCGATGATATTGGCATCGTCGAGGTCGGCCGTGGCGGCCTCGTAGGCAATATTGACCGGATGCGTCAGAGGAAGATTCCAGACCGGGAAGGTCTCAAACTTGGCATAGCCGGCGGCGGTACCGTGCTTATGCTCGTGATACAGCTGCGAGAGGCAGGTGGCGAGCTTGCCCGAGCCAGGGCCGGGCGCAGTCACGACGACGAGCGGACGGGTGGTCTCGACAAACTCGTTCTTGCCATAGCCGTCGTCAGACACGATCAGGTCGACGTCGTGCGGATAGCCCTCGATGGGATAGTGCAGCTTGGCGGGAATGCCGAGCGCGTTCAGGCGGTTGCGGAACACATCGGCAGCAGGCTGGCCGGCGTACTGGGTGATAACCACAGCCGCGACGGCAAAGCCGTTGCCGCGGAACAGGTCAACCAGGCGCAGCACATCCTCGTCATAGGTAATGCCCAGGTCACCGCGAGCCTTGTTCTTCTCGATATGGTTCGCGTTGATCGCGATGATAACCTCGACATCGTCGGCGATGCTCTTGAGCATGCGGAACTTGCTGTCCGGTTCAAAACCCGGTAGCACGCGGCTCGCGTGATAGTCGTCAAACAGCTTGCCGCCAAACTCCAAATACAGCTTGCCGCCAAACTGCGAGATGCGCTCCTTAATGTGAGCAGCCTGCAGCTCGATATACTTCGCGTTGTCGAAACCCTGGCGCATGTATGGCTCCCGTCCCGTTTCGTAAATTAAGTTCCTACGCGATTATAACGGAGCCTGCCCTCCCCGATGCCCAGGCCATCAACAGGCACCAACCAAACACGCCATCGATAAGTTGCGGTGAAATAGCTCCTGTTTAACCCCTCAAGACGGCCAAACGGGAACTATTCCACCGCAACTTCCCCTTTTGGCGCAAAGTAACCTGACCCCTTTGCACCAACAGCAGAAACGTCGCGGGCAGAGAACGGACAGCGAACAGACACCAGAGCGAGCAAGCCGCCCCCTGCGCCAACAATGGCAGCGCCGCAGGTTGAGCATAAGTCAGCGAAAGCCCACCAGAGCGAGCAAGGTGACGTGAAAGAGGAGGGCATAGGCCTTTTGGCCATGCCCGACGATTGAACGTCAGATTGCCGCTCTGGCGGGCTTGCAGCGTCGAGTGGTTCCGGCGTTTGGTAAAACGCCGGAACACAAGAGCGCCTCCCCCCGCGCACGGAACGGGAGGAGGCTAAAGGTAGGAGTCTACCGGTGGGGTTACCCCACCGGACAGACGATGACCAGGTGATCCTTTACAGGATCGTCATGGTTTCCGTGGGGTACCCAAGGGGTACTTAGAGCATCACGCAAGCGATGGTCAGGATGACGGCGCAGACGACGGAGAGAGCGACGATGAGCTTGAGAGCAAACTTGAGCCAGGTCGTCCACTCGATCTTGGCCAGGGCAAGACCGCCCATGATGGCGCCGGAGGTCGGGGTGAACAGGTTCACGACGCCGATGGCGGCGGAGAAGATCATGACCATGACCTCGGGCGAGAAGCCGAGCTTAACAGCCAGCGGTCCCATGATGGGCATGGAGACAGTAGCCATACCGGAGGTCGAGGGGATCAGGAAGGACAGGCCGAAGTAGACCAGGAAGCTCATGGGAGCGAAGATCACACCGGACAGGCCAGCCAGAGCATTGGCGGCAGCGTCGAGGACGTAGACGTCGAGGCCGGTGCTAGCCATGAGGACGGAGATACCACGGGCGAGGGCGATGACGAGGACAACGGACATCATGTCGGCAGCGCCGGTGATGAAGGTGTTGACGATCTGCTTCTCGGACAGGCCGCCGATAATACCGATCAGGACAGCCATGAGGAAGAACCAGGTGGAAGCCTCGTCGAAGTACCACTGACCAATGGGCAGGCCGGTGATCAGGGCAGACCAGCCCTGAACAATGGCGTTACCGTCGGCGTCATAGACAGCGCCAGCATCGAAGAAGTTGGCGACGCCCTCGTTAAGGTCGGCCAGCGGGATGAAGCCGACGATCATGACGACGAAGGTGAAGGCAAAGGCGATCAGAACACCCTTCTGACGACCGGTGAGCTTGACCTCCTTGTGAACCTCGGAAGCAGCCTTGCCGTGAGCCTCTTCGGCGTCCTTGAGCTCCTGCATCGAAAGGATGGTGGAACCCTTGTCAGCCTTGACCTTCTTGGCATAGCTCATGACGAAGAAGATGGACATGGCGGTGGTAACAATCCACAGGACGGCACCGAGGCCGATGATGATGGACTGGTTGACCTCAATGCCAACGCCGGTCAGAGCGTCGACGGCAGCGCCGACGGCAAACGGGTTAACCGTGGAGCCGAGGCAGCCGCAGCCAGCGCCGAGCAGGACGGTTGCAGCGCCGACCATGGGGTCGAAGCCAGCAGCCATCATGGTAGCGGCGAGCAGGGCGTAGAAGGGAACGGTCTCCTCGCACATACCATAGGTGGTACCACCGAGGGAGAAGATGAGCATCAGCACGGGAATGAGCATGATCTCATTGCCCTTAAGCTTCTGCACCAGAACGGCAATGCCGTTGTCCAGGGCGCCGGTCTCGGTCATCATGCCGAGGAAGCCGCCGAGGATCATAACGAAGAGGCAGACGGGCAGAGCGTCAGCGAAGCCCTTGACCGGGGCGGTGCAGAAATCGCTCAAGCGGGCAGCGGTAACCGCGCCACCGGACGTACCGGAGACGATAACGGTAACAACCGCGACGATTGCCAGCAGAGCAAGAAGAATGGTGAACGATGAAGGCATACCGCGCTTTTTCTTAGCGGTCTCAGTCATAGTTCTCATCCCCCCTTCATAAATCATTTACTGATCTCGCCCGAAGCGGCTCTTCCGTGCCGTGCATGTCGTTCGGTGCGAGATTTTTACCAGACAAAAGTGCTCGGGGTGCGCAGCAATGCACCCCGAGCGAGATGCTAGATGCTCTTACTTGAGCGTAGCGTACATGACAGCCTTGATGGTGTGCATGCGGTTCTCGGCCTCGTCGAAGACCTTGGAAGCGGGGCTCTCGAAGACCTCGTCGGTGACCTCCTGCTCGGTGATGCCGAACTGCTCGCACTTCTCGGCGCCAATCGTGGTGTTGGTGTCGTGGAAGCTGGGCAGGCAGTGCAGGAAGATGGCACCCGGGTTGGCCATAGCCATGACCTCGGAGGTAACGCGATACGGGGTGAGCTGAGCGATGCGCTCGGCCCAGACCTCGTCGGGCTCGCCCATGGAGACCCAAACGTCGGTGTAGAGAACGTCGGCACCGGTGACGCCGTCCTTGACGTCGGTGGTCAGCTTGATGGTGCAGCCGTTGGCCTCGGCGATGGGCTTGCAGGCCTCGATGACGTCGTCAGCGGGCATGCACTCCTCGGGGCCGCAGGCCACGAAGTTCATGCCGAGCTTGGAGCAGACGACCATGAGGGAGCGAGCGACGTTGTTCTTGCAGTCGCCCATGAAGACGAGGGTCTTGCCCTTGATGTCGTAGTTGAAGTTCTCCTGGACGGTCAGGATGTCGGCGAGCATCTGGGTGGGGTGCCACTCGGTGGTCAGACCGTTCCACACGGGCACGCCGGACTTAGCGGCAAGCTCCTCGACGTCGTCCTGGGCAAAGCCACGGAACTCAATGCCGTCATACATGCGGCCGAGAACGCGGGCGGTGTCCTCGATGGACTCCTTCTTGCCCATCTGCGACGAACCCGGATCGAGGTAGGTGACGCCCATGCCCAGATCCATGCCGCCGACCTCGAAGGCGCAGCGGGTACGAGTGGAGGTCTTCTGGAAGAGCAGGACGATGTTCTTGCCCTCGAGATAGCGGTGAGGAACGCCGGCGCGCTTCATGTCCTTGAAGTTCTTGGAGAGCTTGAGCAGGTACTCGATCTCCTCGGTGGTGAGGTCGAGGAGCTTGAGGAAGCTACGGCCGGAGAGGTTAACACCCATGGTTCGTATCCTTTCGAAAAAGTGAATTACTAAAAAGTGGTGCCCGTTTGACGGGCGAAACCGGTGCGGTTGTAGGGGGACCGCACCGGAACGTTAAAGACTTAGAGGTCCTCGCGCCAGAAGGGCATGCTCATGCAGCGCGGGCCGCCACGGCCGCGGGAGAGCTCGGCGGAGGGCACGACGAGAAGGTCCAGGCCCTCCTTGTACAGCACGTCGTTGGTGACGGTGTTGCGGGCGTAGACGCAGATCTTGCCGGGCTCGACGCACAGGGTGTTGGAGCCGTCGTTCCACTGCTCGCGGGAGGCCGCGATCGGGTCGCCGCCGCCGCAGGGGATCAGCTTGACCTGGTCGACGCCGGTGGCGTCCTCCAGGACGTGCTCGAGGGTGTCCTCGATCAGGCGGATGTTCACGTCGCCCGGGTTCTTGCCGGCGGTCAGCTCGTAGACGCGCAGGGTGCCCATGATGGCGGGGTGGATCGTGAACTTATCGACGTCGATCTGGGTGAAGACCGTGTCGAGGTGCATGAAGGCGCGCGAGACGGGGATGTCGAAGGCCAGGATGCGCTCGACCTTGGAGTCGGAGTTCCAGAAGATGTTCTGGGCCATGACGTCGATCGCGGCGGCCTGGGTGCGCTGGGAGATGCCGACGGCGAGGGTCTTCTCGTTGATGTTCAGCACGTCGCCGCCCTCGGTGTGGAACTGGCAGTCGCGGCGGAAGTACAGGGAGACGTCCTTGTAGTCGGGGTGGTACTTGAAGACGTACTTGCCGTACAGGGTCTCGCGGTTGCGGGTGACCGAGTACATGCGGTTGAGGTTGACGCCCTCGCCGACGACCGCGAACGGGTCGCGGGTGAAGTAGAGGTTGGGCATCGGGTCGATGATCAGGTCGGACTCGGACTCGGAGTTGACCAGGGAGTCGAGGGTCGTGGACGCCGTGAGGGGCATGTCGATCTCGGCCTTGGTCATGCCGGCCATGGTCTTCTTGACGAACTCGAGGTTGTCCTCGATGGAGTCCAGCTTCTCGCGGACGATCTGCGGCATCTGCTGGCCGCGGATGCCCGCCTCGGCGATGTACTGGTCGGTGAACTCGGCGCGGGCGCCGGGGACCTGGTCGAACACCTCTGCGACGAGGTTCTCGAGGTAGAGGACCTCCACGCCCTGGTCCCTCAGGATCTGGGCGAAGGTGTCGTGCTCCTGCTGCGCGACCTCAAGGAACGGGACGTCGTCGAACAGGAGTCGCTCGAGCTCGTCGGGCGGCAGGTTGAGGAGCTCGTCGCCGGGACGGTGCAGGCAGACCTTCCTGAGCTTGCCGATCTCGGAAGGCACGTGCAGACCTTTCGTCATGGCCTCCTACCTTTCTTTCGGGCCCCTGTCAGGGCCGATTCGTTAGCGCCCCTCCGTGTGAGGCGTTATTGCTGACGACATATTTATATCCAATATCAGTCCATACTTCCACCTCGCCCCCGAACGGTTTTATATGAGGGGTGAACGGCATACACATATACTTCACGCATGGCACACTTTGATATAATAAAGTGTATTTACGTGCTAAAACGCGTTTTCAGTCCAAATGGCAAATGGAACTTAACTTTATTAAACCACCCTCAAATTGCATATTTCTAATAAAGCTATGAATAGAATTAGCGATTCATACCGCGTCTCAACCATTTTCATTTTTATTCAGAAAAAAGTTTGTCCTATTCATTTCTGGTATGCATATTACCGTTTACCAGACGCTTGGTACCGTTCACCGGAAGTTCAGTATAAGGCCCAGCGGATACCGGCTCGCTTTACGGCCCCATTTGTAACAACTTGACTTCTCGGTATAGAAAAACGAACCCGCTTCCCCTAGGGAAACGGGTCCGTTTTCGATTATCTTCGGCCAATTTGGATAAGGCCCTCGAAAATCGTCGGAATCCTAGCGATCGAACTCCGCCAGTGCCTCGCCCAAAAGCCTCAGGCCCTCGCGAAGAACGTCTTCGCTCGCGCAGTAGCCCAGGCGTGCGCCGCAGGGAAGCTCAAAGCGGCTGCCGGGGACCAGCAGCACTCCCCTCTCGGCCAACAGGCGCTTACAGAATTCCTCGTCATCCTCGGGAATATCCAGCTGGATAAACGAGGTGGATATTCCCTGCGGGGCCGTCCAGGAAACGCGATGCTGCGTATCGATCCAAGCCTGCGCGATATCGCGGTTGCCAAACACGATCTTACGGTTGCGCTCGAGAATCTTGTCCTTGTGCTCGAGCACGTAGGTCGCCAGGGCGTCGTTGAACACGCCGCCGCAGATCATGGTGTAGTCACGATAGGTGCGGATGCGGTTGGACACCTCTTCGTTGGCCACGACCCAGCCCACGCGGGCCGCAGGCGTCGAATAGGTCTTGGACACCGAGTTGGTGACAATGGCCTTCTCGTACACGTCGGCCATCGACATAAAGGACTCGGTGTTCCCGAGCGGCAGATACACCTCGTCGCACAGCACGTAGGCGCCCACCGAACGGGCAATCTCGGCAATCTGCCCGAGCATATCGGCATCGAGCACCGTACCGATGGGGTTCGATGCGTTATTGATGCAGATGAGCTTGGTGTTGGGGCGCACCAAGCGCTTGAGCTCATCGATATCGGGCTTCCAGCCGAGCTCCTCGCGGAGCTCCCAATACTCGACCTCGGCACCCAGCGTACGCGGAATCTCGTAGAGCGGCGCATAGGTAGGCCACTCGGCAATCACGTGATCGCCGGGCTCCACAACGGCCATGATGGCGTTGAGGTTGGCGCCCGTGCAGCCATTGGTCTGCAGAATGTGATCGGGATTGACATCGCGACGATACAGCTTGGCGACCTCGGCCTTAAATTCCGGCGATCCCTCGATCCAGCCGTAGTTCATCTTCTCGCGATCCAGGCGCTCGTAGAACGTGGCGCCGTCCTGCTCGTCCAGTGCGCGAAGCTCGCCCATGGTCAGCGACGAGATCGTCGACTGAGCGATATCCCAGGTAGCACTCTTCTCCCAAACGTTGAGCCATTCCTCAACACCGATTGTCTTGATATCCATGGCCACCTTATCTGATCTTCATTTAGCGTCATTAAACATGAATGGGGCGGTGCGAAAGATCCGCACCGCCCCAATGGGAGACATCTAATGGCAGCTAGATGTTTGTAGTAAGACCTGTACGGGTCTTTGAAAACCTTAGAGGTCCTCGCGCCAGAAGGGCATGCTCATGCAGCGCGGGCCGCCACGGCCGCGGGAGAGCTCGGCGGAGGGCACGACGAGAAGGTCCAGGCCCTCCTTGTACAGCACGTCGTTGGTGACGGTGTTGCGGGCGTAGACGCAGATCTTGCCGGGCTCGACGCACAGGGTGTTGGAGCCGTCGTTCCACTGCTCGCGGGAGGCCGCGATCGGGTCGCCGCCGCCGCAGGGGATCAGCTTGACCTGGTCGACGCCGGTGGCGTCCTCCAGGACGTGCTCGAGGGTGTCCTCGATCAGGCGGATGTTCACGTCGCCCGGGTTCTTGCCGGCGGTCAGCTCGTAGACGCGCAGGGTGCCCATGATGGCGGGGTGGATCGTGAACTTATCGACGTCGATCTGGGTGAAGACCGTGTCGAGGTGCATGAAGGCGCGCGAGACGGGGATGTCGAAGGCCAGGATGCGCTCGACCTTGGAGTCGGAGTTCCAGAAGATGTTCTGGGCCATGACGTCGATCGCGGCGGCCTGGGTGCGCTGGGAGATGCCGACGGCGAGGGTCTTCTCGTTGATGTTCAGCACGTCGCCGCCCTCGGTGTGGAACTGGCAGTCGCGGCGGAAGTACAGGGAGACGTCCTTGTAGTCGGGGTGGTACTTGAAGACGTACTTGCCGTACAGGGTCTCGCGGTTGCGGGTGACCGAGTACATGCGGTTGAGGTTGACGCCCTCGCCGACGACCGCGAACGGGTCGCGGGTGAAGTAGAGGTTGGGCATCGGGTCGATGATCAGGTCGGACTCGGACTCGGAGTTGACCAGGGAGTCGAGGGTCGTGGACGCCGTGAGGGGCATGTCGATCTCGGCCTTGGTCATGCCGGCCATGGTCTTCTTGACGAACTCGAGGTTGTCCTCGATGGAGTCCAGCTTCTCGCGGACGATCTGCGGCATCTGCTGGCCGCGGATGCCCGCCTCGGCGATGTACTGGTCGGTGAACTCGGCGCGGGCGCCGGGGACCTGGTCGAACACCTCTGCGACGAGGTTCTCGAGGTAGAGGACCTCCACGCCCTGGTCCCTCAGGATCTGGGCGAAGGTGTCGTGCTCCTGCTGCGCGACCTCAAGGAACGGGACGTCGTCGAACAGGAGTCGCTCGAGCTCGTCGGGCGGCAGGTTGAGGAGCTCGTCGCCGGGACGGTGCAGGCAGACCTTCCTGAGCTTGCCGATCTCGGAAGGCACGTGCAGACCTTTCGTCATGGCCTCCTACCTTTCTTTCGGGCCTTTCGGCCGAATCTCTCAGCACCCTTCCGTAACGGGTGCTGCTTGCTGACAGCTCTAGTTATATCCAAATTCCAACCGCAATTCCACCTCGCCCCCGAACGGTCAACAAAGTTCGATGAACGGTATATCGAATATGATTCCCCCATAATGCACTTCGGCGTTCTAAAGTAGCTTTTCTAAGGTAAACGCTCTTTTTTCTCAAAAATCATTCGCAATTACAACTCCAATCTTTCGATTAAGAATTGCATATCTACAACGGTTTTATGTATATAAATGACGCTTGTTCGTGTTTCTGCCTGTATTCGATGATATTCAGCTATCTATCATTCTTATTCACACATACTCAGCAGTTGAGTGAGGATCTAGACCGTTTTTCGCAACGCGACGGGCGTCAGCTCTATGGCTTGACAGCGTAAGAAGTAGGTTAAGATAGCGTTCGCACAATACGTCCGTGCCACAAGTCGACTAAATTGAGACAATAGTGAATAGTGTTAGGCAACCGTCCCCTGCGGGGACTGAACGGACAGATGCATATGCCGAGCAAAATCGAAAAAAAGCAAGCCGCCGCAAAGCTGCGCAAACCGCCGCGCGACTTCTCGTACACGCAGAACCGAGAGCTCAGCTGGCTGCGCTTTGATAACCGTGTGCTTGACGAAGCCTTCGACGAGACCGTTCCGCTGTTCGAGCGTCTAAAGTTCGTGTCGATTTTCGAGTCTAACCTCGACGAGTTTCTCATGGTACGCGTGGGCGGCCTGTCCGATCTGGCGGAGCTCAAAAAACAGCCTGTCGACAACAAGAGCAATATGACCGCCTCCGAACAGGTCGATGCTATCATGACCGAAATGCCCGGGCTCCTTACCCGATGGGAGTCCATCTTTAAGAGCATCGAGGGCAAGCTCGACATCCTAGGCGTTCACCGCGCCTGCATCGATTCGCTTACGCCCGAGGAGCGCACCTTTGTAACCCGTTACTTCCAGGCCTACGTGTCGCCGGTCATCTCACCGCTGGTGATTGACCCGCGCCACCCCTTCCCCAACCTGCGCAACGGCGCACTCTACCTGGCCTGCGGCCTGGACGGCGTCACCGACGAGGAGAGTCTGCTGGGCCTTATCGAGATTCCCACCTCGATGAACCGCGTGGTCGAGATCCCCTCGCCCACCGGCACCTACTCCTACATCTTGCTCGAGGACGTCATCCTCGCCTGCCTGGACAGCTGCTTTGGCTCCTATAAGCCGCTCGACCGCGCGCTCATCCGCGTCACCCGCAACGCCGACATCGACCCGGACGGCGAGGGCGTCGAGGAGGAAGAGGATTACCGTCAGCACATGAAGCGCATCCTCAAGAAGCGCCTGCGTCTGCAGCCGGTGGTGCTCGCGGTCTCGGGGTCGCTCGAGAAGACGACGCTCAAGACCATCCGCAAGGCGCTCGAGCTTTCGCGCCGCTCTGTCTTTACCTGCGATATCCCGCTCGACCTAGGCTACGTCTTTGGCATTGAGGGCAAGATTCCCGAGCACCTGCGCAACGAGCTGCTCTTTACGCCGTTTAAGCCGCAGCCCAACCCCACCATCGATATGACCCGCTCCATCCGCGAGCAGGTACTTCAGCACGACAAGCTGCTCTTTTATCCCTATGAGGCCATGAACCCCTTCTTGGACCTGGTGCACGAGGCCGCCTACGACCCCGAGTGCATCTCGCTGCGCATCACGCTCTACCGCGTGGCCAAGCAGAGCCGCCTGTGCGAGTCGCTGATCGATGCCGCCGAGAACGGCAAAGAGGTCACGGTGCTCATGGAGCTCCGCGCGCGCTTTGACGAGCAGAACAACATCGAGTGGGCCGAGCGCCTGGAAGAGGCCGGCTGCACCGTCATCTACGGCTCCGAGGGCTTTAAGTGCCACTCCAAGATCTGCCAGCTCACCTATCGCGAGGGCATGGCGCTAACGCGCCTGACGCTGCTGGGCACCGGCAACTTTAACGAGAAGACGGCCAAACTCTACAGCGACTTTATGCTCATGACCGCTCACCCCGGCATCGGCGAGGACGCCAACCTGTTCTTCCGCAACCTGTCGCTGGGCAACCTGCGCGGCGATTACCGCTTCCTGGGTGTGGCGCCCGTCGGACTGAAACCGCTCATCATGCGCGGGCTTGACCGCGAGATCCAGCGCGCCCTCGCCGGCGAGCCCGCCCGCGTGTTCTTTAAACTCAACTCGCTCACCGACCGCGAGGTCATCGACAAGATCGCCGAGGCATCGTGCGCAGGAGTCCGCGTGGACATGATCATCCGCGGCATCTCGTGCCTCAAGCCGGGCGTTCCTGGCAAGACCGAGAACGTGCATGTCCGTTCTATCGTCGGACGCTTTTTGGAGCATGCGCGCGTTTACGCCTTTGGCGTGGACTCGGACATGATCTATCTGAGCTCGGCCGACATGATGACACGCAACACCGAGCACCGCGTGGAGATCGCCTTCCCCGTGCTCGACCCCACCTGCCGCGCCCTGGTGCACGAGTACATGGGCATGCAGCTGCGCGACAACGTGAAGGCCCGCAGCCTCACGAGCGACGGCACTTGGGTCCCCGTGGAGCGTGCAGAGGGTGAGAAACCCTTCAACTCGCAGGAAGCCCTGCTGGAGCGTGCCTATCGCAACGCCGAGGCCGCGCCCGAGCCCGTCATTGAGGCAAAACCCGCCCCTACTCCTGAGCCGCAGCCGGCCACACCCAAGGTCCAAAAGGTCCAGGCGACCGTCATTGAGCCCGAGCCCGCACCTGTACCTCAGCCCGAGCCGCAGGTCACCAAGCCCGCACCCGAGACGAGCGCCCGTCGCGATAAGCCCGCCGGCAAGACCAAGGCCATCGAGCGCCATCGCCCCGGTCGTGTGCGCATGGGCCTGGGCCTGATCGGCCTGGGTCTTAAGACGCTCATTACCGGCAAGACGAAATAGTCGTTTGTAGAAGCAGTTTGTAGAAGCGCCCCGCATTTGAGGAAAGCCTCGGATGCGGGGCGCTTTTCCCTGCTACCATGGTGCGAGCAACAACACGAATGACAGGCAGGGATATGAAGCTCACTATAGAATCGATGACCTACGGCACCGACGGGCTGGCGCACGCCGACAACGGCAAGGCCGTCTTTGTGCAGGGCGCCGTGGCAGGCGACACCGTCGAGGCCGAGGTCGTACAGGACGGCAAGTCGTTCATGCGCGCCCGCACGACCGAGATTCTGGAGCCGAGCCCCGATCGCATTCAGCCCCCCTGCCCCTTCGTTGGCATCTGCGGCGGTTGTTCGTGGGGCAATCTCTCACGCACGGCACAGCTCGCCGCCAAGGAGCAAAACCTGCGCTCCACGCTCGAGCGCATCGGCAAGTTCGCTCCTGAGCAGGTCGATGAGTTGGTACAGCCCATCTGCCACACCAAGGACGACTGGGGCTACCGCAATAAAATCGAGCTCGAACCGACCGTCGTCAACGGTCGCGTGCGCCTTGGCATGCACGGTGTCGACCCCAGCAAAATCGTGACCGTCGATGCGTGCCCGCTGTTCGATAAGCGCTTCCCGAAGGCGCTCAAATCGGTCGTCGGCGCACTCAACTATCTAAGCGGCAGCCATGACTTGGGACTCGAACGCGTGGGCATTCGTGCATCGCGCCGTACCAAGGCACTCGAGGTCGCACTCTGGACGCCCACAGGCTCTTTTCCGCGCTCGCAGGTCTCCCGCGTGCTGGCGGACGCCGCTCATCCCACGAGCATCGTGCGCGTGATGAGCAAGGGCGAAAAGAAGGCCCGCCGTGTCTCCAAGGTCGAAATGCTCGCCGGAGAGGGCTCATGGACCGAGAATATCGCCGAGGGTCAGATGCGCTTGTCTGCCCCGTCTTTTTTCCAGGTCAACACCAAGGGCGCCGAGATTTTGATCGAGCTTGTCATGGAAGCGCTCGACCCGCAGGAAGACGAGCTTGCCGTGGACCTGTACTGCGGTGCCGGCACCTTTACCCTGCCGCTCGCCCGCCGCTGCGACTTTGTCGCCGCCGTCGAGGCCTACGGCCCCGCCGTGCGCGATCTACGCCGCAACTTGGAGATCAACAAGCTCGATAACGTCGACGTCATTGGCGGAGACGCGGTGCGCGAGTTCCCCGACCAGGATGCCGACGTCTTGGTGGTCGACCCGCCGCGCGCAGGCCTCGCCCCCGAGGCGATCGACCTTATCGCCAGCACGAGTGCTCGCGATGTCGCCTACGTGAGCTGCGACCCGGCCACCCTGGCGCGCGATCTCAAACGCTTTGTCGAAGAAGGCACCTTCTCCCCCGTAAAGATCACGCCAGTCGACCTGTTCCCACAAACCTTCCACTGCGAGACCGTCGTCCACCTTAGGCGCAACTAGTCACTTAATCATTGCTCAGAAAAATCATTGGGAAATCGAGCGTGGCAAGCGGAGGTCTTCGGGGTATAAGACGGCTAATTGTATGCCGCCTATGAAAGGAACCCTCATGCCCAGCGTTGCCGTTCTCGCCGCCGATGGCTTTGAAACTATTGAATGCTTGACCATGGTCGATGTCATGCGTCGCGGCGGCGTGCGTGCCACGCTCGTCTCGATCATGCCCACGCGTGAGGTCGTAAGCTCGCTGCAGATCCCTGTGACCTGCGATGCGCTCTTTGATGAGATCAACTTTGACGAGTACGACTGCGTCGTGCTGCCCGGCGGCCTGCCCGGTGCCACCAACCTGCGCGCCGATCAGCGCGTCTGCGACGTGGTCTGCGAGTTCGCCGCGACCAAGCACGTCGCCGCCATCTGCGCTGCCCCGTTTATCCTGGGCGAGCTCGACCTGCTCGAGGGGCGCCACGCCACGTGCTTCCCTGGCTTTGAGAAAAGCTTCCCCGAAGGCGCCTATACCGGCGAAAAGGTTACGCAAGACGGCAACATCATCACCGCCAGCGGCATGGCCCAGTCGCTCCCCTTTGCGCTTGAGCTGCTGCGCACGCTCGCCGGCGACAAGGCCGTCGAGAAGGTCGCCGAGGGCATTCAGCTATGATTTTGGCTTCGCAATCACCGCGCCGCATCGAGTTGATGCGCGAGGCAGGCTATAACATTCGCGTGATTCCCGCAGATATCGACGAAACGCCTTTTGATGGCGAGGTCCCGCTTACGCTCGTTGAACGCTTAGCACGCGCCAAAGCCGCCGCCGTTGCCGCCGAGCATGCCGAGCCCAACGAACTGACCGTCGCGGCCGATACTATTGTCACCTTTGACGGCCATATTTTGGGCAAGCCGGCAGACGGGGACGAGGCACGCACCATGCTCCGCGAGCTTTCGGGCCGCACGCACCAGGTCGCAACCGGCGTCTGCATCGTTAAAGCCGGCGACGCTACAGCTCCGCATGCCGCCGAGAGCCTGTCGTTTGTCGATGTGACCGACGTGACGTTCTATGAGCTTACCGAAGAGCAGATCGAGCGCTATGTTGCCTCCGGCGAACCCATGGACAAGGCCGGGGCCTACGGCATCCAAGGCACAGGCGGCCGCATGCTTGTGCACGATATTTCGGGTGACTTCTACAACGTGGTGGGCTTGCCCATCGCTCGCGTCGCACGCGCGATTCAAAAACTCTCGTAATTGCATCTGGCGCTGGGTATCCCCCAGCGCCTACAATTTTGCCGTATCGTACGGATCCCGACCGGGCATAAGGCCCGGCGGAAAACCGATAGGAGAAAACATGGACACACTGCTCGAAGCCATCGATGTTTGCAATGTCGATGGCTTTTGCTTTGGCAACTATACGGACGAGGAGGCTGGCACCGGCTGCACCGTAATCGTGGCGCCCGAGGGTGCCACCGGCGGCGTTGACGTTCGCGGCGGTGCTCCAGCATCGCGCGAAACCGACCTGCTGCGACCCGAGAACACCGTCGACAAGGTTCACGCCGTCTGCCTTTCGGGCGGATCGGCCTTTGGCCTCGAGGCTGCAAGCGGCGTCGCTCGCGAACTCGAGAGCCGCGGCATCGGCCTTCCCGTCGGCCCCACGCAGGTGCCCATCGTGTGCTCCAGCTGTATCTTCGACCTTGCCTTTGGCGACCCCACCGTACGCCCCGACATAGAGGCCGGCATCGCCGCCGTGCGCGAGGCACTCGACAACACCCCCACCACGCTCGAGCAAGGCAATGTGGGCGCCGGCACCGGTGCCACCGTAGGTAAGCTCATGGGCCCTGCCACCTGCATGAAGGCTGGCCTTGGAGCCGCCGCCGTGGCACTCGGCCCCGTCAAGGTGGGCGCCGTGGTCTCGGTCAACGCCTGCGGCAACGTTGTCGACCCCTTCACCGGCGAGTGGGTCGCCGGTATGCGTGCCGCAGCCGATAGCGACCAGATCGTCGACATGGAACTCGCAGCCTTCGCCGCCGCCGGATCCATGCAGATGCCGCTCGATCGCACCAACACCACCATCAGCTGCATCGTCACCAACATGGAGCTCACTAAGGCCCAGGCCACCAAGGTCTCCCAAATGGCCGCAGACGCCTACGCACACGCCATCCGTCCCACGCACACCACCAACGACGGCGACACCATCTACACCCTCGCCAGCGGCAAACTGGGCGCCCAGGCAAGCGCCGCCGTTCCCCTAGACCTGCTGGGCATGCTCGCCGTAAGGGCCCTACAGACCGCCATCGTAAACGGAGCCAAAAACGCCAAAACCTCCCACGGCATACCCGGCGCCGCAAAGTAATCTCACTCGACCGTCGGTCGGAGACGGGCGGGCGTTACGTTTGTTGCTCTACAGTCCTATGCAAGACGAAGGCCACATTAAGTGGCCTTCTTTGCGTGCGGAACTCGCGACAAAC
>CAUGTZ010000006.1 GCA_959602645.1 uncultured Collinsella sp. | reverse complement strand
GACGCCGCCCTCTCAAGGCGGAGATCACCAGTTCGAATCTGGTACGGGCTACCACGCATCTGATACCCGGTCTTTCCACGGAAGGCCGGGTTTTTTATTATCAAACAACTATCTGTCATTCCCGTTTGAACAAGAGCTTTGCGTTCTGCTTATGGCCCTTACGGGTACAATAACCAAGATATTTTGACTGTTAGAAGGTGTCTCATGACGGAGTCCTCTCAGCATACGTCCAAGCCCCAGGTCGAGGTTGAGGCCTCGGGCGGCGATGACAATAAGAGCGCACGCCGCGGCGCAATCTTTATCGGCGTTGTGCTGGTGGGTTATATCGTCTATCTGGTGGTAACCGGGCAGATGGGGCAGTTCTGGGCTGCTATGTCGAGCGTCCAGGCACCCTGGCTCGTTGTCGCGTGTCTTTGCATGTTCATGTATCTGTTCTTTGGCATTGTGGCCTATGCGATCGCCGTCTGGCTCGACCCCAATTCACCCGTCGGCATTCGCGATCTGATCTCGGTCGAGGCGAGTGGCATTTTCTTTGGCAACCTGACGCCCATGATGATGGGCTCTACGCCTGCCCAGATCTACCGCTTGACCAAAGCGGGCCAAAATGTCGGCGAGGCCGGAGCCACGCAATTCACGCGCTTTATCGTGTATCAGTTTGGCCTCGTTGCCTGGGGCGCTATCCTACTGCTTGCTCGCATGCCGTTTTTTGCCGAGCGCTATGGCGACATGACGCTGCTGTGTGTCTTTAGCTTTGGTGGGCACTGCTGCATCTTGCTTGGCATCTTCGCCGTCGCGCTCATGCCTAAGACCGTCACGCGCGTCGCCCATTGCATCATCAATTGGCTTGAGCGCATTGGTGTCTCGGCCACTAAGATCGAGGGATGGCGCACGTTTGTCGATGGCGAGATCTACTCCTTCTCCGAGAAGTTCAAGCTTTCAGCCGGCCACTTTTCGTCCATGCTGCTCACGGTGGTCATCACCATGTTGCAGCTCGCGTTTTTCTACCTCGTGCCGTATTTCCTGATGCTTGCCTTTGGCCACCACGAGGTCGACTTTTTCTCGGTCATGGCCGCGAGCGCCTTTGTCCAGCTGCTGAGCTCTGCGGTCCCCTTGCCCGGTGGAACTGGTGGCGCCGAGGGCGGCTTTGCATTGTTCTTGGGTCATTTCTTTGGGTCGGCATCGACCGCCGGCTATCTGCTGTGGCGCCTCATTACGTTTATCGCGCCGACCATATTGGCTGCGCCCCTGCTGGGCCTTAAGAGCGCCCACAACGAGAGCATCCATGCGCGCTGGGATCGTGTGATGCGCAAGCTCGGCCGTACGCCTCAGACGCCCTCTGCGCCCACTAAGCCGCACCCCATGAATGCTACCGTTGATCCCAAGAAGCACGCTCAGAAGGCTTCTGGGACCGCTAAGCCGGCTCATAAAGCCTATGTGCGACAGACAGGCGACGGTATCCGCGTGTCTCCGTCGGCACTCAATAAGAAGAAGCACCCTAAGTCGCAGTAGGGCAGTCGTGCGTTCTTCATGATGCGGGGCATATTTGTGCTGTATGGGGGATAATCCTCTTACGTAGATTATCTCTCATCTGTTGATGAATGCCCGCATATCGAAGGGACACGTCCATGGACACCAGCAAACCGCGTCTTGATCGCCGCATCGTTCGCAGCCGCAATGCCATCCTTTCCGCTTTCGAGCGCCTGCTCATGGAAAAGCCGCTGGCAGACATTACGGTGAGTGCCATCGCGCGCGAGGCCAATGTCGACCGCAAGACCTTCTACGTGCACTTTGGTACGGTTGATGGCTTGCTCGATGCCATTGCCGTCGATGTGGTGGAGATGATTGTCGACTCGGTCGAGAAAACGCTTGCTTCCATGGACGGTGACACCAACGAGCGCGCCCTGGGCGCGGCGGCGACCTTCTTTAAAACCGTTAACGAGGCGCTGTGCAACAACCTGGTGCTCAATCGTCAGCTGATCGAGAACATTCCGCTCGATGATTTTATGGCTCGTCTTCGTGCGCCGCTCGAGCACGAGATTGCCGAGCGCGATCTGCTGCCCCAAGGTCTCAAGGACGAGATGTTCGACTACTATCTGGCGTTTTTGCTGTCGGGTATTATCGGAATCTATCGTACATGGGCGCTGTCTGACGGCTCGGTTCCTATCGAGCGCGTCTCGGAGGTCGCCAACGACCTGACTCTCAATGGCCTGTCGAGTCTGGAATCTCGCTTGGATTAGGCGCAGGCTTGAGTTCGCGAGGCGCTTGTCGGGGTGCAGCCCGATCGACCAGGCGACGAGCATCCCGCCGAAGCAGTCGATGACCGGGCTCAGGTAGACCTTCTCGCCGCCCGGGAGCCTGAACTCGGTGATGTCGGTGAGCCACAGCAGGTTGGGCTCGTCGGCGTGGAAATTCCTGTTTACGAGGTTCTCCGGCGCCTTGTAGACCTCGCCGGCGTAGGAGCTGTAGCCTGAGGATCCTTAAAAGAAAGTCCAGTTTATCCTTTCCACCCCAATTGGGAATCCTCCGATGCGCCTTCGCACGCTCGCATGACCTCGATACCGTGCGAGCGTGCGAACTCGACGAGCTCTGCGTTGCGGGCGTTTATGGTGCCGAAGGCGGCGGGACACACGATAAGGCGCGCGCAGTGGACGAGGAGCTCTTTGGCGCGGGCTATGGTTCTATCCCCGATCGGCTCGAAGGCGCGCTCGGTCACGCATTCCGCCGCCAGGTCGCGCGCGAGCTCGCAGTCGATGTCCCCTTCGTGCAGAACGCCCGTGTAGAACGCCTTGCCCTGCCGGATGAGCTGGCGAAACACAGCCGACCCCGTACCTGCGCCGGCGATGACGAACGTGTGCGCATCGCCGTGCGGGCGTCCAATTTCCACGCTGCCGAAGCGCTCGTTGAAGGTGCCATGTTGAAGGCCGTAGAGCTCGCCAATCGTCTCGCGCGTGAATATGTCCTCGGGTGCGCCGGCGCGGAAGACCCGGCCGTCCTTCACGCAAATCACCTTGTCGGCGCTTTTCTGCGCGAGCTCGAGTTCGTGGATGGACATGATGACAGCCACATTCCGCGATTTCGCAAGGTGGCGAAGTATTCGCAGCAGGTCGATCTGGTAGCGGATATCGAGATACGACGTGGGCTCGTCGAGCACGAGCACACGCGGATCCTGTGCGATGGCGCGTGCGAGCATGACGCGCTGGCGTTGCCCGTCGCTTATCTGCATGAAGTCGCACTCGGCGAGCTCTTCCATATGTGCGGTTTTCATGGCCTCGTCGACCCGACTATGGTCGTTAGGCGAGAGTGCGCCCATTCGCCCGGTGTAGGGATGTCTTCCCGCCTCTACGATATCGCGGCAGGTGAGGAGCTCGGTCCGGGGGCGATCTGTCAGCATAACGGCAAGGTTCCTTGCGAACTCCGCCGTCTTCCATCGGGAAATCTCCCGCCCGTCGAGCTCGACCGCGCCGGCAAGCGGTGCCAGATGGCGTGTGATGGTTTTCAAGATGGTCGACTTGCCCGAGCCGTTCGGCCCGATGAGCGCCACGACATCGCCCGGGCGAACCTCCAGATCGACGCCTTCGACTACGACCTTCTTGTCGTAGCCCGCCGACAGGTCGCTTATGCGGAAAAGCGGCGCTCCGTCAGCCTGCGTTTCGACCGGAGTTTCGAGGTTCGGCTCCGCTCGGAGGAGGCGTTCCTCGCGCAGTTCCGCACGAGCCGAAAGTGCCTTCTGGCGCTTTCGTGCGAGCTCAGGACTGTCTAAGCATGGAATGTCCCCTCCGAGCGTTTTGGGCCGCGGCGCGAATTCCCCCATCTACCTCACCCGCTTCTTCAACATGAGCGCGATAACCACCGGCGCGCCGAAGATGGCGGTGACAGCGCTGATGGAAAGTTCGACAGGAGAGAACAGTGTGCGCGCGATCAAATCGCAGCCCGCGCAGAAGATGGCGCCTCCCAAGAAGCACGCAGGAATCACGCGGATGGGCTTCGACGACTTTAGCACCGACTTCACGAGATGCGGAACCGCAATGCCTACGAACGACACCGGACCAGCGAACGCGGTCACGCAGGCGGAGAGCATGCTCGCTAGAAGGACGAGCGCCACGCGGAAGCGTGCGACGTTCACGCCGACGCTTTTCGCGTAGGCTTCTCCCAGCTGGAAGGCGGAAAGGGGCTTCGATATCGCGAATACGCATGCGCTTACGGTGATCACCACGACCGTGATGACCGCGACGTCGTCCCAGCTCGAACCCGAGAAGCTACCCAAAGACCAGTTGTGCAGGTTCACGATGGACTGGTCGTCGGCGAAGGCGATGAGGAAGTTCGTCGCCGCCGAGCAGATGTATCCCACCATGACGCCCGCCACGATGAGCATGGCCATGGAACTTATGCGCCGTGCAATGAGGAGCACGAAACCGATGGTGATAAGCGAGCCCAGAAACGCTGCGGCCACCATGGCCGGCGAGGACATGGCCTGGTTTGCGCCCAGAAGTACGATCATCGTAAGCGCGACGACGAACTTTGCGCCCGAGGAGACGCCCAAGATGAACGGGTCGGCGATGGGGTTGTTGAAAAACGTCTGCAGCAGGAACCCGGAGAGCGAAAGTGCCCCGCCGAGAAGCACGGCTGAAAGTACGCGCGGCAGTCGAATCTCCCAGATGACCTGGCTTTCCATGGAATTGGCCGCGCCGCCCGAAAGGATGCCGGGGATGTGGTCTGCGGGCACGAGCACGCTCCCGATGCACAGGTTGGTCCCGATGAGCACGATGAGGGCAACAGCGAGCAGCGCCGTCACGACGCGACACCGCGCGGCGCGCCCCGATTCGTCGTATGCCATGGAAAGTCGGCTTCTCATGGTGCTAGCCGAGCTTCCTCAGATAATGGAAGTCGCTCGTGTCATCGCCGGTGAACGCCCCGTGCAGCTCGTCGATAATGTCGGCGGTAGAAGTCATCTGCTGGTACATGTCGGCGCTTGTGACCCAGACGTTGCCGTTCCTCACGGCTTTGAACTGCGACAATAGCGCGTTTTTGCCTACGAAGTCGTTCAAGGTGGCAACCGATTCGTCGATGGTGCCGTTGTAGACGATGATGTCGGCATCCTTCGCTGTCGCGTAGAAGCGCTCCATTTCGAGCGTTACTGACGAACCTGACGTCGACGCCGTCTGCGCGTCATCGAGCGCGTAGCTGCCGCCTGCAAGCTCGATCATCTGCGCCACGTAGTCGCCCGCCCGCCGCGTGACGGCGGCCCCGTTCGAGTTAATGTAGAAATACGCCACGGTTTTACCTGACGACGCGAGCCCCGACGTTTGCTCGACGCGGGCCTTCTGCTCGTTGAACAGGTGCGTGGCCTCGTCTTCCTTGTCGAACAGGACGCCGAAAAGCTTAATCCACTCGACGCGCCCGAGTGCTTTGGGCTCGCTCGACGACTGTTCGGTGAGCACGACGAGCCCGAGCTTCTGCAGCTTTTCCTTCACATCGGGCGTGTGGTTGATCATGGTGTTCTCGATGGCGAGCGTGCAGCCCGAGGCCGATATTCGCTCGTAGTCGGGCGCGCTGTACTTGCCGCCGTAGGCGATCGCCCCACTTCCGAGCGCGCTTTTGAAGCCCGCGACCGAGCAATCGTCGGCTTTCGTGCCCGACATTAAGATATTGTCGTTCGCATCGAGCGCGTCGACCAGGCACATCGTCGCCGACGACACGAGGTACACCTTGTCGGCGGGGCGCCTTATGACCGCGATGTCGGAGCTTAACCCATCAGGTACCTTCGCATCTTGCGGCACCACGAGGAAGCGCTCCCCGTTCGAAACGCAGATAAGCCGCAGGCCGCCTTCGAACTCGTCGACAGTGAAGTGCTCGGCGTATTCAAGCTGAAGCGCTCCCGTCGGCTCCCAGCCGCAGCCCAAATCGGCGTTGTGGAAGTCGGCCGCGGCGCTTGAAGCCGTTCCCGCAGGGGAGCCGCCGCTTGCATCGTCGCCCGATTTCTCCTTCATGGTGGATGAGTCGAAGTGGAGCGTGTAGTCGATGGTGTGCGGCGTCGACATGGCGACGGTCTCGGCCGACACGGCGATGTCCTCGTCGAGCGTGACGGGTATCTCGAACGTGGAGTTGCCGCCGTCGTTTACGGGCGCGTAGTCCACGCCGTCGACGGTCATCTTGTCGTAGTTCGAACTCGACCAGGTGATGGTCGCGGTGTAGGTGTCGCCATCCTTCACAATTGTGGTGGGTGAGGCGATGCTTGCGCGCCCTGACCCGCCGGAAAGCGAGACGCTCACCGTGTATTCCTGAGAGCCCGCCGTGCCACCGGTCGCGTTCGGGCTCGCACTGCACCCCGCGAAGGGAAGCGCGAGCAGGGCGACGAGAACGCAGGCGATCGCGCGCGCCGCGATGCTGTGGAGCTTCCTGTTTTCCCCCTTGGGAAGAATCGACCGCATGGCGTTACTTCAGTGCGTCGGCGCGCAGATCGACGCCGGCGGATTCGAACACAAGTGTGCGGTCGTACCACTGCTCTTTTCTAATACTCCACGCGGCACAGGCGGTGTCCTCGTCGAGCGCATCAACGGGCACGTCGTAGGTGTACTTGCCTTCCGCGTTTTCCACATAGGGGATGAAGTCGGCCTCGCTCGCGGCGGCAGCCTCGTCGCCCGTGCCCATGAAGAGCTTGCCGTAGCCCGTGCCGGAAAGCGTCATCACGCAGTGCATGGAGCCGTTTTCCACGATGAGCTGGGCGTCCACGATCCTGAACATGTTCGAGCTGGAATCTACGGTGATTGGATAGGTGCCGTCGGCCACCTTGTCGGCGGTGATGGGGGCAGCGCTTGCGCCCGCGGGCGCATCGGCCGCCTGTTCGGTCTTTTCCTGGGAATCGGCATCGCTTGCCTTTGCGCTGTCGATTGAATTTCCGGCGCAGCCGGCGAGCGAGAATGCGCAAAGCGCCGCCGACAGGGCGAAGACGAGGGTTTTCTTCAACATGGAGGGGGTTCCTTTCAATCGCTTCGACCGCCCGTGCCGTGCGGTGGGCGGTCGGGATGCGAATGCAACGGGCATGCGTCGTCAGTCGGGGAAAGGCGCATGCCCGTTGCACGGGGACGCGACCGGCGCCCCCGTGCGCGGCGAGTTTACAGCTTGGCGATGGCGTCGTCCACGTGCGAGACGTAGATGTCGTCGACCGCGACGTTCTGTCCCAGACCCTGGAGCAGGCACGTCACTTCGAAGCCGGCGGCCACGAACTTCGCAGCCCAGCTGTCGGGGTCGGTCTCGTCTGCCATGTCGTTGTTCGCGTGGTCGCCCGCGACCACCATGAACGGCGCGAGCACGGCCTTCTTGTAGCCTGCGGCGCTCGCGGCGGAGATAACATCCTCGCAGGTCGGTTCAGCCTCGACGGTGCCGACGAAGAACTGCGTCAAACCCTCGTTCTTGAACACTTCCTGCATCTTGGCATAGTCGGCGTTGGAATCGGCTTCGGTGCCGTGGCCCATGAGGCACAGCGCCGTCTCGCCGTCGTCGAAGGACGCCATGTTCTCCTTAATGGCTGCGGCCACCTTTTTGTAGTCGTCGTCGGAGGTGAGCAGCGGGTCGCCGAGCGAGATCTTGTCGAACTTGTCGGCGTACTTGTCGAGCTCGTCTTTCACGTCGGCGTATTCCAGGCCAGCCATGAGATGCGTCGGCTGCACGACGATTTCCTTCACGCCGTCTTCCACGCAGCGGTCAAGCGCCTCGGTCATGTTGTCGATCGTGATGCCGTCGCGCTTCTTCAGCTTGTCGATGATGATCTGCGCGGTGAAGGCGCGGCGGATGTCGTAGTCCTGCCAGTACTTCTCGCGGATAGCGTCTTCGATGGCGCCGATGGTGATGTGGCGCGAGTCGTTGTAGCTCGTGCCGAAGCTCGTGACGAGGATGACCGGCTTCACGGCCTTCTCCTTTTCGCTCGATTTCTCGGAACTTGCGGAGGTGCTGGAGCAGCCCGCGAGCGTGATTCCGGCGAGCGCGACGGCTCCGGTTGCTGCGGCGCCCATGAAGCTGCGGCGTGACATCTGGTCGGACATGGTTTTTCCTTTCCTCGGTTTGCCGGTCCCCCGGCGACAGTTGCTTGTCGGCACAAGCGAAAGAAAAGCGCACCCCTCGGGGTTCACAAGGAGCTAACGCCACGGCGATGCCGTGAGGAAAAGGCGAAGCAGTCTGGCTTGGGGCGCGAGGCGGTTCGCCCGCGCGTCCTATACAGTAATGTCCCTTGCCCAGGATTCCCACCTGGTTCCCTCCGCAAGCCAGCGCGGGCTGTGCGGGCGCCGCGCCGGTCATTTCCTTTTATCCGATTGTCATATGCTCGTTGCCGAATCTTTTACTATGATAGTGGGCACTTGTGAACGTGTCAAAGCCAGGGCGGGCGGCATTGCGCCTCCTGCCTGCGTATTTGCGCCGATTGCCGCTGCGGGCGCCGTGTTTTGCCCGCTGCGCGAAGGGCGGCGTAAACGGTTGCGATGAGAAACGGGAAGGGAAGGCTCGGATGATTCATATCGTTGGCGCAGGCTCGGGCGCCGCCGACCTTATCACGCTGCGCGGGGCGCGCCTTCTGCGCGCGGCCGACGTGGTCGTTTGGGCGGGAAGCCTTGTGAATCCCGAGCTGCTCGCTGAGTGCAAGGAATCCTGCATCGTCTACGACAGCGCGCACATGACCTTGGAGGAAGTGCTCGACGTGATGTGCGCGGCAGATGCGCGGGGCGAGGAAGTGGTGCGCTTGCACACGGGCGACCCGTGCCTGTACGGCGCCATCCAGGAGCAGATGGACGCGCTCGACGCGCGCGGCGTGGACTACGAGGTGGTGCCCGGCGTGTCGAGCTTTTGCGGTGCCGCGGCGGCGCTTCGCCAGGAATACACGCTGCCGGGAATCAGCCAGTCGGTCGTGATCACGCGGCTTTCCGGGCGCACCCCCATGCCTGCGGGAGAGGGCATGCGCACCATGGCGGAAAGCGGCTCGACTATGGTCATCTTCCTGAGCTCGGGTATGCTCGCCGAGCTTTCCGCCGAGCTTTTGGCCGCGGGCCGCAGCTCCGACGAGCCGGCGGCGCTCGTGTATAAGGCGACCTGGCCTGAGGAGCGCGTGGTGCGATGCACAGTGGGCACGCTCGCCGATGCGGGCGCGCGAGAGGGCATCGACCGCACGGCGCTCGTGGTGGTGGGCCGCGTGCTCGGAGCTCGCGGCGGGCTTGCGCACGACGACGCGCAAGCGGAGTCGTACGAGCGCAGCAAGCTTTACGACCCTTCGTTTGCCACGGGGTATCGGAAGGCGAGCAGCTAGCGTGGCCTTCGAGCACTACATATATACCGGGACGACCCGCCTGCGCTGCGGCTACACCACGGGGAGCTGCGCCGCTCTCGCGGCGAAGGCGGCCTGCGAGATGCTCTTGTCACGAAAGACCGTGGGCCGCGTGTCGATCGTCACCCCCGGCGGGCTGCCCGTTGAGACGGACGTGGTCGACGCATGCATCGGCGAGGGGTGCGCCCAGTGCGCCGTGCGAAAGGACGCAGGCGACGATGCCGATGTGACCGACGGCGTACTCGTGTACGCGCGCGTGGAACATGCGGGGTCGGGCACGGGCGCTGCGGGCAGCAAGGGCGTGCCCGCGCGCGAATCGGAAGTTTCCGTCGATGGCGGCGTGGGCGTGGGGCGCGTGACATTGCCCGGGCTCGAGCAGCCGGTGGGGGCGGCCGCCATCAACGCGACGCCGCGCGCGATGATCACTTCGGCGGTGCGCGAGGTGTGCGCCGCGCACGGCTTTTCTGGAAATATTACTGTGACGATTTCGGTACCTGAGGGTGTTGCCCTTGCCGAAAAGACCTTCAACCCACACCTGGGGATAGAAGGCGGCATCTCCATCCTGGGCACGACGGGCATCGTCGAGCCGCGCAGCCTCGCTGCCTTGCGCGACAGCATCGAGCTCGAGATCCGGCAGCATGCGGCTATGGGGCGGCGCGGCGTCGTGCTCACGCCCGGCAACTACGGCGGGCAGTTCATCTCGGGGCATTTCCACCTAAACGGCGCGCCGGTGGTCTTCATCTCCAACTTTGTGGGCGATGCGATTGATTGCTGCGTTCGCGAGGGATTTACCAATGTCCTTCTTGTGGGACACATCGGCAAGCTGGTGAAGGTTGCGGGCGGCATCATGGACACCCATTCGCGTACCGCCGACTGCCGCGCGGAGATTCTGGCCGCCCACGCGGCTTTGGCCGGCGCGGGCGCGAAGACCGTGCGCGAGATTATGTCCTCGGTCACGACCACGGCGGCGCTCGAGGTAATCGAGGCCGCCGGCGTGGGGGACGCTGCGCGCGCCTCGCTCGCTGCGGCAATCGAGGACAGGTTGCGCCGCCGCGCGGCGGGCGCATGCGACATCGCCGCGGTCGTGTTCGACGCCGAGCGCCGCGAGCTTTTCCGCACGTCGGGCGCCGATGCGGTTATCGGGGAATTGGGGGCGACGTATGAGTAAAGGCGTGCTGTACGGGGTGGGCACGGGGCCTGGCGACCCCGAGCTGCTCACGATCAAGGCCGTCCGCACAATCGAATCGTGTCCGATCATCGCCGCACCGCAGACGGCGGACGGGGCCATGGTCGCGCTCGACATCGTGCGCGGCGCCGTCGACCTTACAGACAAGACAGTGATCCCCGTGCGATTCTCGATGACGCGCGACGTCGAGCGCCGCGCGACCGAGCATGCCTCGCTTGTTCGCGAGCTTGTCGCGCACCTGGATGCTGCCCGCGACGTCGCGCTGCTGAACCTGGGGGACCCGAGCATCTACGCCACCTTCCAGCGCATAGCGCCCGACGTGCGCGCCCGCGGGTTCGAGGCGCGCGCCATTCCCGGCGTGCCGAGCTTCTGCGCGGTCGCCGCGGCGCTCGAGCGCGACCTCACGCCCGAGATGTCGTCGCCTCTGCACATCGTGCCCGGCGGCTACGACGACGTGCGCCGCGCAATCGGCTGGCCGGGGACGAAGGTGGTCATGAAGGCGCGCCGCTCGCTTGCGGACACGAAGCGCATCCTTCGCGAGGAGGGCGCCTTCGACGGTGCCGAGCTCGTAGAGGACTGTGGGCTTCCGGGCGAGCGCGTGTACCGCTCGCTCGACGATGTGCCCGATCGGGGCAGCTACTTCTCGACGATGGTGGTGCGCTAGATGAGGGTTTCCTGCATAGCGTTCACTGAGAGGGGGTATGCGTTGGCGGAGCGCACCGCACACGCGCTTTCCGATTGCGCGCAGACAGGTGAAGATGACCCTGGCTGGGACGTTTCCGTTTCGCGCGGGTTCGGCGAGGGGAAGGTCGACCTGCGCGCATGGACGGCGCTCGCGTGGGAAGCGTCGGACGCGCTTCTGTTCGTGGGCGCGGCGGGCATCGCCGTGCGGGCGATCGCGCCGCATGTCGCCTCGAAGGCAAGCGATTCCGCGGTTGTGGCGATCGACGAGGCGGGGCGCTTTGCCGTCCCGCTTTTGTCGGGGCATTTGGGCGGTGCGAACGAGCTTGCGCAAACTGTGGCACGCGCGGCAGGGGCCATCCCCGTCATCACCACGGCGACCGACGTCCGCGGCGTGTGGGCGGTGGATACGTGGGCGCGCTGTG
The DNA here is from genome assembly GCA_959602645.1 of uncultured Collinsella sp. GTDB lineage: Bacteria > Actinomycetota > Coriobacteriia > Coriobacteriales > Coriobacteriaceae > Collinsella. Next base: position 105,835 of record CAUGTZ010000006.1, on the reverse strand, counting down.
CGGGGCTCGCCGTTTCGAATCCCGAGGCCATCAAGCGAGTGTCGGCGCGGCTGCTTTCGGGCGGGCGCGTGGTGCTCTATTCCGACATGCCGATTTCGGGACAGCCGCCTGAGGGGGTTGACATTGCGTCCGACCGCGCTCGGGCCGATATCGTCGTGTCACCGTTCGCTGGCGCGAATGCGGGTGCGTCCGTTCGCGCAGCGGAGACGACGGGCGATGTCGTGCCCGCCGGTGAGACGGGGAAGCCGGCGGGCGTGCGGGCGCAGGCGCCTGCGCCCGAGCCGCTTCGCCTTGTCGTGCCCTGCATCGTTGCGGGCATAGGGTGCCGTCGCGGTGCGTGCGCCGAAGCGATCGGGGAGGCGTTTCTTCTCGCGTGCGGGCAGGCGGGTATTTCGCCTTCGGCCGTGCGCGAGGCGGCGACGATCGACGTGAAGGCGCACGAGGAGGGTCTGCTCGCCTTCTGCCGCGCGCGCAAGATTCCGCTTGCGACGTATTCCGCAGAGGAGTTGTCGCAGGTCGAAGGTAGCGTTTCGCCATCTGATTTCGTGCGCGCGACGGTGGGGGTCGACAATGTGTGCGAGCGCGCGGCGCTCGCGGGCGGGGGCAAACTTATCTTCCCGAAGCTCGCTCACGGCGGCGTGACCGTCGCGTTTTCCAAGGTAACTATCGAACTTTCGTTTAAGGAGCGGTGATGGGAAAGCTCTTCGTGGTGGGGATCGGCCCGGGCGGCCCCGACGGCATGACGATTGCGGCTCGGCGCGCGCTCGAGGCGGCCGACATCGTTGTGGGGTATACGAAATACGTGGAGCTCGCGCTCGCCGCCGTGCCCGACGCGGCGCATCTCGCGACGCCGATGATGCACGAGGTCGAACGGTGCCGCCTGGCGCTTTCGCGCGCGCAGTGCGGAGAAGCCGTGGCGCTTGTGTGCAGCGGTGACGCGGGCGTGTACGGCATGGCGAGCCCCGTGCTGGAGCTTGCTGAGGACTACCCCGATGTAGACGTGGAAGTTATCGCCGGGGCCACCGCGGCTCAGAGCGGGTCGGCGGTGCTCGGCGCCCCGCTTGCCCACGACTTCGCGGTCGTGTCGCTCTCCGACCTGCTCACGCCGTGGGAGGTCATCGAGCGCAGGCTCGCCGCCGTGGCGAGCGCCGACTTCTGCATCTGTTTGTACAACCCGCGCAGCAGAAAGCGCGCCGATAGGCTCTCGCGCGCGGCGAAGATTATGCTCGAATGGAAGGCCCCCGACACGCTCTGCGGCTGGGTACGCAACATCGGGCGCGAGGGGCAGCAGTCGGGCATGTGCAGGCTCTCCGAGCTGGGGGAGTTCGACGCCGACATGTTCACCACCGTGTTCGTCGGCAACGCGGACACGAAGCGCGTAGGCGGCCGTATGGTCACGCCGCGCGGGTATCGGGAGATTCCATGCGAAAGGTAACGATCATCGGGGCGGGGCCCGGAAACCCCGACTTGCTCTCGCGCGCGGCGCTCGACGCGATCGACATCGCCGACGTGGTCATCGGCGCTCATCGCGCGCTTGTCAGCATCGACGTGCCGCCCGATGTGGTGAGATGCGAGCTCGTGAAGACGGCGGACATCGTCGCCGCGCTCACCGATGCGGCGTCGTGGCAGCGCGCCGTGGTCGTGATGACGGGCGATGTGGGGCTGTTCAGCGGCGCGCGCCGCCTGGTGGAGGCGCTCTCCGGCGACGCGCAGGTGGACGTGCGCGTCATTCCCGGCATAAGCTCAGCGTCGTATCTCGCCGCGCGCCTCGCGCGTCCATGGCAGGATTGGCGCTTCGCGAGCGCTCACGGCGTGGCGTGCGACATCGTGGCCGAGGCCGAGCGCGCAGGTGAGCTCTTCCTCGCCACGTCGGGCGGGGAAGACCCCTCGCGGCTTTCGGGCGAGCTTGTGCAGGCGGGCTTCGGGGACGCGCGCGTGACGGTGGCCGAGCGCCTGTCGTACCCCGACGAGCGCATCACCTGCGCGACCGCAAGTGAAATCGCAGGTCAGACGTTCGACGACTTGAACGTGATGCTTATCGAGTTCGCAGGCTGCGCCGGTTCGCCTGCGGGCTCTAGCGCAGCCTCCGAGGCGCCGGCCGGCGCGTCTGCGCCCGCGGCTGCCTCTTTCGCGGCGGACTCTGCGGGCGCATCCCGCGCCGCGAGCTCCCGCTGGCCGTACGCTTCCTCGGGTATTCCCGACGAGCTCTTCATCCGCGGCGACGTTCCCATGACCAAGCAGGAGGTGCGCGCCGTCGCGCTCGCGAAGCTGCGCCTTACCGCGACCGACACCGTGTGGGATGTCGGCGCCGGCACGGGGAGCGTTTCGATCGAGGCGGCGCTCGTCGCGCGAGCGGGGTCGGTATGGGCGGTCGAGCGCAACGCGGCCGGCGTGCGGCTCATCCGAGAGAACGCGGATGCATTCGGGTGCGGCAACGTGCATGCGGTCCCCGGTGTCGCCCCCGAAGCGCTCGCGAAACTGCCCGTCCCCGACGCCGTGTTCGTCGGCGGGAGCGCGGGCGAGCTTCCTTCCATCGTGGAGGCGGCGCTCGAGAAGAACTCGCAGGTTCGCCTGTGCGTGCCATGCGTCACCGTTGAGACGCTCACCGAGGCGTTCGCGCTCCTCTCGGGTTCGCGCTTTAAGGGGTTCGAGGCGTGCCAGGTGTCGGCCGCCCGTGCCGAGGCTGTAGGCTCGCACCATCTTATGAAGGCGCAAAACCCCGTGTTCCTCGTCAGCGCGCGTGGTGCGGGCGCGGATGCCGAGGAGCTTGCCGAAGTCGGCGCGCTTGCTGAGTCGCCTGTCGGGGAGGACCTCTCTGTCGAGGGGAACCCATCCGTTGAGGTGGTCTCGCTTGCTAACTGCAGCGCCGCAGGTGGGGAAGGCGGCGCCCGGTGAGCACGTCCATCCCGCGCTTCATGGTCGCTGCGCCCTCGAGCGGGAGCGGCAAGACGGTCGTAACGTGCGCGCTCCTGCGCGCGCTCGCGCGCCGCGGCCTTGCATGCGCGGCCTTCAAATGCGGCCCCGACTACATTGACCCGCTCTTTCATCGCCGCGTCGTGGGTGCGCGCTCGGGCAATTTAGACGGCTTCTTCACCGACGCCCCGACGCTGCGCGCACTGCTCGCACGCGGCGTCGCGGGCGCGGATGTCGCGGTGCTCGAGGGGGTCATGGGCTTCTATGACGGCATGGCACCCGGCGTGGCCGACGCGAGCAGCTATCAGGTTGCGCGCGACACGGAAACGCCGGTCGTTTTAGTGGTGAACGGGCGCGGGGCGTCTTTATCGCTCGCCGCCGTAATCCGCGGCATCGCCGAGTTCCTGCCTTGTGCGAACGTGCGCGGCGTCGTGCTGAACAAGACGAGCGCCGCTGCCTGCGCATACGCGGCGCCTGCGATCGAGAAGCACACGGGCGTCGCGGTTTTGGGGAATATCCCCGCCGACGAGGCGTTCTCGCTCGAAAGCCGGCATCTGGGGCTTGTGACCGCCGACGAGGTCGAGCAGCTCTCCGCGCGCATCGACAAGATGGCCGAGCTGGTGGAAAAGAGCGTCGACGTCGACCGCTTGCTCGAAATAGCGGCGACGGCACCCGATATCCGCGAGGAACCTTACCGGTTGGAGCCGATCGCGGGAGCGCGGCCCATCGTCGCCGTTGCGCGTGACGAGGCGTTCTCGTTCTACTACGAGGAGAACCTGCGCGCGCTCGAGGATCTGGGTTGCGAGCTGGCCTTTTTCAGCCCCCTGTGTGATAGCGAGTTGCCCCGGGGGACAAGCGCCCTCTATCTGGGGGGCGGCTACCCGGAGCTCCATGCGCGGCAGCTCTCCGAGAACGCGCCGATGCGCGAGGCGGTGCGGCGCGCGGTGGAATCCGGCATGCCGACGGTCGCCGAATGCGGTGGGTTTCTGTACCTGCAGCGCGAAATCGCCGATAGCGAGGGGCGGCGCTGGCCTGTTGCGGGCGCCCTTGAGGGCGCAAGCGAGAACGGGGGAAGGCTGTCCCATTTCGGGTACGTGGAGCTTACTTCCCAACGCGACGGGCTCTACGGGCCGCGCGGCACACGCATCCGCGCGCACGAGTTCCACTACTGGCAGTCCACCTGCCCGGGCGGCGACTTTTGGGCGCAGAAGCCCCGGCGCGACAAGGGCTGGCCGTGCATGACGACCACCCCGTCCCTGGTGGCGGGCTTCCCGCATGTGTACTATCCTGCGAACCCCGACGTTGCGCGCGCGTTCGCGTCTGCCGCAGCGTCGTTCGCAGAGAGGAGGCGGCATGGCTGAAGCAACCGAAACCGCGCTTGCCTGCATCCGCGAGGAAGTCGAGCGCGCGTTCTCGTCGGCGCCGGGCGCCGTGCTCGAAGCCGCGCTTTCCCGGATCGCGCCCGCAGACGAGTGCGCCCGTGCCGCCGCGTACGCCGCGTGGGACTCCATCGCGCACCCCTTGGGGGGATTGGGCGACTTTGAAGACGCCGTCGCGTGTATCGCCGCAGCTCAGGGGAGCGCCGAGGTGGCCGAGTTTCCCCGTGCGCTCGCGGTATTCTTCTCCGACAACGGGGTCGTTGCCGAAGGCGTGTCGCAAAGCGGGCAAGATGTGACGCGAGCCGTCGCGCGCAACATGTGCGAGGGGGCCGCGAGCGCCTGCCGCATGGCGGCGTTCGCGGGTGCCGAGGTCGTGCCCGTCGACGTGGGTATGGCCCGGGGCATAGAAGACGCGCGCATGGTGCGCGCGAACGTGCGGCGGGGGAGCGGCAACATCGCTCTCGGCTCCGCTATGTCTCGCGATGGGGCCGTGCGCGCGATCGAGGTCGGAATCGCCGTCGCGTGCGGGCTTGCCCGCGCCGGCGTGCGCCTTCTCGCCGCGGGCGAGATGGGCATCGGCAACACGACCACCTCGGCGGCGGTGGCCGCAGTGCTCATCCGGGCGGACGCGCGGAGCCTTGTCGGGCGCGGCGCGGGGCTCTCGGACGCCTCGCTCGCGCGCAAGCGCGACGTGGTCGAGCGCGCTATCGACGCGAACTCGCCCGATCCCGCCGACCCGATCGACGTGCTCTCGAAGGTGGGCGGCTTCGACATCGCTGCGATGTGCGGCTTCTACCTGGGGGCCGCGGTCTCGAAGGCGCCGGCGCTCCTCGACGGGGTCATATCCTGCACGGCGGCCCTGTGCGCGGCGCGCCTGTGCCCCAACGCCTTGGGCTACCTCGTGGGCACCCACGCATCAAGCGAACCCGCAAGCCGGGAGCTCCTTCGCGAGCTCGGCATAAAGGCGCCCCTCGACGCAGGCATGCACTTGGGCGAGGGCGCGGGCGCCATGGCGTATCTGCCCCTTCTGGATTCGGCGCTGCGCGTGTACCGGGATGGGAAGACGTTCACGGCGACTGGCATGGCTGCTTACGAGCATTTCGAGGCCGGGAAATGACGGTGACGCTCGTCATCGGCGCCGCCGCGAGCGGCAAGAGCGCCTACGCCGAGTCCCTGTGCCTCGGGCACGACGGCCCCCGCGTGTACCTGGCAACGATGGAGCCCTTCGGGGAAGAGGGCGCCCGCCGCATCGCGCGCCATCGGGCGCTGCGCGAGGGCAAGGGGTTTTCCACCCTCGAGCGAACGCGTGACGTGGGCGCCGCAGTGTCCGGGCTTCCGCGCGGCTGCACGCTTCTTTTGGAGGACGTGGGCAACCTGGTTGCGAACGAGCTTTTCGCGGAAGGCGGCTTGTCCCCACGTGACCCCGACGCTGCGGCGCGCGAGGTGCTCGGAGGCATCGAACGGCTCGCTCAGGCCGCTGCGTATACGGTGGTGGTCACCGTCGACGTGTTCGCCGATGAGATGCGCTACGATGAGGGGACCGAGGCATGGAGGCGCGCGCTCGCGCGCGTGAACGCGGGCGTGGCGGCGCTGGCCGACCGCGCAGTCGAAGTGGTATGCGGGATTCCCGTGTGGATGAAAGGTGAAGGACCTACAAGGTGAAGATAGCAGAGGCAATCGGCGCGGCGTTCGGAACGTTCTCGCGCATCCCCGTCCCGAAATCGGCCTGGACCGATTTCGGGTCAACCCATGCGCTTGCCGCGTTTCCCCTGGTGGGCCTTGCGGAAGGGTTCCTCATGACGGCGTGGGGACACGTTGCGAACCTGCTCGGCGTGCCCGCGACCATCGTCGCGGCCGTGCTCGTGGCGCTGCCTGTTGCGGTGACGGGAGGCATCCACCTAGACGGGCTCTGCGACACCTCCGATGCGCTTGCAAGTTGGGCCCCGCGCGAGCGAAAGCTCGAGATCATGCACGACCCGCGGGCGGGCGCCTTCGGGGTCATCGGTGTTGTTGTGTACCTTATTCTGCAGTTTTCCCTGTTCACCGCGCTGCCGCTTACGGCGGGGGCGTTCCTCGCGCTTCTGTGCTCGCTCGTGTTCTCCCGCGCGCTTTCGGGACTCGCCGTTGAATGCTGGCCTGCCGCGCGGGCGGACGGCATGGCCGCGGGGCTCTCGCCTGCGAAGAAGCGCGCGGCGATCGTCGTGCCGCTTTGCGCTTTCGCTGCGGCTTCGGCTGCAGGGATGGTCGCGTGCGCTCAGGCTGTCGGCGCCCTTATGGCGGTGGCGGGGCTTTTGGCGCTCGCGTGGTACCGCCATGTTGCCCTGTCCCGCTTCGGCGGGGTGACGGGGGATTTGGCCGGATGGTTTCTGCAATGGGCCGAGCTCGCGATGCTTGCCATGCTGGTGGCGGGGGGCATGCTCCTATGATGCTCGTGGTAGGTGGCGCGCATTCGGGGAAGAGGACCTTCGTGCGTGAAAAGCTCGGGTTCGCGGCGGACGATTTCGTCGACGCGGCGCAGCTTGCGGAGGGCGGCGTGCCCGCGGCTTTTGCCGGCCGCGTCGCATACCGTGCTGAGGAACTCGTACGCGCGCTCGACGCTGACCGGGCGCTCGAGCGGCTGATCGGCTTCGACGCAGTGATTATGCCCTTGGTCGGCTCGGGGGTCGTCCCCATGCGTGCGGAAGACGCCCAATGGCGCGAGCGCGCGGGGCGCCTGGGATGCGCGCTCGCTGCGCGCGCCGACGTCGTCGTGCGCATGACGTGCGGGATTCCCCAGGTCATCAAAGGAAACCTTGCCGATGCGCCTCGAGGGACGCAGGGCGCGGGTGCGCCTTTGGAAGTCGTCTTCGTGCGCCATGGTGCCACGGCGGGCACGGAAGACCATCGCTACAGCGGGGCGGGCACCGACGAGCCCCTGTCGATTGCGGGCGAGCGCGCTTTGCGCGACCTCGCGTGCGATCGTGACGTGTTCCGTGTTATCACGAGCGGCATGGTCCGCACCGACCAGACGGCGCGCATCCTCTTCCCGAATGCGGAGCTTATGGCGTGCCCCGGTCTGCGCGAGATGGATTTCGGCGACTTCGAGGGGCGAAGCGCCGCCGAGCTTAAAGAGGATGCGCGCTATCGCGCCTGGGTAGACTCCTGGTGCGAGACGCGCTGCCCGCATGGCGAGGACAAGAGCGATTTCACCCGCCGCGTCGTCGCGGCGTTTCGGGAGGCGTGCAAATCGGAGCGCGCCCAGGGGAGCGGGCGCGCCGTCTTCGTCGTTCACGCGGGTACCGTGAAAGCGCTGCTCTCCGAGCTAGCTGTCCCGAAAATGGGATACTTCGACGTGCATACCGAGCCGGGCGGCGCATGGGCCGCTACTTGGGATGGGCGCTGCCTTCGCGACGTTCGCCCCGCTTCGGGGGGCGATGCCCGGTGATGACGATTCTTGCCGTCGCCGCCGGGTTCGCGGCCGACCTTGCCTTCGGCGACCCGCGCTGGCTTCCCCATCCCGTCGTCGCCATGGGGCGCGCGATCACGTGGGCCGAAGGCCGCCTGCGGGGCGCATTCCCGCAAACGTCCGCGGGTACGCGCGCCGCAGGGCTTGTGCTCGCCGTGGCGCTTCCGCTTGCGTGTGGGCTTTTGGCCTGGGGAATCCTGCATCTTTGCGGCATGGTTCACTCCGGCTTGCGCTTCGTGGCCGAGGCATGGGCGAGCTATCAGATTCTCGCGGCATGCGAGCTGCGCCGCCAGAGCCTGGCCGTTGCCCGCGCGTTCTCGAAGGGCGGACTTGTCGCGGCGCGCGAAGCCGTCGGGCTCATCGTGGGACGTGACACGTCTGTTCTCGACGAGCAGGGCGTCGCGCGCGCCGCCGTGGAAACGGTGGCGGAGAACGCGAGCGACGGTGTCATCGCGCCGCTTTTCTACCTTATGATCGGGGGTGCGCCCTTGGGCATGGCGTACAAGGCGGTGAACACGCTCGACAGCATGGTGGGCTACAAAAACGAGCGCTACATCGACTTCGGCTGCGCCTCGGCGCGCCTCGACGATGCGGTGAACTGGATTCCCTCGCGGTTATCGGCCCTGTTCATGATCGCCGTGTGCCCGATCGTCGGGCTCGACGCGCGCGGGGCGGCGCGCATCTGGCGCCGCGACAGGCGTCGCCATGCGAGCCCGAACGCGGCGCAGACCGAGTCGGCGTGCGCGGGTGCGCTCGGACTGCGCCTGGCAGGACCCGCGGTGTATTTCGGTAAGCTCGTTGAGAAACCGACGATAGGCGACGCGTCCCGCGAAATCGAGTGGGGCGACATCGCCCGGGCGACAAGGCTCATGCTCGCCGCGTCCGTATGCGCGCTCGTCGTCTTCGGCGCTGCGCGCGCGGCGGTCGTACTCGCCGTGGGGGCGATGGCATGAGGAAAGACCACGCCGCGCCCCGGGCTGCCGGGGGAATCCTGCGCGCCCGCACGCATGGGGGCAGCGCGCAATCGCTCGGCATCGCTTGCGAAGGGGGTGCCTCCGACCTCATTGACTTCTCGGTGAACGTGAATCCGGCAGGCCCCTCGCCGCACGCCGTCGCCGCAGCTTGCAAGGCGCTTTCTCGAATCGACGCCTACCCCGATAGGGAAAGCCTCGCCCTCGTTCGCGCGCTAGCGCGCGACCAGGGCATTCCCGAAGATACTATCGTCTGCGGCGCGGGCGCGTCCGACATCATCTGGCGGCTCGCAGCGGCGGTGCGCCCGAAACGCATCGTCGTGTGCGCGCCGACGTTCTCTGAATATGCTGAGGCGGCATCGTACTACGGCGCATGCGTGCAGGAGTTCCCGCTCTCTGAAGCGGACGACTTCGACGTGCCCGCCTCCTTCGCCCGCGCGATCGAGGGGCCGGGAGACGTGGCGTACCTCTGCAATCCGAACAACCCGACGGGGCGCCTCGTCGACCCCAGCGTGATCGAGGCCGCGGCTTGCCGCTGCGAGCAGGTGGGCGCGCTGCTTGTCGTGGACGAGTGCTTCCTCGGATTTGCGCCCGACGCCCGCGAAAGGAGCGTGGCCGCACGCGCCGCGTGTTCGCGCCATGTGGCCGTGCTCTCCGCGTTCACCAAGCTCTACGGAATGGCGGGGTTGCGGTTGGGATATCTGATCAGCGGAAACGCTCAACTCATCGAGGGGATTCGCCGGGCGGGGCAGGCGTGGCCCGTCTCCTCGGTCGCCGAGGCCGCGGGCATCGCCGCCCTGGAAGACGTTGAATACGTCTCGCGCACGCGCGACGTATTGGCGGGCGAGCGAGCGTGGCTTTCCCACGAGCTCTCCTCGCTCGGGCTTTCCGTCGTGCCGTCGGATGCGAACTTCCTTTTAGTCCGCACGCCGGCGAAAGACATCCCCGAGCGCCTGTATAATCAGGGTGTTTTGGTCCGCACGTGCGACTCGTTTTCGGTACTGTCCCGTTTCTGGTGCCGCGTCGCGGTGCGCACGCACAAGGAGAACGCCCGGCTTGCGATGGCGTTCAGCCGCGCACTTCGGGTGGAAGGTGCATCGGGCGAAGGCGAACCCGACGAACGGGGCGGCGCTTCTTGCGGCGGCGCTATGGCGGGCGCGGATGGCCGAGGCTTGGCGAAGGAGGTCGATACCCGTGGGTAGGGCCAAGCCCATCATGATCCAGGGCACCATGTCGAACGCGGGGAAGAGCCTGCTTGCGGCGGGGCTGTGCCGCGTGCTTTCGCAGGACGGCCTGCGCGTGACTCCCTTCAAGAGCCAGAATATGGCACTCAACAGCGGTGTCACGGCCGACGGGCTCGAGATGGGGCGCGCCCAGATCATGCAGGCCGAGGCGTGCGGCATCGCGCCCGACGTGCGCATGAACCCCATCCTGCTCAAGCCTGAAAGCGGCCACCGAAGCCAGCTCATCGTGGCCGGCAAGGTGCAGGGAGCCTTCGCTGCGAGGGACTACTTCGCGCGAAAGAAGGCGCTCATGCCGCAGATTTTGGAGGCGTTCGATTCGCTCGCGGAGGATAACGACGTCATCGTCATCGAGGGCGCCGGCAGCCCCGCCGAAATCAACCTTGCCGAAAATGACATCGTCAACATGGGGCTCGCGCGCGCCGTGTCCTCCCCCGTTCTGCTCGCGGGCGACATCGACCCAGGCGGGGTGTTTGCCCAGCTCTACGGCACGGTCGCGCTCCTTGCGCCCGAGGACCGCGCGCTTTTGCGGGGGCTTGTGGTGAACAAGTTCCGCGGCGATGTGGAAATCCTGCGCCCGGGTTTGGCCCCGCTCGAGAAGATGTGCGGGGTTCCCGTCGTGGGGGTCGTGCCGTATCTTACGCTCGACCTGGACGACGAGGACTCGCTCGCGCCGCGCCTATCTGCCCGCGAGGCGCGCGGCGTCATCGACGTCGCCGTCGTGCGCCTTCCGCATTTGTCGAACTTCACCGACTTCGACCCGCTTTCGCGCGTGCCCGGCGTGGGCGTGCGCTACGTTTCCTCGACGACCGATCTGGGCCGACCCGACCTGGTGGTGCTCCCCGGCTCGAAGACTACGCTCGACGACGCGCGCTGGCTTGCGGCTAGCGGCATCGGAGCCTGTGTACGCGCGCTTTCGGGCGCGGGCACGCCGGTGCTCGGCATATGCGGAGGCTACCAGCTTTTGGGAGACGAGCTTTCCGACCCGCACGGCAGGGAAGGCGCTGGCACCGCGCGCGGGCTCGGGCTCATCCCTGCAAGTACGGTGTTCAAGGAGGAAAAGCGCCTCGCCCAGTCGGAGCTGCGCATCACGGGCGCCCAAGGCGCGTTCTCGGCGTGGAACGGCATGACGGCGCGCGGGTACGAGATTCACGACGGCGAAACGACCGTCTCCTGCGCCCCTGCGGGCACAATTGGCGGCAAACCAGAAGGCGCGGCCTGCGGAAACGTGTTCGGAACCTATCTCCACGGCCTGTTCGACGAACCGGGGGTTGCGCTCGCCCTCGCGCGCTCGCTCGCGCGCATGCGCGGCCTGCCCGAGAGCGTCGTGGGTGCTGCGGGCGCGGCGTCCGCGGCCGATCACCGTGCGCGCGAGTTTGACCGCCTGGCCGACGTCGTGCGCGGGGCGCTCGACATGGAGTATGTCTACCGCATTATCGAGGAGGGCGTATGATCCACGTGTATCATGGCGACGGCAAAGGCAAGACCACGGCGGCGATGGGCCTCGCCCTTCGCATGCTCGCTGCAGGCCGCCGCGTCGTCGTCGTGCAGTTCCTGAAAGACGGCGAAAGCGGGGAGGTGCGCCTGCTCGCCGAGCATTTTGGCGTGCCCGTGTTCGCGGGGAAGGCGTCGGACAAGTTTACCTGGTCGATGACGTCGGAAGAACTTGCCGCGACGTGCGAGCTGCACGATGGGAACCTCGCTTCCGCGCTCGCCGAGCTCGAGGGCGCGCAAGAGGGACTGCTCGTGCTCGACGAGGCGCTCGACGCGCTTTCGAAGGGGCTTGTCGACGAGGCACTCGTGGACCGCGCGCTCGATATGTCCGCGCGCGGCGTCGAAGTAGCGCTCACCGGGCGCGCGCCTTCCCGCAAGATCGTGGAGAAGGCCGACTACATAACCGAGATGCGGTGCGAGAAACATCCCTACGAGCAGGGGATATGTGCAAGGGAAGGAGTGGAGTACTAGATGGATTCCAAGGAGATGGCGCCCGGCGACATCGAGCGGCGCAGCTTCGAGATCATCACCGAAGAGCTCGGCAGCCGCACGTTCCCGCCGCTCGAAGGGCCCGTCGTGAAACGCGTCATCCACACCACTGCCGACTTCTCGTACGCCGATTCCCTCGTGTTCACCCATGACGCCGCGCACTGTGCGCTCGACGCACTGCGTGCAGGGGCCACGGTGCTCACCGACACGAACATGGCGCTCGCAGGCATAAGCAAGCCCGCGCTCGCGAAGCTCGGCTGCAAGGCCGTGTGCTACATGGCCGACCCTGATGTCGCCGCGGATGCGCGCGCCGCGGGCACGACTCGCGCCGTTGCGAGCATGGACAAAGCTTGCGGCATCGAGGGTCCGCTCATCGTGGCCGTCGGCAACGCTCCCACAGCACTTCTGCGCCTCGCCGAGCTTATGGACGCGGGGAAGATCGCGCCCGCGCTCGTCGTTGGGGTGCCGGTCGGGTTTGTGAACGTGGTCGAGGCGAAAGAGGAGCTACTTGCGCGACGCGTGCCGGCCATCGTCGCGAGGGGTCGCAAGGGCGGCTCGACCGTGGCGGCCGCCATTATGAACGCGCTGCTCTACCAGATCACGCGCACGGGTGGCGCGAAGTGACGGCGCTGCGCATCTTCGCCGGGACCACCGAGGGCCGCCTTCTGTGCGAATGGGCGAGCGGGGTGGGCATCCCCGCTCGTGCCTACGCGGCAACCGAGTACGGAGGCGAGCTTTTGGGCGAGCTTCCGGGCATCGAGGTGCATGCGGGCAGGCTCGACGAGGCCGACATGGATCGCGAGCTTTCCGGCGCGCGCATCGTCGTCGACGCCACGCACCCCTTCGCTACGCTCGCAAGCGGTAACATCCGGGCCGCTTCGCTCGCCGTGGGTGCACGATGCCTGCGCCTTGCGCGCCCGGTCGAGGCGCTGCCCAAAGGCGTCGTGTCGGTCGCGTCGATCGCCTGCGCGGCGCGCTTTCTCTCCGAGAACCCGGGTCGCGTTCTTCTCACGACGGGGAGCAAGGAGCTTGCTCCCTACACGCGCGTCGCCGATTTCGCGGAGCGCTTCTTCGTGCGTGTGCTCCCGCTGCCCGGTGCTATAACGAAGTGCATCGACGCGGGGTTTTCGCCGTCGCACGTCATCGGCATGCAGGGGCCCTTCACCCGCGAGCTCAACGAGGCGATGCTTCGGCAGGTGGGCGCCCAGTGGCTTGTGACCAAGGACTCGGGAACCGTAGGCGGCACGGCCGAGAAGCTCGCCGCAGCGCGCGCCGTGGGAGCGCGCTGTATCGTGGTCACCCGTCCCGCCGAGGGAGGCGGGGCCCTTTCGCTTCGGGAAGTGGAAGATGCGCTCTTACGGGAGTTCGCCTCGAGCAAGCTCGACCCGTACAAGCCCGTCATCCACCAATAGCTCGAGGACGACGCCCAGAACTGGTGCAAGCGGCCCTTCAATAAGTTGCGGTGAAATAGTGTCTGTTTTTGCTGCTAGATAGCATATTCGGTTCCTAATTCACCGCAATTTTTTGGTGGTGACTTACTGGTAGCGTAGGCACTCCACCGGGTTGAGCTTTGCCGCGCGGCGAGCGGGGTAGAAGCCAAAGATTACGCCGATGCCGACGGAGACGCCGAAGGCCAGCAGCACCGTGGCGATTGAAAAGCTCGGTGTGATCTGCCCACTGGCACCGAGCTCGTTGAGAACCCCTGATCCTGCGGCAAACATCGCGAGGCCCCAGGCCAGCAGATAGCCAATCAGGACACCCAGCAGGCCACCGGTGACGCACAGCGCCGAGGACTCGGCCAAAAACTGCGCGGTGATATCGCGGCGACTGGCGCCCAAGGCACGGCGAATACCGATCTCGCGGATGCGCTCAGTCACGTTGGTAAGCATCATATTCATAATGCCGATACCGCCGACCAGCAGCGAGATACTGGCGACAGCGCCCATGATGAGCGAGAAGGCGCCCATAAACGAGTTGAGTGCATCGATGGCGCTTTTCATGGAGGTCGCCGATACACTGTCGTACTCATCATCCTCCGCGATACCCTTCATCGCGCGCACCTTGGACTCGATGGTCTTGCAGAGCTCATCCATGTCCGTGCCCTCGGCGGCAAGTGCCGTCACGCTGGGGAATGAAGGATTCTCGTCGCCAAATAGGCCGGAGATGGTTTCGCGTGGCATATACAAAGTGAGCGAGCCCATGGAGTCGCTGCCGCCATCAATCACGCCTACAATCTGCACCTCGCCGTTGGACACTTTGATGGTTTTTCCCAGCGCATCCTGTTCGTTGCCGTAAAGCTGATCGGCGCCGCCGCGGCTGATGAGCGCCACGCGCGAGCCTGCCTTTGACTCGACATCGGTGTAGGTGCGCCCCGCAACGAGCTTACTGGCACCCACGGCGTCGAGCATGTCGCTATCGACACCCTGTGCCATGACGGTATAGCTTTTATCGCCGGTCTTGTACTCGGTATACGCGCTTTTGACAATGCCGATCTGTTCTATCTGCGGCACCAGTTTTTTAAGCTTCTGGACGTCAGAATCAGAGAGTTCTTGGGACGAATAGATCTGAACCATGCGAGCTGCGTTGAGGCCCAGGCTGTTGACCAAGCTGTTTTGGATGCCGCCGATGAGCGAAGTCATGGCAATGACCGAGGCGATGCCAATGACGATGCCAAGGATGGTGAGCAGGCTGCGCCCCTTGTTGGCCTCGAGCGAGTGAAGGGCTTCCTGGATAAGATCGCGGGCGCTCATGCCATCACTCCTTTCGGCGGGTTGGCGGAGGCGGAAATCATGGGCAGGCTATCTACGGCGCTGCGTAGGGTCCGCGGTGCATGCGGAATATACGCGCCGTCGTGAATGCGACCGTCGCGGATGGTCACGGCACGGTCGGCCTCGGCGGCGATGCCGGGGTCGTGTGTGATAAGCACGATGGTTTTGCCGCGCTCCTGGAGCTTGTGGAAGGTTTCCATGACGAGCGCTCCCGTGGCGGAGTCCAGGTTGCCCGTCGGCTCGTCGGCCAAAATGATGGGTGGATCGTTGACAAGGGCGCGCGCGATGGCGACGCGCTGCATCTGTCCGCCCGACAGCTCCGATATACGATGGTCCCAATGGTCGACCGGAAGCGTGACGGCTTGCAGCGCGTGTACGGCGCGCATCTCGCGCTGGCTGCGCGGCACATTGGTGTAGGACAGCGGCAGCATGACGTTTTCGATCACCGTCAGGCGCGGCAGCAGATTAAAGCTCTGAAAGACAAAGCCGATGCTCAGCGCTCGCACCTCGGTGAGCTCGTCATCGTCGAGCTCGGCGACGTTGAGCCCTTGCAGGAAGTAATCGCCCGCCGTCGGTTTGTCCAGGCAGCCCAGGATGTTCATGAGCGTCGACTTGCCTGAGCCCGAGGGGCCGGTGATGGCAACGAACTCACCGGGATCTACTGCCAGGCTCACGTTATGCAGGATGTGGGCGCAACCGGCCTCGCTCTCAAAGATGCGGTGCACGTTGCGGATGTCGATGACGGGACGCATTACTTGCCCTCGTCGGCAGGCATGTTGTCGCCGCCGTCTGCCGTCATTCCTGTGCCGGTATCCGTCACGATGGTGTCGCCGTCGCGTAGCTTGGTAACCGGGACGTCTGGATTGATCTCGTTGCCCTGGTCGTCGCGCTTGACCTGCGTCTTACCGACTACAGCCTCGTTGTCGTTTTGCGTCACGACGGTCACCTTCACGCGGCGCGTCTTTTTACCCTCCGAATCGGTGGCCAAATTGACGTAATAGTGCTCGCCATCTTCGGTCATCAGCGCCATGGTCGGTACCATCACCACGTCGTCGAGCTTCTCGGTCACTACCGAGACCTCGGCAGTCATACCCGGCTTAAGGCGACTGTCAGGTGCTTCGATGAGGATGTCGACGTTAAAGGTCACACTGCCGCCGCTCCCGGAGGAGGAGTCGGAGTTTGCCACCGAGGCGATAGCCGTGACGGTGCCCTGGCTCACGATATCGGGAAACGCGGGGTAGGTCACGTTGGCGCATTGGCCCACGGCAATTTTGGCGATATCCTTTTCGCCCACCTGAACCGTCACCTTCATCTTGGACAGGTCGGCGATCTGCATGCACTGCTTGCCGCCGCTCGTATCGCTTTCGCCCATGATCATGCCGCCTGTTACCGTGGCGCCCACCTTGGCGTTGAGCGCCACGATGCTGCCCGAGCTCGGGGCCGTGACCGTACGGCTGGCGGCCTTGGCGTTCGCCTGATCGAGGTTTGCCTGGGCCGATGTGAGGCTGCGCTGCGCGGCCGATACGGCGTTCGTGTCCGCTGATGCGGCGGTGATGCCAGCCGCTGCGGAACCTCCGTCGACGTCCGTCGTTGGGTTGGCCTGCGCAGCAGCTGCGGCTTTCTTCGCGTTGGCGAGGTCTTCTTGAGCGGCTGCAACTGCACGCTGCGCTTCGGCAACGTTGCGATCGAGCTCGTCGTTTTTAATGGTCATAAGCACGTCGCCCTCGTTGACGGATTGGCCTGCCTGCACGTTGATCGAATCGACCGTGCCGTCGACAGAAGGGGAGACCACTGAGGACGAAATGGGTTTGAGCTGGCCTTTTGCCTCGACCGTTGTGCTAAACGTGCCCTCGGTCACCATGTCGGTCGCAGGCCCGCTATTGCCCTGTGGCTGCGCATTGATAACCAGGGTTGCGACAATGGCAATGAGCGCGATGGCACCTACGACGCCGACGGCAATACCGCGTCGAATCAGCTTTTTGCGTCGACGTTCGGCACGTTTTGCCTTGAGCTTGGCATATGCCTCTTCATCGGAAATATCGGCCGTATCGTTCGTGCGTCCGTTCTGCTTGTCGGCATGTACGTCTGTAATCAGAGGAATCGTTTCGGTGGCACCTTCGGGCGTGTGCTCGGTATCATCCGGGCCCGGGGCGATCGTGGGGACATTCGGCATAGCGTCTCCTTTATAGATAGAACCTCGATAAGTATATGCGCCCATCGTTTGGGGTGGGCGCATAGGACGGTTTCTTTCGGAACTGTTAGATTGTTTGCATCGGTTCCACGTTGTATTAATGCGCGCGTTGCACTACGAGTGGACAACCACGCACAGACCGACTTTGATGCAATCGTGCAGCGCCTTGGCGTCGGCTAGGCGCAGGTTAATACATCCGTGGCTACCGCACCACTTGTAGGAGTTGGGGTCGTCGAAACTCTTGTCGTTTTGCCACGTTGCATCGTGGAAACCGACCATGTTTCCCTCAAACGGCATCCAATAGCTGACCGGGCTCTCGTATTTGGGCTTGCCGGTCTCGGGGTCCTTGGCACCGATGAGCTTGCTGGCGCCATTGTTGCTGTTGATCTGCCAAACGCCTTCGGGGGTGGCGTCCTCTCCCGGCTTGCCGGAGATAAAGTTGGCCTCCCACACGATATTGCCGCTCTCGTCGTAGTAGCGCGCGTGCTGCTCGGACAGATCGACATCGACGTATGCCTTCCAGTCGGGCTCTCCCTTTGCAGTAAAGGTGTCGGCCTTCTGGGAGTACTTGATCTCGATTTCGCCGGTCTGTTTGTTGTTAATGGCGTCCTCGACCTGCTTGGCGAGCGAGCTGCTGTCGATGGACCAACCAAAGTCGCCGCCTTCGACGGCGCATTGCTTGCCATCGGCGCGCGTCCACCAGCGAGTGGAGCCCACGGTATTGAAGCCGTTGGCAAGCTCGGCTGCCCAGCCGCTGATCTGCGACGTATCGAGTGTGGGGTTGGCCGGATCGGCAAAGCTGATCCACTGCAACACGGAGCTGCCATCAACCTTGCCGGCATCCTCGCCGTTGAGCTTGAGGGTCACGTTTACGCCCAGGAAGTTGTTGGCGGCATCGCATGCGGTCTGAATCTGATCATCGGTCAGCGTTCCATTGAGCGGTTCATAGGCATCGTTGCCGAGCTTGGAAAGGTCTACGGTCTCGGACAGCGAGGCAAGCTCGAGTTCGGCATACTTAATGACATGCTCGCGGTCGAGTTTTTCGTTGGAGCGCGCCTTCTCGACGGTAAACTTGCCGGCCTGCTCGTCATAGGAGCTATTGGCCTCGAACGTGCCCGAACGCCCCTCGTTAAACTCGTCGATGGCGGCGCCCAGATCCTGCTCAAACTTCTTTTGGTCAAAAGTGTCGGAGAGCATGGACAGGTCGACGTCTTGATCAAGATCGACTTCGTTGGAGGTAGCGGTTGTTTTGGTCTTTCCGCTTAAGGATTCCACAAGGCGGACCGGCCATACAAAGGCTTCGTTGTGGCTGATAATCTCTTTTGCGGCAGCTTCGCCGTCGACAATGGGCTCATCGGACTCGGGCTGATAGGTCCAGCTAAAATCATCGCCTGTCACGGTGAGCTTATAGTGCTTCCAAGCCGAGTTGACCTTGGTGGCGGCAGACGAAGCGTTGGAGAACGAGACATCGACGCCGGCGATAGTGGTGTTGGGGTAGGCTACCTGCGAAAACGCTACAACGCCTACGATATAGACAATGACGATAAGACCCAGAACGACAAAGAGCGTCGTCTTTTTGCCCGACTTATTGTTCTCGGCGGGTTTGCGTGCGGGGCCGCGATCGCCTCGAGCGTGCGTGGGGGGCTGCTTGGGCGCATTGCCATTTGCCTGGCGCTGCTGATGCTGCTTGTTCGGACGTTGCGAAACGTTTGCCGCACCTCGCTGCTGACCGCGGCTCGGCGCGATAGGACGCGGCGACTGAACGCCGCCGGTGTGCCTGCTCGGCTGCTGCGGATCGGGAATCAGTTGAGTTCGATCGTTTTGCGACATCGTATGCATATCCTTCGGATTTCGCCTTGCGGCTCATCGTGTTTTTACTGGGCTTGCATTATAGCGATTACCCAGTTGTTTGTGGTATGGAAACGGTGGCATTCAAAAGAGGTGGGACATTTGTCCCACCTTCGAGTCTTTCTTTGTCGCTATCCGCACTCACCGCATTTTGCACAGGCCGAAAGTGCGGCCGGAGCCTGCGCGATGCCACCCTTTGCCGTCTCGCGCAGCGTGGCCGGCAACGCGTGGCCCACGGAGAGCATGACGTGCGCCATCTGGTCAAACGGCACCAGGCTCTTGATACCGGCAAGTGCAAGCTGCGCCGAGCTAAATGCCGCGGCCACGCCGATGGCATTGCGGTTTTGGCACGGCACCTCCACGAGGCCGCCCACCGGGTCGCAGACCAGGCCCAGCAGGTTGCTCAGGGCGATGGAGCTGGCGTCGAGTGCCTGCTCAGGCGTGCCTCCGAGCATCTGCACCAGCGCGGCGGCGGCCATGGCGGCCGCGCTTCCCACCTCGGCTTGGCATCCGCCCTCGGCGCCGGCGACGCAGGCGCTCGTGGTGAGGTTGAGGCCGATGGCGGCGGCGCAGTAGAGGGCGTCCATGACTTGCTCATCGTCCAGTTGCAGATGGTCGGCGAGCGCCAGCACGCAGCCGGGCACGACGCCTGCGGAGCCGGCCGTGGGGGCGGCGACGATCACTCCCATTGTGGCGGAGCGCTCAAGGACGGCCATGGCGCGGGCCACGGCATCGGTCTGGACGGCGCCCATCAGGCTTACGCTCAAGTCGTTGCGGCCGGTGGCATCAACGAGCTTGGCCTCGCCGCCGATAAGCCCGCCGAGCGAGCGCTGAGGATTGGCGATGGGGGCCGTGGTCTCCTCGCGCATGACGTCGAGCACGCGGCGCATGGCGGCGACGGCGTGGGCCTCGCCGGTCAGGCGCGCCTCGCGAACGGCCATGACGGCGCCGATGTTGAGGCCGAGTTCGGCGCAGGCGTCGAGCAACTGCGCACCATCGTCAAAGATTTCCTTGGCCGAAACGCCGGGGGAGAGCGACGAGGCCGAGCCCGGGAGCTCGATAAAGGTGGCGTAGTTTACATTGTCGAGCTTGCGCAGCATGGGGATGACGGTGTCGTCGGGGGCGCCATCGGTTTCAAAGACGGAGTATGCCTGGCCGCCCACCTCGGTGCGGTAGGTGCGGCAGAAAGCGATGTTTACATGTGCGTAGGCGAGCAGGTTCGTGAGCGCGGCGAGCACACCGGGGACGTCCTGGTGGGCCACGAAGAGCGTGGAATACATGCCCGAGATATCGACGCCGACGCCGTTGATGCGGCTGATGCGCATCTTGCCGCCGCCGAGGCTCTCGCCGCGGACCTGCGCCGTGGCGCCCGTATCGTCGGCCATGTCGATGTCGACGGTGTTGGGATGGATGGAGGCGTCGTCGCCCTTAATTTCAAAGTGGTAGTCGAGGCCCTGCTCGCGTGCGAGGTCGAAGGCCTGCTTGATGTTCTCGTCATCGGTGTCGAGGCCCAGAATGCCCGCGACGAGAGCGCGGTCGGTGCCGTGGCCGCGGTAGGTGTGGGCGAAGGAGTTCCACAGGCCAAAGGTGACTTTGGTGATGCGGCCTTCCAGCAGGCTGGCGGCAACTTGTGCGCAGCGCAGGGCGCCGGCGGTGTGCGATGAGCTGGGGCCGACCATGACGGGGCCCAAGATCTCGAATGCCGAGGTCGTAGCTAGTGTTTGTGGCTTGCCTGCCATATGCGCTCCTGTTCTATCCCGTCGTCCCGAGGGGCGGGGCATAAGGTCGCCTGCTCGGACAGTCCTGACTCGCACGGAGAGCACATTAAGTGCTCTCCGGCTCGTGCGGAACTCGCGATCGACCTTATGCCCCGCCCCTCGGGACTAAGGATACATGGTAGAGGCGCTCGTGCTGCAAAATTCATGAGCTGGTGACCTATTCTGCGTCCCAGGTCGGCTCATCTTCACCACCGGTTAATAAAAAAGAGGTACCGGTTGGTCCGGTACCTCTTTTGGTGCGTTTCGATTTGGCTGTAGCTTTTGCCGCTAGCTTACAGGCCGCAGGCTGCTTTGAGTTCTTCGACTCGGTCGGTATTCTCCCAGGTGAAGTCGGCGTCTTCGCGGCCGAAGTGGCCGTAGGCTGCCGTCTTCTCGTAGATCGGTCGACGCAGGTCCAGGTCGCGGATGATTGCGCCCGGGCGCAGGTCGAAGGTCTTCTCGACGGCCTCGACGATCTTGTCCTCGGCAACATGCGCGGTACCGAAGGTGTCGACCATGATTGAGAGGGGCTTGGAAACGCCGATGGCGTAGGCGAGCTCGACTTCACAGCGGTCGGCCAGACCGGCGGCGACCACGTTCTTGGCGACCCAGCGCGCGGCATACGCGGCGGAACGGTCGACCTTGGTGCAGTCCTTGCCGCTAAAGGCGCCACCGCCGTGACGGCCGTAGCCGCCGTAGGTGTCGACGATGATCTTGCGGCCGGTGAGGCCCGTGTCGCCCATGGGGCCGCCCACGACAAAGCGACCGGTGGGGTTCACGTAGATCTCCGCGTTGTCCCACGGCATGTTCTCGGCGGCCATGACCGGGGTGATGACGTGTTCGATGAGGTCGGCCTTGATCTTGCCCATGTCCTCAATCTCGGCGGCGTGCTGCGTGGAGATGACGATGGTCGTGACCTCCACGGGCTTGCCTTCCTCGTAGCGCACCGTGACCTGGGTCTTGCCGTCGGGGCGCAGGTAGGGCAGGGTTCCGTCATGGCGCACGGCAGCCAGGCGCTCGGCCAGGCGGCTTGCCAGGTAGTGCGGCATGGGCATGAGGGTCTTGGTCTCGTTGGAGGCATAACCGAACATCATGCCCTGGTCGCCGGCGCCGATCAGGTCGATCGGGTCGGTGGTAGCGCCGGTCTGGGTCTCGAAGGACTCGTCAACGCCCTGGGCGATATCGGGCGACTGCTCGTGGATGAGGCTCATAACGCCGCAGGTGTCGCAGTCAAAACCGAACTTGGCACGGTTGTAGCCAATGCGGCGGATAACGCCGCGGGCGATTTCCTGTACGTCGACGTAGGCCTGGGTGCGAATTTCGCCGGCAACGATGATGGTGCCGGTGGTCACGAGGGTCTCGCAGGCGCAGCGGACGTTCTCCACGTTGGCAGGCACGCCGTTGGGGGCGATGTAGCCCTGCTCCTGGAGCTCTATTTCTTTGGCGAGGATTGCGTCGAGGACGGCGTCACTGATCTGGTCAGCGATCTTATCGGGATGACCTTCGGTCACCGACTCCGACGTAAAAACAAAGGACCCGTGTTGGGGTGGAATGGAACGAAGTTCTTCTGACATGATTGTCCTTTCAAAAACGTGTCCCGGCGACCGTTACCATTCCGCCGGGCTCTCTATGCAAGGGCACATCATAGCGCGTAAATCAAACATTCACACCCTTTCCGCACCTACTCATTGGGGACAGACTTAAATGACCAGCCTTACCTAAGTGCCGACAGGTTGCCCAAAGACTGATCATTTAAGTCTGTCCCCAATGAGTGGGTCGGTGCCCTTTGTGCGGAGGTGGGCATTGTTGCTTTATACTAATGCGGTTAGACATCCATCCTGCAATCGAGGAGATTTCCATGGCATCAGACGTTCGCGTCCGCTTTGCACCCTCACCGACGGGCAAGCTGCACATCGGTGGCGCCCGCACCGCTATCTATAACTGGGCTTTCGCCCGTGCAAACGGCGGCACGTTCATCCTGCGCATCGACGACACCGACCCCACCCGCTCTACCGACGAGAACACGCAGATTATCCTGCGCGCCATGCGTTGGCTGGGCCTGGACTGGGACGAGGGTCCCGAGGTGGGCGGCGATTTTGGCCCCTACGCCCAGACCGAGCGCCTGGACCTGTACAAGCAGGCCGCCCAGAAGCTTTGGGACGAGGGTAAGGCCTATCCCTGCTTCTGCACCAAGGAGCAGCTCGACGCCGATCGCAAGGCCGCGCAGGAGCGCAAGGACCCCTTCCAGGGCTATCAGCGCCGTTGCCGCGATCTTGATCCCGAGGAGGCCCGCCGTCGCATCGAGGCCGGCGAGTCCTACGTCCTACGCATCAAGGTGCCCGAGGACCGCGGCGACGTCCGTATCCACGATGCCGTCCACGGCGAGGTGACCTTCGACGCCAAGGAGCTCGACGACTTTGTGATCTTCCGCTCCGATGGCACGCCCACGTACAACTTTGCGACCGTCGTCGACGACGCCATGATGAAGATCACCCATGTCATCCGCGGCGATGACCACCTGTCCAACACCCCGCGTCAGGTCATGGTCTACGAGGCCCTCGGCGCGCCCGTTCCCACGTTCGCCCACATCTCCATGATCCTGGGCGCCGACGGCAAGAAGCTCTCCAAGCGCCATGGCGCCACCTCGGTGGAGGAGTACCGCGACGCCGGCTACCTGTCCGACGCTTTCGTCAACTATCTGGCGCTGCTCGGCTGGTCGCTTGACGGCGAGACCACGATCATCCCGCGCGATGTCCTGGCCAGCAAGTTCTCACTCGACCGCATCTCCAAGAACCCGGCGACCTTCGACCCCAAGAAGCTCGACTGGGTCAATGCCGAGTACATCAACGGCATGTCCGATGCCCAGTTTGCCGACGAGATCATGGTCCCCGAGCTGCACGAGGCGGGTCTCATCGAGGGCAACGTCGAGTACGGCGAGGACTGGATTGACGCACTCGCTGCCATCGTCAAGCCGCGCACCAAGATGCCAGCCGACGCCGTGACCGTCGCCGCTCCCATCTTTGCTACGGCCGAGACGCTCGAGTATGATGAGAAATCCGTTAACAAGGGCCTGGCCAAGGAAGGCATGGGCGCCATCCTGGACGCCGCCAAGGCCGCGCTCGAGGGCGTGGACGAGTGGACAGCCGCGAACATCGACGCCGCGCTTGAGCCGCTGCCCGAGCAGATGGACCTCAAGAAGCGCGTGGTGTTCCAGGCCGTGCGCATCGCCGTTTGCGGCAACATGGTGAGCCCTCCGCTGGGCGAGACCATGGCGCTCGTCGGCTGCGATGACTGCCTGGCACGCATCGACCGCGCCCGCACGATGGCGCTGTAGCAGCTGCGCAAACGTATGTATTCGAGCCCCGTTCACCCCGAGCGGGGCTCTTGTTTCTGTACCGATGAGTGGGTTGCTGGGACAAAATAATCAGTGGTGTTTGTCCCGTGTTCGAGCGACGCAACAAGCTCGACACTCGTATCGGCCATGGGACAAACACTACTGATTATTTTGTCCCACCCCTTTCAGGTCCGTTCGTTAGAGGTGGTGTATGGCTCAACAACTGTCGCTGTTTGGTTCACCGGAACCGGAGGAGGCTCTGGTGAAGCTCATGCCTGCCGCTGCCTCCGCTCAGCCTAAGCCTGCACCTGAGCCCATCGCTGCCTACGCGAGCGTGGTTCTCGACATTCCTACCCGAGCGCTGTCCGAGCCATTCGCCTACGGCATTCCCGAGCCCCTTGCCAACGAGGCCCAGGTCGGATCGACGGTCCTGGTCCACTTTGGCAACCGTGCCGCCGCAGGCTACATCGTCGATATTGCGCCCGAGCTGGGCGACCTGCAAGGCAACAACGCCCTTGACCTTTCGCGCATCAAGCCTGTCGAAGCCATCCTCAGCAAACCGCTCTTTACCGCCGAGGCTGCACGCATTGCGCGCTGGATGAGCCGCGAGTATGTCGCGACGCTTTCCGAGTGCCTGCGCCTGTTTTTGCCACCGGGCGGCAGCCCGCGTGTGGTCAAGGGCGACGACGGCGTGTGGACGGTTGAACGTCCAGCCGTCAAACCCATCCAAAACCGCTGGGTGATGCTTACGCCCGAAGGCTTTGACTACACGCCACCCAAGACCGCGGTCCGCCAGCGCCAACTCATCGAGGCGCTCCAGTGCGGACCGGTCACGACGCGCGACCTCAACCTTCTCTATAACAGCATGTCGGCGACCATCAAGGCGCTCGAAAAACGCGGCGTTGTGGTGGTGGAAGAGCGCCGCGCCTGGCGTGGCTGCGGCGAGCAGACCACGCTGTCCTCGGCAAGCGGCAAAGCGCCGGTCTCCCTTACCAGTGGCCAGCAACAGGCACTCGCGCAGATTGAGCGCGCCCGTCTGGACGCTCATGGCGACGTGGTGCTGGTCGACGGCGTCACCGGCTCCGGCAAAACCGAGGTTTACCTCTCCGCCATCGAGCGCGTGCTCGCAGCCGGTCGCTCGGCCTGCGTGCTGGTGCCCGAGATTTCGCTGACGGCCCAGACCGTCGGCCGCTTCCGTTCGCGCTTTGGCGAGACGGTCGCCGTGTTCCATTCGCGGCTTTCGGCCGGCGAGCGCCTGGACCAGTGGGATATGGTTGCCAGCGGTGCGGCCCGCGTGGTCGTCGGCGCACGTTCGGCGCTCTTTTGCCCGCTTGGCGACCTGGGCCTCATCATCATTGACGAGGAGCACGAGACCAGCTACAAGCAGGGGTCCAGTCCGCGCTACCACGCGCGCGAGGTGGCGGCCGAGATGGCGCGGCGCTACCGCTGCCCGCTCGTGTTGGGCTCCGCCACGCCCTCGGCCGAGGCCCTCGACCACTGCCGCCGTGGAACGTATAACGGCACCACTTGGACGCGCGTCGAGATGCCCGAGCGCCCGGGACACGCCGTGCTGCCCGAGGTCCGCATTGCCGACCTGCGCCGCGAGTTCGCACACGGCAGCCGCTCCATGTTCTCAAAACCCTTGATGCAGGGCTTGGAGCGTGTGGTCGAGCGCCGCGAAAAGGCCGTGTTACTGCACAACCGCCGTGGCTTTGCGCCGTTTTTGATGTGCCGCGAGTGTGGCTGCGTCCCCACCTGCAATCACTGCTCCACTGCGCTCACGTATCACGAGCGCACGCACACGCTGCAATGTCACACATGCGGATCCTCCTGGCGCGTGCAGCCGTATCCCGCGCCCACGAGTCGTTGCCCCAAATGTGGCAGTCGCTACCTGGCAAAAATGGGGCTGGGCACGCAGCAGATCGAGGACGCACTGCACCAGATGCTGCCCGAGGACGTCGCCATCATCCGCATGGATGCCGATTCCACGCGCGGCAAGGATGCGCACAAAAAGCTGCTCGAGCAGTTCGATGCTGCCGATTGCGCCGTGTTGCTGGGCACCCAGATGATCGCCAAAGGCCTTGACTTTCCCGAGGTCACGCTCGTGGGTGTGGTCAATGCTGACTTCGCCCTCAAGCTGCCGGATTTCCGCGCAGGGGAGCGCGCCTACGATTTGCTTGAGCAGGTCGCCGGTCGCGCCGGTCGCGGCGATCGCCCTGGCGAGGTCATCATCCAGACGTATCTGCCCGAGGATCCGGTCATTCGCGCCGTCGCCGAGCACGATCGCTCGATCTTTACCGACTACGACCTGGACCAGCGTCGCGACGCGCTGTTCCCGCCGTTTGTGCGCCTGGTCAACATCTTGGTGTGGTCGGCGAACCGAGACGACGCGCAGGACTACATCGGGCGTATCGCAAAGCTTCTTAAGCGCCGCTGGCATGCCGCCGCGCCCGATTTTTTGCGGGCGGGGAGTGCCGTGCCGCAGGTGCTGGGTCCGGCTTCGTGTGTAATCGAGAGAGCCAAGGACCGTTACCGCTTCCATCTGCTTGTGAAGTCGCCCGTGGGGTACCATGTTTCTGATGATATCGACGCCTGCCTCAAAGAGGTGGGCTCCGTGCGCGGCGTGAGCGTGAGCGTTGACGTCGACGCTTATGATTTGATGTAACAACCCGAAAGGATGGCCATGGAAGCCAACGGAATCGTACTGTCGCCCGACCCTCGTCTGCGCCAGGAGTGCGCCGTCATCGAGGAGATCACCCCGGCGATCGAGGCGCTTGCCGAGAAGATGAAGAAGATGATGTTCGACAACGGCGGTTGCGGCCTTGCTGCCCCGCAGATCGGTGAGCTCATCCAGCTCGTCACCATCGACTGCGACTACACCGACAAGAACGACTATGACCCGTACGTGCTCATCAACCCCGTGATCGTGGAGCAGAGCGACCATCTGGTGCCGTTTAGCGAGGGCTGCCTGTCCATCCCTGGCATTAGCTGCGAGATCGAGCGTCCCGACCATGTCGTCGTCGAGGCGTACGACTTGGACGCAAACCTGATTCGCTATGAGGCTTCGGGCGATCTGTTCTGCGTGTGCCTGCAGCACGAGATTGATCACCTGCATGGCAACACCATGTTCGAGCGACTGAAGCCGATGCAGAGGATCAAGGCAGTCAAGGAGTACCAGGACGCCCTGGCCCGCGGCGCTCGACCGGGCGAGACGGAGTAGGTCCCACCGTCCCCGGTGCTGAGCGCCCACATATCATCCCGTGCTCAAACATTCTCGCTTCGCTGCGAAACTGCGCGCGGGACGATATGTGGGCGCTCAGCACCGGGGACTGCGTTGTTCTGGCTCGGTTCGCCCGGGTGCCGTTGGGCCAGGGATGGGCGTCTTTGCTGATAGGACTTTGTTGAGAGGGAGCTGCTTTCATGCGGCTCTTTCTTTGTTTTTGGGTATATTTGTTCTTGTTGAATTGTTCTTGCGGCTGGGCGCGCATGCGGCCTGGAACGCTTCTTTTGTAGCCGTCTCGGCTCGTTATTGAGAGGAGACTAACTTTTATGCGTATTGTGTTTATGGGTACGCCTGATTTTGCTGTGCCTTCGTTGACTTCGCTTGTTGAGGCTGGGAACGAGATTGCGCTTGTTGTTACTCGTCCTGATGCTGTTCGTGGGCGTGGTAAGAAGCTTGAGCCTTCTCCTGTTAAGGCCAAGGCGCTTGAGCTGGGGTTGCCGGTTGTTGAGGCTAATCGTATGACGCCTGAGGTTGTTGAGGTGCTCCAGGCTGCCCAGGCTGATATTTTCTGTGTGGCTGCCTATGGTTGCATTTTGCCCGATGAGGTGCTGCATATGGCGCCGCTTGGTATTGTGAATGTTCATGCTTCGCTGCTGCCTCGTTGGCGTGGGGCTGCTCCTATTCAGCGTGCGATTCTCGCTGGTGATGAGGTTGCTGGCGTTTCTATCATGCGCATTGGGCACGGCGTGGATACTGGTGCTTATTGTGCTCAGGCTTCCACGTTGGTTTCCGGTAAGCATGCTGCGGCGCTGACCATGGAGCTTGGTGAGCTTGGCGGCAAACTGCTGGCTGATACGCTTCCTTCTCTTGCCGATGGCACCGCCGTGTGGACTGAACAGGATGAGGCGCTCGTCACCCATGCTGCCAAGATTTCCAAGCAGGAGATGCGCTTGGATCCGCAGATGGCGGCGCTTGATTGCGTGCGTCATGTGCTGGCTTCGTCCGATACCGCGCCTGCTCGTTGCGTGATTGCCGGCAAGACCGTGCGTGTGCTCGATGCTGCGGCGGCTGATGTGTCGCTCGGCGAGGGTCAGGTTCTCGTTAAGGCCAAGCGTGTTTACCTGGGCCTTTCTGATGGCTCGGTTGAACTGCTCGAGGTTAAGCCTGATGGCAAGCGTGCTATGACTGCTTCTGCTTGGGCTGCTGGCCTGCAGGGTGCCGATCTTATCTGGAGTGTTTTGTCATGAGCAAGCTGTCTCCCGCGCGCAAGCTTGCGCTCGATGTGCTGATGGAGGCCGATCGCCGCGGCATGTATGCGCGCGACGTGCTGTCCTCTCGCGCATCGGCCAAGGCCATTGACCAGCGCGATTCTGCGTTTGCCGCTCGCCTGGCGCTCGGTGTTGCCGCCACGCAGGGTATTTTGGACGAGTTGCTCGATCAGTTTCTCGATAAGCCCAAAAAGGTTGCGCCGCGTGTTCGCATGGCGCTTCGTATCTCGGCCTTCGAGATGCTCTATCTGCATACGCCGGGCCGCGTTGCCGTAAGTCAGGGAGTTGAGCTCGTTCGCAGTGGTGCTAAGTCCGCCGCTGGCTTAGCCAATGCTGTATTGCATAAGGTTGCGGACAATGTTGAGGACTTTGCTACTGCGTCCGATGTGGATGAGTCTGAGCGACGCTTGGTTCGCCTGTCTCGCCTGATGGGCTTGCCGCGATGGCTGTGCGCTCGCATTATAGCATCGTTTGACACGCCAGAGGGTGCGCTTAACTTTGCCGGCAATCTGGCCCCCGCGCCGCTGGCCCTGCATGAGAACGCTTTTGCTTCCAAGCCCGATCCGTATATCTCGCAGCTCGTCGCACCTGTCTTCCCGGGCTGCCATGCCCCGGTTGATGCCCAGGTTACCGTTGCTTCGGGTGCGTTTGAGCGTGCTGCCGCGGTGGCATCTGATCTCAACGCGCAACTTATCGCCACAGCTGCCACGCGCCCTGGTAGCTGCCTTGAGATTGGTGCCGGTCGTGGCACCAAGACCTATGTGATGATGTGCCAGGCCAAGCGTACGGGCTATGAGCGTCAGCATACGGCGCTCGATCTGCATGATCGCAAGTGCGATCTGAATCTCGCTCGCCTGCATAAGGCCGGTATTCAGGGCGTTCGTACGGTTTCTGGTGATGCTTGCGAGCTTGATGAGGTGCTCACATCGTTTGATGCCATGCTTGGCGAGCCGGTTAAGTTCGACACAGTCTTTATCGATGCGCCGTGCTCTGGCACCGGAACCATGCGTCGTCATCCCGAGATCCCGTGGCGCCTGACCGAAAAGGATGTGACGGTTGAGCTGCCCAAGCTGCAGCTGACGATGCTCAAGGAAGCCGCTGCGCGCGTGGCTGCTGGTGGCGAGCTTATCTATGCGACATGCTCGGTCTTCGACGAGGAGAACACACAGGTCGTGGAAGCGTTCCTGAACTCTCCCGAGGGCACCGGTTTTAGCCTGGAGCCGCTCTCCGAGGCGCAGATTCTGCAACTCCCCGAGTTCGATCAGGCCAAGAAGCTCGTATCCGTACGCCAGAACGATCGAGGCCTCTTCCAAAGCGTGCCGGTAAACGCCGACTCCTACGACGGCCACTTCTGCGCCCGCCTGGTCCACAAGTAACGACTAAGTTGCGGTGAAATAGGGATTGAATAGCGGCTTCTGCCCGCCAAACAGTCCTTATTTCACCGCAACTCATAAGGAAACCTGGGCAGCTAAAGAATCAGCCCCGCGATTGGTGTTGGTCGCGGGGCTGATTGGTTTCTAGTGGCTGTGCGGGCAGTTGGCGCAGCAGCCACTCGTGGCGCTGGTGCTGGAGCCGCCGCTTCGCTGGTCGGTGTTGTAGAAGCCGCTGCCCTCAAACTTGATGCCGCTAGCCGAGAACGTCTTGGCCGCCGGGGCACCGCAGCTCGGGCACACGACCTCTGGAGTCTCGGACATGGGATGCTCAACCTCAAACACGTTGCCGCAGCTCGAGCACTTGTAATCGTAGCGCGCCATAGTACTTCCTTTTCAGCACAAAGCGGGCAGATTACTCTGCCCGCAAAAATTCAAACGTCTGTAACTGTACCCTATATCGGGCGTTTTATCACGCTTCACCCCAGAATCTATGCGTGTTGCGCAGGAGCTGTGCGGTTTTGCCCTCAGCGGCCGCAACGTCGGCCTCGTCAGCCTGCCAGGTCCAGTTGCCCGTGGCCACGCCCGGTACGTTCATGCGCGTGTCGTCGCCAAGCCCCAGCACGTCCTGCAGCGGCATCATCACCAGGGGAGCGTCGCTTGTCAGCGCGTCGCTCATCAGCTTGGCTGCCACCTCAACACCGCTCGGCTCGTCGCCGCCCGCAAAGGAGCGCGTGCACCAACCCGCGAGCGTCGACGTGTCATGCGTCGATGTGTACAGGATCTTGCCGGGCGTAGGGTGCACGCCGCAACGAACGTCGTAATCGCTAAACTCCAGTACGTCCATACCGGGGAAACCGCAGGTCGATGCCATGGCGCGAACACCGGGCGTCAGATAGCCCAAGTCCTCGGCGATAAAGTTGAGCGGACCCAGCTCGTCATAGGCGGTCTGGAACAGGTCTTTGCCCGGGCCCGCAAGCCAGCGGCCATCGGCACAGGCCTTGCCGGCGGGGATGCTAAAGTAGCTGTGGAAGCCCAGGAAGTGGTCCAGACGCACGCGGTCGTAGAGCGAGAACGCGCGACGCAGACGGTCCATCCACCAGCTATAGCCGTTCTGCTTCATGTGATCCCAACGGAAGGTGGGGTTGCCCCACACCTGGCCCTCGGGCGCAAAGTTGTCGGGCGGCGCACCGGAAATCTCAATCGCTTTGCCGGTATCGGACAACCAGAAGTTCTCGGGCTCGCTCCATGCATCGGCCGAATCGTCCGAGACATACATCGGGATATCGCCGATGACCTCGATGCCCTTCTTGTGCGCGTAGTTCATGAGCTCGCACCAGGCTAAGTCAAAGCGGTACTGCATGTACGCCTGCAGCTCTGCCTCGTCGTGGAAACGCTTGTCGTCAATCAGGTGCTCGTTGTAGCGCGCGACATCCGTCGGCCAATCGTGGCGCGACTCGCCCTCAAAGTACTTCTTAACGGCCATATAGACGCAGTATTTCTCGAGCCAATCGGCGTTGCGATGTTTAAACGCGGTGTAGAGCGGATCGGCATCCTCGCCGCCACGGGCCTTCCATGTCTCAAAGTCGGCGGCTAGCTCCTTGTGACTCTCGGGCAGCAGGTCGATATTGCCAGCAAAAGCCGAGGGCCCGGCATAGGGGGAGCGGAAGAAATCCGTCGGGTTGACGGGCAGGACCTGCCAGTAGCGCATGCCCATAGCGGACAGATGGTCGATAAAGCGACGCGTGGGTGCGCCGATCGTGCCGGGCTTGCCGTCATCGGTCGGTACCGAGGTGATATGGCACACAACGCCTGCGCCGTGATCGAGCGGCTCCTGCAGGCGCTGCTCGGCATGATGATAGATGATCGACGAGCCCAGCGGATACAGATCGAGCGTGACCGTGCCGTTGTGGATCTCGCACTCGTGACCGCTGATCACGTCACTCGCGCATTCGGCGAGCGCCGGAATCGTCACGCGGTGCGAATTGCGCAGACTACGGTTGATGATAACCGTCGCGGACTCGCCATCCCTGCCCGTGCGGTTGTATGCCAGCACCTCGTCGTTGAGCGCGAAGGCCTTGATCTCGCCGTCGATCATAAACGGCAGTGCGCGGCGTACGGCGGAGGCGTTCTTGACAATAGCCAGCGTGTCGAAGTCGTGCAGTTGGTCCTTGGTCGACAGCGTGCGGCGGTTGCCCGGATCGGTAAGGCCCTCCAGGCCGTATTCGTCGCCGTAGTAGATCGAAGGCACGCCGGGGAAGGTCATCTGCATGAGCGTTGCAAGCCAAAAACGGCTCTTGGCCAGGCCCATCGAGTTCTCGTCCAGACGCCACTTGCTGCGCTCGCACTCGGGCAGCTGCGACTCGTCAGGGCCGCCGCCGAGCACCGAGATGATACGCGGGCGGTCGTGGCTCGAAAGCAGATTGAGCGCGCAGGACAATGCCTCGCTCGGGTAGTTCTCGCGCAGGGTTTCGATATCCTCGGCTGCCTCGTAGGCGTTCTTGTAGCCCATCAAAAAGCCGATGACCATGTCGCGGAAGGGGTAATCCATAGCAGAGTCCAGCTCGGATCCCTGCAGGTAGCGGCGCAGATGGCCGTAGCTAATCTTGTTAGAGGCGTCTTCCCAGACTTCGCCGAGCAACAGTGCGTCAGGCTTCTCGGCGAGCACGGCCTTTTTTATCTCGGCCAGGAAGTCGTCGGAAAGCTCGTCGGCCACGTCCAGGCGCCAGCCATGAGCGCCGGCACGTAGCCATTTACGGATCACGCCGTCCTTGCCCAGGAGCCGCTCGCGTACCAGCTCGGAGCTCTCATTGATGGCGGGCATGTTGCCCACGCCCCACCAGCAGTCATACGAGCCGTCCTCGTGGAAATAAAACGCATCGCGCCACGGCGAATCCTCGCTCTGCCAGGCGCCCACGCCGGGGTAGTTGCCGTAGCGGTTGAAATAGATCGAGTCATCGCCCGTATGGTTAAAGACGCCGTCCAGGATGATGGAGATGCCCAGCTTCTCGGCTGCCTGGCACAGCTCGGTAAAGTCCTGCTCGGTGCCCAGGATCGGGTCGATCTTGGTGTAGTCGGCGGTGTCGTAGCGGTGGTTGCTCGCGGCCTCAAAGATGGGGTTGAGGTAAATGGCCGTGAAGCCCAGCTCCGCGATGCGGGGCAGGTCATTTTGGATACCCTTGAGCGAGCCGCCATAGAAGTCCCAGGTCTTGATGGAGCCGTCCTCGGCGCGCTCGTATACGGGCGGCTCGTTCCAGTCCTCGATCATGCGGCGCTGGATTCCGTTGCGCGGTTTTTCAACCTCGGCCAGCGTGCGCTCGTGCCAGTTTTCGTCGCGGGCATAGCGGTCGGGGAAGATCTGGTACACCATGCCGCGCTCGTACCAGACGGGGCGGTTCTCGCGGTGCTTATAGACGGTAATCTGGAAGGACGGCACCTCGGCGTAGTCGTAGGTTACGCCCTCGCCGCCGGTGCGGCCCTGCGGTGCGCCCAGGCGAACCTCGGGCTGGCCCTCGATACTACAGATAAAGCTGTACCACACCAGACAAGGTTCAGTGCATTTGAGCTCGCCGGTAAAAATGCCATCACCTTCGTGCTCCATTGGAATCAGGGTCTCGCCGACTTCATCGACCCAGGTGCGCAGGGTGAGCGTTGCCTGGTTGGGATCGGCATCCTCCAAAATCACCGAGAGTGCAACGGAAGTTCCAGTGGTCACAGCGCCAAATGGAGTGCGAAACTGCGGCAGACGGCTGTTGTGAATCAATCTCATAGTACGGTCCAGTTCTATACAATCATGGCCAGCGGGCCATGGGTTTAACGCACAGTACTTAAGTATATCGTTGCACTTTAGTTGTATAAACTACAGCCGCTCATTATCGGCGAACGGTTGTCCTAGAAAATCGTTTTACCATCCAAATTATCGCGATATTCAAAAACGCCTATACCGATACTATTTGTAGCCAAACGAAAGTACCCCGGTTTACTACGATGAATTGAATGATCTCGACCACAGTCAATTTGGTGATATTAAAACCGCAGGTAGAAGCGTTGCCAATTTTGTAGATTGCTCGTTGTGGTCGGCCGGAGCCATTTTGTCGTAGTAAACCGGGCCTCTTTTTAATACGAAGTTCAACCAAGAAGAGGGCGCCTGCTTGGGGCGCCCTCTTTTGCGGTGAGGATTAAGTTTTAATCGTCAGGATTAGCGGCGTTTGCGGGCGGCCGTTGCCTTGCGGACGGAGGTCTTCTTGGTAGGAGCCTTTTCCTCAGTGGGAGCGGCGGGGGAGACCGGGGCCTCCTTGGCGAGCTCGGCCTTTGCCGTAGCCTTCGGATCGGTCTTGGCCTCAGCGGCCTTCGGAGTCGGCTCGGCCTTTACTGCGGGCTTTTCCTCGGCCTTAGCCTCTGCCTTGGGAGCAGCGGCCTTGGTCGTGGTCTTCTTTGCCGTCGCAGTGGTGCGCTTGCGCGTGGTGGTCTTGGTGGCCGGCTTAGCCTCGACAGCTTCCTCAGCCTTAGACTCAGCGGGCGTCTCCTCGACTTTGGCGGCCGGCTTTGCGGCGGCCTTCGTCGTAGCAGCCTTCGTGGTCGTCGATTTCGTAGCCGTGGTCTTCTTGGCGGCTGTTGCCTTCTTGGCAGCAGTCTTAGCCGACTCTTTGGCGGCCGGTTTGGCCTCAACGGCGGGAGTCTCGGCCTTTGCCTCGGGAGCAGCCTCGGACTCGGCGGCCTTCTTGGCAGCGGCGGTCGTGCGCTTGCGCGTGGTCGTTCCCTTGGCTGTAGTCGTCTTTGCAGCGGTGGCCTTAGTGGCAGTGGTCTTGGCTGCAGAGGTCTTGCTCGCAGTTGTAGACTTGCTCGCCGTGGCCTTCTTAGCCGTCGTCTTGCGGGCCGTCGTCTTCTTAGCGGCAGGCTTCGCAGCGGGCTTAACCTCGGCATCAGCAGCGGGCTTCGCCTCGGCCTTGGGCTCCTCAGCGGCCACCGGCTCAGCCACAACCACAGGCTCGTCGACAACAGCCGCAGGCCTCTCAATCTCCGGGTGCATAAAGAAGTACAGGTCCAGATATTTGTCGGCCGAGCGCGTCCAGCTAAAGTCCTGGCTCATGGCCTGCGTGACCAGCTGATTCCACGCCTCGCGGTTGTCCCAGAACAGGCGTGCCGCACGGAACACGGCGTCGCCCATCTCGTCGCCGTTAAAGTTGCTAAACGAGAAGCCCGTGCCCTCGCCGGTAAACTCGTTATACGGGATCACCGTGTCCTTCAGACCACCGGTCTCGCGCACGATGGGCAGGGTGCCGTAGCGCATGGCGATGATCTGCGACAGGCCGCAGGGCTCAAACTTCGAAGGCATCAGGAACATGTCGGCGGCAGCATACATGCGCTGTGACAGCGCCGGATCGAACTCAATGCGTGCGGCCATGGTGCCGGGGTACTTGCCCTGGAAGTAGCGTAGACCGTCCTCGTAGTCGCGGTCGCCGGTGCCCAGCACCGCCACCTGCACGCCGCCGGCCAAAATGCGGTCGAGCGCGTACATGACCAGGTCCATGCCCTTCTGGCGCGTCAGGCGCGTGACCATTACCATGAGCGGACGATCGTCACGAACCTCGAGCCCCAGCTCCTCCTGCAGCCTGGCCTTGCACACGGCCTTGCCCGCGCGGTCGTCGACCGTGTAGTTGGCGGCAATGCGCTTGTCGGTCGCCGGGTCAAAGCCCGCCACGTCAATGCCATTCAAAATGCCCTGCAGCGCATAGGAGCGCTCGCGCAGCACGCCGTCCAGGCCCTCGCCAAATTCGGGCGTCTGGATCTCGTTGGCATAGGTGGGGCTCACCGTGGTGATGGCATCGGCATAGCGCAGCGCGCCCAGCATGTAGTTGATGCTGCAGGCGTCGCAACGCAGCTGCGAGGCGGCCGCCGGAATGTGTGCCACACCCAGGATGTCCTCCATCACGGTGTCGCTAAACTGGCCCTGGAACGCCACGTTGTGGATAGAGAACACGGTCTTGACGCGGTCGTACAGCGGCAGGCCCTGGTAGAACTCGCGCAAGAACACGGGCGCCAGTGCCGTCTGCCAGTCGTTGCAGTGCAGGATGTCGCACTCAAAACCGGCCGGCAAGTGCTGCAGACTCTCGGTGATGGCCTTGGAGAAGAACGCAAAGCGCTCGCCGTCATCAAAGAAGCCGTACGGATAGTCGCGCGCAAAGTAGCGCTCGTTGTCGATGAACATATAGGTGACGCCGTCGTGCTCGAGCTTCTCGAGACCGCAGTACTCGTTGCGCCAGCCCAGGCTCACGTAAAAGTCGGAGAAGTGCTCCATCTGCGCCTTGTACTCGTCCTTGATGGTGGCGTACTTGGGCACCATCACGATAACCTCGGCGCCGGCGCGCACAAGCGCCGCAGGCAGCGAGCCCGCCACGTCACCCAGGCCACCGGTCTTAACAAACGGTGCGCACTCGGCCGAGGCAAACACGATCTGCATCTTTTTGCTGGTTTGTGCCATATTGTCTCCCATGTTGCAATTCGAGAATAGCCGCCTGGCGCGAACCGGGCGGCTATTCTACATGTTACGAGCGATGTTGCGGTGCCAACGTTAACGTACGATGGTGGTGTCGGAAGTTAACGGAGCCTTGCCCAGCACCAAGATGTTCTCGGGCGTACCGCGAAGCTCGGTGTTGGTGGGGACCACGTTGTTCTTGTCCAGGATGGCGTTCTCAACGCGTGCGCCGCTCTTGATGATGCAGCTCTGGTTGATGATCGAGTTGGTCACCGAAGCTCCTTCCTCGACCACGACGCCGCGTGACAGGATTGAGTTGCGCACGGTGCCCTTGATGATGCAGCCGGCCGAGATGATCGAGTTGCACGCGTGGCTGCCGGTCGCATAGCGCGAAGGCGGCACGTCGTGGGCCTTGGTCAGGATCGGGCGCTCGGGGTCAAAGAGCTGGTCGGCCACGGTCTGGTCGAGCAGGTCCATGCTGCGGCGATACAGCGACTTCTCGCTAAACACGCCCACGACCTCGCCCTTGTACTCGTAGCTGCACACGTCGATGTTGCCAAAGTCGCCCTGGAGTGCCTCGAGCAGGTCCAGATAGTCGGCGGCCTGGTAGTGGTCGATGATCTCGAGCAGCGTCTCGCGGTTGACGATGCAGCAG
Organism: uncultured Collinsella sp.; assembly: GCA_959602645.1. Lineage (GTDB taxonomy): Bacteria > Actinomycetota > Coriobacteriia > Coriobacteriales > Coriobacteriaceae > Collinsella. Next base: position 69,014 of record CAUGTZ010000006.1, on the reverse strand, counting down.
TCCATGGAGGCGTTGTCGCCGTACGCGACGCCGGCGCTCACGCCCGTCAGGCGGCCGTTCTCGTTAATCTCGAGCTTGGTCTCGTCATCGACATTGCGCGTGGCCTTGCAGTACACCACGGTCATTTGGGCGCCGGAGTTCTCGTGCGCCTCGATGATGGTGTTGAGGTCCATGTTAAAGATGATGTTGGTGCCCATCATCACAACGTAGGGCTTCTCCGAGCGCTGGAACAGCGTCTTGTTGGAGATGATGTCGCGCAGCAAGAAACGCATGCCGCCCTTGGTGGTGCCATACGCGTTGCCGGGCACCATGAACAGGCCGCCCTTCTTGCGGTCCAGGCCCCAGTCCTTGCCCGAGCCCACGTGGTCGATCAGCGAGCGGTAGTTACCCGGCATGACGACGCCGACGGTCTTGATGCCGGCATTCATCATGTTGGACAGCGGAAAGTCGATCAGGCGGTAGCGGCCCAAAAACGGAACGGATGCGATGGGGCGGTCCTTGAGCAGGACACTGCCGTAGGACGAAGAGTAGTTAGCGGTGATATAACCGATGGCCTTGCGATTGATCATCGGATCATTCCCCCTTCCCGATAACGACGTCATTTCCAACGACGGCCGTATCCTTGGTGGTATCGACAGAGCCGAGCTTCACGCCCTCTTCGACCGTGGAGTTCTCGCCCAAAATAGCGCGGCAGATGTGCGCGCCGCTCTTAACGTGCGCACCCGGCAGCAGCACGGAGTCCTCGACCACGGCGCGCTCCTCGATGATGACATCGGTCGAAAGGATCGAGTGGCGAGCGGTGCCGTAGATCTTGCAGCCGTTGGAGACCAGGCAGTCGTCCAAGCGGCCGTCCGGGCCAATGTAGTGCGGCGGACGCGTGGTGATGTTGGACATGATGGGGAAGTTCTTGTCGAACAGATCGAACTCGGGGTTGTTGCCCAGCAGGTCCATCGAGGTCTCATGGAAGCTGGCGATGGTGCCGACGTCCTTCCAGAAGCCGTGGAACTCGTAGCTGTACAGGCGCTTGTTCTCACCGAGCAGCTTGGGGATGATGTCCTTGCCAAAGTCGTGGCTCGAGCGCTGGTCCAGAGCGTCCTCCTCGAGCGCCTCGATCAGCACGTCGGCCGAGAAGATGTAGATGCCCATGGACGCGAGGTTCGAATCGGGCTTCTCGGGCTTCTCAGTGAACTTGGTGATGCGGCCGTCCTCGGGGTCGGTGGTCAGGATGCCAAAGCGGCTGGCTTCCTCCCACGGCACGGGCATAACGCTCACCGTGAGGTCGGCGTTGTTCTCAATGTGCGTCTTGAGCATCTTGCGGTAGTCCATGCGATACAGGTGATCGCCCGAAAGAATCAGGACGTACTTGGGGTCGTTGGCCTTGATGTAGTCGAGGTTCTGCGTAATGGCGTCGGCCGTGCCCGCATACCAGGCGCCGCCGGTCTGCGTCTCGTACGGCGGCAGGGTCGACACGCCGCCGTCGCGGCTGTCCAGATCCCACGCCTCGCCGGAGCCCACATAGGCATGCAGCAGGTAGGGACGGTACTGCGTCAGAACGCCCACCGTGTCGATGCCCGAGTTGGAGCAGTTGGACAGCGAAAAGTCGATAATGCGGAACTTGCCACCAAAGCTAACCGCCGGCTTGGCGATCTTTTGGGTGAGTGCCCCCAATCGGCTGCCCTGTCCTCCTGCGAGGAGCATCGCGATGCATTCTTTCTTACTCATCGATTTCTCCTTCTGTCATCGATGTTCCTAAACCCATTTGCGACGGGCGCGGCGCTCTGTCACGCCCGTCGAGTAATGCCGTGCGGCAAAGGGAGCTCGCGCGCCTTTACGCGTGCCAGATCTCGTCGCGGTACTCGCGAATGGTGCGGTCGCTCGAAAACCAGCCGGAGGAGGCGGTGTTGAGCAAGGCCTTGCGGTTCCAGGTTTCCTGGTCGCCGTAGCTGTTCGTGAGCTTTTCCCATGCATCAACGTAGCTGCGGAAGTCGGCCATGACCAGGTCGGGGTCGTTGTTGTTCATGAGCTCGTTGTAGATGCTCTCGAAGTTGCCCGAAAGGCCGGCAAAGGTGTTGTCCTTGAGCTCGTCCATCACGCGGCCTAGACGCTCGCGGTCGCCGTTGAGGGTGTCCCACGCAAAGTAGCTATTCGACGCCCAGAGCTGCTCGACCTCGGGAGCGGTCAGGCCAAAGATGGCCTCGTTCTCGCGGCCGGCCAGGTCGGCGATCTCGATGTTGGCGCCGTCGAGGGTGCCCAGCGTAATGGCGCCGTTCATCATGAGCTTCATGTTGGACGTGCCCGAGGCCTCCTTGCCGGCCGTGGAGATCTGCTCCGAGATCTCGGCGGCAGGGTAGATGAGCTGGGCGTTGCTCACGCGGAAGTTGGGGATAAAGCAGACCTTCATGACCTCGTTCACGCGAGCGTCGTTGTTGATGACGTCAGCCACGGAGTTAATGAGGCGGATGGTCTCCTTGGCAAAGGTGTAGCTCGAGGCAGCCTTGCCGCTAAAGATGAAGGTCGTCGGCGTCACGTGGAAGTTGGGGTCGGCGATGCGACGGTTGTAGATGTCCATCACCTTCATGATGTTCATGAGCTGGCGCTTATAAGCGTGGAAGCGCTTTACCTGAACATCGAAGACGGTGTTGGGGTCAATGACCAGACCGGTCTCGGCCTTGACGTAGGCGGCCAGGCGCTCCTTGTTGGCGCGCTTGGAGGCACCCACGGCCTTCAGGAATTCGGTGTCGTTCTGGAACTCCTTGAGCTTCTCAAGCTCAAAGGCGTCCTTCAGCCAGCCGTCGCCAATGGCCTCGGTCACGAGCTTGGCGTAGGTGGGGTTGGCCTCGGCAAAGAAGCGGCGGTGCGAGATGCCGTTGGTCTTATTGTTGAACTTCTCGGGCGTCAGGGCATAGAAGTCCTTGAGCACGATGTTCTTGATGATGTCGGAGTGGATCTTTGCCACGCCGTTGACGCTGTGGCTGCAGATCACAGACAGGTTGGCCATGCGAATCTCGCCGTCCCACAGGATGGCGGTCTGGCGCAGACGCTCCTGCCAGCCCTCCTGCGTGGTGTCGAACGACTCGCGCCAACGACGGCTGATCTCGTCGATGATCTGGTACACGCGGGGGAGGAGCTTGGAGAACGTGCCAATGGGCCACTTTTCCAGAGCCTCGGGCAGGATGGTGTGGTTGGTGTAGCTCACGACCTGCGTCACGATGTTCCAGGCATCGTCCCACTCGAGCTTCTTCTCGTCGATGAGGATGCGCATGAGCTCGGGGCCGCACATGGCGGGGTGCGTGTCGTTGGTGTGGATGGCCACAAACTGCGGCAGCAGCTCCCAGTTCTCGCCGTGCTCCTTCTCAAAGGTGTCGAGCAGGCTGTAGATGCCGGCCGAGACAAACAGGTACTCCTGCTTCAGGCGCAGCAGACGGCCGTGCTCACCGGCGTCGTTGGGGTAGAGGATGGCGCTGATGGCCTCGGCCTCGGCGCGCTCGGCGTCGGCCAGGGCATAGTCGCCGCGGTTGAAGGCCTCCAGGTCAAAGTGCTCCTCGACCGGCTCGGCGGCCCAGACGCGCAGCTTGTTGACGGTCTCGCCGGCATAGCCCACGACGGGGATGTCATAAGGGACGGCCAGGATATCCTGCGTGTCCACCGTGCGGTAGAACGTGCGGCCGTTCTCCTCAAAGCCCTCAACATGGCCACCAAACTTGATAGTCACGGCCTTGTCCTGGCGGCGGACCTCCCAGGGATAGCCGTGGGTGAGCCACTCGTCGGTGGCCTCGACCTGGCTGCCGTTGACGATCTCCTGCTTAAACAGGCCGTAGCGGTAGCGCATACCGTTGCCGTAGCCGGCAATGCCCTCGGCTGCCATCGAATCCAAAAAGCATGCGGCAAGACGGCCCAGGCCACCGTTGCCCAGCGCCGGATCGGGCTCCTGGTTCTCGATGACGGACAGGTCGAAACCCATGTCGTCGAGTGCCTCGGCGACCATGTCGCGCACGCCAAAGTTGAGCAGATAGTTGTCGAGCAGGCGGCCGATCAAAAACTCGATCGAGAAGTAGTACACGCGCTTCTTGCCCTCGGCGGTGACGCGGGCGTCACTCTTGGTGGCAACGGTGCGTGCCTTCTCGGCCACGAGCTTGGCCAGGGCGTTAAAGCGGTCGAGGTCGCTGGCGGCCTCGACGCTCTTGCCACTGATGCTCATGACAGCATCGCGATAGAGCTCGGTAAACTCCTGCTTGTTGTCGAAGATCTTATTCATACGTTCCTTTCCCCCGGGGATGTTTCTCCCGGAACGGTTATGACTTGTATCCTACGCCCTGTCGGGGCGGGTGATTACAGCTGTAACGGCTTTGTTACGCATCCTTGGCAGACGACTTAACAGAAGCAGACTTTGCCTTGGTAGCGGCCTTTTTGGCAGCCGGCTTCTTGGTCGCGGTAGCCTTACCAGCGGGCTTTGCGGCAGCCTTGGCCTTGGCTTTGGTCGTCGCAGCCTTTGCCTTGGCCGGAGCCTTCTTGGCAGCCGCAGGCTTGGGCTTCATCGAGGACGCACGCTTACGCGTCGCCTTCTTGGGCGCCTCAACCACGGGCGGCTTGTAGCTGCTGGGACCACGGCGCTTAAGCACCACGCCAGCCAGACCGGGAACCTTAATCTCAATGGAGTCCATCTGCCCGTTCCAGGGATAGGGCTCGCTCGAGCAGGTGTAGGGCTCCTCACCGGCATAGCCGCTGCCGCCAAACTCGGGACGGTCGGAGTCAAAGATGACCTCCCAGTCACCCTCGCGCGGCACGCCCACACGGAAGCTCTCGTAGCTCGCCGGGTCAAAGTTGATTAGGATCACCAGGTCGTCGTCGATGTCCTCGCCCTGGCGCACAAAGCTCACGATGGACTGCTTGGAGTTGTCCGCATCGATCCAGGTAAAGCCGTCATCGGTGTAGCCGCGCTCGTACAGGGCGGGCTCGGCGGTGTACAGGTGGTTGAGCGCCTTGATAAACGCCTGATGATGCTTGTGAGTCTCATACTCCTCGGTTAGGAACCATTGAATGGACTCGTAGTAGCGCCACTCGATAAACTGGCCGATCTCGTTGCCCATAAAGTTGAGCTTGGCACCGGGGTGCGTCATCTGGTAGAAGGCCAGCGTGCGTAGGCCGGCAAACTGGCGCCACCAGTCGCCCGGCATGCGCCCGATGAGCGAGCACTTGCCGTGCACGACCTCGTCGTGGCTCAGCGGGCAGATGAAGTTCTCGGTAAAGGCGTACATGATGGAGAACGTGAGCAGCCCGTGGTTGCCGGGGCGCCACGGAAAATCGGTCTGTATGTAGTGCAGGGTGTCGTTCATCCAGCCCATGTCCCACTTGTAGTGGAAACCCAGACCGCCGTCCTGCGGCGGATAGGTCACGAGCGGCCACGCGGTTGACTCCTCGGCCATCATCATCACGTCGGGGTAGTGTGCCTCTACGGCACAGTTGACCTGACGGATAAATGCACTGGCGTCCAGGTCCTCCTCGGTACCGTACTTGTTGAACTTCTTTTGGCCCGGATCGTCAATGCCAAAGTTGAGGTACAGCATGCTGGACACGCCGTCCATGCGGATGCCGTCCACGTGGAAGTTCTCGATCCAGTACAGCACGTTGGAGACCAGGAAGGAGCGGACCTCGCCGCGGGCGAAGTCAAACTTGTGCGTGCCCCAGTTGGGGTGAATCTCGTGCTCAAACAGCATGTGGCCGTTAAAGGTGGCAAGGCCGTGGGAGTCGGCGCAAAAACCGCCGGGTACCCAGTCTATGATCACGCCGATGCCCGCCTCGTGGCACGCATCGATAAAGTGCATGAGCTGCTGCGGGTTGCCGTAGCGCGACGTGGCGGCGTAGTAGCCGGTCGTCTGGTAGCCCCAGGAGCCGTCGAAGGGATGCTCCATGAGCGGCATGACCTCGATATGCGTATAGCCCATGTCGCGCACGTAGTCCACGAGCTCCACCGACAGGTCGTCGTAGGTGTAAAACTCGCCGCGCTGCGCGGGGAAGGGGTCCATGGGGCCGGGGTAGTTGCCGTACTCGTCCGGCTCGCCCTGCGGCGCGTCGCCGTGGCGCTTCCACGAGCCAATGTGCACCTCGTAGATGTTAAGGGGCTGCGACATGTGGTTATGGCCGGCGCGGCGCTTAAGCCATGCGGCATCGTTCCACTTATAGCCGTCGAGGGTCCACAGCACGCTCGCCGTTCCCGGAGGGCACTCGGCCTTAAAGGCGTACGGATCGGCCTTGTAGAGCTTTTCGCCCTCGTTGGTCTCGATAAGGTACTTATAGAGCTGGCCCTGCTCGGCACCAGGAATAAAGCCTTCCCAAATAGCGCTCGTATGCATGGGCACCAGCGAGTTGGCCTCCTCGTCCCAGTCGTTAAATTCGCCAATGACGTGGACGCTCTTTACGTCGGGCGCCCAAACGCAAAAGCGCCAGCCGCGCGTACGGTTCTGCGTGTCGGGGTGCGCGCCCATCTTTTCCCAGCTGCGCTCCCACGTACCGATGCCAAACAGGTAGACATCGTCCTTGGTAAGCTCCGGTGCATGCGGGGCGGCTTTACGGGTAGCGGGCTTTTTGGTTGCTGGCTTTAGCTTTGTATCGCTCACGTTTGATCCCATCATGACGCGGCAGCGTGTTGCCTTGGTGACTAGATGCGAAAGGTCCAAGGCTGCACGAATCGAAGGGACGGCGATAGTTCTATGATTCGTTCCACCTCGCGTGCTCGGTGGAACTTTCGGCAGAAACTACGATAACACCTGTACGTTAGTTTTATGGACGAAAGCGGATTTGCGGGGGCGTTTAATCGGTAAGCGACATGTTTATACCACTGGCAGAATTGCCATGGTAAAACTCTTGACAGCTTTACCAATTAGGGTTTCAAAACTGATAGGCTTACGTTTGGTAAAACGTTTTTAGCAGGTTGTTTACCATTTGACATCGAAAGGCTCGTTTATGGACCACATCGCTGCCCCAAGTGTTGCTTTTATTTTCGATTGCGACGGAACACTGGTTAATAGCTCCCCCGTCTGGGGCCATGCGCAGACCGAGTTATTGCGCCGTCATGGCATTGATGTAACGGTCGACGATTTTGCCCAGTTTGAGCATTTGTCGCTCGAGGACGAGTGCGAGGCCTATCACGACACCTGGGGCGTTGGCTCGAATGGCGAGGAGCTGTATCGCGAGCTGGGCGAGATTTTGATTGATGGGTACTCCAAGGTGCCGCCGCGCGAGGGGCTCCTGGCATTTTTGGAGCAGGCGAAGGCGACGGGTATTGCCATGTGCGTGGCCACGTCCACGCCGACCGACCTGGTGCAGTCCGCCCTTGCGAGTGCTGGCCTTGATCGCTACATGGAGTTTATTACCACGACGGGCGAGGCGGGGCGCTCCAAGCAGTTCCCCGATGTGTACGAGCTGGCGCTGAGTCGTCTGGAAGAGCGTCATGGGCTCAAGTTTGAGCGCGCGTGGGTGTTCGAGGACGCCGTCTTTGGCCTTAAGAGCTCTGGTACCGCCGGCTTTAAACGCGTAGGCATCTATGACTCGCACGGCCGCATGAAGCGCGACGAGGTTCGCGACAACTGCGACATTTTTATCGATAGCTATGAGGACCTGGATCTGGCCAGCGTGCTTTCGTTTGAGGGATAGGCGAGAGCTGTGGCTTTCAAGGTATTGGTGGTCTGCGGCTCGCCCGTGGTGGCGAGCGAGGATTTGCTAAGTCGGCTGGCGGGGGAGTGCGACCACGTTGTCGCAGTGGACTGCGGGCTCGACGCGCTTCTGGGCGCCGGTCTGGGCTGCGATGTGTATGTAGGAGATGCCGATACGGTGAGCGACGCGGGTCGCGCGTTGGTCGATGCCGCAACTGACTTTGAGGTGGAGCGCCATGACCCGTACAAGGACTATACCGATCTGGCGCTGGCGCTCGATTCGGTCCGTCGTCGCTGGCCGGGTGCCGAAGTGGTTGCGACCTGCGCCACCGGCGGCCGCCCGGACATGTCCCTGTCTGTGTTAGGGTTACTGGCAGGCTATGCGGACGCCCCCGTCTGGATCGAAGAAGACGAAGTGACGGCCAGAATCCTGCACCAGGACGAGACCTGGACCATCGAGGGCGCCGAGGGCAAAACCTTCTCCATCATCGCCATCGCTCCCAACACAGAGATAAGCGAACACGGCCTAGAGTGGGAGCTAGACCACAGCCCCCTAGGCCTGTTAGCCGACACAGGCATCAGCAACATAGTAAGAGGAATAGCCAAAATCCAAGTCCACACCGGCACCGCCATCGCGTACCTCTACAACTAAGGGCCAGCGCATCAGGGTTTTATCGGGACGGTGGGTTAATTGACTGATTTTGCCGAAGTCAAAATCAGTCAATTCAGCCCCGTCCCAGGAAAACCCGTAAGTAAGAGATTCAACCAAAAAAGTCCTTGCATCCCCGAAGATCTTCCCCTATAGTATCTCCTCGTCACGGGGGCGTAGCTCAGCTGGGAGAGCGCTTGACTGGCAGTCAAGAGGTCAGGGGTTCGATCCCCCTCGTCTCCACCATCGTGAATCCAAAAGTCCATCGGTTATCCGATGGACTTTTTTCATACTTATCAACCCCACAAACGAAAGTGACGCGTGCACCCGCGACCACCCTGCAAAAAGTTTCGCAATTACCTTCCCGGTTTTGTACAAAGTTTGTTAGCCAAACATAATAGTTTGAGCAATTCACGCCGCTAACAATACAACTCAGGCAGTGCTCACCAACCTACACACCCCCATAAACCTGCGGCAATGTGTGCAATACGGCACAATATCCCCTATAACCACGGCAAATAAACAATATGTTGCTCAACACACCCAAAACGTATGGGCCACCTGCTGTGCTAGGATATCTAACGTTACATGGGTTCAACTTTGCTCACGGCTCCAGCAAGCCGCAAAGCGCAGGGTCGATCAGCATCCGGCCGTAACGGCGGTGCCAGAAAAACCACGAGCTCCAATAGCGTCGTCATGCGTACCGCATCGAATGATTTTGTTCTTGTCTATGTGTAAGCTGTTTATTCGAATCGATATTTCATGACAATTCGCAGCAGTCTTACAGCTGTTTGCGTGCGGTCCAGTTTTGTACCCGCTTGACTGGGTCGCGCGCAGCCAGCTGGGGTCGCGTTCTTTTTGCGATACACGTTCGCGACTCTAGCAACTGCACTTATACATACCGTTCACGGTGGGGCAGAGCCACGTGCTTGTCTAACTGGGCTCAGGGTTTGAATATGGAGCGCCTTCGCGCACAAGTGCCCTGGCGAAGCCATACCCAAACCCCGTGAGCCACACGTAAGACAGCAAGGGGGTGGTGCTCGTGTGGTATGTGATTCAGGTCATTAACGGTCGCGAAGACGTAATGCGCGAGCGCATTGAGCGTATGGTGCCGCCTGGCGCCATGCAGGAGCTCTTTTATCCCCAATTTCAAACCGAGATCAAAGTACACGGCGAATGGGTCGATACGACCAAGCCGCTCTTTCCCGGATATCTTATCTGCGATACGGCAGATCCCCGCACCGTGCAACAGTATCTGCTGCGCATGGACGACTTTGCCCGGGTGTTATCTCAGGATGGTCAGTTTGTGCCGCTGGCAAAAGAAGAGGTCCAGCTTATTGGCAGCTTTACGCATAGGGGAGACCGCGTAGTGCCCATGAGCGAGGCCCTAAAAGACGGCGACCGGGTCGTAGTGACGGCAGGTCCGCTGTTGGGCCACGAAGGCCTTATCAAAACCATTAACAGACGCAAGAGTACTGCTTATTTGGAGCTCGACCTGTGCGGTCGACGAGTGACTACGCGCGTTGGCCTTGCCGTGCTTTCGGTCGAGCAGCGTGTAATGCGAAACCTTAAAAAGGCGATCGCCTAGCTGCGGGCTGTCGCTATGCAGAACAGGGAGGATCCCCGACCTGGGGACGAAGTGTTGGAAGAGAACGTGTCGGATAAACCTCAATATGCAACGGATGCGCCCGCGGGGGCGGCGCTCATCGCTCGGGCCATGGAACGGCGTGAGGGCGCCGGTCGCTACAAGGCCATGCAATCCATCATGGACTGGGATCGTTCGCGCCTGGCCTACCGCACCATCAAGCGCGCCTTCGACGTCGTGTTCAGCGGCTGCGTGCTGGCCGTCATCGCCGTACCCAGCCTTGTGCTCGCCGCGGCCATCCGCCTGGAGAGCGAGGGCAACCCGTTCTACAGCCAGATCCGAGTGGGCCAGACCCGCCGCGACGGCAGTCTGTCAACCTTCCGCATGTGGAAGTTCCGATCCATGTACAAAGACGCCGACGAGCGCCTCGTCGAGCTTATGGATCAAAACGAGATTGTCGGCGCCATGTTCAAGATGAGGGAAGACCCCCGCGTCACCAAGATCGGGAAGTTCATCCGCAAGCATTCCATCGACGAGTTCCCGCAGTTCCTGAACGTGTTCCTAGGCCAGATGAGTGTGGTGGGCCCGCGCCCGCCGCTGCCCAACGAGGTGGCCGAGTACACCGAGTATGACCTGCAGCGCCTGGCCGTGAAGCCGGGCATCACCGGCTGGTGGCAGGTCACTGAGCGCAACTCGACGGGATTCGACGGAATGGTCCGTCGCGACCTGGAATATATCGCCAAGCGGGGCGTTTTCTTCGATTTGAAAATAATCCTACTCACAGTGATTGAGGTTGTCAGCGGAAATGGCGCTTGCTAAAGAGACAAGAGGGAAATACGGAGTCACCAGTTCAAGGGTTGTTCTTCCCGAGCGAATTGAAATTTTGGGCGCACCCGTCGACCCCTGGACGATGGAGCAGACCGTCGAGGCGACCGACGCCCTCATCAAGAAGGGGCGCTTCGCCCACCTGATCGGCGTGAACGCCGACAAGTTGTTGCAGATGCGCGACGATCCCGAGATGGACGCGTGCGTGCGCCGCTGCGAGATCGTAAACGCCGATGGCGCTTCCATGGTCATGGCCGCCAAGAAGCTGGGCGTGGACCTGCCCGGGCGCGTGGCCGGCATCGACCTCATGTGGGAGCTGTGCGGGCTGGCCGAGCGCGAGGGGCACAGGGTCTACCTGCTGGGTGCCAAGGCTGAGGTGGTCGCAAAGACCGCCGAGGTACTGTCCGAGAGGTATCCCAATATGGTCCTCGCTGGCTACCGTGACGGCTACTTCGGCGACGACGAGTTCGATGCCGTGGTCGCCGAGGTTGAGCAGGCCGAGCCCGACATCGTGTTCGTGGGCATCACCTCGCCCAAGAAGGAGCGCCTTATCGAGCGTTTCCGCGAGCTGGGCGCCAAGGGCGCTTTCGTGGGCGTGGGCGGCTCGTTCGACGTCGTCTCCGGCAACATCCCGCGCGCCCCGATGTGGATGCAGCGCGCGAACCTGGAGTGGCTCTTCCGCATGATGCAGGAGCCCAAGCGCCTGGTGAAGCGCTACGTGGTCGGCAACACCCGTTTCTACATGCTTCTCCGCAAGGAGTCAAAGAGGAGCAAGGCCAATGACTAAGAAGAAAGTAATGCTCGTCTTCGGCACCCGCCCGGAGGCAATCAAGATGTGCCCGCTCGTCAACGAGCTGAAGGCGCGCACGGATGAGTTCGAGGCTGTGGTGACCGTGACCGGCCAGCACCGCGAGATGCTCGACCAGGTGCTGCGCGTCTTCGACGTGACTCCCGACCACGACCTTGCGATCATGAAGCCGGGCCAGACGCTGTTCGACGTGACGTGCGACGTGCTGCTCAAGCTCAGGGCCGTCCTCGAGGGCGAGAGGCCCGATGTCGTCCTGGTCCACGGCGACACCACGACCAGCTTCGCCGCAGCGCTCGCGTGTTTCTACCTGCAGATCCCCGTGGGGCATGTGGAGGCCGGCCTGCGCACGCACGACATCTACAGCCCCTGGCCGGAGGAGTTCAACCGCCAGGCGGTCGACATCGTGAGCGAGTACTACTTCGCGCCCACGGAGGCGAGCAAGCAGAACCTGCTCGGCGAGGGCAAGCTCGAGTCCGGGATCTGGGTCACCGGCAACACCGGCATCGACGCACTGCGCACTACCGTGCGCGAGGGCTACTCGCACCCCGAGCTCGACTGGGCGGAGGGCTCCCGTCTCATCCTCATCACGGCGCACCGCCGCGAGAACCTGGGCGAGCCCATGCACCGCATGTTCCGCGCCATCCGCCGCGTGATGGAGGAGCACCCCGACACCAAGGCGATCTACCCCATCCACATGAACCCACTCGTCCGCAAGGCGGCGCACGAGGAGCTCGACGGCTTCGACAGGCTCCACATCATCGACCCGCTCGAGGTTCTCGACTTCCACAACTTCATGGCCGCGAGCCACCTCATCCTCACCGACTCCGGCGGCATCCAGGAGGAGGCCCCGAGCCTCGGCAAACCGGTGCTCGTCATGCGCGATACCACCGAACGTCCCGAGGGTGTGGCGGCCGGCACGCTGAAGCTCGTGGGCACCGAGGAGGACGTCATTTACCGTGAGTTCAGCCGCCTGCTCTCTGACGAGCCTGAGTACGAGGCCATGAGCCACGCCTCCAACCCCTACGGAGACGGGCATGCGAGCGAGCGGATTGCGGACGTGCTGGCAGGCCGGTCGCGATGATTCGGGTCCTGCACATCATTCAACAGCTAGGGTCCGGAAGGGGCGGGGTGAGGACCTTCGTCTCCACGATGCTCGATTGCCCGGCTCCCGATATCGAGCAGAGCGTGCTGTCGGTGGGAAGAGTCGAAGGGGACAGGTTCGGAGAGCGATTCTTCGGTCCTTTAATCGATAGCTACAGCCCGCTATTGGTTGGCACTCTGGGTGCGAAGCGCCTTGTCGCTTTTCTGTCGAAGCACCGTTTCGACATCGTTCAGATTCACACGAACAATGCGCTCGGCTTCGTCTTCGCCTCTGAGGCCAAAAAGACCGGAGTTCCCTCGCGCATCGTGCACTGCCATAACAGCGCGCTTGGCAGCACCTCGCGTTTGAAGAATATGGTCAACGTGGCCATGATAGAGAGGTTTCTCCCGTCGGCGAGTGAGCGCTGGGCATGCAGCGAGGTCGCAGGTGAATATCTCTTTCAGGGCGCTGGCTATGCCTTGGTGCACAACGGGGTCGATTCCGATAAATTCCGATTCTCGTCCTCTGACCGGGCTGCCGTTAGACATCGGCTTGGGATCCCGGGCGATGCCACCGTCATAGGGTTTGTTGGGGCGGGTATTCCTGCAAAAAACACACTGCGCGCCCTCGATATCTTCAATCAGCTGCGCTCCAGTGAGGCCGATTCCCGCCTTCTGCTCTTCGGCCAAGCCGAGGAACTTCCCCTTGCGAAGGAGAGGGCGGCTGAATTGGGGCTGGGCGAATCGGCGGTTTTCATCGGTACTGTTGACGATATCTGGAGGTACTACAGCGCCATGGACGCGCTGCTCGCCCCCTCTTTCCACGAGGGGCTCCCGATTGCATTCATTGAGGCCCAGGCAAATGGACTGCCCATCCTCAGCTCTGACGCGGTTACCCAGGAGGCCGATCTGACGGGCCTTCTCCAGCGAGCAGGGCTTTCGCTTTCCGACAAGGAGTGGGCCGATTTGCTGGAAGCCTGCGCCGGCAAAAGGGAAATTACCGCCAAGGTCGACTACGTTCCGTTTCTCGATAAAGCGGGTTACACCACGCGGTCGCTCTACAAGCAGCTCTCTGATCGCTATAGATATATGACTAAAGGGGCGTAATATGCCGACTGAATATTTATCCATGCAAGAGGTGAAAGATGCCGAACTACGTCTCCTTCGCATTTTCGACTCCTACTGCCGAGAGAACAATCTACGATACTCAATGGGCTCCGGAACTCTGCTCGGTGCGGTTAGGCACAAGGGGTTCATTCCCTGGGATGACGATATCGATGTCGTTATGCCTGTTGAGGATTATAGGAAATTTCTAAAAAGTTTCGGTTCACGTGCTGGAGCAGAGTTATCACATGTCAAGCTTGCCAGCCAGCTGAACTCTAAAGTTTCTGCTGCGATTCCTTTTGAAAAACTGGTTGATACCAGCATTGAAGTAAAGTCTGCATTCATTGCAGAGGGAATCCGCGAATATGTGTGGATCGATATCTTTCCGATTGTTTCTTTCGAAAGTGAAGCCGAAGCCAGCAAGGCCTGGGATGCAGCAGTTCGATATAAGTACCTGTTCCAAGCATCAAGATGGAGCTCGGGACAGCCAGGAGTTGCTGGCTGCTTCAAAACCGTCTTCGGCACGCTTGCCAGGCACACCCCTCTGCAACAGTGGGCTCTCGGTAAGCTAAGAACGATGACGGATAACGGTTGCTTTTCGACTATCGGCACTGCTGCCAATCTAGCTTGGGCGGTCAGTCAGTCGCTGGAGGTTTTCCCAGCAAGCCTGTTTAGCAACTTGGTTGAATACGAATTCGAAAATGAACAGTTCTTTGGCTTTGAGGATGCGGACCGCTATCTCTCGATAATGTACGGGGACTATATGTCACTTCCGCCTGCCGACAAACGTATTGCGCATGAGTTGAAGGCCTGGCGTGTCAGCGCTTCCAACAACTTCGACCCTACGAGCAGCGGAAGCACCGATGAATAGGATTGCTAAGGCTCTTAAATGGGGCGCCTCCGCCCTACGGGTGCTAAGGGTGCGCATTGTGGCCGGAAATCGGCTCAAGATCGCCTCAGGCAAACCATTGTACCTGGGCAAGGGCACACGGTTGATTTTGGGCGAGGGCGCCTCCCTCAGCATCGGTGCGGGCGTTTATTTGAGCCCTGAATGCATCGTACAGGTCAATAAAGGCGCAACTTTAGTACTGGAAGACGGCGTCTACATGAACGAGGGCTGCCGAGTGACGGTAGTCGAATCCGCCCGCATCGGTGCAGACACGCTCCTTGGTCCTAATGTCCAGATTTATGACCACGACCACGAATTCGATCGCAGGGGGGGGGTTAGCTCGAAGTTACTCCACGCGCCGGTTTCGATCGGTCATCGTTGTTGGCTTTGCGCTAATACGGTCGTTACGCGCGGCTGCACGATTGCGTGTTGCTCTCTTGTTTCAGCGAACTCTGTTGTCACACGCGACCTTAACGAAGCGGGCGCTCTGTACGCCGGGGCGCCCGCTCGGTTGATTAAGAGATACGACTAGAAGGCCTATTTAAACGTGGATCAAAATCTGAAATTAACCCTAATCGTGCCCGTGTACAACGTTAGACGCTATCTTAAACGGTGTGTCCGCTCCATTCTGGAACAGTCGTACTCGGTGTTCGAGGTACTGCTCATCGACGACGGGTCGACCGACGGGTCGGGCGAGCTGTGTGATCGACTCTCCTTTGAGAACGATCGCGTGCGAACAGTGCATAAGGAGAACGCAGGGCTTGGTTTCGCGCGTAACACGGGACTCGATAATCTGCTTCCAGAGACCACACATGTTATGTTCGTTGATTCCGACGACTGGCTCGAGTCCGACATGGTCGAGACGTTCGCCCGCGCCATCGAGGACACAGGAGCGGATTGTGTTCTTGGTGGGTTCACCAAGCGCGACGGAGAGGGAAACCCTCAGTTCGAGTTTAAGCTCGAGGATGCCGTGTGGGAAGGTGAAAGACTGGCGAAGAGGCTCGTCCCCCGCGTGTGCGGCAGCGCGCCCGAGGCGTCCGACTCGATTCCAATGTCGGCATGTTCGTCTATATTCGCAAAGTCGAACATAGACGAACATGCTCTGCGCTTTCCCTCAGAGCGCGAGGTAATCAGCGAAGACTTCGTCTTTAAATACAGGTACCTCCGGACTTGCAACAAGGTGGTGACGACGAGTTGCGTGGGATATTCGTACCGCACGAATCTCTCCTCACTCACCACTTCTTATAGACCGGATCGCTTCGACGCTTGTCTGTTCTTCTACGACTACGCCCTTCGACTTGTGGCAGGCTCGCCTTCGGAGGCGGAATGCGTTTTGAGGTTAAAAAAGACCCTGTTTATCAATATGAAGATGTGCATTTCGCAGGAAGTGCCTCGCGTAAGCGGTAAGAGCCGCCGCGACGCCTGCCGTGCCATACGCACTATGGCGGTCGACGAACGTCTGCTGAAAGTGATTAATGACTACCCATGCGAGAGACTCGGCTTTAAGCAGAAGGCCTTCGTGCAGTTGCTAAGGCACCAGGCCGTAAACGTTCTCTACATGGCTGCGGTTCAGGGGGTCATCTAGATTGGAGACGCAAACATGGCTTTGAGAGACGTGGTGAGGAAGGTTTACAACAAGCTCCTCGTGAATAACGAGGGGTATTTGAAGTACCTACGTTCATGCGGCGTCACTATTGGTGAGGACGTCACGTTCCATTGCCCCGGCGACACGCGCGTCGACATCACCGACCCGCATCTTCTGACAATCGGCGACCACGTTAACCTCACGGGGCCCATTACTATCCTTACCCATGACTACGGCTGGTCAGTAGTCAAGGGCAAGACGGGCGAAATTCTGGGCAACGAGAAACCGGTCACCATCGGCAACAACGTCTTCGTCGGGTGGGGCGCCACCATCCTTTGCGGCACGACTATCGAGGACAACGTGATTATCGGCGCCCATGCTGTGGTGAGCGGTCATGTCGAGGGCAATTCTGTTTGGGGGGGGGTGCCCGCTCGGCGAATCTGCTCATTGGAACACTATCGGGAGAAGAGAGCCGCAGCGCAGGTCGAGGAAGCCAAGGAATACGTGCGGAGATTCCGTTCAAGGTGGGGCCGCAATCCCAAGCCCGAGGAGATTCGTGAGTACTTCCCGCTATTCGCAGACCCCGAGCATCTCTGCGGTGTGCATGAGTCGCAGGCGAGCTTGATGGGGACGTGGGATGAGAGCCTAAAGTGGATGAAGAGCGCTAAACAATACAAGGATTACAACGACTTCATCGATGACTGTAAATAAAGCACGATCATCCCGCGCTTTCAGAAAGGATGAAATGTCAATAGATAAATCGGTGCGGAAAATGAGTGTCCGTCTGACCGTCGATGAATTCGCATTCATCGTCAGCATGGGCATCGCGCTTAACACTCAGGTAGCGGGTTACGACATCCCGAATGTTGTCGTATACGGGATATCCGTTTTTTGGATCGTCGTTGCTTTATCAAGGACCGTTTCTACTAGCGGCCCTCTCAACCGAGGGCTTAAGCCACTTGGAATAAGGTTCGCACTGCCAAAAATGCTGATTCTGCTGTATTCCTACTTTCTATTTGTTACGGGCCTATCATCCTCGGGGCACCCAGGGGGTTTCAATCAGTTCATTGCTGTTGCACTCCCAATCGCGTCTGTTTATCTTTATGGCAAAAAGACCATCGATCTTGTCTTTTATTCATGCCTCGTCTCGTTTCTTTTTGTTGTTCCGTATACGTGCATGATTGCGGGTATTGGTTGTCTAGTCGCACCCATTGAAGCTATGTTTAATTCTTTGGCGTCCAACCCATTCGAAACGCATCAGTTTACCTTCACTGCTGCCTTCTTGTCGGTTTATTACCTCTTGATCGATTGCGAACGGGGGAGGGGAATCAAAACAATTGCGTCTCTTACAATGTGCTTCATGGGTTTTAAGCGAATTGTCCTTCTTGCGATCGTCGTGGTTGTTGTGGCCCACGTTATTCATAGTCATTTAGGGAAGAAAGACGGGGCGCAGATTTACTCGGCTGGTTTGTTTTTGCTGGCAGTCTGCTGTTTCGTCTTTGTCGTGCTGTTGTATAACGGCTTCATCTCTAGCTGGATGTCGGGTCACTCTCTAAATGTAATGGGTAGAAACTACTATTGGCAGGTCACCGTTGACAATAGTGTGTTTAGCCCTCTCTATATCGGTGCGGGTGTCAACTCGCTTACGCATTTGTTTACGACAACTTATTCTTACCTGCATGTCGGTGGAGTCCATTGCGACATCCTTAAGTATTACTATGAAATTGGTTTTTTCGGATTTCTTTGCTGGCTCGGATATTTTCTTGTCTATCTCCCGGCTTGGATTCACAAGGTGTGCGGCGAGGAAACCTTCAACGCGTATGTTCTGATCACCTTATTCATGTTCGTCCTATTTTTTACGGACAACGTCGATATTTATTACGGGTCGCAGCTCTTGTTCGCCGCAATCCCCATGGTTGTATGGTTGAAATCACGCTCCTCTTTAGAAGAGGGGGGCGAAAATGGGACGGTATAAATATCTGTTAAAAAACGTTGGGCTTCTCACAATCAGTAATTTTGCTACCAAATTGCTGAGTTTTTTCCTGGTTCCGTTATATACAAGCGTCCTAACGACTGGAGAGTACGGGACCTATGACGTCTTCTATACAACTGTCGGGGTTCTACTGCCAATTGTTACTTTAAATATTCAAGAGGGCGTGCTTAGATTCTCTTTGGATAGGGACTATGACAAAGATGGCGTTGCGACGGTTGGATTCAGGTGCACCCTCTTAGGAACCGCTCTCGTAATGGTGGGGCTGTTAATCGTTAACCGGACTGCCCTATTTGAGCTCACTCCTTTGTATTCTTTTTACTTTCTATTGATGTTCGCGTCGCAGGCCTTTTCAGGACTATTGCTCTTTTATGCGCGTGGAGTTGATAAAATTGCCGATTTATCCATCTCTGGTGTCCTCGGATCGTTCATTACGATTCTGCTTAACGTCGTCTTGCTCGTTCCCCTTAACATGGGGCTTGATGGCTATTTTCTTGCAAATATCCTTGGCCCACTTAGTCAATTTATTTTCCTTGTTATCAAGACGGGAATCCTAAAACATATACGGCTCTTTTCTGCATATAAAGTAGAGACTAAAGAGCTTATTGTCTATTCGCTCCCACTTGCTGCCAACAGCATTGCCTGGTGGGTGACAAGTGTCTCTGACCGCTACGTTGTCATATTCTTCTGTGGCTTGGCGGCAAATGGTATCTACTCAGTCGCCTCCAAGATTCCTTCGATTCTGAGCATCTTACAAAATATCTTCAGTCAAGCCTGGACCCTCTCGGTCGTAAAAGACTACGACCCTGATGACAGCAATGGGTTCTTTGCCCAGACGTATTCAATATACAACTGTATGCTCACCATTGTCTGTTCTGCGATCATCGTTTTAGATAAGGTGTTTGCCCGCTTTCTTTATGCGAACGATTTTTTCGTTGCTTGGCAGTACGTCCCCTGGCTGACGATTGCGATTATCTTCGGCGCTCTTTCAAACTATCTCGGCGGTTTTTTCACCGCTGTGAAAGACACCAAGAGCTTTGCAACATCTTCTGCTGCCGGAGCTATCACCAATCTTGTGCTGAACCTCATTTTCGTTCCTTTCTTTGGTCCTATGGCAGCCGCTATTTCCACAACTATTTGCTATGTGGAAGTTTGGATTCTCAGACTCGTTCGTGCCAAGTGCTACGTGAGGATCCGCATCAATCTCGTGCGCGATGTCGCTACTTACGCTCTTTTGATAGCTCAGTCCCTCACCCTTCTTTTAATTACTGATGAGATAGGTATGTATGCGCTCTTGTTCGCACTTTTTATCGCCGTCCTAGTTCTCTACGCGAAGGACCTTGCCGATGTGATGAAGAAGTTGTTTTCGATAAAAGGAGTTAGGTGATGGTAATGCCTTTAACTGAAGTCATAAAAAATACGGCTAAGCCAATTTGGTTTAGTATTAAAGATATTCCCGAGGCACCGAAACGGCTCGACGGAGTTCGACTTTCTCGCAAGGCTGAGATCGATTATCGAAAAGTAGTTCTTATATGCAACATGGGCCGTGGCTACTTATGCAATCCGAAATATATTTCCGAGGCGTTGAATAGACTTTATCCTGGTAAATTCGACCTCGTTCTTCTATTGAACGAACCTCAAGACGATATTCCTTCTTACGTTCGCCAAGTTGCCTACGGGAGCCATCAAGCTCGTTACGAGTTGTCGACTGCAAGATTCTGGATAGACAATTGCCGTCGATCGAAGTACGTTCCAAAAAGGAAAGATCAAATCTACATTCAGACCTGGCATGCTTATCTTTCGCCTAAACGCGTTGAGGGGGACGTTGCCGAGCACCTTCCCTATGAATATGTTCGCGATGCCAAGCGAGATGGAAATGATACGGACCTGATGTTCGCAGACAATCGCCTCTATGAGGATGTCTATCGGAGGGCGTTTTGGTACAGCGGGCCTATTGTTAGGTGCGGTAATCCCAGGAACAGGCCTTTGGTTCTAGGTGATGACATAGCTCGAAGAAAAGTCCGTAATATTCTGGGAATTCCTGAGGATGAATTACTTTGCGTCTATGCTCCCACTTTCAGGCGTAACGAAGAGATGGATGCCTACCGCTTTAACTATGATGCTTTAATTCATGCGCTAAGCGAAAGGTTCGGACGTAAGTTTACATTTGCTTATCGCTTGCATCCGAATATTGCAAAATTGCACAGGCCCGATTTCTTGCAAAAGTATACAGATGCCAGCTTCTACAAAGACGCCCAGGAGCTTCTTTCAGCTACGGATGTGCTTCTGACCGATTACTCATCTATCATGGAGGATTTTATGCTTACGGGCAGGCCTGGATTCATTTATGCCCCTGATGTTGCTTCTTATAGCAATGACAGAGGCTTCTATTACTCCCTGCAGGATCGCCCTTTCCCCGTTGCTCAAAATGAGGAGGAGCTGCTTTCGGAAATCCTGAGATATAGCGAAGACGAGCACAAGCGTGATGTTGAGCGATTTTCAAAGATGATCGGTCTAGAGGACGACGGGCGCGGCGACGAGGCGATTGCCAAAATCATCAATTCCTTGGCTATCCCGGGTGTGACCGTTGAAGAGGTGATTGGTCGTGGTTAAGATCAACAAGTCCATTATCCTTGCTGCCGGCAAGTCGTCCCAGTTTTTCCCGCCGCTGTACGACAAGCCCAAGGGGCTTTTCGAATATAAGGGCGAGGTACTCATCGAGCGGCAAATCCGCCAGCTTCGTGAAGCTGGCGTCGAGGACATCACAGTGGTTGTGGGCTACGAGAAGGAGCAATTCTTCTATCTCGAGGACAGGTTCGGCGTCGACCTGGTGGTGAGCACCCGCTGGGCAGACGAGTCGAACCTCTCGAGCCTGGACATCGTTCGCGACCGCCTGGGCGGCTCCTTCCTGTGCTGCGCCGACCACTGGTACGCTGAGAACCCGTTCGTCGGCTTCGGCGGCGGGGACCGCTCCGTGCGCATGGCGCGCGAGCAGGAAGACGCCACGCGCGAGCTCGTCGCGGACGTCTGCGACGACGGGCGGCTGGCGAACCTCCGCTGCGGAGCCCCCTCGGGCACTTGCATGGTGGGCGCGGCATATATCGCGCCCGAGTGGGCGGAGCGGTTCTTCGGGCTCTACGACCGCGAGCGCGGGTACATCGGCGTCAAGGGCCTCCTGTGGGAGCAGTTCTGGGGCCGGCATGCCGACGAGCTGCCGCTCTTCGCCGTCGACGCCCCCGAGGGCATGCTCGAGTTCGACAGCATGGAGGAGCTCGGCGAGGACGGCGTGCTCGCGAACGTGAGCCCCGCCGCAATCGCCAACATCTGCCGCCTGCTCTCGTGCGCGCCCGAGGAAATAACCCACATCAAGCCGCTGAACGCGGGCCTGACGAACGTCTCGTTCTCGTTCCACCTCAGGCACCAGAAGTACGTCTACAGGCACCCGGGCGTGAGCTCTTCCGCCCTGGTCGACCGCGACGCCGAGGTGGTGGCCGAGCGCACGGCTATGGAGCTGGGCATCGACCCCTCCGTCATCGACATCAGCCCCGAGGGCTGGAAGCTCTCGCGCTTCGTGCCCTCGTCGCGGTCCTTCGACTACGAGGACCCCGCGGACCTCGCGGCGGGCGTGGGGCAAATCCGCGCGTTCCACGAGAGCGGCGCCTCCTGCGCGCTCGCGGTCGACCTCCTCTCCGAGGGCGACCGCCTGCTCGAGCTCGCCTCCCCGAGGAAGGGCGAGGCCGTGGGGCGCCTCGCCGGCCTGAGGCGCCGCCTGGGCCGGGTTTGGCACCACGTGGAGCTCGACGAGTGGCCGAAGGTGCTCTGCCACAACGACACGTACGCGGTCAACTGGATCGTCGGCGACGGGGGCCTGTGCATGATCGACTGGGAGTACGCTGGCATGAACGACCCGATGAACGACCTGGCGACCATGGTGGTGCGCGACGGGCTCTCGCGCGAGAAGGGCGACGAGATCCTGGCGCTGTACTTCGGTCGCGAGCCGAGCCCCGGGGAGAGGCGCCACGCCTACGGCGTGTTCGCGCTGTGCTCCTGGTACTGGGTGTGCTGGTGCCTGTTCAAGGACACGCTGGGCGAGGACGGCTTCTTCATGCTGCGGAGCTGGCGCGCCCTCAACCTCTACCTCCCGCTTGCACTCGAGATGTATGGAGATAATTAGAGATGAACGTAGCGATAATACTAGCAGGCGGCCGCGGCACCCGGGTGGGCGCCGACGTGCCCAAGCAGTTCATAGAGGTCCTGGGGCGCCCCGTGCTGTCCTACACCATCGAGAGGTTCCAGAACCACCCCGAGGTCGACGCGATAGAGGTGGTCTGCCGCAAGGGCTACGAGGACGAGCTGCGCGCCATCTGCGACGCCGACGGCTTCGACAAGGTCCGTTGGGTGGCCGAGGGCGGCAGGGAGTTCCAGGACTCCGTCATCAGCGGCCTCAGGAACCTCGAGGGCGAGATCTCCGACGACGACCAGGTGCTCGTCCACTACGGCGCCAGCCCGTTCGTCTCCGACGAGGTCATCTCCGACGCGATACGCGTCTGCGGGCTGCACGGCAACGCCAGCCCCGCGCACAGCCAGGTGTACCTGACCGCGACCCCGGGCGACGGCGAGGGAACGAGCGGGTTCGTGGACCGCGACGAGGTTATGTGCCTGAACTCCCCGCAGGCGCTGCGCTACGGATACGCCAAGTGGGTCTACGAGGAGGGCGCCCGCCGCGGGCTTCTGGAGAAGGTGGAACCGCACACCACGAGCCTGATGTTCGCGATGGGGGAGCGCG
Organism: uncultured Collinsella sp.; assembly: GCA_959602645.1. Taxonomy (GTDB): domain Bacteria; phylum Actinomycetota; class Coriobacteriia; order Coriobacteriales; family Coriobacteriaceae; genus Collinsella. The sequence continues at coordinate 46,064 of CAUGTZ010000006.1, read as the reverse complement.
TATGGTTCTCCAAGGGCTCGACCGCGAACATCAAGATCACGACGGCCGAGGATCTGAGGCTGTTCAAAGGATGGATTCTGGCTGCGGATGATCTGGAGTGATTCCCTTCCTTGCCCGTCTTGGCCAGTATGTGCAGATTTTATTGAGCGTACGATTTCAATGGGTTTTCTTGAAGCTTTAAAATTCATGACCTTAAAACAAAGGAGTAAGTGTGTACTACGTTAACGAGAGGCTCGTGAACCTTCATCGCATCTTTGACCAGAACAAGCGCGAGGGTTACCTCAGACTTGATCTGAACGAGAACCCCGAGGGACTATCTCAAGAGTTCATCGACGGGGTTCTTTCGGGGGTGACGCCTGAAATGGTAGCCCAGTACCCGGAGACACTTGAGTTTACTGAATTCCTTGCTGGAAGACTTGGTACGGACATCGAGCATCTGTCGCTTGTTAACGGGTCTTCCGAGGGTATTCGCAACATCATTGAGGCCTTCACTGCACCTAGCGGTGAGATCGTTTGTGTATCGCCCTCTTATGCGATGTTCGAAGTGTACTCGAAGATGTATGGGCGCAATTTTGTGCCGGTTCCTTACAGGGATGACCTAACCATCACGGTTGATGATGTGATTTCCAAAATCAGCGATGACACGCAGCTGCTAATTCTTGTTAATCCGAATAACCCCATGGGCAATGCTTGGAGCGAGACCGAGATGACGCGCTTTTTCGAGGAAGCGGAACTCCGTCAGATTACCGTCCTCGTTGACGAGGCATACCATTATTTCTGCCCCGAGACTTCCATTAATTACGCCCTTACCCATGAACATGTATTTGTAACTCGTACTTTCTCGAAGCTATTCTCGCTTGCTGGAGCTCGTTTAGGCTATGTAGCAGGATGGCCTGAGGGAGTTGCCCTCGTACAGAAGCTGAATACTCCCCACAATGTAAATATGTTTGCCATGCTCTTTGCAAAGAAAATCATGGAAACCGAAGGCTTGCTCGATTCCATGATCGAGAATCAGCTTGCTGGCAAACGGTGGCTCGTTGAGCAACTTGACAGTAATGGCTATGAATATCGAAGCAGCGAAGGCAATTTTATGTTCATTAAGCCGTTTGGCGATGCTTCTGAAATCGTTCGCCGCATGAAGGCCGAGAAGGGCATCCTCATTAAAGAGTATGACGGTATTGGCGCTTTCGGCAGCTGCCTGAGGGTTACCACTGGTCCTAAGCTTTCGATGGAGCGATTTATGGAAGCGCTGATTGAGCTGGATAAGGCCTAAACATGACTAAGGTCATAACCTACGGCACCTACGACCATCTTCATCGCGGGCATGTCCGCCTGTTGGAGCGCGCCAAGGCCATGGGCGACTATCTAATTGTTGGCGTTACGTCGGATGACTTTGACAAGCAACGCGGCAAAATTAACGTTCAACAGCCACTTGAAGAGCGCATTGCAGCAGTGCGTTCAACCGGACTTGCAGACAAGATCGTCGTCGAAGAGTACGAAGGCCAGAAAATCGACGACATCAAGCGCTATGGAGTCGATATTTTTACTGTTGGTTCGGATTGGGAGGGCCAATTCGACTATCTAAATGAGTACTGCAAGGTTGTGTACCTCGAGCGCACCAGTGGTGTCTCTTCTACGGAAATCCGAAGTTCGGTTAAACTTCGCTGCGGTTTAGTTGGATATACCGACTATATGAATCGCGTTTATGCTGAGTGCGGTTTGGTAAATGGTCTCGAGGTTGCCGGCATTTGTGTTGAAGATCGCAGTTTGCTAGATGAGGGCCCACTCGGAGCCAAGCTTGTAACGGATGATTACGGTAAGTTACTGAATGCGGTCGACATTGTGTATATTCACTCGCATCCTGATCGGCATTATGCACAAGTGAAACGAGCCTTAAATGCCGGCAAGCATGTGATGTGCGAAGCGCCTATCGCAAAGAGCGCTAAGGAATGCAGCGAGCTTTTCGCATTAGCCGACGAGCGAGGCCTTGTACTGATGGACTCGCTGCGCACGGCATATTCAACCGCCTACGCACGCATGCTGTTGTTGGTTACCGGTGGACGTATTGGCGAGGTAGTTTCAGTCGATGCCACTATAACCAATCTTAAGACCAATCGCGCCCCTTTTGATACGCGTCGCGACACTGCTTGGAGCAGCATGACGGCATGGGGCCCTACGGCCTTATTGCCAATCTTCCAGATACTAGGTACTAAACCTAACTCGGTACGCATTTCGTCCTTGTGCGAGAAAAACGACAAGACGTTTGATGAGTTCTCGAGGCTTGACGTTGAGTTTCCAAACGCCGTGGCAACAGCAAAGGTTGGCTCAGGCGCTAAGTCCGAGGGCAGTCTAGTTGTATCCGGCACAAAGGGCTACATATATGTTCCTGCGCCCTGGTGGAAGACTGATTATTTCGAAATCCGCTACGAGGACCCAGCCGATAACAGGCGTTATTTCTATCAACTAGACGGGGAAGGTATTCGCTTTGAATGGGTTTCTTTCCTAAGAATGATCGCTGATGTCGAGAAGGGCACCACAGGTAAAGAAGCACTTCGCCGCGAAGGCGGTATTGATCGCGATATCACCAAAGCCACCTGTGAAGTTATAGGCGCATTCGAACGCGGCGAGAGCGTAAAGTACTTAGAGTTTGTAAGGTAATCAGGGCTTCAGCTTTTCAGCTGACATAATTTCGCTGCGTGCTATGTATTCCCCTGGGACGTTCAATAATGTCTGGTGAGAGCGTGCAGAATCTTTGGCGAAAACTCAATTTTAGCTGTTTAAATAATCATCAGGAATGAGTGCGCTGGTTAACGGTAATTAATGCGCCCCTTCCTCTATATAAAGCAATTTGCAGCTACACCATAAGCTAAGACGCTTCTGATTTATTCTCGGTCGCGAGTGCCGACTGTCTTACGATGAATCAAACCTCATTATTCCTCACGCGAGCTCCATCCAGGGCGTCAGGAAACGCGTGAAGGCCAAGGGCGTGCCCGTGGCAGTCTACGAGCCCACGCTGGACGCGCCGGAGTTCTTCGGCTCCGAGGTGACCCACGACCTGGAGGCCTTCAAGGCCGGCTGCGACGTGATCGTGGCCAACCGCTGGAGCGACGAGCTCGCGGACGTTGCGGACAAGGTGTACACGAGGGATCTGTTTAAGAGGGACTAGAGGAGAGGTGTACTCCCAGGATCTGGTGATATACAAAAATCGAATCTAGAGGGAGGCCGTATCAGCGTTGGCTGATACGGCCTCCTTTGATGTAACTCTGTTCCTAAAAACAAAACATGTGTTCGATTTGAAACTACATGAAGGAAGATCAATGCAGAATGCAAGCTACAATAGCAAACGAGTATTGGACTCGAGTCTAGCGGAGGATTATGGCGTTCCAAGATATCCTTGCTGCGATTGATATCGTCACGGGGCCTGACCCGGCCCATTCTATCCTGGCGTTTTCAATTGTCGTCGGGCTGTTTTTGCTGTGGTTGCGTAAGCAGGCTTTGGCGCGGTTTTACAAGGCCGGTATCTATGTTGCAGCACTGGCGTCCGATGCATTGTTTGCATCGGTAAAGCTTAGCCTTTTATGGTTGGCGGGTGTGGCATCGCCCTTTCTCGCGTTGAGTCTGTTCGCTCTTCTCGTCAACTATTTTTGGTGTGCGCAGCAGCTCGATGACATAGGGGACAAGGCGGATCCCTCTCTTCCCGAATGCGACTATGTAGCTGCCTTCAGGCTGATGAACTCGGTTGACCGTGATCGACTGTCCAGAATGCAGCTCACCTGCCTCGACAAGGATAGGATTTTCTGCAACATCTACTTGGGAAACAACGGCGTTGCGAAAAGAATGCTTGAGAACGAAAACTTAGAGCCGGCTTTCAGGCATTTCGCCCTCCATATTATCGCGGAAGCCGCTTGCGATCGTGCTGGGTCGCAAGCGGAGCTCGAAAGCGCCTTGGCCGAGAAAACCGACAAGACAGACCCTTTCATCACGGTCCAGCTTTGGCACAACCGCGCGATTAGCTATGTCGTGAACGGTCAGTTCAAAGTCGCCGACGACGAGTTCAAGAAGACGTATCGCGAAGCTAAGCGTCTGGGCGTTCGGAATAAGTCGTTCCTCTTGCTGCTGTTTGAGAACGCAGCATTGAATAAAACGAAAATCGGCTTGCCTGATGGCGGCGTTAAAGAAGGGTGGGGGTTGATTGAGGAATGCGAAAAGGCGCTTGCTCCGATTGGCCCCAACGATTTTGGGCAGCTCTTCAATCTGCGGCTTCTTTTCATGAGGCAGATAGGGACAAGTATCGAGGACAGGAACAAGCTGTATTTGGTCGAGGTCAAAAACACCCTCAGCAATGCCTCCCTTTCCGAGCAACAGCGCGTCGTCGCTATGGCGAGCCTGGGCAGAATCGCGTGGTCCGACGGGCTCGATCCCGCACCCGTGCTCAATTTCTTCGCTCGATGCGATCGGTTTTTGTGCGTAAGCGACCCCGATGCACGCTGCTATGCCCATAAGAACCTGAGTGCGATGCTTTCGGGCTTGGCGGTGAATGACCGCTTCCCAAATACTTTGGCTGAGAGCGTAATGCGGTATTTCAAGGATGGGGACGCGGAGCATGACTTGGATGTGATGGAGGATGGCCTTCCTCCCGAGGCGATTCTGCGGCGCTCCCAAGTGCTGCGAGAACGCGCTGCCCTAGCCTTAATGGTTGGAGAGAGCGTTGAGCGCGCCGTGTCGTACACTGATGAGGCTATAGGCCTCCTTGAGAGAAGCCTGCAGGTTATGGCGGCGCTCGAGTGTCGATGGCAGCTTGCCCGGCTGACACTGTACGACAAACCCGAGGTGGCGAAATTGCAGCTCTCGATTGCCGAAGAGCGCCTCGCCGCGCTCAATAAGCAACCGTCCCTCGGATATCCCTATTTCGAGATGAGCCTGTGCTACGCCTTGCTTGGTATGCGTGCGGAGTGCAGGGTCGCATATGAAAGGGCCGCCGGCTTCGAGACTCCGATGGGCCATTACGCGCCCGGCATTCGGATTAACAGGACCGCCGCCTTCTGTGCCAGGTTCTACATACTTACGGAAATGCTTGGAAATCCCGAAGAGGTTTGCCCCTTGCTTAAAACTCGAGAGGGCAGGGCGTGGCTGTCTCGCTATCCGAAGGTCTCTTCCCTGTCGAAAACGCTTCTTTGCGGGAAATTTCTTGGGTATGGGGATTTCGTGCCCGCTATGACGAGGCTATTCTTGGATGAGGCGGGGAAGCTATATGCCGAAACATGGCTCGTTGTCCAAGAGATCGGACTCGCGTTTGATCTCGATTCCAGAAAGCCCGGCGAAGAGTATGGGCTGGTTTTCGAAATCCAAAGGCACCCACTGATTGCCGATGGCGATGCCCTTGCAAGGGTGGCCGCGCGGCGCGGGCATACTGTGCTCGATGCGAGGTTGAACCAGTGCAACAAAGACCTTCTCGGGGCCGATGACGCAACCGCCGTATTCGATGTGCTGGATGCCTTGGGCATATTGGCCGAAGGGCGCGTGCCCACATTGGAAGACATCATGAAGAGCTACCTTGAAAGCTGTGTCGACGTTCCCGCCGGCGGTTGAGACGCCTCTGCCGAGGGGTAGCTTCGTCCTGCCGCGCTTCACAAAACGTTTCACAAAGTTCTCTTCGCTGGCCTAGTTTTCAACACGTAGCGCTGTAATGGCCCTGCCTGATTTATCCATCTAGCCCCTTGGAACTGCGGAGGAAATCCTGGACCAAAAGAGGACCGGCAGGATCATACGGATTTACAGCGCAGAACAAAAGGCGAAAGCCATCGAGACGTTCGCCGGTTTCGGATGCAGCACGGCCGACACCATAGCAGAGCTCGGCTAACCCAGCCGTGTCACACCCCACAACCGGCGGAAGGAATACCAGCTCGGCGGCGATGAGTTCCTGGAAGGGGAGCATCGCAGGCCGAGGTATTCCGATGAGGAGAAGCGGAATGCGGTCGATCACTACTCGGGGCACGGGAAAAGTCTGGCGCGCACGATAGGGGCCATGGGATACCCGAGCCGCAAGGTGCTCTCCAGCTGGGTTGATGAGCGCACCCTGGTAATCTGCGCTGTGTGCGAGAAGGAGTGATATGGAGGTTACGCAGACGACTCCTTCAACACCCCGCTCGCGCAACGAGCGCAGAAACGTCAACCATCCGGCATAGGACTCCGTGTCAACGGCATCGAGCCCGAGCGATCGTCACCGCCATCTAAGCAGGCGCCGATGGCGGTGACGATCGCGCACGAGGAGGCGTGGCCCGGATCTCTGCATTTAATGCGGATCGCATCGTGCCAGACGTAGGGAAAGGCCGTATCAGAGAGGCCCCTGGTCTGCATGTCCTCAACGATCGCGTCGGACAACTCGCAGATCCTCGACACTTGGCTCGCGCTCATGCGGTCCACCTCGAGGGCAGAGGCGAGCCATATCCTGCGCGCGGTGTGGCGATGCTTACGCCACTGCCTCGAGCCCTCGTCTAGCCGTGCGCAAAACACACCCCGGTAGGCGTTGAGCAACCTGTCGCCCCGCCTGCGCACCAGGATGGGTGGCGTGAGGTCGGGCTCTTCAGCTTGGTGTACACCGTGTTACGCGACACGCCCGTTTTTCAGGCATTCTCGGATATCGAGTCGACCCGCTTCCTCATCTGCCGTATAGAATGAACCGTGGACATGCTGATCACACCTTTCCGACCTCCCTGGTTGATATTTCTAGGCAGCAACCAAGGTAGTCGATTGTGATGGTTGGCGTGCCTGCCTTTGTGCCCTAAATGGTCAAGCCGAAGTGTTCAGTTTTCCGCTACCACAGACAGCAAGGCGCTGAATGCTGGCACGCATGTCGGTGGAATGTCGTGACATGAGCACACGGTCGGGGGTGGTGAACGAGTTCACAACGACATCGCCGCACTTGGCAGCCGAGGCTACCGCGCTATCCGAAGCGCTGCTCACCACTGGCACGATGCCCTTTGCATCCGCCAGGCCGTAACTGGCGATCTCGAGCCAATCCATCGTGGCGGCATTCCTGCATGGGAAGCGCCCGGGCCCCTCATCCCTGAACTTGGCCAGCCACCTGTAAAGGCAGGGCCTGCTTACGTGGTTGAGCCTACACCAGTCCCACACACATACTGGACGAGAGGCAGCGTTCGATGTGATCTGCCCACATGTTCCTGTGTTCTATGTTTGCCCGCGTCATCGCAACCTCCTGTTGAATAAGGCGTTGCGATAATTTTGCCCAAAGCTTATCAGGGTATTAAGACGCGGCTGTTTTGGTGTTTACACTAAAATCATAAAAGTCATATCATTTCATTAGTTTATTCATCTTTGGATGGAGGAAGAATGCCAACTAACAGCCAGATTCTGATAGACGGATTCATTTCGGACGAATTCTCTAAGCAGGCTGAGTATAGTTCTAAAGGGGACTACTTTGAACTGTTGGCCTCTTCTCGATACATGGCTCCATACGACCTTGACGACGATGAGATAGCGGAAGGGCTCATTGGAGGGTCGCGAGACGGGGGCTGCGATGCGATCTACATCTTTGCCAACAATAATTTCTTGAGTGAGGACGTCCAGATTAAAGACTACATCAATCGTGGATCAAGGGTTGAAATAGTTATTCTTCAGACCAAGGTTTCAAAATCATTCAAAGAAGACGTGTTCTTGAAGTGGAAGGACACCTGTAATGACCTTCTAACATTCGGTATAAATTTAAATGAATTCAATGATAAATATTCCGAACGTGTTATCGATACTTTTAGAAGAATAAGAGAAGCGATTCAAGCAGCAGCGATGGCCGGAAACGAAATCCGAATGAAGTTCGTGTACATCGCGAATGCGGATTCACCATCGGACGGCGTTAAGATTCAGAAAGAGCAGCTTCCGGCCGCCATTGACGAAATCGTCGGCGTAAGCCGATTTAGCTCTTCGTGCGTTTTAGTTGGAGCAGACGAATTGATGCGCATCTGGTCGCCTCCCGCAGAGAGCGGGCTTGTTATGCGTTTTTCGGGGTCCTATGCGTCGGTTCCTCAGAGAACGGACGTCTTTGGCCTGGTGTCTTTGTCGGATTACTACCGCTTCCTCACTGACGACTAGGGGCAGCTCCGTAGCTATCTTTTCGAGGCGAACGTCAGAGATTACGAGGGAAATGTTTCAGTCAACAAAGGAATCAGGGAAACGTTGGAGCATCCTAGCGAAGACGATTTCTGGTGGCTCAACAACGGAGTAACGATACTGGCTTCTGAAGCCTATCAAATAGCAGGAGCAGAAGTGAAAATGGAAGAGCCTCGCATCGTTAATGGACTTCAAACGTCATATGAAATATACAAATTTATGGAGTCTCGTACGGAAGACGCCGAAGATTCCAGAAATGTGATGGTAAAAATCCTTGTGCCCGGAAGCGATGAGACCAGAAACAGAGTGATACTGGCGACGAACAACCAAACTCAGGTGAAAAAGACATCGCTTCGCGCTACTGACCAAATCCATATTCAAATCGAACTCTACATGAAAAGAAATGGGTTGTATTACGAAAGGCGGAAGAACTATTACAAAAACCAGGGGAGGAAGAGGGAGGAGATCGTAACCCTCTCCTTTCTTGCGCAATGCATGATGTCGATACTTCTCGGCAGACCGGATCAGGCAAGAGCAAGACCGTCGACGCTTTTGTCTGACGAGGCTCAGTATAAGAAAATATTTGGGCAGGATGGCAACCTTGAGGCTTACTACAGAGCCGCTAGCCTTGGAAAACAGGTTTGCTTGAGGTTTCCGCAAATTAAGAGAGACTTAGAAGGGTCCCAAATAAGCGACATACGATTTTACGTGATAATGGGCGTTGCTTCCATCTTGTCCAAAAAAGATAACCTGACGTTCGGTGACATAGAGAAACTCGACCTTGACAAGCTGTCGGATGAAATTATTCAAGAAGTTGCGGACATGGTTTTGGATGTTTATCTGGCCCTTGGCGGAACATCCAAAACCGCTAAGTCCTACGCCATGGCAACCAAAGTCAAGGAAAAGATTTCGCTACAGTTACCTTAAGGTAATCCAAGGCTGCTCTCTAGAATGCTTTCAGCAGAGAGGTCCTTTTTGCAAAGGGCCTCTCTTTTTCCATTCGGTTCCGAACAGTTTGACGCTCACTGATCAGCCCGCATAGTCAGCCGCTTCGCTTTCAGCCCCAACCTTGATGCAAGCGTAGACGACGAGCGTGCACAGCCCCATGCCCATTCCAATCAGGTGCAGCAGGAAGGCCATTCTGCTCGCCTTCCTCTTCGCCTTCATGCGGCTTCTCGGGGGCGGACCCGTCCGGGCGGCACCCATGAGGCAACCGAGGGCATGTACAGGGCACAGGGGCAGTAGACCACTGTATGAATCTCACGTACATAGCACAACGGCAGGCCCGTGCATTGCAGACCGCTGCTGGCTGCAATGCACGGGGCTTTTGCAGGCCAATGGTTTGTAGTTAGTTTGTTGCTCTTTGGCAGCTTTGGCTCATAGCGGCCTTAAAAAAGCCACCATTGTTTTTGCGATTTCCAGCGTGATTCTGCTGTAGACATGTAGGATGCTTCAGTAGTACAGAGTCGAGCTCATTGACGAGTTCCGGCATCTCGCTTGTGGGCAAAACCCTCTCGAGCGAGTGGAGCATATTGCTTAAATCGCGCCCGCGCGGCCTTGCACAGCAAAGCCGATCGTCGCGCGCAAATGTTTCGAAAATCGACAAGAATCTCAATGACTTCAAGGAGGCTTTGAGGCTCCATTCTGTCCTCCTGCTTGCCAGACAGCTCCTGAATCGTACGGATGGAATGAGACCGCAACATCTTGTGCCTAGCAATGGCTCTAAAAACCACATTTTTAAAGCACGGTTGTTATAATGTCAGACACTAGAACATCTGTTTGGAAAGGCGGTTATATGACAAATAGCGCAGACTTTGAATCATTCTTGAAGGACATCAATCCCAGCAGGAGCACCATTGATGAAGCGAGTCGACTTCACCGAAATCTCAGGGACCATCTTAAGGCAAGTGAGACCTATGGGGCTATATGCAAGGACACATACCTCTCGGGTTCATACGCCAAGCAGACCTTCATACGACCGAAGAAAGATTCTGACAGCTGCGATATTGACGTCATCGTTGAGACAAACCACTCCATCAACGATTCCCCGTTTTGCGTCTTGCTCGAGCTCGAGGATGCGATACGTGAGCGCGAGTGCTACAAGAACGTCAGAGTGCAAACGCATTCCATCGGCATTGACATGGCAAACTTCCATCTCGATGTTGTCCCTTTGGTCAATGATGAAGACGGCCTTCTCTACATCGGTTCGAAAGACGATAGCGAATGGAGGCAGACGAATCCAAAAGAGCATCTCACTTGGTCGACTGAGGTTAACAAAGAGTTCAACGGGGATTACAAGCCTCTAGTGAAGATAATGAAGTGGTGGAGAAGGGAGAACTGCCCAAGTTTGGTGAAGTTCCCTAAGGGCATCACCCTTGAGAAGATGATCGCCGACAACCTCCCTGAAGCAGGGTTGTCAATCGAGGATTGCGTTATGCAGGTAATGGCAAACCTTGCGGTTGCATACGCTGATGAACTCGACTCGTACCAGGTTCCCTTCATTGAGGATCCAGCCATAGAGGGAAACAACCTTGCCGGAAAGTACTGCTATAACGATTTCGCCCAGTTCGTGGACAAACTCAACGAGCACCTCTCGCATCTTGCGGATGAGGGAACCGGCAACAGCGTCTGGAAGCAAATACTTGGAAACAACTTCCCATCGGGAGGCCCTTCGTGCGGAACCACGTCATCAGCTAAGTCAAAAAATCAACAGTACGCATTGTCTGTTCAGCACAGGCAACCGTTAGGCTTCCCCATGCAGGCTCGTAAGCCAAATGCAACAATTACGGCAACGGTCAAATTGCCTTCAGGAGAAATACGAGTACTCGAAAACGATGGCGCGCCCATACCGAAGGGCTCCACTATCATGTACAGAGTGAACTGTGGGCCGGTAAAAGATGGCAAGGTAAAGTGGCAGGTCACGAATACCGGCGATGAAGCTATGAAGGTTTGCCCTAGGGGTGGTTTCGAGCTCCCAAACATAGAAAAGACTTCCCGTCGCGAGGAGACGGCGTATACGGGAAAACACTATGTTCAATGTTTTGTAATTCGAAGGGGCTATTGCGTCCGTTGGAGCAACCCGTTCTTCATCAATGTTGAGTAGGTGTTAATCGATGGATATCAACAACGTAATCTCTGGCATTCTTTCTGTTGAAGGAACCATATCTCTCGTGCTCGAATTCATCGGATTCCTGTCGGTCATCGCAATGGTTATCGGAGCCTTCACGCGTCTCGGTAAAGCGGCGTGGCGCTTTGGCTTTGCGCTGTACGGCAAGAAGATAATGATTGTTGCGAATGACGAGGACTACCACGATCTCGAAGAGGATCTTTCCGACTCTGGTCTGATCAAGAGGAAGAACATACAACGCGTTTCGGATAAACATATATCCAAGGTAAAGGATGCGCTCCTGCTGATTGTGGTTTACGGATATTTAAACAAAGATGACTTTAGAGAGATTATCAACAGCAAGAGCTCTCGATGCGGCCTTATCGTTCACTGCCCGCCGGAAAAGGGCCGAATCGACGATGATGAGATGGGGCTCCTTAGCAAAACCGCATTTACCGCGCTTTGCAATTTCCGAGGCAGGTTAGTGAACGACGTTCTGCTCATGATGCTATCTACTTCATTCAAAAAGAGCGACCTGGAATAGGCTGATGTTGCAGGGTTTTTGGAACCCCGAAAACTGCACTTTCCGTATCTTTATGCCACGAAACCCCAATATCCTGGCATGAAATTAGACGACTATGACTGTTCGGCCCCCATCAATCTCAAGATTGATGGATATTCTGCCGAAGCTATAGCTTATACCAGCAAACTCGCTTTCGAAGCAGTTTTGCCTTGGTCACTACAGCGTTCAATACGCGGATGACGAAATTTGGACTTTCAGCGTCGGCTCGCTGAGCTGGAAAGGCCATGACTTCCTCGACAGGATTCAGGACGATTCGAGGTGGGGCAAGATTAAGAAGGCGGCCAGGGACAGGGGGCAACCTCTCGTTGCAAAGACCGTTAGGACGATTTCTTTCGCATTCATTACGGCGACGGCTGAAGGTGCTACGAACTCGTCTCTCAAACAATACGGCTTGCAATAGGCTCAGCTCTTGCCCTTGCGCAAGAAGTGGCATGTTAGAGGTTTCTCAAGTCCTTTGAACAATCGCGTAGCACAAGCATTCGGGGCTCCGGAGTATCATCTTCGGAGCCCCTTTGTTTTTCCGAGTTTGGCTCGTTCGGATATCGCGTGTTAGGAGCTAACTTTGTCTAATGAACAGCAGGGCGGTGTTTGCTCAGAGTCAAGCGAATAAAGCTTGCCGATACCGCCGCCGGCTCTGGCGCCATCGTAAAGCTTCCTCCTAGCACTTCGGACGCCATCTGTGCCGCGTGCGCCACGCACCTCAAAGGCCTTGCACAGATCCAGGACTCCGTGCGCGCCATGACCGAGCAATTCACCAAGAACCTCGAAGGCCTCTTTAGCTTTGCCGACCAGCTTAGCTTGCAACTGAGCTCCTGGTTCGGTGTTCTTGACGAGTTACGAGAGTCCATCTGCTCGAACCTAGCCTCCTTGATGAAGCAGTTAGCGGAGATAGGCGCTTCGCTCGACTGAGAGGCCATCCTTGAGGATTCGAGGCGTTGGGGCTCGTATGGCTGGGCAATCACGAACAACCAGTTCACCTACAACTCCCCGCCGCACTGCCCCTCGACGCTGGGGGAAGCCGATGCCGTCTACCTCTCATTCCTCGATGTTGACGCCCTTATTGCTGGCCTTGAGAGCAGTGTTACCAAGAAAGTTGACTTTCTCGAGGCCGTCGCGCTCTTCCGCGAGAGGCACTATAAGCCCTGTGCCATGATGCTTTGCTCGCTTATTGACCGAGAGCTGTTTCGCGTATGCTGTGGGCCTAGGCGAGATGAGAGGGACAATCATAAACAAAGGTCTTGGTCTCGCGAGATGAAAAACTGAACCGTTCGCTTTCGGATGGAAGTAACGGTGAGCTCCCCGCAATGGCCATTTCGTTAATCGACTTCGCCAACATATGCGATGCCGTGGACTACTTCTTTAGGTCGGGAGATGACTTCAACCGCGAGCGAGAGGGCGAGCTTAACCGAAACTTCCTCCAGCACGGTATGATGTACAAGCCGGTCCGACGCAAGACTTGCATCAAGCTCTTCGTGCTGCTGGATGCCGTGAGCTCGTCGTTTCCCGACGCGTTGGGATATGTCTCTGGCTTGGCCAAGAGTTAGACTGTCATTTTCATAAGACTTGGACGCCTCGACTCGCTTACCTATGAGTATCCACCAAGCTCACCGGAGCAATGACGTTTGATACAAGCGGCGCTACTAATTAGCAGCGTCGCTTGTTTTGTTTCCATGCCCGTAGACGGGTTTCGCCAAGTTGGCCACCGAACGCATTCTGACCGACGTGCTCGTGTCCCTCTTTGGGCATAGTCATCAACTGCGACCTTGGCAACGGACCGCACGACCCGGGGATCCCTAAGAGCTACTTCCTGAGCGATCGAATCGGCAAGCATCCGGAGAAGCCGATTAACAAGCGTTCCGCCGCCAACTTATCTCGGCTCCTAGAACTTGAAAAAAGACCCGCCAGTGTGCATGATAAGCAGAGGCCGGGCAGGTTTACTGACTGCACCTTAACATGTCCCTTCGACTTTGTCTCTGAAATTCTAGAACTTGTGGAGGACGTGGCGCTCGCATTCGTAATTTTATCCTTCCTTTCACCGACTGACAAAACGATTTACACCTAATTGTGGACATCGCTTACGCGATTTCTCTTTGCTCCTGCATTGATCTCGCTAAACTAATAGCTGCTGCTACCAGGGCATTTTCTGGTGCACATTCTATTGGCTCCTGCGAAGATCGGAGCGGGTATGTTTGCTGCCGAGTCCTACATCAGCCGTCATTACATTGCGATTGTTGCCATGGCCTGCCTATGCGTTTTGCTGGGCGGGCCTTCTTATGCCGCGGGCGCGGAGAGTCTCATCATCGCGGGCGCGACGTACTACGAGCCGGGCGTGTCGGGCCCCGGCTGGGCTTGGACCGATGCCGACCACCTGGAACTTAACGGCTACGCGGGCGAGGCCATCGGCGCCGAGGGCAACCTGGTGCTGACGCTTGCCGGGCAAAACTCCGTGACGGAGTCGCATGCGCCCGATGCGGACATCACGCTGTGCGGCATGGAGGTGTGGGGCAACCTGACGCTTCGCGGCTCCGGGACCCTGACCGCGACGGGCTCGCAGTGCGGGATCCACGTTTCGCAGGCGCTCGTGGTGGACGAATGCACCGTCGATGCCCGGGCGAACGGGGCCGATATTACGGACGAGGCGGTTGCCGGCGTGATCGCAGGCGACATGGCCGTGCGCGGCGGCGGACGCGTCGTTGCCGCGGGCGCCGGGTACGGAGCGGGCGTGCGCGCCTACGGCGTGTATCTGCAGGACGCGGGCCTTGGCGATGGGCCGACTGGCCGTCGGCTTTCCGTCGATGCCTCGTGGCTTGATGCGGCCGGTGCCGACGGCGGCGTTGCGTGCACGGGCGGGTCGCTTGTGTCCGCACGGTTTGTGGCGCCTGCTGGCGGGACCTTTGGTGCTAGTGGCGTGGTTGATGCCTCCGGTGCGGTGGCACCGCATGTGGTGGTTGAGCCCGAGGGCGCCACGGCGCCGGCAGGGGAGGCCGACGGGGGCGATGTGCCTGGCGATAGCGCGGACAACTCTCCCGCCGACGCTAATCCCGCTGCCGGAGAGCCCACCACGGGCCCCACGGCAAATCCCTCGCTGAAACCCGCGGCCACGACAACCAAGACAACAACGACAGTAATCAAGACCACGGTCGCCAAAGTCCCCAAGCCCAAGGCTGCCACTGTGACACTCCCCAAGACCGGCGACAGCAACTGGATCGCAGCCTCCTTTACGTTTTTCTTGCTTGGAACAACGCTTCTAGCCGCCGCATATCGCTGCTGAGGCGGCGCAACGCACTTAGCTGCAATACAAGAACTCTGTTGAAGCTTTGAGGGCAACACTTCCGGATAGGGAGCGTTGCCCTTTTCGCGCATGCAACATCTGACGTACTAGCCATATGCGTTTTCGCGCTGTGAATGAAGCAGAGTACCTTTCTTCAAAATATGATCACCCCAAAACCTTTCTTCCGAACCGGCGCTAACTTGCACTTTTAGGTACTGTGAGATTCTGGGACGCATGGAACCGCATGGGTGGCATTCGCACTTGCTTGGAGACCATTGAGGGAGCCGTCGAATGAAGTTGACATCAAAGGCGGAAGCCGGTATCAACGAGCTTGTCAACAATGAGGCTAAAGGCCGATTAGTATCTTATCCGCATCGAGGGATGGGATTATCATAGGAACGAAGGAGTTTTGCATGAGAGGTTCATATAACCGGCCTATCGTCCAAGATGGATAATCGGCCTTGTAATATCAATGTTGGGCGATAGGCAAATCGCCCGGACAGCATAAGAGGTGCAATTGGAACGCATAGTCACGAAGCCGACCAAAATCGATCTCCATATCCATTCTGCTGCAAGTGTCGTCACAAAGGACAAAGGCAAGAAGGAACTTTCCGATTGCGACAAAGACTATGTTAACGTGCTGCTTCGCGGTTTGGAGGCTCATGGCATCAACATGTGCGCAATCACTGACCACGATTGCTTTGACAAAGACCTTTACTTCGCTTTGAAGGAGAGGGAGGGGGATGGCTGCCTAAACAAAGTGCTTCCTGGTATTGAGTTCAGCGTGTCCATTCGCGCCGATGGCAAGAAGCCGACCGTCGTCCATATCGTTGCCATCTTCGACGACCGGCACCCCGATCTGATTGACGGCATCGCCGATGTCGTCTGTGATGAGAACGGGAAACCGCGCTACGACGATCTCAATAATGGCGCTTTCACCGAAGACGGTTTCGCCAAGGTCCTGAGGGACATCGGCCTCAACGCCGTCCTCATCGGGCACGAAAAATCGGCCGGCCAGGAAGCGAAGCGGGACGTGAGCAGTCTCGGAGCGAATTACGCCAGCGAAGTAATTTTGACCGAGTTTGTCGACGCGGTCGAAATTCGCAACAAGCGGCGAGAACTCGACATCAAGAGGCTCATCGAGACCTATCCCAAAGATGCCGTTCCGTTTGTTGTCGGGAGCGATTGCCATGATTGGGCGACCTATCCAGGGAGAGAAGGCGGTGAGATTTCGTTCTCCAGCCTGAAATGCCTGCCGACCTTCGAAGGCTTGCTCATGGCGGTCACCGATCCTTCGAGAATCAAGGTCGGCGACTGCTCGTTCTTCAGCGCCAGCTCTTCGAAGCTCGATTCGTTGAAGCTCTCAGTCAACGGCAAAAACTTCGACATACCGTTTTCGCCTGGAATCAATGCAATCATCGGAGACAACTCCATCGGCAAGTCGATGATGATTCATCGTTTGACCAATTGCCGGCATGTAGATGGACACAAGTTGGCCGACGGGTACGAAGCCTATTGCGCGAAGGAGGGCATAAGCGTCGACACAATTCTTCCCATTGCAGCCGAGTTCAAGTTCGACGACCAGGACAGCGTCCGCAAGACGCTTGAAGAGCTGCATTCGGGGCAGGGGCAAAACGATTATTTCGGTAAGTATTTTCAATCCCATGTTGATGTCGACTCTATCAAGGATTCGCTTAAGCGCTTCTTCGACGAGTGTGTTGTCGCCCTAGAGTCGAAAGCGCGCTTCAACGATACGCGCCGTCGACTTGACAAGCATGAGGTGGTTTTGCGAGACCTGCCAAAATCCGAGAAGCTTACCATCTCCCAATATTCGAAGACTATCTCTTTTAAGGACATAGAAAGCCTAGGCTCTAGGTTGCTCTCCTGCAGGAGCGACCTTGTCAACGCCAGAGCGGATCACTCGAAACTTTTCAAAGAGATGGGGATTGAGGCTGCCGAGGCCCATGCCGATACAATTAAGGCGATGGACAGGCTTCTCAAGCTTGTCGAGAAGCATAGGCTAATCTACGAACGCGACGACGTGAAGACCCGAGCAGTCAAGGGCGCTGCGAGCGAGGAGCGCAGGGTTCTTTCAAAGAAGAAGACTGACGAGCAGAAAACTATCGATGATTATTCGGCGACTCTTGACGATGTCTCTGGGAAAATTGCCAACGCTGTGTTGCTTGCCGCAAAGCGATGCAACAGGAAGCTCGAGTATGCCGTTCCTGTTGACATTAGGGTTCCCAATCCTATGGGGAAATTCATATTTGTCTCCGAACTCACTTCTGGTAGTACCGACATAAGCTACTGCAATGAGGTCTTTGGGGAGGTGTTCAACAAGCCTAAGCTATCGCTTCTGCTGAATGGCATACAGTCCGAAACTGAGCTGACTACGGAGGAAATAGCTGCAGCGGTAACAGGTGAAAAACCTTCCATGGCGACGTGCTACGATCAGATTCGCAACAAGCTTCATGCGGTGGTTGACCGTGTAACCGAGAGAAGGAAAATCACCAACAAGTCCATAGGCATCGACGCTGAACCGTCGCCTGGCCTGTACGGGACCCTGTACTTCGATCTATTGGCGGAGGAGGACACTAAATCAGGGGTCTACATTATCGACCAGCCGGAGGATCAAATCTCGCAAGTAGCGATTAAGGAACACGTCCTCGGTGCCTTTAAGAGGATGAGCGCCAACCGGCAGATACTGATGATCACGCACAACCCACTCTTTGTCGTAAACCTCGACGTCGATAACGTCATTGTGCTCGCGCGCGGCCAAGATGGGGAAATTGACGTGAAGAGTGGGGCTTTGGAATACGCATGCGACGACTACAAGGTACTCGACCTTGTGGCCAAGACCGTTGAAGGAGGTGCTGAAGTTGTTAGGAAACGACTCAAACGCTATGGCTCAGAAGGCATATAAGGTCTGGCTGAAGGATGGGAAGATCGCGATCGAGGGTGTTGACGGCTTTTCCATTGATGTCGAAGACCCGAAGCTGAACGTAGGGAAGTTGTACTCGGCCCTTTTCGCTGGAATCGACGAACCTACGACGATTTCCCTCGAGCCCGCGACTGAACTTAAACAGGATCGCAAAGCCTTCGCTTTCTTTGAAAGCTTGAAGAAGATCGTGGATGGCGCTTGCGAAAAGATGAATCCGGGTCTGGCTGATATCGCCAAGAAGGCTGAAGGACTCGACGCCGACGACGTGGCAAAGCGGAGCTGACGCCCTGCTGCTTGTTCGCGAAAGCCAAGGGCAATGGAGACTTTCATGGTAACTATTGTTTGCGATATACGCGGTAGCGCGATTGGGCATGATGACATGATTGGGCTTGATGACATGTTAGCTGTCTAGGGTAATTTGGAATTGTGGATATGCGCGGTCATCAATAAGTGTGGATACTCAGAGCGTGGGTTTGACGAGGCCCAAGTTTGAAGATACTATTATGACAGTGATTAGGGTCCAGAAACTTTCGATGCCTGGAACCGGAGGGGAGCCTGCGGGTTCCCCTTTTATTTTTCGGGAAGAGCGACGATGCCCAAAGAATTCCTCACCTACCAGCAGCAGATGGAGAAGCTCAGAAGCTCCGGCCTCAGAATCGAGGACGAAGAGGTTTGCCGGAGGGTCCTTGCGGACATCGGCTATTTCCCGGTCGTGAACGGTTACCAGTCGTTTTTCCGCGACCCGAGCACCCGGGTATACCGCGAAGGCGCCACTTTTGGAGACATCCTAGCGCTTTACGAGTTCGACGTCGAGCTCAGGGAAATAATGCTCGATGCACTGCTCAAGGTCGAGGCGAAGATCAGGTCGGCGCTGGCCCACGAGTTCTGCGCTGCATATGGCGAGTCCCAGAGTAAGTATCTAGACGCCCGCTGCTACGCGACATCAAAGGGCGCGAAGCGTGTTCTCCCGAAGCTACTGAACATGCTTGATTATATCGCCAACAAGGATACCAGCCATGAATACCTCGCCTACTACCGCAGGGCATATAAGAACGTGCCACTGTGGGTCGCTGTGAACGCCATGACCTTCGGGCAGATTTCGAAAATGCTCACGGCACTTAGGGACACCGAGAAAGCCAAGATTGCCAAGAGATTCGGGGTCGGAAATCCAAAGGAACTCTCTTCGTTTATCCGCGTGCTCGCCCTCTACAGGAACGTCTGCGCGCATGGCGAGCGCCTCTTCTCTCACAGGTGCCACGTTGAGATTCCTGACACGGCCTTGCACGCCAAGCTCGGCATCGAAAAGATTGGGCCGGATTACGTTTGCGGCAAGGTAGACGTCTTCTCGGCAGTGATCACCCTTCGATACCTCCTGCGCGACGACGAGTTCAAGGCATTCAAGGCTAAGCTCGTCAAGTGCGTTAACGGATACTTGTCATTGGATGAGAGCATCGGCGAGGAGCGCCTCCTTGAAGCCATGGGGTTCCCAGCCGAATGGAAGAAGATAACCAGGTATAAAATTTAAGATCGACCCACCTAAAAGCAAAATTGCTCAGGATTTATCTAACATGAACCACGAATCGGATCATACAGTTGACGCTGCCAAGAAAGTAATAGACGCCGGTCTTCTTGAGCTGTTCGAGCGCCTGCAAGCTGTTAAGCATGCAGGCGCTCGAATCTAGACACGATCCATGACATAAAGCCCAACCAACGCACAACGACAGTTTTCCATGTCAAAAGGACACTGAAGTGTGAGGTGGTTCGAGTCTCGCTAATACAAATAATCAGCAGTTCAGGTCTTATGGGAATAATTTTATTCGCATCGCGTTGCTTCTAAGCGGTTGTTTATACCTGGATGTATACACTAAGGAGGCAGCAATGCTTTTGAGCTATGTTCAGCTAGATGACGGCGCTCAGTTTGCCTACTCAGAAACACGAGATGACGGGACCGTTCGCGTACCCGTCGAGCGTCCGGTTGACTTTGGCTTTGACCATGCAGAATGCTTCTTGCCTGCGGTTAATTGGTTCAATGTCGAAGGTTTTTCTACTGACGATCTGGATTTTTTGACCGAGTTCGTTAGATCAAACGCCCCATTTATCTTCAAACTTGCAGAACGGCAAAAAACCGGATCGGCGGTTTCGGCGCTGGCCCCCTGACGTTCTACTGTTGAACGGCAAATAACACATGATTTCGCCTACAGACATATCCACCGTCGCCTCCCGCGTGCTGGCTCAATACGACGTCAGAGAAGCCTATTTATTTGGTTCGTTTGCCCGAGGCGAGCAAACGCCCAATAGCGATATTGACTTGCGCCTAGTCTGCGGCAACACCATGACGTTCGGCACGCTTTACGAACTCTCCCATGAGCTCGAGAGGGAACTTGGGCGAAAGGTTGATATCGTCACCAACCCACCAGAGCACATGCGCCTGCCCTTCCGCAAAAGTATCAAGCAAGATGAGGTGCGCATCTATGAAGCAACATGTGCGGGACGATGAGTTTGCGAATATCATCCTGCTATCTGATCCTCCCGATGTACTCAACGTTGAGAGCCTAAAGGCCATCCGCGATGGGGATGCGTTGATAGCCACGGGAAAGCCCAGCCGGTCTAACGCAAAAATAGCTCGCCACCCAATCGGGGGTTTACTTCGCGCTATACAGCTCTACGAGCAGATCCGACTCGACCTACGCCGTGCCTCGCTCTCTTCGGCATTGGCGCTCGCAAAGACCCTAAACTGCGCCATCGAAGACCCTGTCAGGCAACCGGTTGCTCTGGAGTACGATTCGAAACCCTGTTCATCCGAAACAATCAATAGTAAGAATATTGCTGTTTAACTTTCCTTTACGTACGTATTTAAATGAAACTATAATACGTATTAGAGACAGATTTTAAAGGAGGTTGCTATGGTTGCCGTGATAGACAAGAAACTCGTTTTCGGACGCGAACAGGTGCTGACTTCGACGCAGGCAAGCAAAAATTTTGGCGAAGCGAGACGTCGCGCTCGAAGAGAACCGCAATTTGTCTCAGACAGGAACGATGGCATCGATACTGTTATCGTTGGCTTCGACGAGTTCGAAGCGATGGCGGTCGAACTCGAACAGCTCCGAGAGGAGCGCCTGCACGCTATAGCCGCTGCAAGGCTCGCGCAGGGCGACACTGATTCGAATCGCAAGGGCATTCCGTTCTCCGATACCGCGGGACGTGAGAGGTTCGAGGCCATGCTAGAAGCCGAGGCAACCGATCCCATTTCCGACGAGGAGCTGTTCGAGTGAGCGTGGCTAGGTTTAAGGTTGAGTTTTACGACAAGACTGCCGAGAAAGAGTATCTGTCACTCGATGGCTCGGTTCGCGCTATGGCGGACAAAGGTATTGCGCGCCTTGCACTTCGGGCCGATGAAATTGGCAAGCCGCTTTCGGGTCTTCTTGCAGGTTGTAGGGAACTTAAGTTTCGTACTGATGGCATTCGCGTAATTTATCGCATCCGCGACGGGCACGTCGAAGTAGTTCAAATCATCGCAATAGGTGCAAGGGACAAGGTCAAGGTTTTCGACCTGACATCTAGACGCTTGGACAGCGATGATTGATTGCCTCAAGAATATCAATTTAGGTTGCATGGTCGAAATGCCCGGGTTAAACGCACGGATTCAGTCAGCAGAAGGACGGCGTGATGAAAACGTTAAATGCAACGACATGCCCTGATAGTTGTTGCAGCAATTATCCTGAAAGCATGACTTTTGACAACTGTACAGAAGACGCAACCGACCCTATCGTGCCGAAAGCACCCCGTACTTTACCCGATGATCTGGACAGCATCGCCTTGATCGACGAAGCTGCCACCCCGAGACGTCGTGGTTCAAGCTGTAAAGCAGTGTTGAGCTGCGATTTTAGTGGTTACGGCGTTTGCCATGGCGCGGCTGACGCGCACGAATTTAAAATCGGGGGCAAAAAGTTCTTGGAAAACCTCGCGCGGCTATGTTAGTATCTCTTTTGCCGAAAGGCGACGGGCGATTGGCTCAGGGGTAGAGCATATCCTTCACACGGATGGGGTCACAAGTTCGAATCTTGTATCGCCCACCATCAAAAGCGCAGGTCAGAGGTGTTAAGCTTCTGGCCTTTTTCTTTTTGACACTAAAATCGAAGCGAAGTCACTTAAGGCGTTATATGTTACGCAATTCACCTTAGGTGTCGTCATTGCGCGTTTTGCAAAATGCGTCTGTGTTCATTCATTGAATTCCCTGCGTAATCTATGTGCAATTGTGGAGACAGAGACCACTGGCTCACAGCTTGTACCAGCGCGTTCATGCCTATGGCGGCTTTTCAACGGATTGCGTCAAGCTTTTGGTCAGTGTTTGGTCAGCTTCCCGTACTTACCCGCATGATGTGCCAGTAGATAATCGACCTTACCCGCAATCCGCACGGCCCGAGGCCGTAAACCAGGGGAGGCGCAAATGGACGAAATCGTCTGCGCAAATACTGCATTCCGCTATTGGCGCTGCCCACCGCAGGTGCGCGACCTCTACCCGCGCTTACCTAGCTCCGAAGATGGCTGGCGAGCTCTATCCCATGCCCCTTTTGTAACCGAAGTTCTCAAGACGCCAGTCATCACAGCAGCATCAACACGAAGCAACCTGCATTCCAAGACAAGACGGACCATCCGATGGAACAACGCCTATACGGAGAAGGTTTCCATCGACACGGGCATGGGCTTTAGCGTCACAGACCCTCTTAATACGCTATTCACCATGACTCGAAGCGTTTCTTCATGCGATCTGGTTCTGGCTATGTACGAATTTTGCGGATGGTTCTCGGTTTTTAAACCATCGCCCGCGGTTGACATGGCACTTGAGCGGGCAAAATCAGAAGAAGAGCAGTACACCACAGAAAGTCTGTTTGAACTAGACGAAAACCAAGACGAGGCCCCATGGAAGCGAGTCTATGCTCGGGTGCACCAGAAGGACAGCGAGCATGATCAAAGGAGGCAGCGGGATGACGGATTCGGAAATAAAACTAACGGAAAGGGCACATCGCTTTGGATGAGAAAGCCTCTTATTGAAATAGAAGAATTACATAGATTTGCGGCGAAGGTTAAGGGCGAGATGTGGGGAAAGCAATTCTGCGAAGCCGCACAGCAGGTAATGGGTATTGCTGCATCCCCGCTAGAAGTTGCTGGAATCATGTTGCTGAGTCATCCGAGGCGTGCCGGCGGAGCGGAGTTTAAAAACATATTCGTCAACGACCTAACACCGCTGTCGAATTCAGCTCGGAAAATCGCAGGTCAGAAAATCTGTTACGGCGATATCGTCATCGTAAACCCAATAACAATGAAGGCCGTGATTATCGAACTTCAAGGTGAGGTTATTCATGGATCGGGCGCTGTGCTTGACCACGATGCCACCCGAATGACAGCATTGCAAAGCATGGGATACGACGTATTTCTTGTAACCCATGACATGCTCAATGATCACGATCAGCTTGATGCCATCATTCACAGTGTGTGTGAGCGATTGGAGTTGTGCTACAAACCAAAAACCGAGGCGATGAGATGCGCTGAGACCAGATTGCGGGCCAACGTTCTGTGCAATTGGCTTGGTATTGGTAAGTAATAATTTCAATGTGAGCAATTTTAATACTTTATATGCTGTTAGTAATTAAGTGCCATTTTAAAACCATGCCGGTTTACTACGTTGGATTGAGTGTGGCTGAGCACACCGAATTCGCCGCTCGTAAAACCGCAGGTAGATCGCCTGCCCGTTATGCGAAAGTAAGCGTGAGGTCGGAAATCCGGGAATCAGCGTAGTAAACCGGTCTGTTTATTAAGCAACCAGATGGATCGGGCATCGTGGGTCCTTTCGGCCCCACACCCGTTCCACGCGCCGCAAAATTGTTCAAAATTGTCCTTGCATCGTGGTCCGAGTTCCCGTATAGTACTTCTTCGCACGGGGGCGTAGCTCAGCTGGGAGAGCGCTTGACTGGCAGTCAAGAGGTCAGGGGTTCGATCCCCCTCGTCTCCACCCGAGCATTGAACTAGGCTCCAACGCAAGTTGGGGCCTATTTTCATATTAATCGATTTACACATCTGTTGGCTGGGCAGCATCTTGGCTACATATCCATTGTTAATCATGAATATGAATGTTAATAACTTTACGTCTGTGGATGGCAAAGCTAGTCCGCAGCACCAATAACAAAGAGGCCAGGCGTAACGCCCGGCCTTAAAACTCTCTGGTGGGCCCTCCGGGATTCGAACCCAGAACCCAGGGATTATGAGTCCCCTGCGCTAACCGTTGCGCCAAGAGCCCTTATGAACAGTGAACGCAATTCTAACAAAGGCAACTCAGACCTAATTTCTTCGCTTCACGACGTGAAATACTACCATGCACGAGCAAGTCGCACAACGCAAGATCAAGCCCGATGCTAATCAACAGCAATTCTAGGCGCGTCGCAGAAAAGACGCGATCTAAAAAATTTAAGGCCTTTAATTCAGGGCTCCAACACACTTTTGCGTGAAATCAACCTGATGCCATTTCAAAACCATGCCGGTTTACTACGACGGATCGGCGATGCCCGAGCACCGCGTGTTCTCCATTTGCAAAACCGCAGGTAGGAAGCCCGCCGGTTACGCCAAAAGGCGAGTGTGGTCGGACATTCCTGATTCATCGTAGTAAACCGGCATGGTTCTGAAGCGCAGGGGAGGGGCGCTTCGCAATCAGACCCGATAATGGGACTGGCGGTGCACGGAAAACCCTGTTGCACGGGGAGAGTCGTGTTCCGCGCGCCTAGTCGGCCGGCGCACGGTCCGTGCGTGGACCGCTGCCCCCGCGGGCATCGCGGGCTCCTCGGACCTGAGCGGGCCCGCGCCCCCGCGCCAGCGTCCGCGAAAGTTTTTCCAAAATTGTCCTTGCATCGACGTCCGAGTTCCCGTATAGTACTTCTTCGCACGGGGGCGTAGCTCAGCTGGGAGAGCGCTTGACTGGCAGTCAAGAGGTCAGGGGTTCGATCCCCCTCGTCTCCACCCGAGCATTGAATGAGGCTCCAACGCAAGTTGGGGCCTTTTTTCATATAGGCACACAAGGTCAAAGGCGGCACCATGATCCTCCTGGTCGACAAGATCGAAAAAAGCTTCGGCGCGCGTGTCCTCTTTAGCGGCGCGTCCTTCCAGATCAACCCCGGCGAGCGTTTTGCGCTCGTGGGACCCAACGGCGCCGGCAAAACCACCATGCTCAAGATCATCATGGGCATCGACAGCCCCGACGCCGGCCAGATCCAGTACGCCAAGGACTGCCAGGTGGGCTACCTAGAGCAGGAAACCAACTTGGAGCAAAAGGACACCACCATCCTTGCCGAGGTCATGGCAGCCGCCAAGGAAATCCGCCGCATGGGCGAGCGCGCCAACGAGCTGCAGGCCCAGATCACCGAGCTTTCCGAGCAAGGCAAGGACGTCGACGCACTCCTTAACGAGTACGGCCAGGTCCAGGACCGCTTTGAGCATCTGGGCGGCTACGAGCTCGAGAGCAACGCCCGCAAGATCCTGTCCGGCCTGGGCTTTAAGGTCACCGACTTTGAGCGCCCGTGCTCCGAGTTCTCCGGCGGCTGGCAGATGCGTATCGCGCTCGCCAAGCTCTTCCTGCGCCACCCCGACCTGCTGCTGCTGGACGAGCCCACCAACCACTTGGACCTCGAAAGCGTCCAGTGGCTGCGCGGCTTTATCGCCAACTACGACGGCGCCGTGCTCATCGTCAGCCACGACCGCGCCTTCATGGACGCCTGCGTCGACCACGTCGCCGCGCTCGAAAACCGCCGCGTGACCACCTACACCGGCAACTACAGCAGCTACCTCAAGCAGCGTGAGGACAACCTGGAGCAGATGCGCGCCAAGCGCGCCGCGCAGGAGCGCGACATCGCCCACATGCAGGTCTTCGTTGACAAGTTCCGCTACAAGCCCACCAAGGCCGCCCAGGCGCAGGAGCGCATCCGCAAGATCGAGCAAATCAAAAAGGAGCTCGTCATCCTGCCCGAGGGCCACAAGCACATCGACTTTAAGTTCCCCGACCCGCCGCGCTCCGGCGATATGGTCGTGAGCCTGGAGGGCGTCTCCAAGTCCTACGGCGACAAGCACATCTACAGCGACATCGATCTCAAACTCTACCGCGGCGAGCACGTGGCGCTTGTCGGCCCCAACGGCGCCGGCAAGTCCACCCTCATGAAGATCCTCGCCGGCCTGGAGCCGCCCACCACCGGCACGCGCGACCTGGGTACCAACGTGGGCGTGGCCTATTACGCCCAGCACGCGCTCGAGGGCATGACCGAATCGAACACCGTCCTGCAAGAGATCGACACCGTCACGCCCAAGTGGACCGTGCCCCAACAGCGCAGCCTGCTGGGTGCCTTCCTGTTTAGCGACAACGACGCAATCGAAAAGCAGGTCCGCGTCCTCTCCGGCGGCGAAAAGGCGCGTTTGGCCCTGGCCAAGATGCTCGTGGCCCCCGAGGCGCTCCTGTGCCTGGACGAGCCCACCAACCACCTGGATATCGACTCGGTGGACATGCTCGAAAACGCCCTGCAAAACTTCCCCGGCACCATCGTGCTGATCAGCCACGACGAGCACCTGGTGCGCGCCGTAGCGAACCGCGTGATCGACATCCGTGACGGCAAGGTCACGGTCTACGACGGCGACTACGACTACTACCTCTTCAAGCGCGAGGACCTCGCAGCCCGCGCCGCCGCCGAGACGGCAGGGGAGAGCGCGCCGGAGGCAAGCAGGAGCACTAAGCCCGCCAACGCCGCCCAGGCCAGCAGCCCCGCCGCGGCTCCCAAGCCTGCCGAGGGCAAAAAGACCAAGGAGCAAAAGCGCGCCGAGGCCCAGGCCCGTGCCGCGCTCAACAAAAAGCTCAAGGGCGTGCGCAACCAGCTCAAAAAGATCGAGGCAGAGCTGGACAAAAAGCGTGCCCGCTATGACGAGCTTATGGAATTGATGGCAAGCGAAGAGCTTTATGCCGATCAGGATAAGTTCAACGCCGCGCTGGGGGAATATAACGGGCTTAAGCAAGAGCTGCCCAAGCTCGAGGACGAATGGCTGGAGCTTTCCACCCAGATCGAAGAGGAGACCGCGCGTGAACTCTCGTAAGGCCGCTGCCGTGGCGATGAGCATCGTCGCCATCGCCTGTCGCATCTGCGGCATCTTTATGAGCGCGATGACCGTGCTGCTGTGCTTTAGCGGCCTCACCGCCAAGTTGCAGATTGTGGGCTTTGTCGTTGAGCTTTCGCGCGCGCTTCCGAGCGCTATCGCCGGCTACGGCGTCATCACATCGCCCTTTGGCGGCGTGTTCCGCCTGGATTACGCCATCGTCGCCGTCATTTTGTTTGTGATCGACTACCTGCTCACGCGCGCCTCGCGCCGCGTCCGCTAGGGGAGCACCATGTCCAGCAGCTACCTCATGAACCTGCTCGCCAGCGCCGTCGCCGTCATCGTGGGAATCGTCATCCACGAGAGCGCGCACGCCGCGGCGGCCTGGGCGCTCGGCGACAAGACGGCCCGTTCGCGCGGCCGTGTCTCGCTTAACCCGCTCAACCACATCGACCCGTTTGGCACCGTCCTCCTGCCGCTGCTCATGCTCGCCGCCGGCGGCCCGGTGTTCGCCTTCGCCAAGCCGGTACCCGTCTACCTCAACAACCTCAAGCACCCCAAGCGCGACGAGGTCCTGGTGAGCGCTGCGGGCCCCGCGTCGAACATCGCACTCGCGTGCCTCGCTGCAGCGCTCATGCACGCAGCATATGGCAACCTCTACGCCGGCATGTCCTTTGCCGTGGCGTCCCAAATCATGAACTTCGGTGCCACGTTTATCGTGGCCAACCTGTCGCTCGCGTTCTTTAACCTCATCCCGATTCCGCCGCTCGACGGCTCGTCGATCATCGTGCCGTTCCTCAAAGGCAATGCGCTCGCCAACTACTACCGCCTGCAGCAATACGCCATGCCGATCCTCATCATCGTGCTGTACCTGCTGCCCATGTGGACCGGCATCGACGTGATCGGCCGCTATTTCGACGTTACCGTGTATCCGCTGGCCGAGTGGCTGCTCGACTTCGCAATCGCCGGCATCTAAGGTAAACTTACAGGTCGACCGTGCAAAACGGTCTCAACATGCACCCAAACCGCGCCGCGAAGGCGCCGTCAAAGGAGGTCGAAGATGTCGTATCGCGTGTCGACGCAGGTCTACAGCGGACCGTTCGACCTGCTGCTGCAGCTGGTAACTCGCCAAAAAGTAGATATCGGCGCCATCTCGATCAGCGAGGTGGCCGAGCAATACCTTGCCGAGGTCGAGCGCATCGAGGCGCTTGACCTGGACGTGGCGAGCGACTTTTTGCTGGTCGCGGCAACCCTTTTGGACATCAAGGCCGCCTCGCTGGTGCCCCAAGAGGCCCCGCGCACAGCCGACGACGATGACGAATTTGACGAAGATCTCGAGGAACTCAATGCGCTCGACGGCGATGCCCTGCGCGAGGTCCTGATCCAGCGCTTGATCGCCTACAAACAGTTTAAGGGCGCGGCGGCTGCCCTTGGCGCGCGCATGCAGGCCGAGAGCCGCATGCATCCGCGCGTGGCCGGCCCCGACCCCGAGTTCTTGGGCCTTATGCCCGACTATCTGGCCGGTATCACCCTGCGCGGCCTCGCCGTCATCTGCGCCGACCTGGACGGTAAGCGCCAGACCTTCCTGCTGGAAGCCGAGCACGTGGCACCGCATCGCGTGCCGCTCGACCTGACGGTGGCCTCGGTCGACCGCTTTACCATGGCGCATCAAACCTGCACCTTTCGCGAGCTGCTGGACGGCGACGCCACCACCGAGCAGCTCGTCGTCACCTTCCTGGCTATGCTCGAGCTCGCCAAACGCGGCTCGCTCACGCTGAGCCAGGACGAGATCTTTGGAACCATCTGCATCAACCGAGTCGAGGGCGCCGAGGCATACGTGCCTGGCGAGGGCCCCGAGCTCACCGAATAGGAGCGGCAACTATGTCAACCCTTTCTACGCTGGAGGCAAACAGCCTCAAAGGCGCCCTCGAGGCGCTGCTGCTGGTGTCGAGCGACCCCGTCAGCGCGCCCGCGCTGGCAGGTGCGCTGGATATCGCCCCCGGCGAGTGCGCGTCGCTGTTGGCCGAGCTTAAGGTTGAGTATGAGGAGGCCAACCGCGGCTTTCAGCTGCGCGAGGTCGCCGGCGGCTGGCGCCTGTTTACTCATCCCGCCTATCACGATGTGGTCGAGGCCTACGTGCTGAGCTGGGACACGCAAAAACTGTCGCAGGCGGCGCTCGAGACCCTGGCTGTCATCGCCTACCACCAGCCCGTCACGCGCGAGGTCGTCAAGGGCATCCGCGGCGTCAACTCCGACGGCGTCATCGCGTCGCTCGTGGACAAGGGCCTGGTGCGCGAGCTCGGCCGCGACCCCGAGCGAGGACAGGCCATCATCTACGGCACGACCAACGCCTTCTTGGAAAAGTTCGGCCTGCGCTCCACCCGCGACCTGCCCGATCTGGAGCAGTTTGCGCCCGACGAGCAATCGCGCCAGTTTATCCGCGAGCGCCTGAGCGGCCGCAGCATTCAGTCCACGCTTGAGGAGCAGGCCGAAGACCTGGACGAAGAGCGCGAACTGCTCGATACCGATGTTGAAGATGTTGAGGCAGTCGAGGACTTGGAGACCCTGGTCGTCGACGAGACCTCGGAGGATTTGCATGACGAGGACTAACGAAGTAGGGGAGACGCGCACCGCCGGCGTCGCGGGCGCGCCCGCGACCGATGCCCAGCCCGTCTACCCACACACGATGCGCCTACAGCGCTTTTTGGCGCGCGCGGGCGTGGCAAGCCGCCGCGGCTCGGAGGACCTGATGACCGCCGGCCGCGTGACCGTCAACGGCCAGGTCGCGACCGAACTGGGCACCAAGGTCGACGTCGATCGCGACCATATCGAAGTCGACGGCATGCCCGTCAAGCTCAACCAGGGCGCCGTGTACCTGATGCTCTACAAGCCGACCGGCTACCTCACCACCATGAGCGATCCTCAGGAGCGCCCCTGCGTGGCAGATCTGGTTCCCCGCGACCGATTTCCGGGCCTGTTCCCGGTGGGCCGCCTGGACCGCGACACCACGGGCCTTTTGCTCTTTACCACCGACGGCGACCTGTCGCAGGATCTGCTGCACCCCAGCAAGCACGTCTACAAGACCTATCAGTCGCTCGTGGACGGCCACCTGACCGATCGCGACTTGGAGCCGCTCCGCCGCGGCATCGAGCTCGACGACGGCCTGTGCCAGCCGGCGATCTGCCGCGTCATCACCGCTCGCGAGGCCGCGGCCGTAGCTCCCCAAGGCGTCAAGCCCGGCACCACCTCCGTGGAGGTCATCATCCGCGAGGGCCGCAAAAACCAGGTCAAGCGCATGCTGAGCAAGATCCACCATCCGGTGATCCGCCTGCACCGCTGTAACTTTGCCGGCCTGGAGCTCGAGGGCGTGGCCAAAGGCTCGTGGCGCGAACTCACCGACCGCGAGGTGCAGATCCTTAAGGCCGGCGGTATCCCTCCCAAGCAGGCCAACTCCAAACGCGCCGCCGCGCCGGCGACTAACACCGCCAGCCGCACGCGTCACCACGGTAGCCACGGCTCCGCGCCCAAGCGCAACACCTACCGCGAGCGCTACACGGGCTAAGCAATTCGCCGCGCCCCAATGCCCGCGAACCATACCAGCACGTCAACACCCGAAAGGAAGCATTGCATGATCGTCGCCATCGACGGCCCCGCCGGTTCCGGCAAGTCCACTATCGCCAAGGAGATCGCCCGCCAGCTGGGCTTTAACAAGCTCGACACGGGCGCCATGTATCGCGCCGTCACCTTCGCCGCGCTCGACCGCGGAATCGACCTGGACGACGAGGCTGCCATCGATGCCCTCGCCGAGCAGATCGAGATTCGCTTTACCAACGGCACCGGCGAGGACACGCGCCTGACCATCGACGGCAAGGACGCATCGGCTGCCATCCGCACCCCGCAGGTGGACGCCAACGTGTCCAAGGTCTCGGCCTACCCGGGCGTACGCGCCGCCATGCTCATCCACCAGCGCCGCGCCGCCGAGGACCGCGATATCGTCGCCGAGGGTCGCGACATCGGCACCGTCGTGTTCCCCAACGCGCAGGTCAAGGTCTTCCTGACCGCCGACCCGCGTGAGCGCGCCCGCCGCCGCGTGCTGCAGCGCCACCAAAACGACGCCCAGCCGCTTACTGCCGAGCAGCTCGAGGCCGAGGTCGATGAGACCCTCGACGCCCTCAAGCAGCGCGACAAGCTCGACAGCAGCCGCGAGGTCGCACCGCTCGTGCCCGCCGAGGACGCCGTGCACGTCGACTCCACCGCCCACACCATCGACGAGGTCGTACGCATTATCGAGGACCTCATCAACCAAAGGAGGTAGCCCATGCGCCTGTTTAAGCAGACGCCCGAGGATTACTACAACGCTCCCTACGCCGAGTTCCCGGCGCTCATCCGCGCCGTCGTCGTGGTGGTCATGGCTATTCTGTGGGCCTTCTCCAAGCTCATGTGGCGCTGGAAGGTCGAGGACAGCGACTTGCTGTTTGAGCGCCAGGAAGGCCGCGGTAGCGTGGTCATCTGCAACCACACTTCGATGGCCGAACTCTTGGCCGTGGAGACGGCGCTGTTCTTTGGCGGCCGCCGCATCCGCCCCATCTTTAAGTCCGAGTTCGCCAAGAGCAAGATTGTGCGCTGGGCCTTTAGCCGCGTGGGTGGCATTCCCGTCGAGCGTGGCACCGCCGACATGAAGTGTCTGCGTGCCGCCCAGCATGCACTGCAGCGCGGTGAGGACGTCCTGATCTTCCCCGAGGGCACGCGCATCCGCTCGCGCGAGATCAAGCCCGAGGTCCATGGCGGCTTTGCGCTCATCGCCCAGATGGGTAAGGCACCCGTCAACCCGCTCGCCATTTGTGGCTGGTCCGACATCACGCCCAAAGGCAAAAAGCTCATGCGCCCCAAAAAGTGCTGGATCCGTGCCGGCAAGGCCATCTCGCTATCCGATGCTCCGGCCGAGCTCAAGCGCAAGGAGCGCCTGGCATGGTTTGAGTCCGAGGCCATGAGCCGCGTTTACGCCATGCGCGACGACCTGTGCGCCGAGCACCCGGGCAGGTTCTAGCCATGAGCGAGAACGTCATGAATACCGCTGCGGCCGCCGCTGAGGAGGTCGTCCCCACCATCGAGATCGCTGCCCACGCGGGCACCTGCTACGGCGTGCAGCGCGCGCTCGACATGGCGCTGGCCGCCGCGCCGCAGGCAGGGGGGAACGCTCAGGTCCACACGCTGGGCCCGCTCATCCATAACCCCATCGTGGTGCGCGAGCTCGCCGAGTCAGGCGTCGGTCTGGCCGAGACCTTGGACGACGCCGCGTCGGGCACCGTGATCATCCGCGCGCACGGCGTGGTGCCGCAGGTCATCGATGCCGCTCGCGAGCGCGGCCTCGATGTGGTCGACGCCACCTGCCCCTACGTAAAGAAGGTCCACGTGGCGGCCGAGCGTCTGGTGCGCGAGGGCTACCGCGTGATCGTCGTGGGAGAGCCGGGTCACCCCGAGGTCGAGGGCATTCTTGGCCATGCTGGTGATGACGCACAGGTCGTGAGCTGTGCCGCCGATGCGGACGCGCTGCCACTCAAGGGCAAGGTGGGTCTGGTTGTGCAGACCACCCAGACCGCGCAGAACCTGGCCGAGGTTGTGGCCTCCATCACCCCGCGCGTGCAGGAACTGCGTGTGATCAACACCATTTGCGCAGCCACGAGCGAGCGCCAGCAGGCAGCCGCAACCCTCGCCAACCGCTGCGACTGCATGGTCGTCGTGGGCGGCAAAAATTCGGGCAACACGCGTCGCCTGGCACAGATCTGCGCTGATGCCTGTGAGCACACGCATCACATCGAGGAAGCTTCCGAGCTTGAGGCCGCATGGTTTGCCAACGCGCGCCACATTGGCATCACTGCCGGAGCCTCCACCCCGCAAGAACACATCGAACGCGCCGTAGAGCGTATCAAGGAGCTTTGCCGCTAATCATGGACCAGACCGTACCCGCATACGCCGCCGAGGTGGCCGATTACGGGCGCAGCCGCGACCCCGAGCCGGGTGAGGGCGCGCTCGTAAAGAACGTGCGTCCCGAGTCGCCCGCATGGGATGTGGGTATCGAGCCGGGCATGCGCGTGCTCACGGTCAACGGCGAGCAACTCACTGACATGATCGTATGGCTCTGGGAGGCAGACGACGACACCGTCGAGCTGGAGGTATTCGATCCGCGCGACTGCACTGTCACCCCCGTGGAGCTCGACCGCTTCCCGGGAGAGGACTGGGGCCTTGAGTTCGACGGCCCCATCTTTGACGGCATGCGCACCTGCGTCAACGCCTGCGTGTTCTGCTTTATGACCATGCTGCCCAAGGGCGGTCGCTCCACGCTCTACATTCGCGACGACGACTACCGCCTGAGCTTTTTGCAGGGTAACTTTGTCACGCTCACGAACCTTTCCGACGAGGACGTGCAAAACGTTATCGATCGCAACATGAGTCCGATGAACGTGTCGGTCCACGCCGTGAGCCCCGACGTTCGCCGCCGCATGATGGGCCGCAACGCCCAGCGCGGCATGGACGTACTCGAGGCCATCATGGCCGCCGGCATCGAGATTCACGCGCAGATCGTGCTGTGCCCCGGCATGAACGACGGCGAGGAGCTGGAAAAGACGCTACGCTTTTGCGAGGAGCACGAGCAAATCACCAGCCTGGGCATTGTGCCGCTCGGTTTTACCAAGCACCAGAACCGCTTTAGCTGGTCCTACAGCGACAAGCCCGAGCTCGCACGCGAAACCATTGCCATGATCCGGCCTTTCCAGGACCGTGCCTTCGAGCGCTTTGGCCGCCACACCTTCCAGATGAGCGACGAGTTCTATCTGGACGCCGGCATCGAGCCGCCCGAGGCAGACTTTTACGACGGCTACCCGCAGTACTATGACGGCATCGGCATGATCCGCTCCTATCTGGACGAGACAGATGATGTCCTTGCCGCCGACGCCGAGCGCCTTGCCAGCGTTCGCAAGGCTATGACCGCCCGTGACCAGCGCCTCCTGTGCCTCTCGGGCGCCAGCGCGCGCGATACCGTGGCGCGCTTTGTGGAATCGCCGCACGGCCTCGCCGGCACCGTCACAGCCATCAAAAACCGCTACTTTGGCGGCAACGTGGACGTGACCGGACTCATCGTCGCGAGCGATATCCTGGAGCAGCTGCCGCAAGACCTGTCGGGGGTTATGCTCTTTGTGCCTAAGCTCATGTTCAACGCTGACGGCATGACGCTTGACGAGTATCATCGTGACGATTTACTCGCAAGCCTTACCAGTCGCGGCGCCGAGGTTCATGTGGTGTCAACCATGCCACATGAGCTGCTCGATACCCTGGAGCACATCCTTGGCATTGTGCCTGCCGACTCTACTAATTCCGCTGACCCTACCCATTAAAGGAGAGCAGATGAAACCTATCGTCGCCGTCGTCGGACGCCCCAACGTGGGCAAGTCCACGCTCGTTAACCGCCTGGCCCAGACCTCGGACGCCATCGTCCACGAGTCCCGCGGCGTCACGCGCGACCGCTCGTATCACACGGCCGATTGGAACGGCCGCGAGTTCACCATCGTCGACACGGGCGGTATCGAGCCACTCAAGAGCGACGACGTCTTTGCCACGTCCATCCGCGACCAGGCACTCGCCGCCGCCGAGGAAGCCGCCGTCATCCTGTTTGTGGTCGACGGCCGCACCGGCGTCACCGAGGAGGACGAGTCGGTCGCCCGCATGCTCAAGCGCTGCGACAAGCCGGTCTTTCTGCTGGTGAACAAGCTCGACAACCCCGATCGCGAGAACGACAGCATCTGGGAGTTCTATTCGCTCGGCATCGGCGAGCCCACGCCGCTCTCGGCCCTGCATGGCCATGGCACGGGCGACCTGCTCGACGACATCGTGGCCCTGTTGCCCGAGGAGGAGGACGAGGTCGCCGACGAGTTCCCCGACGCGCTGAACGTCGCCATTATCGGCCGCCCCAATGCCGGCAAGTCATCGCTGTTCAACCGCATCCTGGGTGCCGACCGCTCCATCGTGTCGAATATCGCCGGCACGACGCGCGACGCCATCGACACGGTCGTCGAGCGCAACGGCAAGCACTACCGCATGGTCGATACCGCGGGCATCCGTAAAAAGAGCACCGTGTACGAGAACATTGAGTACTACTCCATGGTCCGTGGCCTGCGCGCCATCGACCGCGCCGACGTGGCGTTGCTCGTCGTCGACGCCTCCGTGGGCGTCACCGAGCAGGACCAGAAGGTCATGGGCTTGGCCATCGAGCGCGGCTGCGCCATCGTGGTGCTGCTCAACAAGTGGGACCTGCTCGACGACGACCGCAAGCGCGAGGCCTGCATGGAGACCGTCGACCGCCGTCTGGGCGTCATGGCTCCCTGGGCCCAGTACCTGCGCATCTCTGCCTTGACCGGCCGCAGCGTGGAGAAGATCTGGGCAATGGTCGACGCAGCCGAAAAGACGCGCTCGCAGAAGATCAGCACCTCGCGCCTCAACACGTTCCTCACCGACCTGCGCGAGTTCGGCCACACCGTGGTGGACGGCAAGCGCCGCCTGCGCATGCACTACGTGACCCAGACGGGCGTCAACCCGCCGACGTTCACGTTCTTCGTCAACCACAGCGACCTGGTCAACGACACCTACCAGCGCTACGTGGAGAACCGCATGCGCTCGGCCTTCGATTTTGCCGGTACGCCCATTCGACTCTTCTTTAGGAAGAAGGAGCAAAAGGATGCTTAATCCGATCCTGCTGACCGCCATCTGCGCCGTGGTCTCGTTCTTTATCGGAGCGATTCCGTTTGGCCTGATCCTGGGCCGCGTGTTCAACCACACGGACATTCGCAAGGCGGGCTCCGGCAACATCGGCACCACCAACGCCCTGCGCGTGGCCGGCCCCAAGGTGGCCGCGCTCACGCTGCTGCTCGACTGCCTCAAGGGCGCCATCTGCGTCCTTATCGCCCGTCCACTCATCGCGAGCGTGGGCTATGGCTTTCCCGTGAGCATCATGGCTCCTGGTGCCGCCGGTGACTGGATGATCGGCGTCATTTGCCTGGCTGCCGTGTGGGGACATATCTTCTCGCCCTACCTCAACTTCCACGGCGGTAAGGGTATCGCCGTGGGCCTGGGCGTAATTCTTGCCTGGTACTGGCCCATTGGCCTATCGCTGCTGGGCATGTTTATCGTGGCCGTCGCCATCACCAAGTTTGTGTCGGTGGGCTCGCTCGCCGCTGCCATCGGACTTCCCATCGCTGCCTGCGCGGTCTTTCCGTACAGCAGCCTGGGCCTCAAGTTTTGCATGGCGCTAATCGGCATCACCGTAGTGTGGGCCCATCGCGCGAACATCAAAAAGCTCATGACCGGTAAGGAGTCCAAGCTCTCGTTTACCAAGCGCGTCACCGAGCCCGACGATAAGTAGGAGAGAGTCATGAATGTTGCGCTGATTGGCTCCGGCTCCTGGGGAACCGCCGTCGCCGGCCTTGCCGCCGCGCGAGCCGAGCGCGTGACCATGTGGGCCCACAGCGAGCAGACGGCCGCCGGCATTAACGGCGATCATCGTAATCCCCGCTATCTATTGGACTACGTGCTGCCGGAAAACGTTGTCGCCACGACGGGCCTGGCCCAGGCGCTCGACGGCGCCGACGCCATTATCTTTGCCGTGCCCTCCACGCACCTGCGAAGCGTATGTCATCAGACAGCGCCCTTCATCGCCGCCGACACCCCGGTGCTCTGCCTTACCAAGGGCATTGAGCCCGAGTCCGGCCTGCTCATGAGCGAGGTCATTGCCAGCGAGATCGGCAACGAGCGGCGTGTGGCGGCGCTCTCGGGCCCCAACCATGCCGAGGAGATCTGCCGCGGCGGACTTTCTGCCGCCGTCATCGCCAGCGAAGACCCGCAGGTAGGGGAGACCTTTAAGGACCTACTCCTCTCGACGGCCTTCCGCATCTACCTGTCGCAGGATATGACAGGCGTCGAGGTTTGCGGCGCCATGAAAAACGTCATCGCTATCGTATGCGGCATCTCTGCCGGCACCGGTGCGGGCGACAACACGCTTGCCCTCATCATGACGCGCGGTCTGGCCGAGATCAGCCGCCTGGTACACGCCCGCGGCGGTCAGGCCATGACCTGCATGGGACTCGCCGGCATGGGCGACCTTATCGCCACCTGCACTTCGGAGCATTCGCGCAACCGCACCTTTGGCTACGAGTTTGCCCACGGCGTTTCGCTCGACGAGTACCAGACGCGAACACATATGGTGGTCGAGGGCGCCGTCGCGGCCCGCAGCGTGAGCGAGCTCGCCCGTTCACTGGGCGTAGACATTCCGCTCACCTTTGCCGTGGAGCAAACGCTCTACAACGGTGTTACTTTGGATAGGGCGCTCGAGATTCTTACCGACCGCGTACCCTCCCAAGAGTTCTACGGACTCACCGACTAGCGCAGAAAGGCTACTACCATGGGTTCCATCAAAATCGCTCCGTCCGTCCTCTCGGCCGACATGGCCAACCTGAAAGGCGAGCTCGACAAGATCGCCGGCGCCGACTACGTGCACTTTGACGTTATGGACGGTCATTTTACCGGCAACCTCACCTTTGGCGTCGATATCCTCAAGGCCGTCAAGCGCTCCACCGACGTACCGGCCGACGCGCACCTCATGGTGTCGAACCCCGACGAGACGGTCGATTGGTACGCCGACGCCGGTGCCGATATGATCACCGTGCATTACGAGGCCTCCACGCACCTGCACCGCACGCTTACCCATCTGCAGCAGCGCGGCGTCAAGGCCGGCGTAGTGCTCAACCCCGCTACCCCCGTGTGCGTACTCGAGAGCATCATCGACGTTGTCGACATGGTGCTGCTCATGAGCGTGAACCCCGGCTTTGGCGGCCAGAGCTTTATCCCTGGTACTATTGCCAAACTGCACGAGCTTACGGCCATGTGTAAGCGCCACGGCGTTTCGCCCCTGATCGAGGTCGATGGCGGTATCTCTTCCAAGAACATCGCCGAGGTCGTCAAGGCCGGCGCCAACGTGCTCGTAGCCGGCTCCGCCGTATTTAAGTCCGAAGATCCCGCCGCCGAGGTTGCGCTGCTGCAGAAGCTGGGCAACGAGGCCGCACAGGAGGCATAAACCCTTATGACCGCAGGTCAAAACCGCATACCCGTGAATCTTGACTATGCCGCCTCGACGCCCATGCGCGCCGAGGCGCTCCTTGCGCAGCGCGAGTACGACGACAGCGAGCTTGCCGGCGTCAACCCCAACTCGCTGCACTCGCTCGGCCGCAAGGCCGCCGCACGCCTGGAAGTCGCCCGTCGCGAGATCGCCCGTAGCTTTGGCGTACGCGTTCGCCCGTCCGAGATCATCCTTACCAACGGCGGCACCGAGGCTAACCAGCTGGCGCTGCTCGGTCTTGCCGAGGGCGCTCGTCAGCGCGATCGCAAGCGCGATCGTGTCATCGTTTCGGCCATCGAGCACGATTCGATTCTGGACAACCTGCCGCTGCTGCGTGCCGCCGGCTTTACCGTCGACCTGGTGCAGCCCTACCGCGCGGGCTACATTGAGCCTGCCGCGCTTGTCGAGCTGTTGGGCGACGACGTAGCGCTCGTGAGCATTATGGTCGCCAACAACGAGACCGGTGTGGTGCAGCCCATCCGCGAGCTTGCCGCCGCCGCGCATACCGTGGGCGCCCTGTTCCATACCGATGCCATCCAGGGCTACCTGCACATTCCGCTCGATGCCGCCGAGCTGGGCGTCGACGCCATGTCCGTTGCCGCCCACAAGATTGGCGGCCCCGTGGCATCCGGCGCGCTCTACGTAAAGACCCGCACGCCGCTGCGCCCCCGCATCTTTGGCGGTGGACAGGAGGCCGGCCGTCGCGCCGGTACGCAGGATCTGCGCACGCAGTTGGCTTTTGCCGCTGCCGCCAGTACGCTGGCGCCCCACGTGGCCCAGGAGCGCGCGGAACTGCAGACCTTGTCCGATAAGCTCTACGCCACGCTTACGGCCCATCCTCGCATTCACGCCACGATGGGCGACTACGCGCAGGCCGATCGTCTGCCAGGTATGGTTTCAATCTACGTCGACGGCATGGACTCCGAGGAGCTCATCATCAAGCTCGATGCCGCCGGCTTTGAGGTTTCGGCCGGATCGGCTTGCTCGAGCGGCAACATGGACCCGAGCCACGTGCTCAGCGCCATGGGCATTGGTCGCGAGCAGGCACTGGGCGCACTGCGCATTTCCTTCGATGACCGCGTGGATCCGAGCGATCTGGACGACTTTGCAAGTGCGCTGCTCTCGATCGTAGGTGCCGCATGATTGTCTCCGAGCTTGAACGTGCGCTGCTGGCGCGCTACCCCAAGGCGGACGCCGAGGGCTGGGATCATGTTGGGCTATCTGTGGGAGATCCCGCTGCAAAGATCACCGGTGTTGCCTGCGCACTCGACGCGACCGAGGCCAACGTGCACCGCGCTCTCGAGGCGGGCGCCAACGTGCTGCTGACTCATCATCCCATCTATATCAAGGCGCCCGAGGCCTTTTGTCCGGCCGATTCCGCACGTCCCCAGTGCAGCGCTGCGCTGTACGAAGCGGCTCGTTGCGGCGTGAGCATCATCTCGCTTCACACCAACCTGGACCGCTCGCACGAAGCGCGCGTTCGCCTGAGCGATTTGCTGGGCGCAGAGCCCATGAGCTCGCTGGAGCATGTGGACGAGCCTGAGCTCACCGGTCTGGGCGCACTTGCGACCCTCCATGACGCCTGCAACCTGCGCGATCTCACCAATCGTGCCGCCACGACCTATGGCAGTGACCCGCGCGTATGGGGCGAAGCCGAGCACCCGTGCCGCACCGTTGCCATTCTGGGCGGCTCCCTCGGCGATTTTGGTGAGCTTGCCATCGCCGCAGGCGCAGATGTTATTGTGACTGGAGAAGCTGGCTACCACGTGGCGCAGGACCTTGCCTTGCGTGGCCTGGGCGTGATACTACTCGGCCACGACCGCTCCGAAGAGCCGTTCGTGGATATCTTGATGAACTCTGCAGTTGACGCCGGGGTCGACCCCCGTCATACGATTAAAATACTGAACCCTTGCCAATGGTGGACTGTGACAAAAGGAGAGAACTTATGAGCGCCGGCGCTACGCTACTCAAGCTGCAACAGATCGATTTGGAGCTCGCCCGCAACAAGAGCGAACTTGCCAATATGCCGGAGCTCAAGGAGCTCGCTTCCAAACGCAAGACCTATGTGAAGCTCAAGTCCGAGATGACCAAGCTCTACGCTCAGCGCAAGGATCTGGACATTGAGCTCGACGATCTCAACACCACCGAGATTCAGACCAACAACGCCATCGAGGCTGCCAAGAAGCGTCACGTCGATGGTTCCGACTACCGCGAGGTTCAGGACCTGGAGAATGAACTCGCCACCCTGGCAAAGCGTCTGGACAAGATCGAGCACACCCGCAAGGATGTCGTCGTCGCCCATAAGGAGGCGCTCGACCGCGAGGCTCGCGCGCAGGCCATCATCGCCAAGTTCGAGGAGGGTGTGAAGGCCGATACCAAGGCCGCCCGCGCCAAGGCCGCCGACCTGCAGGCCCAGATTGACGCCGCCACCAAGGAGCGCACCGCCCTTGCCGCTACGCTGCCGACCGACGTGCTCACCGATTATGAGCGCCTGCTCAAGCAGTTCCGCGGCCTGGCCGTCGAGACCATCAAGGGCAACATCCCTACGGTCTGCCACACCGCGCTGCAAGCATCGTCCATGAGCGACCTCAACCACGACGGTAGTGAGATTACGCACTGCCCGTACTGCCACCGTCTGCTGGTGCTCCCGAGCAAGGAAGCTTAAACGATGGCGGCGCCCAACAATTCAATGCAACTTGAGGGAAAAACGATCCTGCTGGGTATTACCGGCGGGATCGCCGCCTATAAGTCGTGCAATATCGTGCGCCTGCTGCAAAAGCGCGGCGCGCGCGTCAAGGTCGTTATGAGCGAGCATGCCACCGAGTTTGTGGGGCCGCTTACCTTCCGTGCGCTCACCAACGAGCCCGTCGCCGTGGGTCTGTTCGACGACCCCTCCGACCCCATCCACCACATTTCACTCGCGCAGGAACCCGATCTGGTGATCGTGGCGCCCGCGACGGCCAATATCATCGCCAAGATGGCCAACGGCATCGCCGACGACCTCATCTCCACCACGCTGCTCGCCACGCCGCGACCCATTGTGATCGCGCCGGCCATGAACAATGGCATGTGGAAGGCGCCGGCGACGCAGGCCAATATAGCCACGTTGCGCGACCGTGGCGTCCATGTGGTGGGACCCGGCAGCGGCTACCTTGCCTGCGGCGACGTGGACACGGGACGCATGAGCGAGCCCGAGGACATCGTTGAGGCCATCTGCGAGGTATTCAACCCCGCGCCCCAGGACCTCGCAGGCAAGCGCATCGTCATCACTGCCGGCCCCACGCATGAGCCGATCGACCCCGTGCGCTTCATTGGCAACCGTTCTTCGGGCAAGATGGGTATCGCCCTGGCGGGGGAGGCCGCACGTCGCGGTGCCGCCGTCACGCTCGTGCTGGGACCGACATCGCTCGACGTTCCCCACGGCGTAGAGTGCGTGCGCGTGCAGACCGCCGCAGAGATGCTGCAGGCGGCGTTAAACGCCTTCCTGACGGCCGACGCTGCCATTTGCGCGGCAGCCGTCGCCGACTACACGCCCGCGGCCCCTGCGGACCACAAGCTCAAAAAGGCCAACGAACGCTTGAATCGCATCGAGCTCGTCGAGACCGTTGATATTTTGGCTGAGCTTTCGCGCCAAAAGGGAGAGCGGTGCGTGATCGGCTTTGCAGCCGAGACCGATAACGTCTTGGAGTACGCTGAGCGTAAATTGGCCCGCAAGGGCTGCGATGCGATCATCGCCAACGATGTCACGCGCGCCGATTCGGGCTTTGGAACCGACACCAATAAGGCCTGGATTGTTAGCACAGCAGGGACGCAGGAACTTCCCGTGCTAACAAAACCCCAGCTCGCAGATACAATTTTGGACTTGCTCAAAAATAATTAAAAAAGTTCTTGCACAAGGCCAAAGTTTCGGGTTAATATAATCCCTGTTGTGAGCGAGAGCAGAGCAACAAACAAAAGCTTCGGGACGTGGCGCAGCTTGGTAGCGCACTTGACTGGGGGTCAAGGGGTCGCTGGTTCGAATCCAGTCGTCCCGACCAGAAGTTTGCAGGTCAGGCACTTAGTGCCTGACCTTTTTTGTTTTAAGCAACAGGGTGCCAAAAATCTACCTACGCGATAATCGCCTTTTGCGGCTACTTGCGCGTTTTGCACGCGCTTGAGCCGATTTATTAACGCGATATGAATCTACATACGCGTAGCTGGTATACAGCCGAGTACAGGCTGTATTTATCGCGGCGATTTACACGGATATAGCGACTGTGACGAACAAGCGTGTCGCTGTATTTATTCCAGTAGTTCATTTAATCGGTAGACAAGTGGGCGATTGCAACGAAACGCCAAGCGGGATGAACTTTATACGAGGGCGCAGCTGAGGTAATGGCGGGGGA
Source organism: uncultured Collinsella sp. (assembly GCA_959602645.1). Taxonomy (GTDB): domain Bacteria; phylum Actinomycetota; class Coriobacteriia; order Coriobacteriales; family Coriobacteriaceae; genus Collinsella. The sequence continues at coordinate 3,373 of CAUGTZ010000006.1, read as the reverse complement.
GTGCGGCGGGCGCTCTGAGAGCCGCTGTACGACCCCATTTCTCCTCAAGCCGACTACCTGTGCCACGAACATCAGACCGTTCGAGTAACCGCCAAAAGAAAAGCCCGCGCGAAGTTGCGCAGGCTTTTCGCTAGACAAGCTAGAAGACAGGCTAGAAGCACCAAGCGGGGCAGACGCAAAGCGAAGCGCTCGCGTCGTCGCCACGCGACGGCCTGCCAGTGCCGGTGACGTCGAGGAAGTACGCAGAAAGTTTCGGTAACACCGAACGCACCCACCATAAGCTGCTAATGACAATGGCAGAGTTGGGATTATCGTTATTCGTCACCTTGCCCTTGAAGGCCTCGTACTGGCTACCCTCGGAGGAACTCCAGGGGTAGTCAGAGGCCCAAAGGGAAGTGAAGTCGGAGGTCCAATGGGAGGTGCAGGGCGCGATCTCGGAGTAGCTGAGAAGGAACAGCCTGTCCGAGGTCGCGGTTACGGCGGCGTTCTTATCGATTCCGCCGACGTTGTTCGTGAGCTTCCTGACGGTCTTCACCTTGGACTGGAAATCGGGCGGCATGAGGCTCCAGATCTCGCCGGAGTTCATCTTCGCGCTGAGCTCCGACTTCTCCCGGCCACCGGCGTTGGTGTCGGTGGCGTTCATGCGGGGCGAAATACCCGTCGAGGTGGTGAGGAACGTCAGCCCCGCCTAGCCCGAGCCGTCGGCCAAATCGTCATGGTTGATGCCGATGATGCGGTATTCGAGCGTCTTCCCATCGGTGAGCTTCATTGTGAACTTGGTGCCGGCATCCATGGCGGCCTTCGCCTTGGCGTAGGCGGGAGACGCCTTGCCCTTCGTGGCGATGTCCTCTGCCACGGCCTTCTGCTCACCGAGCGTCCAGTCCTTCGCGTCCTTGGCGATGGCCGCCTGGACGGTCGCGGAATCGGCCCCTGTGGAGCCGCCACCGGATGTTCCACCGCCCTCGACGCCACCGGTCGCCCCGCTGTTCACCGTGTTGCCGACCAGGTTGAACTGGTTTCGGATGGCCCCGGCCACGCTGGGTCCCGCGAACACGATCACCAGGCCGATGACCGCGATAATCAGGACGTACTCGATGATAGATTGCCCACGAAGGCGGATACCTCTAGGAGATACCCCCCCCCGAAGGTTAATTACCGCTGCATGCATATGCGACTCCCTTCGCTCAGGGTGAATAGAAACGGCTTGAGCGTAGGACTATTCCAAAAGGTTGCGCTGGACTTGCCGCAGCGGCAAAGAGTAATTAGCCCAACGTCTGCTCAGCTTAACCGACCGCTCACACAATCGAATTTGCTGCTCAACAAATTCGCAGGTGAGGACAGCAGAATTGGTGTTACAGGAAGTTACGGAGGACCGCCGGTGTCGAGGCGGGCGGTCGAGAAGAAGGGACCAAAAATGAGAAGCCTGGAGCTGATAATCTTCTTCCTGCCTCTCTTGGCGATCGCCGCCAACATCTGCGGCGTAGCGGAGCTCGTTAAGATTGCCAGGGCCAAGGGGCATTACACCAATGGCGCGGGAATCCTCTGGTTCATCGGCCTTTTCGGCACCGCGCTCATGGTCGGCCTGATCGTCTGCGCTCTGCCCGACCGAGCGGCACCGGCGCCCAGCGCACAAAGGGACGAAGACGCCCTGCCCGAGGTGTAGTAATGTCGAAATACAAGATCGCCTACCGCGACGCCAACCCCTCCTGGCAGGAGCTTTGCCCTGTCAGGATGTTAGCCATCCAAGCCTCCAGAGACACCGAGACGGGAGCCTGCTTCCTCCAAACAAAGATCGTCAACGTATCGACGAAACCCATCAGCCGCATAGAGTTCACTGTCGGGCTCGAGGGCGAGGGAGGGGAGACGGAGACCGTCGACTTCTCGCTCCTAGATGCCGACCTGCCCGCCGGCGAGGTGCTCAGGCCCAAGGCGGTGAGAATCAAGCTGTCTGTTATCACCGGCTCGCGTGCCGTTGTGACCCGAGCGGACGGCGAGACCTCCTTCGGCGACCCGATCGACATCGATAGCCCCGCGCCACTCGCACTCAACGGGGTCGAGGAGTCGGAACGCGATGTCCTGCTCTCCGAGATGGGGGCCGATACCTTCAAATGCGCGGGCGTCCATTCCGAACACGACGGGTGGTGGCAGTGCGGCTGCGGTGCGGTGAACCTCAAGCGCGGTACCTGCTGGAACTGCGGCGCCGTGCGCGAGAAAATGGCGGATCTGGAAGATGCCGCGTTCCTGGATGAATCCAGAAGGGACAGGGTCTACAAGACGAGCGTCACGATACTCGAGAAGGGCAACAGGAAGGAAGCTGAAGCCGCCAAGGAGAGCCTCGAGAGGCTGGCCGAGCAGGGCTACGGGGATTCGGGCGAGAAGGCAAGAGAGGCCGGCATGAAGATTGCGAACCTCTCGAAAAGGAGGAAGAAGATAGCCGTCGCAGCCGTCGCGGGCATCGTCCTGCCTGCCGTCATGGTCGCCATCTCGCTCCTGCCGTCCATGCTCGAAGCGCGGGCGGACATGAAGGCGGAGCAGGAGGTAATCGACAGCAAGTCGATTGGGCAGACCGTCGAGTTCGGGACCTATTCGGGTGGGCTGGCGGCCTACAAGGGCGCCGCAATCGCCGGCAGACCGATCAGATGGATCGTAGTCGACAAGGAGGACGGACGGGCCCTTCTCGTAACCCAGCAGTGCATCGACGAGATGGCGTTCGATACGCAAGGCGACGCAACCGATTTCAAGTCCAGCTCGCTATACGACTATCTGAACGGCAGCTTCAGGGATTTCGCCTTCAGCGATGTCGAGCGGGGCCTCATCGACGGAGACGTCACGATTCTCAACTCCTTTCTCCTTTGCGAACCCGCACTATCGGACGATTTCCGGTACGCAAAGTCAGTGAAGGACGATAAAGTTAAGGACTGGTGGACCTCTACCGTCGAGAAGTACAGCGGCAGCTCAGACTATAGTGATTTCTACTATGTCGGGCAGCCCCTAGCCAATTACGTGTGCAAGATGGGCGACATCAAATTTGGCGATGACGGGAGCGAGCAGGATGACTTGCTCGGAGTCCGTCCCGCCATCTGGGTCAAATTGAATTAGCAGTCGGTTTTCCCATCTGTTGAATTGCGAAGGTGGCTCCCGATGGTTCGGGAGCCACCTTCATGCGTTCACTTGAACTTGTCTATTGCCATGCCTTGGGAAGGATTACGCCGGGGACGTTCTTGTTGGAGTCGCTATGCAGTGTATTCGGGCTGATGTTCCAGTCGGAACAATCCAGATGGAGACTCCGGCACTGCTCGGACATTCCCGTTAAGTCATATGGGACTGCGGACGATTTCTTGGACCGCTACGCGGCCCTTCCCAGCGCGGCGCG
>CAUGTZ010000005.1 GCA_959602645.1 uncultured Collinsella sp. | reverse complement strand
GAAAGGCGGCGTCGGTTTGAGCGGCGAGGGCGGCGTTCGCGTATCTTGCAAGCTCCGCGTCGACTTGCTGCTCTGGCGATAGGTCTGTGCCGTTGGCCTGGGGCGCGCGCGTATTGAATGCGTCGACAAAGCCCTGCATGCCCTGTTTCATAAAGAAGGGCCCGTAGATGGGTGAATTGAACGCAATGGGGACGGAAAAGGCTGCAGCGAGAACGAGCGTGGAGATCCATACGGCCCTGTCTCTTAGGATTAGTTTGAGAAGAAGTCGACAGTACATTTAGAAGCACCTACGTTCCTCAAAGAATTGTTAGATTAAAAGTAACAGACCGGATGAAGATACGTGCGACGGGGGCGAGGCGAATGGCTGAGCGGTATCGATATGCGGGTTCAACGGTATCACATTGGCCACATAGATTTTTAACTTGCATTTCTACCCGCCCTTTTCGTAGAGTCGCCGATACGTGCTTAGCGCACCCTCGGCGCGTCCGGCAGGCTTTGCGAAATGGGATCCAGGAGACTTCGGCGCAGCATCATCTTGCGGAATGCTTCTAATGAGCCTCCCATCCTTCAAAAACAGAATCTCATCGCACAGCCTATCGACCGAATCCAAGATGTGGGATGACATGATGATGCACGTACCAGAATCGGCCAGCTTCCTGAGAATCTCGGAATGCAAGTCCACCCTGCTGGGGTCGAGCGCGTTCATGGGCTCATCTAATAGAAGGTACCGCGCGCCCGTCGCATACGCAATCGCCAGGGTAAGCTGCTGCTTCATGCCCTGGCTCAGAGTGCGGATCCTCATCTTCGCGAACTCGCCTATCTGCGTTTGTTCCACTATCTCTTCGATATCGCGAGCATGCGGCCACATATCGCAAACCATCTTGAGGTGATCTTCCGCACGCAATCCGGGATACAGCAGCGTCCCCTCACCAGGTGCATAGAAGATCATAGAACGGACCTCTCTCGCACCCGTACCCTGCACCTCATCCAGAACGATGCTCCCGTCCACGCGAGGACCCGGCAAACCTGCCATCGCACGCAGCAACGTCGTCTTTCCATGCCCGTTCGGAGCGACGAGACCGTAGACCGTACCCGGGGCAAACTCAGCGTTCACCGAATCTACGAGCACCTTCTTTCCATAAGAGATCGTCAGCGTTTGAAGGTCAATCATCGAGATCATCCCCTTTCGATCTTTGGAACACTCAGGCGCACCATCAACGGAGATACGGCGCCCAAGACCACCAGCAGAGCGCCCGATGCGCCGACGACCTCTCCAAAAGGCATCGCGTTCGTCCCTCGCCCAAGGAACCCAATCGTCCCCACCTGGGAAGCGGAATCAAACGAGGCGAATGGAGCCAGCAGCGCGACGCCCATGCCCACGCTTTCAACACGAGCGCTCAACGAACCCAACACCAAGAGAACCGCGCAAACCATTCCGGTGACAACGGGGTTGCGGCTAATCGCTGCTGTCAACGCAGCGACGACGGAAATCACGCCGTATGCCATGACCAGCAACGGAATACTGCACAACACCGCCTCCCCCACCGTGGACGTTGTCGAAGCTCCCGCCCGAATGAGAGCGACGGGATACTCCGGTCCACCCGCACCGTTCTTAATCGCGGACACAACGACAGCGGGAACCATCGACACCAAAAGCAGCACCAAGCCAAGCAGGAGAGCCAGCGCAACAGCCGTCAGAAAACGCACATGCGCTGTTGCGGGGATCTGGAGAACCAGAAGGGAACGACACTGCAGGTGGGTGCACGCGAGCGATGTGACAACCACGGGCAACAGCAAAAATAAGGAGGGAAGCGCTGCCTGGAGATACGAAAGGAGGATTAATGGGGGCATCTTCGTACTTAACTCGTAAACCTTGGGGTCCGGCAAGCTCGCGATCGACTCAAGCAGAAGGGCGCGCGCCTCCGCACGAGAAGGAGTCTCCGGCTCGATTCCGATCGATTGCAGGAGAGTCGCATCTGCCGCGCCCAGCTCACCTCGAGCGCGCTCGTACGTCGCAAGGCTTCGAAACCCCTCCGCAGGCATAGGCGCGTACACGAAACCCGAAAGAGCATCCCGCATGTCTTCCAGGGCCGCTTTGCCCTCGACGTCCATATTCGCAGCGTTCTGCTCTAGATACCGATCTATTGAACGGAGCTCCCCATCCCTATACCGAACAGCGGAAACGTTATCAGCGTCAGGAAACATCTCGACCAGAGCCGGGGCCAGCATCGTCGTCGACATTGCAATCGCGCATACGGCGAGGGTAGGAGAACGCAGGAGCAGTTTCCCCATCGTTCTTACGTATGCAACGGCGGAGGCACAAGCGCTCGAACGAGTTGCCGTTCTCGATGCAGTGAAGGAACCTCTCTCAAGACAAATCGGGGATATCGGGCACGCGCAGCCGCTCTTTCCAGCAACGCAAAGCAGGCTAATTGCCAGCACCTCGATCCCGATTGCGCATACGAGGGCAATCGCGCCACGCTCGAAGCAAAGTCCAGGCAGATTCACTATCTGCGTTGTCGGGTACGGGCTATAGGCGCCGACGGTCAACTCAGTGTTCGCATACGTAAGGGGATTCAACAGGGCGAACTCACGTAAAGCGATGGATCTTCCGTAATACCCGGGAACCATCGTCACCCCCATCAGGGCACATACGAACACGATTCCAAGCGTAGGGTTATTGGCAATCTTCACGGCAAGGTGAACGACAAGCGAGATGAACGCTGCCACCAAGAATTGCAAGATGGCCGTCTGCGCGAACACCAGCCAAGCCGGTTTGATAACCGGAGTCGCATATTGAATGTAGCTTATCGGATAGAACGGCGAGCCCGGGCCATTCTTCACAAGCGCGGCGATTATCCCTGGAAGATTGATGGCGAGGACGGCAAGCATTGCAAAAACACTCGCCCATACGCTCGATGCAACAAGTCTACCCAGCTCGCCCATCGGTGCCTGGATGATAAGCTTTTCACGTTTGTTAAGACGCGCGGCAAGGAACGAGACGGCAACGGCCGTTGCGACCCATAGCAAGTACTCCTTCGATCCGTCATAATAGGTGTACTCTCCATCCGATATCTGCAGAAACGGAAGTAGGGGAGAGAGCGGTGCCAAGATAAGACGTCCCGCGGCAAGAGGGTACAGAAGCGCGGGCATGCTTGTTGAAGAGGTATAGACACCGTCCTCCCCCGCATTCACAAGCGCATCCGCATAGGATGCTGACAATTCCTGCTCAACACGGGTTATTCCCGACTCGAGGTATTCGACCCGTCCGTCGATGCCAGCCGCGCTCCTGAAGACGGGCAGAGCACAAAGAACCATCAACGCAACAACGACAACACAGAGCGACCTGGAGGAGAGAAGCGACCTAAAGATCGCCTTCGAGATTTTGAGCATATTCATCGCCAACCTTAACCTCATCCAGTCGGAACAGAGGGGCCGAACAAAATGCTCGGCCCTTCCTCGCATCTAGTAGGTGCTATAGACAAATTGCCATTTATCAGTTGTGCCAAGAACACCACAGGAGCACATTGCAGCGAGGCGGGATTCCCTATGATGCGCGGATCGGCGATAGCCATTTCGGTAGGAGATCGTCTTGTAAGAGATGTTGAACATCGAGATGCTGTGCCCGCTTACGCCGCGAGGACAGCTGTAGCTCCAGTAGGTATCGACGACGTCGTCCGTATACCCGAGGGGCTCAACGAGGGCACACTGGCTGCTCTCCTGGGAAGGAGGCATCGGGGTATCCGCAAAAGCGGGGGCTCCCGGCAGCAACAGACAAAGAGCGAGGCCGAGGAAAACCAAGAGCTTACACGACTTAACAGTACCGAACATAATCCTCTCCAATCTAGAGGGGTTTCGGTTGCAGCATGCTGTGATTACTTGCCAGCAAAGTCAATTTAACATAAACTGTTAAAAAGTAACCTGAGTTTTTTAAATTCTTCGGAGGTTATTATGAGTTCCGACAATCGCACTCCCCGGCTTCATTCCTTCCGCATCGCATGTGCGATAGCCTCTGCGACCCTTTGCGCCACCGCCATCGCACAAGTGGCGTTCTCCTTAAAGCCAGCAATCGAAGTGCTCGACAACCCTGTAATTGCAGACTCCCCCGCGTATCCAGCCCTTGCGATCTCGACATTGGTCCCTGCCGTCATCGGTATCGCTACGACCATCCTCAGCGCCGTTCTCGTGTGGACGATCAAGAGCGGAGACCCCTTCAAGAAAGGGTCTGCAACATGCTTGAAGGTGCTCGGCATTCTCTTCGTTGTTCAAGCTGCCACCAGCCTCTACGCCGGCTCACTCAAAACCTCCGTTTCGATGTTTGGCGGCGAGGGGGCCGTCGGCGCCCAAGAGATCGCTTCATCATTCGATTGGACCTCTCTGGTTCTCGGCATCGTCCTGTTCATGCTTTCCCAGCTCTTCTTGTACGCCCGAGAGCTGTACCTCGACTCCGACGAGATTGCGTAAGGAAACGCCATGCCCGTAATTGTTCGCCTCGACAAGATCATGGCCGAGCGAAAGATTTCCTCGAACGAACTTGCCGAAAGGATTGGAACCACGCCCGTGAACCTGTCCCGTATTAAAAAAGGGCATATTCGCGGCATTCGCTTCAACACACTCGAGCAGCTATGCCTCGCCCTTCGTTGCCAACCCGGAGACCTTCTCGAAGTCATGAGCGAAGAGGATGCCCGAAAGGAGTTCGGACTCGATTGGTCCGCCGAGGATTAGAGGGCGGTCGTACTCGCCCTGCACACGGGGATGCGAATCGGCGAGGTCTGCGGCCTTCGGTGGTGCGATGTGGATTTCGAGACGGGCCTGATCTCGATCAGACACTCGGTGGCGTACGCGAAGGGAATGGGTTCGTTCATCAAGGACACCAAGACCCATGACGCCAGGGGTATCCCCATCGACCCGGTCGGCCTACTCCCCTTCCTGAAGGAGACCCACGAGATCGACTGCGGAAAGCTGCGCTTGCGCGGCCTTACCGGGGCGGTCGAGATCGGGGACTGCTACATCCTGTCGGAGCCGGGCGCGACCTTCGCGACGACAAGCTATATCCGCAGGGCGTTCAAGACGTTCTCGGAGACCAACGGCCTCATGGGCACCAACGACGAGCTGATCACGTTCCACGGCCTTCGCCACACGTTCGCAACGCAGTGGATCCGCCAAGGCGGCGATATCAAGGCGCTCCAATCGATCCTCGGCCACAAGGACGCCATGGCGACGCTCAACGTCTACGCCGACATCGAGCCCATCTCCAAAATCCATAACATGCTGCGCGCCACGCCGTGCCTTTGGCGCGGGCACCTCGGGCCGAGGGTCGATCCGGGTCCCATGTTCCAACAGAGGATCCAGGAGTCCCTCGAGACGCTCCAGGCGTTCGGCAACGGCATCACCGAGCCGGACGACCGAAATATCGCCATACGCGACGTGAAGACGAACAGTTGGCTCTAGCTCACCGAGTACGCGGCAGTGCTGGGCCCATCCCAACTGAGGTCACGGTGGTCCGATAGGGGCGCCGCCCGCGGCATGCGCCGCGGAGCGGTATCCCCTACCGAAGGGCGGGGATGCCCTCCGCTTCCAGTTCGGAATCAGCCGTCGGAGGCGTTCGGCTGACTGCGGGAACGGCCTGTCCGCTCAATGTGTTCGGCTGAGATCGGAAATCAACCCAACACGAGCCGGACACGCGCCAGACGGCTCTTCCCCGTACGGCCTTCCCCCTTACGCTCATGTTGCAGACGTGTAACGCCGCAGCAAGGGTGCCCCTTTTGGCGCCAGACAGGTACAATGATGAACACTGTACCGTAGCGGAGCGCCCCGCGCGCCGCAACCACGCGAAAGGGTTTCCCATGGCCGAGATCTCGTCCTCCCGCATCGTCATCACCGTCCTTGGCAAGAACCGCCCCGGCATCGTCGCCGGCGTCACCCGTGTCCTAGGCGAGGCCAACGTCGACATCCGCGACATCACGCAGTCCATTATCGAGGACATCTTCACCATGACCATGCTGGCCGATACCGCCGAGTCCAAGCTCGACTTCGCCGAGCTGCAGAAGGCGCTGGCCGAGGCCGGCGAGCTTTCGGGCGTCAACGTGTCCATCCAGCGCGAGGACGTCTTTAACTTTATGTACCGCCTGTAGCGAACAGGCCGCGTGGAGACGGACCAACGTGCGCCCAGGCGCAACGTCACCACATGGCCCGGAGAGGAGCGCGCATGGCCTACGACGCCAAGAAAATCTATTACCGCTTCGATGACCACTTGAGCCGCCTGGTTCTGGATTACGAAGCAAGCCGCCAGATTTCGCCTGAGAGCGAAAGCCTCTACCACGGCCTGCCGACCGACCCTTATGACGAGGGCCTATTTGTTGAGCACAACGTCAAGCGCGGCCTGCGCAATGCAGACGGCTCGGGCGTGGTCGCAGGTCTCACCCGCATCTCGGATGTGCATGGCTACAACAAGGTCGACGGCAAGGTCGTGCCCGATCAGGGCAAGCTCACGCTTCGTGGCTACAGCATCGAGGACCTGGTCAACAACGCGCAGGCCGAGAATCGCTATGGCTACGAAGAGGTCGCCTACCTGCTCATCACGGGCTCGCTGCCCAACAAGGAAGAGCTCGACGGCTTTTGTGAACGTCTGGGCGCTTTTAGGCATCTGAGCGACGAGTACGTCAAAGAGTTCCCCATGACCACGGTGTCGTCGAGCATCATGAATGTGCTTCAGCGCGCCGTGCTGCTGCTCTACGCCTTCGACGCCGAGCCTGACGTCATTACGCCCGAGCACGAAATCGACGTCGCCATTTCCATGCTCTCCCGTCTCCCCCGCATCGCCGCCTTCGCGCATATGGCCTCGGTCGCCAAGCGCCGCGGCTCCGAGGTTCATGTGCCGCACCCCACACCCGGCCTTTCCACCGCCGAGACCATCCTGCAGGTGTTGCGCGGCGGCATGGCATTCAACCGTGACGAAGCCATGCTGCTCGACGTGATGCTCATGCTGCATGCAGAGCACGGCGGCGGCAACAACTCCACGTTCGCCTGCCGCGTGCTGTCCTCTTCGGCCACCGACCCGTATTCTGCCTACGCCGCGGCTATCGGCTCGCTCAAGGGTCCGCGCCACGGCGGCGCCAACGCCAAAGTCGTGTCCATGCACGAAGACATCCGCGCGCATGTTTCCAACTGGGAAAACGAAGACGAGGTCGCGGCCTACCTGGGCAAGATCCTCGACAAGCAGGCTTTCGACGGCACCGGTCTCATCTACGGTATGGGCCACGCCGTCTACACGCTGAGCGACCCGCGCGCCGAGGTGTGCCGCCGTTACGCGCGCACGCTTGCCGCCAAGAAGGACTTGGGCGAGGAGTTCGCGCTCATCGAGCGCATCGAGCGCCTGGCCCCGCAAGTGATGCGCGATCACGGCATGACCAAGCCCATCTGCGCCAACATCGACCTGTACACGGGCTTTATTTACAAGATGCTCGGCGTGCCCGAGACGCTCTTTACGCCGCTATTTGCCGTCGCCCGCATGGCCGGCTGGTCGGCGCACCGCATGGAAGAGCTCTTCTGCGCGCACCGCATCATCCGTCCCGCGTATCGCCCGGTTATCGAGCCGTTGGAGTACAAGCCGCTCGCCGATCGCTAGGGCGTGAACCGTTATAGAACCCGAGCGTGGCCAGGGCATCACCGCCCTCGGCCACGCTTTTTATGCCAGTAGAAAGGGCTGCATCGAATGATTGTGTTTTCCGATATGGATGGAACGCTGCTGACGAGTGATAAGCAGATGAGCGACGCCACCTGGGCGATGCTCGACGAGCTTGCGCGCCGCGGGATTGAGTTTGTGCCCTGCACGGGGCGCCCGCTGTCGGGCGTCTTTGAATCCATCCTCGCCCACCCCGCCGTACACTACGCGGTCTGCGCCAACGGTGCCAGCGTCTGGCAGCTCGACGACGACGTGCCCACCGATGCCTCACGTGCTACGCGCATTTTGAGCCGTCCGCTCGATCGCGGCATCGCCCATCGCATCCATAGCATTGCCGCCGGCCACGATGTGACCTTCGATATCTTCGCGGACGGGCAGTGCTTCCTCCCCCGCTCACTCTACACGCGCCTGGACGAATTTTGCGGCGGCGACCCCCACATCGCGGCTTCGCTCAAGCGCACACGAACACCGATCGACATGGATATCGACAGCAAGATCGACGAGGTCGAGACGCTCGAGCGCATCGCCATGTACTGGCACGACCCGGCCGATCGCGACGCCATCGCGGCGGAGCTCGACACGCTCGGCGGGATTGAGGTCACGCGTTCGTACGCCATGAATATCGAGGTCATGGGCGAGGGCGCCACCAAGGGAACGGCCCTCACGTGGCTATGCGAGCACCTGGGCGAGCGTCTCGCCGACGCCTGGGCCTTCGGCGACAACATCAACGACATCCCCATGCTGCAGGCAGCGGGCCAGGGTGTGGCCATGATCAACGCCGAGCCCGAGGACCGCGAAGCAGCCGACGCCATCACCGAGTTCGACAACGACCACGACGGCGTCGCCCGCACCATCATGGCCGCCCTCGCCTAGCAGCAGCCCGGCAGGGCAGCTAATTTGGGACGGGGCTATTTTAGCTGCCCGCTTGTGTCGGGTAGCTAAAATAGCCCCGTCCCAAATTAGCTGCCCCAGTCACAGTAGTCGTTGGGGACACTCTTCGCGAAAAAGCTGCAAGGACTGTCCCCGGCTGCCGGCAGAACGGGAACGTCCCCATCTGCCGGATTAGGCGAGGCTCTCCAGAACGTGGCGGAGTTCTTGCTGGACAGCGTGGTCGCGGTTGCACCCCACCACGCGATCGGCGACTGCCTTGAGCGCAGGACGCGCGTTTTCCATCGCGCAACCCGTGCCGACAAAGCGAATGATCTCGTAGTCGTTCATCGAGTCGCCAAACGCCATGACCTCATCGCGTCCAATGCCATAATGCTCCGCGAGCTGCTCGATGCCCGAAGCCTTCGACACACCGGGCTGCATGGCATCGATCCATGCGTTACCCGAAGGCGCAAAGGTAAAGAGCTGACCGAGTTCGCGCTGCAGCACGTACGCACTGTCCATAACGGCACCGTCGTCGCAAAAGACACTCGCTTTGATGATATTTACGCTGGGATCGGGCAGCTCCCAAATGCGCTCGGCATTGGGAAGGTCCTTATCGACCTCGCGCACGAACTTGCTCTCGTCATCGAGCAAAAAGGACTTGGTTCGGTCAAAGAGCGCAAGATGCAGATTGGGAAACGTCGCGACGGCCTGGGCGAGCTTGCGAACCGCCAGGTGCGAATACACCTCGCGGTCTACCATTTTGCCGTCGGCGTAGACCTGGGCGCCGTTGGCGGCGACAAAGTCCATCTTGTCGCGAACGGGTGCAAAGAACTCGCACAGGCGATCGTAGCGGCGGCCTGACGATACGGCAAAATGCACGCCATGCTCGCGTAGGGCCAAAATCAGTTCGTAGGTCTCGGGAGGCACCTGGCTGTTTTCATCAAGCAACGTGCCGTCCATATCGGATGCAATCAGTTTAATCATAGAAAAGCTCCCTTCGGGCTTGTTGGAATCGGGCATCTATCCGAACCCACCGTACCCAAAGGGAGCACGAATAAGACCCCGCAGACATAAACGTTACAAGGACCTAGCAAATAGCTCACGCGCGCCAGAGGTCCCACGGTCGCAGCGTCAGGCGACACGCCAAAGAGCGTCCCCAACGACCAGTCGTTTAAGAACGTCCCCGATGACTAGTCGGCGTAGGTGAAGGTGGTGACGTCGAACATGCCCTCGGGGCGGATACGGAGTGTCGGGATCACCGGCAGGGGCAGGAAGATGATGCCCATGATGGGATCGAGCGGCGGCTCAATACCCATGGCACGCGCCTTGACCATAAAGTCGTCGTGCTGCGCCGCGACGTCCTCGGCCGTGCCCTCGCTCATCAGGCCACCGAGCGCCAGCGGAATGCGCGCCACGACCTCGCCGTTACGCACTAGTACGTGGCCGCCCTGTCCCACAGCTTCAACAGCCGCCATCATATCGGCAGCGTTATCGCCCACGACACATACGTTGTGCGAGTCGTGGCCAATCGTCGAGGCGATGGCACCACCCGTGATGGTAAAGCCGCGCACCCAACCACGGCCGATATGCTTGCCGACCAGGCCCAGACCCGCGGGGCCGTCACCGTCGGCGCCCTCGGCCTGCAGTGACACGCCGCGGCCATGGCGCTCAATCAGCATAATGCGGCGCAGGCCCTCGGCACTCTCGGGGCGAGCCATACCCGTGATGGCCTTACCCGGCACCACGTCGATCACGGCCTCGCCTGGCTTAAATGCATAGTCGAACACGTTGAGCGAAAGCTTCGGCAGCTTAACGGAGGCGCGCAGCTCATCGGCAAGGGCCGCAACCTCGGCCATCTCGGGCGCGATCTCGCCCACAAAGGTGCCGTCCTGCGCCACGAGCACGCCGGCGGCATATACGCGATGCGGAGCCGTGGCAAACGTCAGGTCGTTGAGCACCAGTAGGTCGGCACGCTTGCCCGGGGCGATGGCGCCACGCAGCTCGTGCGGGTCGCGGCAGCCGTGATCCAGGCCAAACGCCTCGGCCGTGGACAGGGACGCCATAGAGATAGCGACCACGGGGTCGATGCCGGCCTCGATGGCCACGCGGCAGGCATTGTCGATCATGCCGGTCGCAAGTGCATCGGAAGGGGCGCGGTCGTCAGTCGCAAAGCAGCAGCGGCGGGCGCGGGCAGGGTTCTCCAGCAGCATCGGGGACAAATTGGCCAGGTCGTGGCTGCACGTGCCCTCACGTAGCATCACATACATGCCGCGGGACAGCTTGTCGAGTGCCTCCTCGGGAATCGTCGACTCGTGGTCGGCGATAATGCCCGCTGCGGCATAGGCGTTGAGGTCCATACCGGCAACGAGCGGCGCGTGGCCGTCAACCTGCTTGGACGGCGTCTGGTTGGCAGCATCGATGCGAGCGCAGGTCTCGGGGTCGGCCATAAAGACGCCCGGCAGGTTCATCATTTCGCCCAGGCCAAAGACATCGCCCGGATGCTCGGCAAAAAACGCCTGCATATCGACAGCCGAAATAACGGCACCGGCCTGCTCGTCGGGCAGCGCGGGCACGCACGAAGGCATCATGTACTTGATAGAGATGGGTGCGCGGCGGCCGTCCTCAATCATAAAGCGCAGGCCGTCCAGGCCGGAAACGTTGGCGATCTCGTGGCTGTCGGCAATGGCAGTGGTGGTGCCGCGCGTCGCCGCCATGCGCGCATACTCGGCGGGACGGATGTTCGAGGACTCGATATGCAAATGCCCGTCGATAAAGCCGGGGGCAAGATAGCGGCCCTGGCAGTCAATGACCTCAGCTGCCTCGTAGGTGCCGGCGGCATCGTCGCGACCGTCGTAGAGCACGCCGACGATCACACCGTCCTTGACGGCAACGCTACCGGGCGCCACACGCTGGCCATATACGTCGACAATCTGCGCATTGGCAAACAGCGTGTCGACGGGCACGCGACCCTCGGCGGCCTCGATCACAGACCTCATAACTTCAACGGACATACATACTCCTTCTACTGTAGAAAAAAGCTGCGGAGCGGACGAGCCTTCACCGCAGCAAGCCAATAGCAATTGTATGCCCAAAAGAAGATCCCGCTAACGCCCATCCACTTAGCGGCGCACGCCGCTGGGCGCAATGGGGACTGCCGCTGAGCACCAATAGTCGTTGGGGACGTTCTTGTTTGACTAGTCGTTTAAGAACGTCCCCAACGACTACTTGCGACCAAGGCGACGCCGACGTTTTGGCAGTGCCAGCGAGCGGGCCGCATTTGAGACAAGGTGACGTGAAACGAAAGGGCGCTGACCTTCTGGTCGCGCCCTTGAAGTTGAACGTCAGATTGTACAGGTGCGGCCCGCGCAGCATCGACCGGTTACGTGGTTTGGTAAAACCGCGTAACTAAATCAACTTGAAGCCCTTGCGCTTGCCTACGGAGAGGGTGTCGCCCAGCTTGAGGGCACTGGGGTCGATGTTGTAGCTCTTGGGAGCCACGGCCTCGCCGTTGATCTTGACGCCGCCGCCGTCGATATCGCGGCGGGCCTGGCCGGCGCTCGCCGAAAGGCCCAGGTCCTTAAGCAGGCCTGCGAGGTAGATCTGGCCCTCGTCGTTGACGGTCAGCTCGACATGCTTCTCGGGGAAGTCCGCAAGCTGGCCCTCCTTGAACACGCGGTCGAACTCGGCCTGAGCCTCGTCGCCGGCGCCGGCGCCGTGGTAGGTGTCGCACAGGTCGCGGCCCAGAGCGCGCTTGAGCTCGTAGGGGTCGGCAGAACCGTCGGCCAGGGCGGCGTCGATCTTGTCGACCTCGGCCGGGGTGAGCGAGCTGGCCAGACGATAGTACTTGCCGATCATCTCGTCGGGGATAGACATGGTCTTGCCGAACATATCCTTGGGAGCGTCGGTCAGGCCGATGTAGTTGCCGTAGGACTTGGACATCTTGCGCACGCCATCGGTGCCCTCGAGCAGCGGCATGGTGAGCGCGACCTGCGGCTCCATGCCCATCTTCTCCATAAGCTCGCGGCCAGCGAGCAGGTTGAAGAGCTGGTCGGTGCCGCCCATCTCCACGTCGGCCTTGATCTGAACGGAGTCGAAGGCCTGCATCACGGGGTACAGGAACTCGTGCAGGGCGATCGGCGTCTGGGACTGGTAGCGCTTGGTAAAGTCATCGCGCTCGAGGATGCGGGCGACGGTGAACTTGGAGCACACCTGCAACAGGCCGGCCAGATCCATCGACAGGATCCAGTCGCCATTGTGCACGATGGTGGTCTTCTCGGGATCCAGGATCTTCATAGCCTGGCTCACGTAGGTCTCGGCGTTGGCCTCGATCTGCTCCCGCGAAAGTTGCGGGCGGGTGGAGTTCTTGCCCGAAGGATCGCCGATCAGTGCGGTGCCGTTACCGATGATGAGGGTGACGTTGTGGCCCAGGTCCTGGAACTGACGCATCTTGCGCAGGGGCACGGCATGGCCCAGGTGCAGGTCGGGGCTGGTGGGATCGACGCCGAGCTTGATGTTGAGGGGCTCGCCCTTCTCAAGCTTCTTGCGAAGGTCGGCCTCGGGGACGATCTGCGCTGCGCCCGAGGTGATGATACGCATTTGCTCGTCGACAGACAGCATTGGGTATCCTCCTTTTGCTATAGCACCCTCACCGGATACGGCGGTGCTGGAAGTCCATAAACTCTCATATGATAACAAACTGACGCGACGCGGCACCTACGACAGGAAAATCCTCGTCCTGCCGCACGCGTCAACGGCGACCGGCAGACGTGTACCGTCACGCTCGACCAGATAGCGTACCTGCCGACGACGCAAGCAGTCGCGGCAACGGACCTGTCCCGTCGCATCGGTAGCGCAGACGCCCTCGGCGGTCAGCAGGCAGTGCTCGCACACCATAAGCTCGGGACGATCGGCGTCGACCGGACCCCAGACGCCGGGTTCAGCAGCCAGTTCGGCAATACGCTCCGCATCATTGCCGAGCAACTCGGCCGGCAAGTACACCCGCCCCGCACCGAGTTCGCGCAGCCAGGCAAGCGTGGCCCGATTCGCGCAGAACACCGGCGCCGCCACGTCAAACGTCACGCCCAGCTCGCGAGCGATCACCACCTGTCCTAGGTTGCGGCAGACGACGCGCCCGGCACGCTGTGTCAGTGAGCGGGTCCGGTCAGCGTCACCCGTGCGGCACACCTCGTCAAGCACCACAGCGGCGTCGGACAAATCGAGTTCTCCGCGCGGGTCGGCATCCATCAGCTGCCAAGCAAAAACCATGCGAGCGGGAGCCGTGCACTCCACCAACTCCGTCGACGCACCGCCATCCACCGCAACGTCCTCAAAGGGCAGTACCTCAACGGCACGTGCAACGGGCGCAATCGCATCTGCCTCGGCCCGCATGCGCTCCAACACCGTTGCCGTTTGCCCCAGCACGCCGGCACTGCGAATCAGGTACACCTCGCAGCCCGCGTCCACCTTACGCTTGCAATGCACGACGACGCGCTTCCCCGCTGCGGCATCCACCGGGCAGGGCACCTGCGGCCAGCGCTTGGGCACATCGGGACGCGCGTCGGCACCCGGATAGAACCGAATCTCGAGCGTGTCACCCGCCGCCACGGCGGCATCGAGCTCGACGGTCACTTCCTCGTGGCCAACGGCCACCAGGCGTCCCACGCGCACACCTTGGTTGATCGCACGCTCAAAGCTCATAAGCTCGGCGCCCGAACGCCCCCGCAGATACGCGTCGGTAAACCCGCGGTTGAACGACCGGCCCAGCTCGCGTTCAAGCTCTTCCACGGCACCGGGGTCCCACGCGCCGTCGCACAGCATATCGAGCGCCCGGCGCCACACCCGCACCACGTTAAAGACGTAGTCGGGATTCTTCATGCGCCCCTCGATCTTGAGCGACGCCACGCCGGCATCTACAAGCTCGGGCAGATGCGCAATACCCAGATAGTCGCGCGGGCACAGCAGGCGATCTCCCTCGACGGCGACAACGCTCTGTCCCGCCTCGTCCACCAGGTCGTACGCCAGACGGCACGGCTGTGTGCATTCCCCGCGCATCGCCGAGCGCCCGCGTCTCAGGGCTGAGAACTCACAAGCACCCGAGTAGCCAATGCAGATGGCCCCGTGGCAGAACACCTCGATAGGCACGCCCGTACCGCACAAGGAGGCAATCTCGTCGACCGTCAGCTCGCGTGCCGTCGTCACGCGTTCGACCCCCAGCTCATCGGCGGCAAGCCGCACGGCACCTTCGCTATGAACGCCCGCCTGCGTGGACAGGTGAATCTCGACCCCGGGAATCGCCGCGCGCAGCGCGCAGGCCAACCCGGCATCGGCGACAATCAGAGCATCGGCGCCCAGCTCTAGTGCATGAGCTCCCAACGCCACCGCGTCGGACAACTCGTCGTCAAATACGAACACGTTGAGCGTTACGTACACACGCACGCCATGGGCATGCGCCACGGCGCAGCCGCGTGCAAACTCGTCGTCGGTAAAACCGTGCGCACTCACACGGGCGTTAAAGCCGCCCAACCCCGCATAGATGGCATCGGCACCCGCGGCGATGGCCGCAAGCATCTGGTCGAGCCCGCCCGCCGGCGCCAGCAGCTCGGGCAGCGCCGCACCGGCAGCATCCAATCCAGTCTCGTATTGTCCGCTCGGCCCCATCGTCCGAATCGCCATCGACAAACTCCTTACCAAGGTATGCATTCACTCTGAAAAATGCCGTCTTCCAGCATACACGAGGCCTCGCGCGCCCCGTTTGGTTTATCGTGTAATAACTTATGTCCATCCTGCCCCGACGGCACATCCACCGTCCGGCACGACATACCTGGAGGTCAATATATGGGTCCTCGCCAACGACAGGGACGCAGCCGTTCAAAGACGCATGCTCTGCCCATAATCCTGCTCTCGTTTTTGGGCTTTTTGCTTATCGCGGGCGTGGCATTTGGCATCGGCATGGTCGGCAACGTCAACCGCTGGCTGTCCGATCTGCCCGACTACACCGACGCCAACGCGTATCTGGTGAGCGAGCCCACCGAGATCGTCGACTGCAACGGCAACAAGATTGCGAGCTTCTACACGCAAAACCGCAAGTCTATCACCAAGGACGAGGTCTCCCCCTACGTGCTGCAGGGCACCGTTGACGTCGAGGACGAGCGCTTCTACGAGCACGGCGGTATCGACCTGTGGGGTATCGCGCGCGCTGCGGTGGCAACCCTCGGCGGCGGTCACGAAGGCGCCTCGACTATCACCCAGCAGCTGGTGCGCAACACCATCCTGCAGGAGGAGCAGTTCGACTCGACCATCGAGCGTAAGGTGCGCGAGGCTTACATCGCCGTCAAGATGGAGGATATGTACTCCAAAGACGAGATCCTCATGATGTACCTCAACACCATCTATTACGGCCACGGCGCCTACGGTATCGAGGCCGCCGCCGAGACCTACCTATCCAAGAGCGCCGCCGACCTCACCCTGAGCGAAGCCGCGCTGTTGATCGGCCTTCCCAACTCGCCCTCGCAGTACGACCCCACGGTCAACCCCGACCTGGCGCTGTCCCGTCGCAACAAGGTCCTCGACAACATGTTGCGCCTGGGCCACATCACGCAGGAGGAGCACGATGCCGCACAGGCCGAGCCCATCACCCTCAACGTGACCGAGATTTCGGGCAGCGGCGTCGACGTATACTCGCAGCCCTACTTTGTCGCCTATGTTAAGCAGCTGCTGGAGCAGGAGTTCTCGACCGACGTGCTCTTTAAGGGCGGTCTGACCGTCAAGACCACCATCGATCCCACGATGCAGCAGGTGGCAGAGAATGCCGTTCGCGAGCAGCTCGACACGCTCTCGCTCGACGGCCTGGACATGGGCATGGTCGTCGTCGACCCCAAGACCGGCTACATCAAGTGCATGGTGGGCGGCTACGACTACAACGCCGACGAGAACCACGTAAACCATGCCACGGCCAAGCGTCCCGTCGGCTCCACCTTTAAGGCCTTTACGCTGGCAACTGCCATCCAAAACGGCATGAACCCCAACGTCACCCTCAACTGCAACTCGCCGCTCAAGGCCAAGGGCACCACGACCGAGGTCCAAAACTACGCCAACCATAGCTATGGCAACATCACGCTTAAGCAGGCGACGGCATACTCCTCCAACACCGGCTACATCCAGGTGGCGGAAGCCGTCGGCAACAGCAAGATCATCTCGCTCGTCAAAAAGCTCGGCATCGATCCCGCCAAGGACAACATCGAGGACGTTCCCGTCATGACGCTCGGCACCGGCTCGATCTCGCCGCTCGAGATGGCCGCCGCCTACGCAACGTTTGCCAATGGCGGCTACTATCGCCAGCCGATCGCCATCACCGAGATTGACTCTCGTACCGGCTCGGTGCTGTACCAGCACACTGACAATCCCTCACAGGTGCTTACCGAGGGCGAGGCCGCCGCGGTCACCGATGTTCTGTCCGGCGTCATGCAGGGCGGCGGTACGGGCGCTGCCGGTGCCCTAAGCGTCAACCAGCCCTATGCCGGCAAGACGGGCACCACCGACAACACCACCAACCTGTGGTTCTGCGGCTATACCCCGCAGCTGGCGTGCGCCCTGTGGACCGGCTATTCCGCGGGCGAGATCCCCATCCAAAAGTACGGCACGGACCTGCTGGGCGACAGCACCAACCTGCCTGTCTTTAAGCGGTTTATGAACACCGTTCTGACCGGTACCGAGCGCGAGGAGTTTGCGACCGGAACGGCGCCCACCTACAAGAACAACAGCGTCTGGAAGTTCTACGGCACCAACAACACCAAGAAGTCGGAGAACGACGACAAGGACAAGGACGAAGAGGAAGAGGAAACCACCACAACGACTACCACGACGACCACGACCACCGAGACCACGGGCGGCGACACCACCGGCGGCACCGGTACGACCGGTGGCTCGACGGGTGGCTCCACTGGTGGTTCGACCGGCGGCGATGGCGGCACGCCTACGCCTACGCCTACGCCTACGCCTACGCCTACGCCCACTCCCGACCCCTCGCCCACGCCTGACGATACGGTCGGCTAAGAAGTACGCGACTAAAGCCAACAAGGCCCCGAGCAGCTTATTGAACTGCTCGGGGCCTTTTAGTTTGAAGCGACCTGGTGGGCGGTCTTTATACCGGCAAACAAAAAGGGGTACCGACCAACGTCGATGCCCCTTACAAGCCACTATGTCAGCGCACACAATGCCGAGCGCACGACCCGCACACCTACTTGCGAGAATTGCTCAACTTATTGATCAGCGCCTCGAGACGCTCGCCGTCCTCGGCCGTCTGGGCAATAACCAAAATCGTATCGTTGCCGGCAAGCGAGCCAAGCACATCGGGTAACTCTGCCGCATCAACGGCGGCGGCGATGCCGGAAGCCGTGCCAGGCTGAGCCTTGATCATAACCAGATTATCAGTACGCAGAACGCCCGTTACGAGCTCGGAAACCATACGCTGCAGGTGCAGGTCCTCTGCCAGAACATAGATGCCCTCAGGGAGCTTACGCAGCCCCATATCGGCAATATCGCGAGAGACAGTCGCCTGCGTGCAATCAAAGCCCATAGCACGGAGCTCATCGACCAGCACGCGCTGCGTGCGGACATCCTTATTGCGCACAATATCTCTAATGGCATCCTGGCGCCCATTGCGTTTTTTAGCCATACAAACCCTCTCTCCAAAAGATGGCGGAGACAATCAATCAGTGATTGAATAGTTTAACGCTATTTGAAGGCTTTTGTGTATAAGAACGCATTTCGAAACAATTCTATGCAAGTTTGTTTCGTAATGAGCCGTTTAGGCGGTTTTTGCGCCCGTCCGGTTAAGAAAAGCTGCCAGATGCGTACACATCACGCAGCGCGCGGGCTTGGCGCTGGCGATCGGCCCAAACAACAGACCGAGTCCCCGATGGTTATCCTTGAGCGCGGCGACCATCTGACGGGTTCGAGGCGCCTCGAGCATATCACGCATGCGGGCGGAACGCTCGATTGACGACACCCCATGCGGGCTCAGACACAAATTCTCGATGCAGGCGACCAGTCCGGCAAAGTAGAACTTTTGGCTTGCCAGCTTGAGCCGACCACCGCTATCTGCTTCCGAGAGTGAGTCCGCAAGCTCGTCGAGCGCTCGAGTGTCATCGGATATCCTGGCATACATGGTGGGATCAAAGGCATCTGTAAGCTTAGGTGCCGCCGCGTGGAAACAAGCGTCGCCGCAGCCGGACACGAATCGTGCCTGCGAGAGCGCATAAGCCATAAACTCAACCGTACGGTACGCCTTGCCGCGCGACAGGCATGCCTCAAACAGCGGACGGCTATACATCACGCCAGAGGTCTGAGCGACTAGGCCGCCCAAAATCAACTGGGGCAGCCCAGTCACCATAGAAGACTCGTCTTCTATGGCAATAGAGGCAGCATCCAAGACGCGCGAATGACGCTCGCGATGCGCATCGTATCGATCGAGCGACACCGAGGGGAGCACAATGTCTGCCGCAGTATCGCACGCGATATCGACCATCTTGGAAAGGGCCTGCGGAGCAAACCACTCATCGGCGTTCATGGCGATGATTTGAGAGCCGCGCGAGGCATCAAAACCGGCACGAAGACAAGCGCCGCGCTTCGCGTCCTCGACGTCAATCAAATCAATATGGATGTCCCTGTCGGCAGCAACTTGAAGCGAATGGCGCACACCGGGCGCAGCATCGCGGCAGACAACGACAATCTGCAAATCGTAGAGGTCTTGGTTCTGGATACTCTCGAGCGCACGCATCGCATAGCTGGGCGAACCTTCTACCACAAGGATCACCGAAAGTCGCGGATGCGAACCACGTCGAACCAAATTATCCGTCCTCTCGACAGCAATGAATCAAACCGTGGTTCATGGTACACCCCAGCAATAAAAGCAATGAGACACCGGTTGCATTGCACGCCAAGAACAGATGTTGCACACGCGCAGCCCACAGATGACAGGTGTCGACGCACGACACGTCGAGCCCTCCCCTAGTCGAGCACGACAAGCTCGGCGGGATCGTAATCCACGCCCATAAACGCAAGGCCGCAGGCAGGAGCCGTGGGGCCCGCAGCGGTACGGTCGCAAGCATCGATAACCTCGCGCATCCACTCGGGTTCACGGCGATGCATGCCAATCTCGACAAGCGTGCCCACGATCGTACGGACCATCGAATGCAGAAACGCATTGCCCTCGATGGTAAACGTCAGGATGTCCTCGCCAAACGCAACCTCATGGCCAAATTCGGCACGCATCACGCAGCGATGCGTGGGTTTGCCAACGGCCGAGGCAACCTTGCAAAAGCTTTTAAAGTCCTGCTCGCCCAGCAGCGCGGGGCAGGCAGAAGACATAGCCTCAACATCCAAGGGATAGCGATGCCACCACACGGCACCGCGGGACAGCACGGGGCGCGCATCGCGATCGGCAATACGGTATGTATACGTACGGGAATGCGCGTCAAAGCGTGCAGAAAAGCCTTTACGGGCCCTGTAGACCTCGTTTATGGCGATATCTTTGGGCAGCAGGGCATCCATGGCCCGCAGCCACCTACGGCGCGTACACGCGAGCTCAGCGTCCGTAACGGGCACGCTGATGTACTGAGCCACGGCATGCACGCCGGCATCGGTACGCCCCGCGCACGTCAGATCGATCGGGCGGCGAAGCAGCGTCTCGATGGCTCGACGTAGCTCACCAGCAACCGTCGTCTGTCCCGGCTGCTCGGCAAATCCGCTATACGACGAGCCATCATAGGCCACACGAAATACGAGTGTGGCGTCAAGCTCGGAAATCGAATTGAAATCAGACGGCGCAGTCATGGGCGCTCCCAACAAACAAGCAACGGTATCGCGACAAAAAAGAGGGGTACGCGAACGTACCCCTCGAATATAGCCTATGCAGACGGAAAGTCTACTCAGCGGTCTCCTCAGCAGGAGCCTCCTCGACGGCCTCGACCTTCTTGGGAGCAGCGGCCTTCTTGGGGGCCGGAGCAGCCTTCTTGGCCTTAGGCGTGCAAGGCTCGGTGACGAGCTCCATGATAACGATGGGAGCGTTGTCGCCCTTGCGGTTGCCGAGCTTCATGATGCGGGTGTAACCGCCGTTGCGGTCCTGCCACATGCCCTGGGCAGCCTTGTCGAAGATCTCGGCAACGAGCTGCTTATCGCCGAGCTTGGCGATAGCCAGACGACGAGAGTGCAGGTCGCCTTTCTTGGCCCAAGTGATGATCGGGTCGACGACCGAACGCAGCGCCTTAGCGCGGGTCTCGGTGGTCTTGATGCGGTCGTTCTCGAAGAGGGCCTTAGCAAGGCTCTTCTTCATGGCCTTGGTGTGGCTCGCATCGGTGCCGAGCTTCAGGCCCTTCTTAACGTTGTGACGCATGGTCTAGTTTCTCCTCAAATATGCGAAGCATTAAGCCTTCAGGCTCAGGCCCATGGACTCAAGCTTGTCCTTCACTTCCTCGATCGACTTAACACCGAAGTTACGGATGTTGAGCAGATCGTTCTCCGAGAACTCAACGAGCTGACGGACCGAGTGAATGCTGGCGCGCTTAAGGCAGTTGTAGGAACGGACAGAAAGGTCCAGATCCTCGATCTGCTTGTCCAGCTCGGCGTTGTCGTTGGTGACCTCGGGAGCGAAGATCGAAGCCTCCTCCTCGACCTCGGGGGTCTCGGCAAGGTTCATAAAGGCAGCCATATGCTGGTTGATGATATTGGCAGCCTGGACCACGGCGTCGCGCGGAGCGATGGAGCCGTTGGTCTCGATCTCGAGGACAAGGCGGTCGTAGTCGGTGTGCTGACCGACACGGCAAGCCTCAACGAGCTTCGCGCAACGGGACACCGGCGAGTACAGCGAGTCGACGTGGATCACACCGATGGGATCGTTGTCGCGCTTGTTAGCCTCGCCAGAGACATAGCCGCGGCCATAGCCGATGCGCATGCTCATGGTGAGATGGCCGCCCTCGGTGAGCGTAGCGATGTGCTGCTCGGGGTTGACCAGCTCAAACTCGGACGGAATAAAGAAGTCCGCACCGGTGACCTCGCAGGGGCCGTCAACCGAGATGGTGGCGGTCGCCTCGTCGGTCGTGCCGAGAGCCCTGAAGACAAGACCCTTGACATTCAGGACGATGTCGGTGACATCCTCGACCATGTTAGGGATGGTCATGAACTCGTGCTGTGCACCATCGATCTGAATAGCCTCGACGGCGGCACCCTCGAGCGAGGACAGAAGTACGCGACGAAGGGAGTTACCCAGCGTATCGCCGTAGCCACGCTCGAGCGGCTCGACGGAGACACGAGCAGACGTCTCGTTGATCTCTTCGACCTGAACCTGAGGCCTAATGAATTCTGACATGTATTACCTCCAGCCTCAGCAGCCCGGATGGACTACTTAGAGTAGAGCTCGACGATGAGCTGCTCGTTGATATCACCGCTGATCTGCTCACGCGTCGGCAGAGCGAGCACGTTACCAGACAGCTTCTCGATATCGACCTCGAGCCAGCCAGGGACCTCAAAGCGCTCGGAGGAAATCAGAGCCTCCTTGATGGGGAGGAGGTCACGGAACTTCTCGCCGACAGCGACGACGTCGCCGGCCTTGACGCGGTAGGACGGGATGTCCACGCGCTTGCCGTTCACGGTGAAGTGACCGTGACGGACGGACTGACGAGCCTCTTTGCGGGTGCGGGCGAAGCCAAGACGGAAGACGACGTTGTCGAGGCGAGACTCAAGGATGATCATGAGGTTCTCACCGGTGACGCCGTTCATCTTGCGGGCCTTGTTGAAGTAGCCGTGGAACTGCTTCTCCAGAACGCCATAGATGAACTTGACCTTCTGCTTCTCGCGCAGCTGCATGCCGTACTCAGATTCCTTGCGACGGCGCTTGGGCTGACGGATAGATTCCTTCTTGCTGCTGTAACCGAGCTCAGCGGGATCGATCCCGAGCTGACGGCAGCGCTTAAGAACAGGAGTCCTGTCGATTGCCATATTGATACGATCCTTTCAGTTACACGCGGCGACGCTTCTTGGGGCGGCAGCCGTTGTGCGGGATGGGGGTCTTGTCCTGGATGCTCGAGACCTCGAGGCCAGCAGCCTGGAGGGAGCGGATGGCGGTCTCACGACCGGAGCCGGGGCCCTTGACGAAGACGGAAACCTTCTTCATACCGTGCTCCATGGCCTGCTTGGCAGCAGCCTCGGCAGCCATCTGGGCAGCGAACGGCGTGGACTTACGGGAGCCCTTGAAGCCCACCTGGCCAGCCGACTTCCAGGAAATGACGTTGCCCTGGGGATCGGTGATCGAAACGATCGTGTTGTTGAACGTAGAACGAATGTGAGCCTGGCCCACGGAAATGTTCTTACGGTCCGCGCGCTTCAGACGGGCAGCGCGAACGTTCTTCTTAGCAGTAGCCATCTATCTAGCGCTCCTTATTTCTTCTTCTTAGCACCGATCTGACGCTTCGGGCCCTTGCGGGTACGAGCGTTAGTGTGGGTGCGCTGGCCGCGGACCGGGAGGCCCTTGCGGTGACGAAGGCCGCGGTTGCAGCCGATGTCCATAAGGCGCTTGACGTTCTGGTTGCGCTCACGGCGGAGGTCACCCTCAACCATGATCTGGTTCTTATCGATATAATCGCGGATGGCGTTAACCTCATCCTCGGTGAGGTCCTTAACGCGCGTATCCACGTTAACGTTGCACTCGACGCAGATCTTCGTCGCAGTGGTGCGGCCGATGCCGTAAATGTAGGTCAGACCGATCTCAACGCGCTTCTCACGCGGGAGGTCGACACCATTAATACGGGCCAACGTAGTCTCCTCTCTTAACCCTGACGCTGCTTATGACGGGGGTTCTCGCAAATGACGAGGACCTTGCCATGGCGCCTAATGATTTTGCACTTATCGCACATCTTCTTGACCGAAGGACGTACCTTCATCGTTCTTCCTTTCGGTAGCGCTCAAACTACTTCCCTACTATCTACTCGCCCAGCCGCAGGCGTTTAAAACTATGGCTGGTCTTCACACACAATCCGACCGTAGGTTGAGCTAAGCCTGCAGCCGGAAATGGAGTGCGTGTATGCGTGCCGCTATTTGTAGCGATAGGTGATGCGGCCGCGGGTCAGGTCGTACGGGGAAAGCTCCACGACAACCCTGTCACCGGGGAGAATACGGATGTAATTCATTCGGATCTTGCCAGAAATGTTGCACAGAACCGAATGACCGTTCTCGAGCTCGACCTTAAACATGGCGTTGGGCAGCGGTTCCTTTACCGTACCCTCGAGCTCAATTGCGTCTTCCTTCTTCACAAGCAATCATCTTTCTCTAGAAAACGACAGCGATTGAGTATTTTACAACACGTATGCACGCATCGTAATAACTTCGTAATGGCTCCACAACTAAGTGGAACTTGTTACATTTCTCCGCCTTGGAGCGAACACCAAGCACCTTGGGCATCCGTGGTGAGAATCACCGGACCGTCATTGGTAATGGCGACGGTGTTCTCGTAGTGTGCGGCGGGCAGGTGGTCGTTGGTCGTAACAATCCAACCGTCGGAGCCCGTGCTCACATGGTTGGAACCCATCGTAACCATCGGCTCGATGGCAATGACCATGCCGGCCTGGAGGCGAACGCCCCTCCCCTTCTTTCCATAGTTAGGAACGTTGGGGTCCTCGTGCATCACGCGGCCAATGCCATGGCCCACATAGTCACGAAGCACGCCGTAACCGTGAGACTCGGCGAGGGACTGAACGGCGTAACCAACATCCCCGATATGGTTACCGGGAACAGCCTGCTCGATGGCAGCCTTAAGGCAATCGCGCGTGACCTCGCACAGGGCCTTGGCCTCGGGCGTGGGTGTGCCGACAAAAAACGTCCAAGCGTTATCGCCAACCCAACCGTCGACAACGGCTCCCGTATCGATGGAGATGATATCGCCATCGCGCAGGATCATGTCGGGGTTGGGAATACCGTGGACCACGGCATCGTTAATCGATGCGCAAATGGTACCGGGGAACCCGCCGTAACCCTTAAAGGCCGGGGTGCCGCCATGCATACGGATAATCTGCTCCGCGAGCTGATCGAGCTCAAAGGTCGAAACACCAGGGCGCACCATGGCTCCAACGTGGCGGAGCGCCATCTTAGATAGCGCTCCTGCCTTCTTCATCTGCTCGATTTGCGTTGCAGACTTAATCTTGATCATAGACCAAGAGCCTCTTTGACATCCCCGTACACGGTCTCGCGAGCCTGGTCACCGTTGACCGACTTGAGCAGACCCTGGCCACGATAGTAGTCGACGAGCGGGCTCGTGGACTTCTCGTAGACGTCGAGACGGTTCTTGATGGTCTCGGGCTTGTCGTCGTCGCGCTGATACATCTCGCCGGCGCACTTGGGGCAGGTAGCATCGGCAGCGGTGCCGGTGTAACCGCAGGCGCGGCAGGTGCGACGCGAAGACAGACGATCGATGATGACCTCGGGGGCCACGTCGACCAGAAGGGCGCAGTCGATCTCGCGACCCATGGCGGAGAGCTCGGAATCGAGCGTCACAGCCTGGGCGGTGTTGCGCGGGAAGCCGTCGAGGATGAAGCCCTGCTGGGCGTCATCGGCAGCAAGGCGCTCCTTGACAAGGTCGATCACGAGCTGGTCGGGAACGAGCTCGCCAGCGTCCATGTACTTCTTAGCCTGAATACCAAGCTCGGTGCCACCCTTGACGGCAGCACGCAGCAGGTCGCCCGTGGAAATGTGAGCGACGCCAAACTCGGCGACGAGCTCCTGTGCGACGGTGCCCTTACCGGCACCCGGAGCTCCGAGCAATACGAGGTTCATGAGCAATCCTCCTCTAGCCTATTTAAAGAATCCATCGTAATCATACATCTTGATCTGGCCTTCGAGCTTATCGACCGTGTCGAGCACGACGCCGACCATGATGAGGATGGACGTGCCGCCAAATGCCTGGATCAGATGGTTACCCGTGAAGGAGAAGATGATCGAAGGCACGATGGCGATGAGCGCCAAAAAGACAGCGCTGGGAAGCGTGATCTTGTTGAGCGCGTTCTTGATGTAGGCCGCGGTAGCCCTACCCGGACGGACGCCCGGAATAAAGCCGCCCTGCTTCTTAAGGTTGTCGGCCGTGTCATCGGGGTTGAACACCATGGAGGTGTAGAAGTACGCGAAGAACACGATGAGGACAACATTAAGCACCCAGTTGAGCCAACCGGTCGAAAGCGCAGAGGCAACTGCCTGAATCCAGCCGATGCCGGGGAAGAACACGGCAATCTGAGCCGGGAAGTACAGCAGCGCCGAAGCGAAGATGATCGGCACGACACCCGCGGTATTGACCTTGATGGGCAGGTAGGTGGTCTGGCCACCCATCATGCGACGGCCCACGACGCGCTTAGCGTAGGAGACCGGGATGCGGCGCTGGCCGCGCTCAAGAAAAACAATCAGCGGGATAACCAGCAGGATGATGGCGCAGATGATCACCATGGTGATGATGCCACCGGCATTACCCTCGGTGCTGGAGAAGATCGCCTGCGGCAGGCCGGCCATGATGTTCGCAAAGATGATCAGGGACATACCATTGCCGATACCGCGCTGGGTGATGAGCTCACCAATCCACATGATCAGCATAGCGCCCGCAGTGAGCGTGCCGACGATCATGAGGTCGAAGATGATCTCGGGAGCGCCGGCGCCATTAAAGCTGATGCCGAAGCTCTTAAAGAGGAAGAGGTAACCCACGGAGTTGAGGATTGCCAGAGCCAGGGTGAGGTAACGCGAATACTGCGTAATCTTGGTCTGACCGACCTCGCCCTCGCGGGCAAGCTCATGCAGGGAAGGCACAACGGCCTGGAGCATCTGGAGGATGATTGAGCTGGTGATGTAAGGCATGATGCCCAGCGAAAACACCGACACATAGCTCAACGCGCCGCCAGAGAAAAGATTCAGGAGGGCCATAGCACCTGCGGCGACCGAATTGTTATCGGTCGAGAAAAGGCCCAGCATCCCCTGGAAGGGAATGCCGGGCACAGGAACGTGCGCACCAATGCGGTACACGACGAGCATAGCTATGGTAAAAAGAATCTTTTCGCGCAATTCTTTGATGCGGAAAGCATTCTTAAGACCATTTAGCACGGCAGCTCGACCTTTCCGCCGGCGGCCTCGATCTTGGCCTGCGCAGAAGCGCTTACCTTGTCGACCTTGACCGTGAACTTCTTGGTGAGCTCACCATTGCCGAGCACCTTGACGGGCTCGAACTCGCTCTTGGTGATGCGAGCGGCCTTAAGAGCGGCACCGTCGATCACAGCGCCATCCTCGAACTTACGCTCGAGACGCTCAACGTTAACAGCGGTGTACTCGATACGACGGGGGTTGCGGAAGCCCGGAAGCTTGGGCAGGCGCATAGCCAGCGGAGTCTGGCCACCCTCGAAGCCGGCACCCTTGGTGCCGCCAGAGCGGGAACCCTGGCCCTTCTGGCCGCGGCCAGAAGTGGTGCCGTGACCCGAAGAATTGCCACGGCCGACGCGCTTGCGGTTCTTGGTGGAACCGGGCGCGGGAGTAAGATCGTGAAGCTGCATTTGCTACTCCTCTACAATCTCGACAAGGTGCTTGACCTTGAAGATCATGCCGCGGACGGACTCGTTGTCAGCAATCTCGCGAACCTCGCGGATCCTGTGGAGACCGAGGGCACGGACAGTACGGACCTGGTCCTGCTTGCAACCGTTGGTGCTGCGGACCTGCTTGATCTTGATGGTGTCAGCCATGCTTAGTTCTCCTTACCGACGAACATCTCGGAGACCGTCAGGCCACGGCGAGCCGCGACGTCCTCAGGGCTGGAGAGCTCCTTGAGGCCCTCGACGGCAGCCTTGATGATGTTGAGGCCGTTGTCGGTACCGAGGGACTTGGACAGGACGTTCTTGATGCCAGCAAGCTCGAAGAGGGGACGCACAGCGCCGCCGGCGATAACGCCGGTACCCTCGACAGCGGGCTTGATGATGATGCGGCCGGCACCAAAGTGGCCGAGAACCTCGTGCGGGATGGTGCCCTGCTCGGTCACCGGCACGTGGAACATGTTCTTCTTGGCATCGAGAGACGCCTTGGAGATGGCCAGGGGCACCTCAGCGGACTTGCCCATGCCAACGCCGACGTTGCCCTTGCCGTCGCCAACGACGACGAGAGCGACGAGGCTCATGCGACGACCACCCTTGACGGTCTTCGACACGCGGTTGATGTAAACGACGCGCTCCTCGAACTCGGAGGCCTCGCGCTGCTGCTTCTGATTACGAGCCATGTGCTACATACCTCCTAGAACTCGAGACCGGCGGCACGAGCACCGTCGGCGAGGGCCTTGACGCGGCCATGGTAGATACGGCCACCGCGATCGAAGGCGACCTTGGTGATGCCGGCCTCGATGGCGCGCTTGCCAACGAGCTGACCGACCTTCTCCGCAGCCTCCTTGTTCGAGGTGTGGGTGCCCTTGAACTCGGCCTCGAGGGTCGAGGCAGAGACGAGCGTCAGGCTAGAGCCCTTGCTGTCGTCGATGATCTGGGCATAGATGTTGGCGTTAGTACGGGTCACGCGAAGACGCGGACGCTCGGAGGTACCCGAGACCTTGCCGCGAACACGACGCTGACGACGCTTGAGGCCTTCCAGCTTCGCCTTATGCTTGTTCATACGTAAACTCCTAAAAAGGTTGATCTTGCCAGCACCTGACGGGGTGCTGGTCTTATGCGAGTGAGTCGGTTACGACTACTTGGCGGCCTTACCCAGCTTGCGGCGGATGTGCTCGCCAACGTAGTGGATACCCTTGCCCTTGTAAGGCTCGGGAGGACGATGGCCGCGGATCTCAGCGGCGATCTGACCGACCTGCTGCTTGTTGATACCCTTGACGTTCACGTGGGTGTTGTCGGGAACCTCGAAGGTGATGCCCTCGGGAGCCTCGACGATCACGGGGTGCGAGAAGCCCAGGGAGAACTCGAGGTTCTTGCCCTTCTGCTGCACGCGGTAACCGACGCCGGCGAGCTCGAGCTTCTTCTCGAAGCCCTCGGAAACGCCGACAACCATGTTGTGGATGAGGGCGCGGGTGAGGCCGTGGCGGGCACGGGTCTCACGCTCGTCGTCGGGACGGGAAACGGTGAGGACGTTGTCCTCGACGTTGATAGCGAGCTTCTCAAAGACATCGAGCTCGAGCTGGCCCTTGGGGCCCTTGACGACAACGTTGTTGCCGTTGACTGCCACTTCGACTCCGGCGGGAATCTGGACAGGCTTATTACCGATACGAGACACGGTGATCTCCTTTCCTTCTACCTACCGAGCGAATTACCAGACGTAAGCGATGATCTCGCCGCCGACGTTGTGCTTGCGAGCATCGCGGTCGGTCATGACGCCATGGCTGGTGGAAATAATGGCGGTACCAAGGCCGCCGCGGACGCGGGGCATGTCGGCAACGCCGGTGTACTTACGCAGGCCCGGCTTGGAAATGCGGCGGATGCCGTTGATGACCTTAGCCTTCTTGGGACCATACTTAAGCGTGATGTGCAGAGTCTTCTGGGGAACGGTGTCCTCGACATCGTAGCCCTCGATGTAGCCCTCCTCGTGCAGAACACGAGCGATCTCGACGAGCTTCTTGCTGCTCGGCATGGAGACCGTGGCCTTGTTCACAGAGTTAGCGTTACGGATGCGCGTAAGCATATCTGCGATCGGGTCTGTAAGGTTCATACAGATTCTCCTTCGTTCTTGATGAACACGTGCTCTTGGTTCTTCGCCGCCCTTAACGGCAAAGCCTTTTTAGCGCGTTTTCCCTGTTCCAAACTGATGCTTGAAACGCTGGTAGTGACTTACCAGCTGGCCTTCTTAACGCCGGGAAGCTCGCCCTTGAGTGCAAGCTCGCGGAAGCAGACACGGCACAGGCCGAACTTGCGGTACACAGAGTGCGGACGGCCGCAGCGCTGGCAGCGCGTGTACTCACGAGTAGAGAACTTCTGCTTGCGATTGCACTTGACGATCATCGATGTCTTAGCCACTTATATCCTCCTCACATAGAGTATTGTTCGCCCCAAGCGCCGCCCCCTTCTGGGAACGGCGCTCATAGGGCAGGTGAACCTATTTCTTGAACGGGAAACCGAAGGCGTCCAGAAGGGCCTTGGCCTCCTCATCGGTGTTGGCGGTGGTCACGAAAGTGATGTCCATACCACGCTGGTGATCGACGGAGTCGAAGTCGATCTCGGGGAAGATGAGCTGCTCGGTGACGCCCATGGAGAAGTTACCACGGCCGTCGAAGCTCTTGGCGGAGATGCCGCGGAAGTCGCGGATACGGGGGATCGCGACGGAGGTCAGACGATCGAAGAACTCCCACATACGGTCGCCACGCAGGGTAACCTTGCAGCCGATCGGCATACCAGCGCGCAGGCGGAAGGTAGCGATGGACTTGCGGGCACGGGTGATCATCGGCTGCTGGCCGGTGATGGCGCGCAGGTCGCGCACGGCACCGTCGATGGCCTTGGAATCGGTAGCGGCCTCGCCGACACCCATGTTCACGACGATCTTCTCAAACTTGGGGATCATCATGACGTTCTCGTACTGGAACTTGTCCTGAAGCTGCTGCTTGACCTCGTTGTTGTACTTGGTCTTCAGACGCGGCACATACTTCTCTTCTGCCATTGTTCACTCCTTCTTGGGGTTTTAAGCACGGGGCGTGGCCACGATGGGTTGTCCTCGTGCCTCCTGGCTGCATCCGCGCCGCTCATGGCATTTCGCGGTTTGGACTCGACACAGCAGGAGCCGACAAAACAATCGGTACTATACGCGCATCGAGAGCGTATTTCCAGAAAAACCTCGTCTGCCTGCACAACTCCACAACTCCCCCGCACAAATGGGTCCCAACAAGCAGTTGCGGTGAAATAGGGACTGTTTGGCGGCCTAACAGGCTTAAACAGCCCGTATTTCACCGCAACTCATATATGAGGCGTTATTTTTGGCGAGGCAGGACCAGGTTGAGGATCACAGCAACGAGCGCGGCGACGGCAATGGATGAGCCACCGAACACCGTGCCGACCCATGCCGGGAATCCAGCGCCAGCAAGCGCGCCGGCCGTGCGCTCAATGCCCGTGCCAAAGGCGATAGAGAGACCCATGAGCGTGGTATCGCGCTGAGACAGGCCGTGGCGGGCAAACATGACCACACCGTTCATGCCAATGGTCGCGAACACGCCGATCGTGGCGCCGCCGATTACCGGCTGCGGAATGGACGTGAGCACTGCCGCGCACTTGGGCAGCAGGCCCGCGATGAGCAAGATGGCGGCGGCAAGCGTAAAGACCATGCGGTTGACGACCTTGTTCTCGGCGATAATGCCCACATTCTGGCCAAAGGTTGCCGTGGGGACGCCGCCCAAAAAGCCTGACAGCATACCGACCAGGCCGTTGGCGATCAGGCCACCCGAGATCTGGCTATCGGTCGCAGGGGTATCGAGCGCAGCGGACGACACGGCGGCAAACTCGCCCATGACCTGCACGGCGTTGACAATGGCGACGACGCCCACGACGGCGCACGCGGCCGGGTCGAACACTAGGCGATGGGCGCCCAGAGCCGGCGGGGCGAACCAGCTGGCAGTCGCGATGGCCGAGAAATCGACCATGCCCAACACCGCAGCCAAAACAAAGCCCGCGCAGATACCGGCCAAGATGCTGCCCAGCCTAAGCGCGCCCTTGCCGTAGTTACCGGCCGCAAAGGTGACGACAAACGTCACGAGCGCGACGGCCCAGTTGGTGACACTGCCGAAATCAGCAGCGCCCTCCCCGCCCGCCATAGAAGCCACAGCGACCGGGCACAGAGACAGGCCAATGACAAAGATGACGGTGCCGAGCACCGGGGCCGGGAACAGAAAACTCACGCGCCTAAACAGCAGGCCGAAGAGCACGACGAGCGCGCCACCGATTACCTGGGCGCCCAGCACGGCCTCAAAGCCAAGCTCGAGACCGACCGCCTTGAGCGCCGGCACGAAGGTGAAGCTCGCGCCCATCACGATGGGCAGGCCCGAACCAACGATGCCTTTTATGGGGAACTGTTGAAGGAAAATGTCGAGCGCCGAGAGAACCAGCGATGCCTGAATGACGGCGGCTTCCTCTTGAGGGGTAAAGCCGCAGACCGACGCAATGATGATGGCGGGCGTGACGATGCCCGCGAACGCCGCCAGCACATGTTGCAACGCATGGGGCAATACCTGCACAAACGATACTTCTCCCGTACGCTCGAACAGGGCGTCCCCTGCTGCCGACTCTGCCATTTGCGCCTCCCATACCCTAGGCAGCGGCCCTATGCCGCCCAACGGGCGGACATTATAGGGCATATGGCACAGGTAGCATTTTGACCCGCATGCGGCAGAGGGCTGGGGCAGCTCATTTGAGATGCGACTAGCGCTTGCGGGGGACGAGCTTGGTGCGGCGCAGGTGGATCATCTCGGCGGCTATGGAGATGGCGATCTCCTCGGGGTCCTCGGCCTCGATGGCAACGCCGATCGGCAGGTGCAGCCCGTCGATCTGTTCCTGCGTAAAGCCCTCCTGCTCCAAGCGAGCCCGCACAAAGGCCGTCTTGCGGCGCGATCCCAGGCAGCCCAGGTAGGCAGGCTTGGCGCGCATGGCCTGAATCACCACGTCTATATCGGACTTGTGACCCGCCGTGGCGACGACCACCAGGTCGCGCGGGCCGATGGGGCACTGCTTGCTCAGGTTCTTGTAATCGACCAGGCGACGATCGTAGACACCGGGCACCCATTCGGGGGTCAGCGTGCCGGGGCGGTCGTCGCAAGCCACGACGGCAAAGCCCGCCGCCGTGAGCACCCGCGCCGTCGCGGCGCCCACGTGTCCGCAGCCAAAGATGTAGGTCAGGCCCTCGGGGCAGAGCGTCTCGATGTGCGCCGGGGGAATCTCGGAGGCGGCGTTGGTGTAGGTGACCTTACTCCCCTCCTCCACCAGCGAAAGCCCGGGGCAGCCCGCAATGGTGCGGCGCGATTCCTCGCCATGGTACTCGGCCAC
Source organism: uncultured Collinsella sp. (assembly GCA_959602645.1). Taxonomy (GTDB): domain Bacteria; phylum Actinomycetota; class Coriobacteriia; order Coriobacteriales; family Coriobacteriaceae; genus Collinsella. The sequence goes on along the minus strand of CAUGTZ010000005.1, from coordinate 87,617 downwards.
ATCGCCCTCGAGCGCGCTCGCGATAAACGGCTCAAAGTCGATAACGAAGTCGCCGATGCGCCGATAGGCCAAGACGTCGGCAATTTCCCGGAACAACGGCGCCTGGGTCTCATCCAGATGCAAGTAGCACAGGCAGATGGCTCCGCCGCAGATCATGCCGGTATCGGAGTTCTCGCCGCCCATGGTGTAGCGAACCAGACGCGATTGCTCTGCGGCCAGCAGCTCGCGCGCCTCATCCAGCGCAAAGAGCTCAATCTTGCCGCCGCCGATGGTGCCCGCCTGGCTGCCATCGGCAAAGACGGCCATCCATGCGCCCACACCGCGCGGTGACGACCCTGCCGTGCCGGCAACTACCACCAACTCGCACGTCTTACCAGCCTTCAGAGCGCCAAGCGCCGCATTCACAACATCGAGCTTTTCCATTGCCGCCTTCTATCCTCTAAAGACATCGGTGAGCATAGCGAGCGCCTCGAGCACACCGCCGCCGACCGACGTCGCCTTGTCCGAAATGTAGTTGACATAGCTGGCATCGCCGCGCGGATCGACATCAGCGCATTTAAAGCCCTCAGTCACCTGCACGCCGTTCGCCAAAAGGCCGCGCAAGCAGCCATCGATCTGCGTGACCATGGGCGTATCGCCCGCGTAGCCAATCACGTCTCCGGCACTCACGATGTCGCCGATTGCGCGGTCGGACCGAAACACGCCGGCGGCGCGGCTGTGGATAACACGCTCCTTACCATAGCCGGCGATGATGCCCGGCACGCCCGTGTTGGGCTGGGGCGAACCTTGGGTAATGACACGGCCGAGAAAATGTCCGCGCATGGTCTCGACCACGGCGTCGCAATCGACCGGCGCGGTAAAGCCCGGCCCCACGGCGATGACGGCAGGCGCCATGTCGCGCGTGGTGCCCAAGTTGCGCTTGGCCAGAATCGCGTCGACCACGGCAGCAGGTTTCAGTTCGTCGAGCATCTTGGCCTGGGGGTCTACCACGACGGCGACGTCTCCGGCCTCGGTAATTGCAAGCGCCTCCGCCGGCGTCTGCGCCAAGCGAGCGCGAATGCCCTCGACCTGGACCTCGCCCAGGCGAATGGCCTCGCAAAAACTGATTGTGCGACGGATGCACGTGGGAACCGCGATATCGGCCATAACGACCGACACGCCGGCGCGTACCAAACGGGCAGCGACGCCCGTGGCGATATCACCGGCGCCGCGAACATAAACGAGCATTCCCGGGGCACCTCCCTGTGCTACGGTTTGAGCAGAGCAAAAGCGGTTCGACCGCTACTCTGATGATTATTTATTATCACAGTATTATACGGCGGTGAACAGATGGAAACGGTTAGCGGCAATCTTGCCTCGGCGCTCAGGATCGAGCCGGGCATTACCGCGATTATCGGCAGCGGCGGCAAGTCGACGTTGCTGAAGACGCTGGGTCTCGAGCTCATGCGCGCTGGCGGCCGCGTGCTCCTCTGCACCACCACGCGCATGTTCCCCGTCGCCGGCGTGCCGTGGGACGGGTCGAGCCGTCGCCTGGACGCCGCGCCCTGGAAACCGGGAGCCCTGCATGTTCCCGGCTGCACCTGCGAGGCATGTGCTGGCATGAGCCGCGGAAACATCTGCCAGGCGGGTGTTTTGGACCCGGAGACAGGCAAGCTCTCCGCCCCCGCCGAGCCGCTCAACGAGCTGGCACAGCGCTTTGACTATGTGTTGGCCGAGGCGGACGGCAGCAAGCGACTCCCGCTCAAGGCCCACGCCACCTGGGAGCCGGTGATTCCCTCTGGCACGGCCAACGTTGTCTGGCTCGTCGGCGCCTCGGGGCTGGGCAAGCCCGTCGCCGAGGTTGTCCATCGCTCCGAGCTCTTCTGCGAGCGCTGCGGCTGCGAGCCCACCGACACTGCCACCCCAGGGCGCGTCGCCCAGGTGCTCAATGCCGAGATGCAGGCGCTGGGACTCTGCACCGCACGCGTCATGCTCAACCAAGTCGACACGCTCAGCGACCCCACGATGGCCGACCGCTTCGAGACAGATCTCGACCGCCCCATCGTCGCCACCAGCCTCCAGGGGTAGCTAATTTGGGACGGGGCTCTTTTAGCTACCCTGGCGGCACCCTTGCTACTAGCGGGGGACGTAGCGGCCGGGCTGGGCTCCGGTGGGCTCGCCGTCGCGCGCAGCCAGTACGCCGTTCACAAACACAGCCTTGGCGCGGCCGTGCGCCTCAAAGCCCTCGAGCGGCGTGTAGTCCACGGCCTGATGCTGCGTCGCGGCACTGATCGTCCAGCGCGCCTGGGGATCCCACACGCACACGTCGGCATCGGCACCCTCGGCAAGACAGCCCTTGCGCGGATACATGCCAAAGACGCGCGCCGGGTTCTCGCTCATCAGGCGGCAGAGGTCCTCGGGGCCCAGCTGTCCCTCAAAGCTCGTGGCGATCGCGACGGGACGATGCTCCACGCCGGGCCCGCCGTTGGGAATCGCGCGGAAGTCGTCGCGCCCGCGGTCCTTTTGCCCGTGCAGATTAAAGCTGCAGTGGTCGGTAGCGATGGTATCGATCTCGCCGGCCACAAGCGCCTCGCGCAGAGCCGCACGGTCGCCAGCATGGCGCAACGGCGGACTCATCACATACTTGGCACCCGCAAAGCCATCCTCTCCCTGCTCCAGATAGCAGGTGTCGTCGAGCATCAGATATTGAGGGCAGGTCTCGACATAGATGTTCTTCTGCCCGCGCGCCTTGGCAGCGCGAATGGCCTCGAGCCCCAGCTTGGTCGAAAGATGCACCACGTTGACCGGTGCGTCGCCGGCCAAGTGCGCCAGATACAGCAGGCGGCTCACGGCCTCGGCCTCACACACGTCCGGACGGCTGAGCGCATGCCCCTCGGGCCCATGAATCCCCTGCTCGTACACGCGCTTCTGCAGCTCGTTCACGAGCGTGCCGTTCTCGCAATGCACGCACAGGATACCGCCGAGACGCTTGAGCTCCTCGAGCACCTCGAGTGTCTCGGCATCGTCCAAGCGCAGGTGGTCGTAGGCAAAGTAGGTCTTAAACGACGACACGCCCGCCTCGCGCATGGCCGAAAGATCGGCGCGGTTGCGCTCATTCCACTCGGCGAGTGCCATATGAAAAGCGTAGTTGGCCGTGCAGGTGCCGTCGGCGCGGCGATGCCACTCGGCCAAGGCATCGGGCATGGTCACGCCGCGATCGGCCGTCGCGTAGTCGACGATGGTCGTCGTGCCGCCGCAGGCAGCCGCACGTGTGCCGGTCTCAAAGCTATCGGCCGTCCAGTCCATGCCGGTCCAACACTGCATGTGCGTGTGCCCATCGATAAAGCCGGGGAATACCCAGCAGCCCGCGGCATCCTCGACGGTATCGCCCTCGGCCGGCTCAATCGCCGCGGCGATCCGCACGATCTTATCGCCGTCCATAGCAAGATCGGCGCGGCGAAGCCCCTGGGGCGTCACGAGCGCACCGTTTTTGATGATGATCATAATTGCTCCTTATTGGTTGATGCAGCTGGCCACGCGATCAAAATACGAGCAGGCGGCGATATGCTCCGTTATGCGTCGCTGTCCCTTGGCGGTATCGACGTCCCACAGTTCGTAAGCACGCGCCTCGACCAGCACCACGTCGGTACGGTCTTTAAGGATCGAACCGCCGCCGTCCTTGCCCTCAAGACACATAAGTGCATCGAACAGTTCCGCCGGAAAGAGCACCGGGCTCGAAGGCTCGCCGTTGCACGCAAGACGCACCGGACGCTTGCGGCCGCGCTCGTCAAACGCGCGAACCATAGCCTCGAATGAATCCGAACTCACGAGCGGCTGGTCGCCCGGCAAAAAGAGGCAACCTTTCCAGTTACGATCGACTCCCCACGAAAGGCCCGCACGGACGCTTTCGCTGCGCAGCTCGCCATCGTGCAGCACGCACGGGCAATGCTTGTCCTCGCAAATCTGGGCGACCTCGGGCCAACGCGTCGAAACCACGACGTCAAAGCCCTGGGGAACCGAATCGATGGTCCGGGCAATCAGCGGCTCGCCATAGATATCGGCAAGCATCTTGTTAGAGCCAAACCGCTTACCCTCGCCCGAAGCCATAATGACGCAACCAAGTTTCATGGCGATACCTCCCCTGAAACCATCGTACCCATAACTCGCGTCGCGGGGCATCTACATCGAAAGCGCTTATCCCGCACGCCCACGATGCAAAAAGGGGGCACCCCGCCGGTTGGCAGAGCGCCCCCTTTACATGGCTTACCTCAGCCCAGCTTTAGGCCTGGAACCAACGGGCGGTGTTGCGCTCGTCGAGGGCCTTGAGGGTAGCGGCGGGATCGGCAACCTTCTGCAGGAACATCATAGCTGCGATAGCGTACGGCTTGTAGCTGGCCTCCTTGTACATGCCCACACGGTGCATGTCAAAGACGTCGGCGTTGACCTCGCCGTGTTCGCAGGAGACACCGGAGATGTCGGCGGGCAGCGGGTGCATAAAGATGGTGTCCTGGCCGTTGGCAGTCTTCTCCATGAGCTCGGTCGTGGAGCACCAGTCCTGATGCGTAGCGTTCTGAGCGAGCAGCTCCTTCTCGAGCGCAGCGATGCCGGCATCGTCGCCCTCGGCGTACAGGTTGGTGCGCTTCTCCATGGCGGCAAACGGAGCCCAGCTCTTGGGGATCACGATGTCGGCACCCTCGAAGGCCTCGGCCATGGTGTTGACCTGCTTAAAGGTGGTGCCGGACTCGGCGGCGTAGCTCTTGGCGCGCTCGACGACCTCGGGCATGAGGTCGTAGCCCTCGGGGTGGGCCAGGGTGACGTCCATGCCAAAACGGGGCAGCAGGCTGATCAGCGACTGCGGGCAGGACAGCGGCTTGCCGTAAGAGGGCGAATAGGCCCAGGTAACGGCAACCTTCTTGCCCTTGAGGTTCTCAAGACCGCCAAACTCGTTGATGAGGTAGAGCATGTCGGCAGAGGACTGCGTGGGGTGATCGGAGTCGGACTGCAGGGAGATGAGCGTGGGACGGTGATCCAGAACGCCATCCTCGTAAGCCTGCTGCACGGACTCGGAGACCTCGGCCATGTAGGCGTCGCCCTTGCCGATGTACATGTCGTCACGGATGCCGATGACGTCGGCCATGAAGGAAATCATGGTAGCGGTCTCGCGGACGGTCTCGCCGTGGGCGATCTGGGACTTCTTCTCGTCCAGGTCCTGCAGCTCAAGGCCGAGCAGGTTGGCGGCCTTAGAGAAGGAGAAGCGCGTGCGGGTGGAGTTGTCGCGGAACAGCGAGACGGCCAGGCCCGAGTCGAAGATCTTGGACGAAACGTTGTTCTCGCGCAGCTCGCGCAGGGCGTCGGCGACGATGTAGAGCGCCTTGAGCTCATCGGTGGTCTTATCCCAGGTGTGCAGGAAGTCGCTGCCGTACATGCCCTTAAAATCGAGGCCGTTCAGCTGCTCGACGAGCTCGGTAAACTTGGCGTCCATGTAAATGTCCTTTCTAAAGGTGAAACGATCGCAATGAGTAGATGTGCTCCGGCATGCGCGTGTGGCTAGAACATGCAGAGCACTATGACGAGGACCCGCTACCGTTGAGGAAGCATGGGAGATAACGACCGCGGGCCCCAAGTCAACAGGGGATGCCGGGGACACGAGCGGCCCCCGGCTCAACAAAATCGAGGAATGGGACTAGTCGATCTTGTTGTTGGTCAGACCGGCGCGGAACACGGTGGCATCGCCATCGGCCTGGCTCGGATCGTAGAGGTTCAGAGCAGCCACATACATGGCGGCAGCGGTGACCAGGTCGTCCTTGTAGGTGACCTCGTTGGGAGCGTGAGCCTGAGACTCGGCACCCGGGCCAAAGCCCACACAGGGGATGCCATAGCGGCCCTGGATGGAAACGCAGTTCGTGGAGAAGGTCCACTTGTCGCACAGCGGACGACCGGTGCGCTTGTCCATGCTGGGCTCGCAGCCGATGCGCTCGTCACCGAACATGGCCTTGTGGGCGTCGACGAGGGCCTTGACGTGCGGAGCGGTCTCCTTGTTGATCCACGTGGGGAAGTAAGCCTCGGTCTCGTAGACCTCGCCGGTCCAGGACGGACGGTCGTACATGTACATGGAGACCTTCACGTCGTCGCCGTACTTCTTGGCAGCCGGCAGGTTGCGGATCTCGTCCAGGCAGGACTCCCAGGTCTCACCGGCGGTCATGCGACGGTCGATGGAGATGGCGCAGGAGTCAGCCACGGCGCAACGGCTGGGGCTGGTGTAGAAGATCTGGCTGACGGTGCAGGTGCCGCGGCCCAGGAAGCGGGCATCCTCGAAGTGCTCGGGGTTGTACTTGGGGTCGAGCATCTTGACGAGGCCCTTGATGTCGGTCGACTCGTCGCAGCCGTTGTTGTTGAGGGCGCGGACGTCGGCGATGATGTCGGCCATCTTGTAGATGGCGTTATCGCCGCGGTCGGGAGCGGAGCCGTGGCAGGAGGTGCCGTGAACGTCGACGCGGATCTCCATGCGGCCGCGGTGACCGCGATAGATGCCGCCGTCGGTGGGCTCAGTGGAAATGACGAACTCGGGCTTAATGCCGTCCTTGTTGTAGATGTACTGCCAGCACATGCCGTCGCAGTCCTCTTCCTGGACGGTGCCGACGACCATGATCTTGTAGCCCTCGGGGATGAGGCCCATGTCCTTCATCATCTTGGCAGCGTAGGTAGCAGAAGCCATGCCACCCTCCTGGTCGGAGCCGCCGCGGCCGTAGATGATCTCGTCGGTCTCGTAGCCCTCATAGGGATCGGCATCCCAGTTCTCGATGTTGCCGATGCCGACGGTGTCGATGTGAGAGTCGATGGCGATGATCTTGTCGCCCTCGCCCATAAAGCCCATAACGTTGCCAAGGCCGTCGACCTTGACCTCGTCATAGCCAAGGTTCTCCATCTCGGCCTTGATGCAAGCGACAACCTCGCCCTCCTCGCAAGACTCAGAGGGGTGGCTAATCATTGCGCGAAGAAAACGCGTCATATCAGCACGGTGGGACTCAGCAGCAGCCTTGATTGCGTCGAAATCGAGTTCTTTAGCCATTGTTCATAACCTTTCAAACGAAGGAATCTACCTGTGAGGTGGCGGAGCGATACCTATTTACTCCGCCCCAACGATTAGCAAGTGGGATATTCGCCTTCCCAAACAATGCGGCGATACTGGTCGGGGTCGGTGTCGCCCTCGGTGGAGAAGCAAAGCACGGAGCTCGTCTTGTCCAGGCCGATGAGTTCCTTGAGCTCGGCGTACTCGGGATCGAGCATGAGGGTCTCGACCAGGCCGGTGGTCACAGCGCCGGACTCGCCGGAGATGACGCGCGGGTCGCCCTTCTCGGGAGCGCCCAGGGTGCGCATGCCGCGAGCGGTGACCCAGTCGGGACAGGACACGAAGGCGGTGGTGTGGTTGCGCAGGATATCCCAGCCCAGAATGTTGGGCTCGCCGCAGCACAGACCGGCCATGATGGAGGGCATGTCACCGTCCACGATGCGCGGATCGCCGTCGCCGGCGGCAGCGCCCTTGTACAGGCAGGCGGCAGGTGCGCACTCAACCACGACGAAGGTGGGCGGGTTATCGGGATACAGGTTGGTAAAGTAGCCCACCACGGCGCCGGCGAGCGAACCCACGCCAGCCTGGACAAACACGTGCGTCGGGCGGTTGATGGCCATCTCGCGCAGCTGCTCGGCAGCCTCGGAAGCCATGGTGCCGTAGCCCTCCATGATCCAAGACGGGATCTTCTCGTAGCCCTCCCAGGCGGTGTCCTGAACGATAACACCGCGCTCGCAAGCGTCGGCCTCGGCGGCGGCCATGCGCACGCACTCGTCGTAGTTGACCTCTTCGATGGTCACCGTGGCGCCCTCGGCGGCGATGTTATCAAAGCGGGGCTTGGTGGAACCCTTGGGCATGTGCACGACGGCCTTCTGGCCCAGCTTGTTGGCAGCCCATGCCACGCCGCGACCATGGTTGCCGTCGGTGGCAGTAAAGAAGGTAGCCTGGCCAAAGTCCTCAGCCAGCTGATCGGAGGTCAGGTAATCGAAGGTGCAGTCGGCAACGTCCTTGCCGGTCTCGTCGGCAATGTAGTTGGCCATGGCAAACGAGCCGCCCAGGACCTTAAAGGCGTTGAGGCCAAAGCGATAGCTCTCGTCCTTAACGCACAGGTTGGACAGGCCCAGGCGCGCGGCCTGGCCGTCCAGGCGGGCAAGCGGAGTGACGGTGTACTGAGGGAACGACTGGTGGAAGGCGCGGGCCTTCTTCACGTGGTCGAGGCTCATGATTCCCAAGTGCTTGTCATCGCTCTTGGGCATCGTGTTGCCCGCCCACTGGATCTTATCGGCCATACGGTGAACTCCTTAAGTCCTCTCTTGCCGGCCCCCGCATACGCGTTTCAGCCCGATCCCATTCACACGGCTGAACTTTTATGTGGATGCCAAACAAAAAGTTTGTTAGCACTGTTCTATCACACTTTTTGATTGATAAACCTAACATATTGTTTGTTGCCGTAATCGGTACCTTTTCGCCGCCGAACGGTCACATAACGCAGCGACGCTATCGTTATTTGCGAACAAGTGTGGTTTATGGCAAAGTGTGCCCAAACTAATTTTTAGGAAGGCACCCATGACCCCCGCACAGATTGAGTTTTACAAGCGCCTCGCACACGGTCTGGCGCTCCAATTTGGTCCCAACTGCGAAGTCGTCGTCCACGATCTGGAGACCGAGGACGTGGACCACTCCATCGTAGTGATCGAAAACGGCCACGTCAGCGGGCGCAAACTGGGTGACGGCCCCAGCCATATCGTGTTTGAGTCCATGCACGAGGGCAGCACCGACGTACACGACCGCGAGCCGTACCTCACTAAAACCACCGATGGCAAGCTGCTCAAGTCCTCAACCATCTTTATCCGCAACGACGAGGGCAAGCCCGTCGGCATTTTGGGCATCAACTTTGACATTACGCTTATGAAGGCTTTTGAGCGTTCGCTCGACGCCTTTACCGGCACCGGCGGCACGGGCTATACCGAGCCCGAGCCCATTACCAAGAACATCGGCGACCTGCTCGAGGACCTGCTGCACGAGTGCGAACAGTTTGTGGGCAAGCCCGCGGCACTCATGACCAAAGACGAGCGCATTCGTGCCATTGGTTACCTCGACCGTCGCGGCGCCTTCCTCATTTCCAAGTCGAGCGAGCGCGCCTGCGAGTTCTTTGGCATCTCCAAATACAGCTTCTATAGCTACCTCAATGAGGCCAAGGCGGCGGCCGGCGGCAAATAGTCAGCGCGCCTGCACCCCTCCCCTTTTTGGGCGCTAGTTCTGGAAAGCATGAATCCAAGACCGAGCCGCTTGGGAAGTTCCATATAATCGATGTCATTGGTATTTCGAAAGGGTGGAACAGAATGGCGTTGAGCAAGGCATCATGCACCGGTCGCGGATTGATTCCGGCAATTGATGGACATGTGCACCGCATGTTCGATGAGGGTGAAGACGACCTGTTTTCGCTGAGCCTTGACGACGTGATGGATGATCGCCCGTGGACCGCCGACGAACTCATGGGCGGCGGGGCTCGCCCGTCAAGCCCCAATCCCGCACTTGCGCCTAAGCCCGCATCTGCGCCGACTCCTGCGCAGTCGCCTGTTTCGACGCCCGCACCCACTTCGGCGCCCACGCCCGCTCCCCGCCCCGCAAGCGACCCGTCCGAGACGGCGGCATTTCTCGCTGCAGCGACGCAGGGCAAATCGGCCGACAGCACTGTTATGTACAGCGCCCAGCAGTTGCCTGTTCCTGCGGCACGCAAGCCTCCGATCACAAGGCTCGATGAGCCCGTTGCCCATCAGGTTGCCTACGATTCCTGGGCTGCAACCGATCTGGATGAGACCTCTACCGGCATGCCGGCGCTCGACGTTCCAGTTAACCCGCTTTTTGCCGCCAACACGAGCGCCGCGGGCTATGAGGGCGGTGCGGCATATTCCGATTATTCCGATGGCTATGCTGACGCCGGTCGCATCGAGACCGAGGATTATGGCACCACATCGAGCGATTATCTCAACGATCCGTACGCCGCCACGCCTGCACCGGAATATGACCCGGAGGCCGCGTCCGCACCGGCGTATACCAAAAGCACGGGCGAAGAGCGCTTCGCCGATTATTACGCCGAGGAAAAGGCGCTGCGTTTTTCGGAATTTCCGCAGGCAGTCAAGGTTGCCTTTATCGCCATTGTCATTGCCCTGCTCGGTGTCATTGCGTTTGAGGGATTCCGGCTGTTCTCCGGCCCCACCCAAGCGGAGTCGGAGACCCAGCAAAAAGAGGACGATAACGAGTATCTGGACATCAACACCCTCAAGGGCGACCCCAACGACGGGGACGATGAGTAGCGAGAGCTGAAGGCGGCCGCAGGATCCCGCATCCAGCACCGGCTTCTAAGTGCTGTTTTGTCATCCAGCTACACTTTTCCGAAGTTTTAAGGTGCCTATTTCGACACTTTTCCGTACTTTTACACGGCTGATTTCGACACTTTTTCTGATTTAAGCCTAGCGACAGCCGGCGAAATCAAGCGCCGCCCGCGCGTCATTTCGCAAGCGGTGCCTGATTTCTGTCCGTACACGTTGATAGACTCCATCGTGCCCGCAAGGAGCGGGCGTGTTTTATCCAGAGTCGGGGTAGAGAGTTGGCTCCACGATTCCGACGCCAACCGGCCAAGAGGCACGGTGGCCCTGCCAACATCGATGAAAGGAGTCCGTATGGACAATTTCTCTGTGCGCAGCGAGCGTAACTTCCACAACCTGATCGTCAAACCGAATCACATGCATCTTCTGGATAAGCCAAATGGCTACGCCTCGGCCATGATCAAGAGCAGCCTCTCCCACCAGATGCGCTTTACGGTACAGAAGCTCGAGGAAAAGCTCTGTGCTGCTGGCAATCCGCATGTGTTGCAGATCAAGCCACTCGGAGACGACTCTCGTGAGCCATCTAGCTGGAAGCTCTTTGCCGACGGCGCGTGCATCGCGGACGGCTCGGTCGACTTTGCCCGCAAGTATTTCTGCGAGAGCGCCGAGGTGTTCCTGGATCTGTGTCGCGATGCCGTCGACGCAGCCGAGCTACGCCAGTGGAGTCAGAGGGAGTACGAGCTGCTGAGCGTGGCGCGCGGGATCGCGGGGGCGTAGGCAGACAGACCAGACAGCTCGTCATACTGGTTGACGCTTCGATTCAAACAGCAGGGCGGGCTCGAGCTTACAGCCCCGCCATGCCAAACCGAATGGCGTTCTCAAAAGGCCTACCCCCTCCGCCTTCAGCTTTAGCAGCAGGTCGCCCAGCTCGGAGCACTTGCTGGAAAGGCGCGTCTGAGCTCGCTCGCCCATCCCCCACCGTTGACGGACCTCCTGGGCGCGCGGGCTCACGCGGTAGTCCCCGTCCATCATCTGCTTGAGCAGCTTGGCGGTCACGCGCGCATCGGCTAGGGCGCTGTGGGCGTGACCCGTCGACTCGTCGAACTCGATGCCAAACCACGTCGCTGCGTCACTCAAAGAGACGCACCCGTGGCTGCTCATGTCCATGATCGAGGTGTAAAACGCCTGCAGGTCGGCCCAGTCCGTAGGAAATGCGGAAAGATCGATGTGCTTTGCTTGACACTCGATCAAAAGCTGTCGACGATCCGCCCCGCTCCAACAGACCACCTGGGCGGAGTAGCGCCCGATCCAATCGCTGAGCCTTTTGATCACCATGTAGAGCGGATCGGCCATCGCGGTGCCCACGGCCGATATCCCTGTGAGCTCGCGGACGGGGAACGCAACGCCTTCGGTAAATTCCGTCTGTACAAACTGCGAGAACTCGCCCATAACGTTGCCGTGGTAATCGAGCTTGACGGTGCCGGCCTCGATAATCTCATTGCACAGTCCACGGCGCTGACGCTGCTTTGGCACCGGCGCAAACTCAAAGTCCAGCACAATCTGGCGCGCAAAGTTCGTCGTATCGATAGCCGAGATACACGGCGTCTTTTCAGCTGACACGGTTGGGCCTTTCTCCGTCAACTGCCGCTCGTTACATAGGCGGCTACATTGCCGTAAGGATAGGCGCCCGTGCGGACACAAAAGCGGGACGCAATGCCACGCGCGCCAGGCATACGCCATGCAGACGGCCCCAAGAGAATCGCCCGCTCTATTCAAATGCCTGAAAAAGATTTAGGCCCGGTGACTTGAATCAGAGGTCATCCCGGGCCCATCAGAGCTCGTAGAGCTCTTGGTTGCTTTGGTCTCGCTCTTCACGGCGCTTATCGAACTTTCCGAGGCACTCAAGCAGCATTCGAAGCATAAAAAGAGGGGTCGACGCCGTTAAGGCATTGACCCCTTAAACTGAGTAACGGCGCTGCCCAGCTCTTCACTACTTGGGCTGCCGTCGACTTTATTCTACCCACGGGTGCCAGGTTTAACAAATGGATTTTCGGTAACGAGGCCTCGGCAACCGCCGCCTTGATTGGCGACCCATGCTCTGCCACAGGCCGAGGGTTGTCGAAAAGTCGAACATTATAGCTACCCATAATATAGCCAGCTATAACGTCATTCGACGACCGGCGCAAACGCCCACGCGGACACGAAATGCGCTGCGGTGCCATTGGGGATTATGGGATGCGCTTTCCGCTCGAGGCCTCAACCGGAAACGACATCCCGGTCTGAAGGCCAAATCCGGGGCGTAGTTTCCGCTTGAAGACCGATTCGGAAAGGTTGTCCCGTTCTGGAGCCAAATACTGGGTCGTAGTTTCCGCCAAGCATGCCATCCGGAAAGCGTGTCCCGTTCTGAGCCTGAATTCTGGGATGAACTTTCCACTGAAGCATCTACTGGAAAATACATCCCGTTCCGAGGCTTAATTCTGGGATGCACTTTCCGCGGAGAGACTACCGTTTTTCGAAAAAGTACACGTCCCTAAACTTACCAGGTCTTCATAACTTGTTGCCGTTCACGGGAGCCAATCACCGCCCACCGATTCGAATGTAAAAATGTCGCCGAAAACAGGCCATCTACCTGCATGGTTAGATTTTGGTCAGCTTTTGGTCAGCTGAGCGGCAAGTTCCAGCTGATACGTTTTTGCTACCCAAAAGGAGGCGGTAGCTCATGACCCATTGCAATGACCAACTCATCGACCAACTGCTCACTCAAGCCGAACAAGAGGGGCGTTGTCTGATTCCCCCAAGCGCGGCGATCCGAAAAGCGCTCCTTCGGCGCATCGGCAGCGCGATCGTCTCGCCCATGCCGGGACTGTTCGCACGCAAAATGCGCTGGGATGAACTCAACCGAGCGCAACGTCATTGCGAGATTATCCGCACCCTTGCGATCATCCACCCCGATTGGACGTTCTGCTCGTTTTCGGCCGCCTGTCTGCTTGGGCTCGAGGTCTCGTGGCGACACCTGAACGTCGTGCATGTTTGCAGCTCGACAAAGCCGTCGGCTCGTCCGGGCGCACATATTCAGCGGCACCAGATTGAGCCGGCCGGAGCAATACGCAGAGCCGGCATATCGGTAACGCCGCCCATCCAAACGGTCACAGATTGCCTGCTGCAAACTGGTTTTGCCGACGGCATGCCCATTGCCGATTCGGCGATCTTAAAGCTCGGCCTTGCACGGGAACAGCTGATGGAGGCCGTTGAGCAACGAGCGACTGCCCGCAATGGTCGCGCGATTCGCACCGCCCTCACAACGCTTCGATATGCCGACGCCCGCGCCGAGAGCGGCGGGGAATCGGTCGCCCGAGCCGTCATGATCGAGACGGGCTTTGCGCCCGACTGGCTTCAATACGAGTTGACGGACCCCTTCGATTCGGCCAAGCCCATACGAACGGACTTTGCCTGGGAGCGCCAGGCGCGGGAGCTCACGCTGGGCGAGCTCGACGGGCTCATCAAATATACCGACCAGACCATGCTGGCCGGACGCACCACCGCCAAGGCGCTCGTTGCCGAACGACAGCGAGAGGCGCACCTATCGCTCTACGGTCACCCTCTGCTGCGCTTTACCATGAACGAGGTCCGCTCGGCAGGAATGCTCGCCAAAAAGCTGCAGACGGCAGGCATCCGGCAGACCGCGCTGCCGACATGGCTCAACGACGTGGAGCTGTAGGAGCTGCTAGGCCGCGCATCGCCGGATCGCATCCCCCCTATCTGGGCCGCGTTTTCCCAACGGCCACGCCAACGGAAAGCGCGTCCTAGCCTGGACGCTCAAAACGGGATGCACTTTCCGGATGGCGGGCCTGGCGGAAAGCGTGTCCCGGAATCCAGTCTCAGAGCTGGACAGGCTTTCCGGCTAAGCCCTTCAGCGGAAACCGCATCCCGGAATAAACACTCAAACTGGGATGCGCTTTCCAAACGACCGGCCAGCGGAAAACGCATCCCATTCTGAGATATGATTCCGGGACACAGTTTCCACTCCAAACAAAAGGCCCCGGCTCGCGATGGAGCCGGGGCCAAAGGCGCAGCATATGCAGTTGATGCTGAGCATGGACAGCCCGTCAGTAATGGCCGTCCACGCCCTACCCTACCCGCGGTGACGGGCGCGGCTGTAGGGCGTATCCACCATGGGCAGATCCGGACGCAGCTTGCCGTCAAACGCGCGATAGGCGTTCTGCACGGCGGGCGCCGTGGGGATCGTTGCGATCTCGCCAATGCCCTTGCCGCCATATGCCACGGGCAGCAGTTCGTCCTTCTCCACGTAGATGGCGTGGATATCCGGAATCTCGGGCGCACGGAACAGCCCGAGCGTACCGTACCTCGCCTGGGGCACGCAGTCCTTGAGCGGCCAATCCTCGGTAAGCGCATAGCCCATACCCATGAGCACGCCGCCTTCGATCTGACCCTGGATGGAGATGGGGTTGACCACCTTGCCGGAATCGTGCGCGGCATAGACCTCGCTCACGCGGCCGTCATCATCCAGAATGACCACATGCGTGGCAAAGCCGTAGCAGATGTGGCTCTTGGGGTTGGGGACGTCGGCGCCCAGTTTGTCGGTCGGCTCCAGATACACGTAGCCAAACTCGCATCCCTCGAGCGCCTTGATGGCGGCCGCGGGATCTTGAGGATGCATGCCCTGGCCGGCGACGAGTTCCTGCGTGCGCAGCTGATAGGCACGACCGTCGTCGTACTCGATCTTGACGCCATCACCATGGGCGCTCACCGGGGCGGTAGGCGCAGGCTTGCCAGCCTCGATGCCAACCATGGCATCGCGCAGCAGGAAGGCGGCGCCGCGCACGGCCTCGCCGGTCACGACCGTCTGACGCGAACCAGACGTGGTGCCGGAGTCGGGAGCGTTCTCGGTGGAGCACTCGCCATTGGCAATGCAGCTCAGCGGCAGACCGCACGCCTCGGCAACGTCCTGCAAAAAGACCGTGTTGCAGCCCTGGCCGATGTCGGACGTGGCGGCGTAGACCACGGCGCGGCCATCCTCGACGCGAATCTTGCAGCGGCCGGCATCGGGCAGGCCCACGCCCACGCCGGCGTTCTTCATGGCGCAGGCGATACCGGCGTGCCCGGGATGCGCATAGTAGGCATCCTTGACCTCAAGCAGCGTCTCCTTCAGCGCCGTGGAGCAGTCGGCAATCTGGCCGTTGGGCAAAACCTCGCCCGGCTCGATGGCGTTGCGGTAGCGAATCTCCCACGGATCCAGGCCGACCTTCTCTGCCAGCAAGTCGATCAAGCTCTCGAGCGCAAACTCGGACTGGCAAACGCCAAAGCCGCGGTACGCGCCGGCGGGCGGGTTGTTGGTGTAGTAGCCAAAGCCGCGAATGTCGGTGTTCTGGTACTTGTAGGGGCCGACGGCGTGCGTACAGGCGCGCTCGAGCACCGGGCCGCACAGCGAAGCGTAGGCGCCGGTATCAAAGTTGATCTCGCAATCAAGGCCGGTAAAGTTGCCCTCGGCGTCGCAACCCAGCGTAAAGGTACCGTCCATGGCATGGCGCTTAGGATGGAACGCAAGCGACTCAGCGCGCGTGAGCTTGCACTTCACAGGACGTTGGAACTTATATGCGGCGAGCGCGGCCAGGTGCTGGATGGACACGTCCTCCTTGCCGCCAAAGCCGCCACCCACGAGCATGGTTTCGACGACCACACGCTCGGGTTCGCTATCCCAGCCAAACATATGGGCACACTCTTTGCGCGTGTCGTAGGCACCCTGGTCGGTCGACTGCACCTTAACGCCGTTCTTGTACGGGAAGGCAACGGCGCACTCGGGCTCCAAGAAGGCATGCTCGGTAAAGGGCGTGGTAAAGCGCTGCGTCACGGTGAACGCGCTCTCTGCCAGCGCCTTGGCGGCGTCGCCGCGCGTCACGTGACGGCTCTGGCACACGTTGTCCTTGAGCTCCACCGTGTTGCCAAAGGCAAAGAAGCTGTCGTGCAGGCGCGGGGCGTCGGCAGCCCTGGCCTCGACAATGTTACGCACGGGCTCCAGCGGCTCGTAATCGATCTTTACGAGCTTCTTGGCCTTCTCGAGTGTCGCTTCGTCCTCGGCAACCACCAGCACGATGGCGTCACCCACGCAGCGGGTGATATCGCCCTGGGCGATCATGACATCCCAGTCCTGGATAAGGTGGCCGACCTGGTTGACCGGCACGTCCTCGGCGCGCAGGATGCCCACCACACCGGGCAGGACCTCGGCCTTGGAGGTGTCGATGGAGAGCACGCGGGCGCGCGGATACTTGGAGCGCACGGCGCTGGCGTAGGTCAGACCCGGTTGATCGAGCTCGTCGATGTCATCGGGGTATTTGCCCTCGCCGAGCACCTTCTTGCGCACGTCAATACGGAAGGCGCGCTTGCCCACGCCGTAGTCGTCGCCGCGCTCCAAGTCCTCGTCGATCTGCTTTTCGCCGCGGAGCACCGCAGCGGCCAGCGAAATGCCCTCGATGATCTTCTTGTAGCCGGTGCAGCGGCAGACGTTGCCGCGGATGGCGTACTTGATCTGCTCCTCGGTGGGCTCGGGGTCCTCGGCGATGAGCGCAGCACCCGCCATGACCATGCCGGGGATGCAAAAACCGCACTGCACGGCGCCCACGGCGCCAAAGGCGTACACAAAGGCCTCGCGCACGTCCTCGGGCAGGCCCTCGACGGTCACGATGTTGCGACCGGCGGCAAGGGCGGTGGTCAGCACGCAGGCCTTGACGGCCGCGCCGTCCACGTGAATGGTGCAGGTACCGCACGCGCCCTCGGAGCAGCCGTCCTTGGCGGAGTGAATATGCAGGTCGTCGCGCAGGTAGCGCAGCAGCGGCTTGTTCTGCGTCGTCGTGCGCTCCACGCCGTTAACGGTAAAAGTGAATTCCTGTGCCATGGTGATTCCCTTCTACACGCCGGCGGCGATGCCGGTGCGGTCGTGAATGGCGCCATGCGGGCAGACGACGGCGCACATGCCGCACGATAGGCAGTCCACGCCGTCGATATGGGCGCAGTTGTCCTCGATGCGGATAGCGCCGGCAGGGCACTTTTTGGCGCACATACCGCAACCGATGCAGCTCGTGTCGCAGATCTTGCGCGCAATGGCGCCCTTATCGGTGTTGTTGCAGCGCACCAGAATGTTCTGGTAGCCGGGAACGAAGGCAATCACGCGCTGCGGGCACGCCATGCCGCACAGGCCACAGCCCGTGCACTTGGAGCGATCCACGCGGGCGATGCCATCGACCAGCGCAATGGCACCGTGGGGGCAGGCCGTGACACAGGCGCCACAGCCAATGCAGCCTTCGCTGCAGCGGGCGTCGCCGCCTGCGGAGGCGCAACCGCTTCCGCAGGCAACGTAGGCCACGTTATGTTGAATGGATTTGGCCATAAGAGACTCGCCTATTTCTTAAGGAGATACGGATAGTTGTCGCGCACAGCCCTGATGGTCAGGCGGACGGCCTCGGGAAGACCGGTGTTGACGGCATCGACCGAGACGGTGCGGACCGTGCCGGCGACGCGGACCTTAAAGTGGTCCTCGTCCACGGCCAGGAAGCCCTCGTTCTCGGAGTTCTCCATGTCCTGCTCGCTCCAGAACAGGGTGAGCTTGTCCTTGTAGGGACGACCCTCCTGGTAGGGGCAGAACACGGCGCAGTTACCGCACTCGTTGCACATGCCGTCGACGTGAACGACCTGATGCTTGGCCAGGCCCGGCACCTTAATTGCCACGTTGGCGCGGTTGGGGCACACGTCGCAGCAGACCTCGCACACCGAGCCGCAGCCCAGGCAGCGGGTCTTGGTGCAGTTGCGCTTGTCGCGGCACAGCGACCCCTTGCGCTCGTAGCAGGTGTCCTCGCGGCCGGCCTGCTCGTTGCAGTCGGCGTACTTGTTAAAGTCCACGCCGGCGATGGCACGGGCAACCTCGGCGGCATCGGCGATGGCCTCGACCACGGTGGCAGGACCGCGACGGCAGTCGCCCGCAGCCCAGACGCCCTCGACGCCGGTGGAGGTGGCGGCAAGGCGGCCGCGACGGTCGTGCTCGACGCCCGCGGCGTCGTACAGGCTGGCGTCGATGCCCTCGCCCACGGCGCAGATCACCGTGGTGGCGGGAAGCTCGACGGTCTCGCCCGTGGCGACGGGGCTGCGACGGCCGCTTGCATCCGGCTCGCCGAGCTCCATAACATCGCAGGTCAGCACGGCGCCGTTGAGCGCCTTAGGCGCCAACAGCTCGCAGAACTCAACGCCGTCGGCAAGAGCAAGATCGAGCTCTTCCTCGTCGGCGGGCATCTGCTTCTTGGTGCGGCGATACACCAGGCGCACGTTCTTCACGCCGGCCAGGCGCTTGGCCACGCGGGCCGCGTCCATGGCGGTGTTGCCGGCGCCAATGACCACGACGTCCTCGCCCAGCTCGAGCTTCTCGCCCTTCTTGGCGGCCTCGAGGAACTCCAGCACATCGAGCTCGGCACCCTCGCCCAAGCCCGCAGAGCCGGGCATCCAGGCACCGGTGGCCACGACCACGTCGGTAAAGCCCTGGGCCTTGAGTTCGTCGATGGAATCAACGCGAGCGTTGAGCTGCACCTTGGCGCCAAAGGCCAGGCAGAGCTCGGCATCGTGGGAGATATCGTCGCTCGCGATACGGAACTCGGGGATCACGTGACGGACCACGCCGCCGAGCGAGTCGCGGGCCTCGAAGATGGTGACGGGCACGCCGACACGCGTCAGGAAGAACGCCGTCGCCAGGCCGGCCGGGCCGCCGCCGATAACGGCAACGTTGCGCTCGCCGTTGTTGGCGATGGCCTGGGCGCGCAGCTTGGGCAGCACGGCGGTCATGGCCTCGCGGGCGGCCTTGAGCTTGCTGGCGCGAATCTGGGCGCCCTCGGGCTCGTAAAATGCACGCTCGCAGGCACGGCCGCAGGGATGCGGGCAGATGGTGCCGGTAATGAACGGCAGGGCGTTGCGCTCGATGATGATGTTGAGCGCGTCCTCGTAGCGGCCCTCGTCAACAGCCGCCAGATAGGCGGGAATATCCTGCTGGATGGGGCAGCTCGTGCGGCACGGCGTGGTAAAGCAGTCGGAAAGCGGGCTCTTGCCGGCGACCTTGCGGTCGGGCAGCGGGCGCAGCGGCTTCTTGTAAAGCGGGTTGGTGAGCGAGTCGGTCTGGATCGCAGTCACGGCCTCGAGAGAGACGCCCGCGAACGGCTTGCCATCCAGGTCGGTAAACTCGCCGGCCATCTGGCTAAAGCGCTCGTAGCCACCGGGCTTGAGCACATCGGTCGCCAGGGTGACGGGCCAAATGCCGGCGTCATACAGGGCGTGGATGTTGTAGACCGTGGCACCGCCGGAGTAGCTGATACGCAGCTTGCCATCGAACTGCTCGGTAATGCGACGGGCAGCCTCGATGGTCAGCGAGAACAGTGAACGGCCCGACATGTACATCTCGGTGGAGGGCAACTCGTCCCTCGTCACGTCGACGGGGAACGTGTTGGTCAGCTTGACGCCAAACTCCAGGCCGTGCTCGGCGCATAGGGCAATCAGGCGCTCGAACATGGGCACGGCGTCGGCCCACTGCAGGTCCTCGCGGAAGTGCGTATCGTCGAAGACGATGTAGTCAAAGCCCAGCTCATTGAGGCGCTGACGTGCAAACTCATAGCCCAGCAGCGTGGGGTTGCACTTGATGTAGGTGTTGAGGCCCTTCTCGGTGATCAGATAGGTCGCGATGCGCTCGATCTCCGCCGGCGGGCAACCATGCAGCGTGGACTCGGTGATGGAGTTGGAGACGCGCGCCGGGATGGACTCGACAAACGCGGCGTCGACATGCTCAAACTTGTCCAAGTTAGCGAGCGCCCACGTGCGGCACTCGTTCCAGACGTCAGAGCCGCTGGCGTCCTTCATGCCCTCGATGTAGGCGTCGACCTTAGGGCTCTTGATGCCCTCCAGGTCATAGCCCACGGACATGTTAAAGACAAAACCGTTCGGGCTGCCCAGGCCGTACTCGCGAGCGATCAGGTGGCAGGCGAACCATGCCTTCACGTACTCGGCAAAGGCCTGCGGAACCTCGAGCTCGGTCGACCACTCGCAGTTGTAGCACTCGTCCTGCGCCACAATGCAGGGCTTGTTCACACACTTGGAGAGCTCCTCGCCGTCCATAACCTGAACGGTCTTGAGCTCAAAGAAGCGGGAGCCGGCCACGTAGGATGCCACGATGTTCTGGGCCAGCTGCGTGTTGGGGCCGGCGGCCGGGCCAAACGGAGTCTCGATGCGCTCGTCAAAAATGGGAAGCGCGCCCTCCTGGTTGGTCGTGACCATCTTACGCACGCCAAAGATGGCGTCCTGGGTCTTATGCTCCTCGATGATCCAGTTCATCAGCTGCGAAAACGGGATCGGCCTCATGATGTCGCTCATAATGAGCTCCTCTCTGTAACGCCCGGCGAGACCGCGCGGCGGGCGCAAATACGGTGTAGCGCTAGCACAGCGCCGGCGACCCCGCGGAGGCCGCCTATACGCGCGTCGGATGCGGCGAAACACCCGACGCGCGTGAATCTACTTGTGAATTAGTAGGTGCGATCGTTGAGCGTGCTCCAGAGCTTCTTGGACTCAGCCATGGTCCACGCGTTGATCTTGTCCTCATCAAAGCCAACGAACTCGCGATCCTTGTACAGGACGCGGCCGTTGATGATGGTGGTGCGGCAGTTTTTGCCCATCATGCCAAAGAGCATGTGGCCGTCGATGTTCTCCTCGCTCAGCGGCGTAAAGGGCTTGTAGTCCATAACGATAACGTCGGCGGCAGCGCCGGCCTCGAGCACACCAAGTTTGCGATCGAAGTACTTGCTCGCCATCTTGGCGTTGTTCTCGAACAGCATCGTCATGGCCTCGCACCAGCCCACGTTGGGCATGGCGGCGTTGTGGCGCTGAATGATCAGGAAGACCTTAAGGCTCTCGAGCATATCGTGGGTGTAGGCGTCGGTGCCCATGCACACGGGTATGCCGCGGCGGAAGAACTCGAGCACGGGGGCGCAGCCTACGGCGTTGCCCATATTGGATTCGGGATTGTTGACCAGCCAGGTGCCGGACTCCTTGACGATATCCATCTCGGCAGGCGTCACGTGGATGCAGTGGCCGAGCATGGTGTCGGGACCCAGCAGGTTGTGCTGTAGCAGGCGCTCGACGGGGCTGATGCCACCGCGGTTGAGGCGAGAATCCCACACGTCATTCATGCCCTCGCACACATGGATGTGGAAGCCGGTCAGGCCGTTGTTGGCCTCGGCCATCTTGTCCATGGTCTCGTCCGACAGCGTAAAGGTGGCGTGACCGCCAAACATGGCGGCGATCATGTGGTTGTCGTTATCGCGACGCTCTTTGGCGGCCCACTGGGCAAACTCGGCGTTCTCGACAATGGCCTGGTCGCATTTTTCCTGGCCGCGGCGATCGGAGACCTCGTAGCACAGGCACGAACGCATGCCCAGCTCCTGAGCTGCGTCCTTAATGGTGAAGAGGCTTCCCGGGATCTCGCGGAAGCTCGCATGGTGATCGAAGATCGTGGTGACGCCATCGCGGATGGAGTCAAGAATCGTGGCATAGGCGCTGGCCTTGGTGCCGTCGAGCGTCAGGTTGTCGTCGATCTTCCACCACTGCTGCTCAAGATTCTCCAGGAAGTTGGTGGGGTTGCAGCCCTTAATGGCAAGGCCGCGGGCGAGACCCGAGTAGATGTGGGTGTGGCAGTTGATGAGTCCGGGCATGATGAGGTTGCCCTGGGCGTCGACGTACTCGGCATCCGGGTACTTGGCCTTGAGCTCGCACTCGGGGCCCACTTCGACGATCGTATCTCCGTCAATGGCGACCGCACCGTTTGGAATGAACGGGGTCTGAGCGTTGCGAGTAAAGACGGAACCGTTAGCGACCAGAAGCATGGATGCTCCCTTCAACATCAGGGGCGGGGTTTGACACCTCTGACATGGCGGAGTGCGAAGCGCCGGCCTACACCGGAAACGGGCCCTCTCCCGTCAACGCTTCACCAAAGGGACAAACCCTTTGAAGTGCGGCTTGGCGCCGCATGGCGTCGGCGGACGAGGCGATGCGTCCGCCGACGAATAGCACCGAATTGGTTACTTCTTGCTCTCGGGCAAGACCAGATCCACGGCAGCGTCCTTGGCGGCATCGATGTGCTGAGCCACGACCGGCGTCTGCGGAAGAATCAGGTTAAGGACAATGGCCATGATGGCGGTGGGGGTTACGGCATTGGAGCCGATGACGGTGGACACCCAGGCGGGCATACCCTCGCCGGCAAGGCAACCGCTGGCCATCCAGATACCCAGGCCAAAGACGACGGAGGTACCGACGATGGTGGTAGTGCGCTGCGTGAGGCCCTCGCGGGTGAACATGCGCACGCCGTTCATGGTGATGGTGCCAAAGACGCCGACGGTCGCGCCGCCGATGACGGGCTGCGGGATAGCGGAAAGGACGGCAGAGAGCTGCGGGAACAGACCGGCAATGGCAAAGACGGCCGCGATGATCGCAAAGACCCACTTGTTGACGACCTTGTTGGAGCAGATGATGCCCACGTTCTGGCCAAGGGCGCTGGTGGGAAGACCGCCCAGCAGGCCGCCGACCATAGAGGTGAGGCCCTGGGACACGATAGCGCCGGAGAGCTCGCGCTCGGTGGGCATACGGTCGATGGAGCCCAGGCAGGCGGCGGAGACGTCACCGATAACCTGGATGGCAACCATGGGGAACACGACGGCGAGGGTAATGCAGACCTCGGGATCAAACTCGAGCGCGTAGGGCATGAGCTTGGGAAGGGCGAAGACCTGAGCGGTGGCGACGCTGGAGAAGTCAATCATGCCAAAGGGGATGGAGACGATCATGCCGACGATCATGCCAAAGAACACGGATCCCAGCTTGAGCGTGCCCTTGCCAAAGTTGGCGAGCGCAAAGACCACGGCGAAGGTGATAAGAGCGACGCACCAGGCCTGCGGAGTGCCCCACAGCGGCGTACCCATACCGCCGGCCATATACTTGACGGCCGTGGGATACAGCGAAACGCCGATGGAGAAGATGACCGTACCGGTCACGACGGGCGGGAACAGCCACTTGATCTTGCTGTAGGCCAGACCAAAGAGGACCGCGACGGCGCCGCCGACGATCTCGCCGCCCAGCAGCGCACCAAAGCTAAAGCCCGAGGCACCCATGGCCTGCAGGGCCGGCAGGAACGCGAACGAAACGCCCATGACGATGGGCAGGCCGCCGCCGATGCGACGGAAGGGAGCGAAGGCCTGAAGGGCCGTATCGATCGCCGAAAGAATGAGCGCGACCTGGATGATGTCGGTGCTCTGCTGGCTATTAAAGCCGTAGACGCCGGCCATGATGACCGCCGGGGTAATGATGCCGGCAAACGATGCCAGTACGTGCTGAAGGGCACACGGGATCATTTCCTTAACGGGAGGCATGCCTTCGCGAGTGAACAGGGCTTCAGTGCCGTTCGTAACCGTCTCCTGGGTCATTTGACCACCAATCCTCGAAGTAGTTGTTTTCGCATCTAACGCTCTATTGTGACGCAGTGCGGGGTTGAGGTTGTGCCTTCATTGCATATCGTATTAAAGATGATTCTCATTCTCAATAATAATTTTTTGTTATCAGACTATTCTTCAGCTGAGATAACGCATTTCCGCAGGTCATGAAAGTGTCTGGTCAAAATAACATCTAACTTTTCTTTTGGTCAACCGTTTACCGCCAAATATCTACCGCTCATCTGTATTACGCAATGTACCTGCGGATATACGAGATGATGGGCAGCGTGTTACCATGAGAAAAAATTGTTATGAACATTTCCGATTTCACCCAAAGGAGTTGCCCGTGAACGAGACCGTACGCCGCTTTTTGCCGATGGTCGATTTTCTGGAGCAGATACTCGGCAAAAACAGCGAAATCGTGCTGCACGATTTCTCGGATCCCGACCACGCCATCGTCGATATTCGCAACGGCATCGTGAGCGGCCGCAAGGTCGGCGGCCCCGCCACTGATCTGGCGCTCAAGATCATGCACGACGCCAAGTATCGCGACCTGCCGTTTATTACGGGCTACGAGGGCCGCGGCGCCGGAGGCAAGACGTTGGAGTCAGCGACGTACTTTATCCGCGAGAATGACGAGATCGTCGGTATGCTCTGCGTTAACACCGACCTCTCGACCGTGCGCTCCATCAACGCCATGGCGCAGCAGCTCATGGCGTGCTTCGACGCGGCGCCGACGCGCACGGAGCCCGCCCCTATCGAGGTCGAAAGCCTTTCGGAGTCCACACAGGAACTCATCGACCGCAGCATTGCCGAGTTGCTGAGCGCGCGCGGGCTGGATGTAGCGTCGCTTGGTCAGAGCGACCGCGTGGATGTCATTCGCCACCTCAACGGCAACGGGGTGTTCATGCTCAAGGGCGCCGTGGCCTGCGCCGCCACCGCGCTGGGCATCTCGGAGCCCAGCGTCTACCGCTACCTGCAAAAAGTCCGCAAGGAGGGCTAACGAGCAAAATGGGGCGCGGCTCCACAAGCGATCCGTCACTTGACAAAAGACCCTGCAGCTCGCACGCGCTGCAGGGTCTTTTTGCATGTCATGTTTAGTTGTGGCCAACGCCTTAGAGAGCGGCGACGACCTCAATCTCGACCAGACCGCCGGCCGGAAGGGCGGCAACCTGGAAAGCGCTGCGCGCGGGGAACGGAGCCTCGAACTTGGAGGCGTAGATCTCGTTCACGGCAGCGAAGTCGGCAATGTCGGCCAGGTAGACCGTGGTCTTGACGACATCGGCAAAGGTGGCGCCGGCAGCGGTCAGCAGGGCCTCGACGTTGGCGAGGGACTGCTTGGCCTGGGCCTCGACGCCCTCGGGCATCTTGCCAGTTGCGGGGTCGATGCCCAGCTGGCCGGACAGGAACACCATGTTGCCGGTCTGGATGCCGGGGGAATACGGTCCGATGGCTGCGGGTGCGTTATCGGAAGACACGACGGTCTTGCTCATGTTTATCTCCTTACAATCAAATAGAGAGCGTGAGCGCGGCGTTCGCACCGGGAGGCACAATTCGGTCTGAACACCGCGCTTGATTGGGATAGTACTCAAGGTTTCCGTTTGATGCAAGAATATTATCAGCTTGCGAGAATATTTTATCGCCCAACGGTTTCCCCGAACCGCTGAACGGTTCTCCACGGGGTCAGCCAGCCCAAGCTGCTGAAGACTTTATCCCGCTTGGAGCACGGGCATCGCCTGCCGCAACGGCACCACTATACTTTTGAATATCTTAGCATTTTGAAAGGCAGGATATGACCGCAACCGCCAGTCGAACCACCAACCGCAGACCCGAGCTCTTGGCCCCCGCCGGAGGCCCGGAGCCCTTTGCCGCCGCGCTCGCTGCCGGGGCAGACGCCATCTACTGCGGCATGGGCAGCTTCAACGCCCGCCGCAAGGCAACCAACTTTACCGACGAGGCCTTTGAGCAAGCCTGCCGCGCCGCGCATCTAGCCGGGTCGCGCGTCTACGTCACGGTAAACATCGTCATCAAGCAGTCCGAGATGGGCGATGCACTGCAACTCATCCATCGCTGCTCCACGCTGGGCGCCGACGCCTTCATCATCCAGGACTGGGGCCTGTTCTTTGAGGTCAAGCGCACCATGCCCGGCATCGAGACGCACATCTCGACCCAGGCGAACATCCATGATGACTGCGGAACGCTTTGGTGCCGCGAGCAGGGCGCCGACCGCGTGACTCTCTCGCGCGAGCTCTCCATAGACGAGATCGCCGCCATCCACGACGCCGCGCCCGATGTGGACCTTGAGGTCTTTAGCCACGGTGCCATCTGCTTTTGCTACTCGGGTCTGTGCCTGCTGTCGAGCTTTGCCATGGCTGGCCGCTCGGCCAACCGCGGCATGTGCGCCCAGCCCTGCCGCCTACCCTACGAGCTAATTGACGAGAACGGCCGCTCGCTCTCCCCTGCCGGTCGCGAGCGCGCGCTGTGCCCGCGCGACACCAACACGTCGCAGCTTGTTCGCCGTCTGCATGACGCCGGCGCTGCATCGCTCAAGCTCGAGGGCCGCATGAAGGCCCCCGATTACGTGTATTCCATCGTCGACGTGTACCGTAATCAGATTGACGATATGCTGGCCGATGTTTCGGCCTCTAAGGATGAGGAAGCCGCCCGCCAACGCCAGCTCAAGCGCTGCTTTAACCGCGACTTTACGCACGCCTATCAGGACGGCACCTCGGGCGACGAGATGATGAGCTACGAGCGTTCCAACAACCGCGGCCAGATTGTGGGCACGGTGCTGGGCAGCCGCCTGGCCAACCGCGACGTGCGCGGGCTCAAGCCCGACGATCGCCGTCGCCGCGCCGCCATCGCCCGCATTGAATTGTTTGAGCCCGTGGGCAAGGGCGACCTGCTGGAGCTTCGCCACGATAACGAGTTTGACCAGTTCCTGACCACCATTGCCGCCGATGATGCCGCCGCGGGCGACATCATCGAGTGCCGCGTGCCCCGCAGCATGCCCGAGGGCTGCCGCGTCCGCGTGATTCGCAGTCAGCGTGCCATCGACGCCGCCGGCGCCGCGCTCAAGCGCGATGTGTTGCGCCGCCGAGCTGTTGATGTGTCCGTCGTGGCGCGCCTGGGCGAGCCGTTTACTGTCACACTCACCTGCTGTGACAACCCCGCGCTCACCGCCACCGCCACGGGCTTCACCGTCGAGGCCGCCAAGACCCGTGCCGTCGAGGCATCCGATCTGGTTGAGCACGTCGGGCGCATGGGCTCCTCTCCCTTTGAGGCCGCGAGCTTTGACGTGGCCCTCGACGCCGGCTGCGGTATGGGCTTTTCCGCCGTGCACAAGGTGCGCGCCGCCGCTTGTAAGGCGCTGGAAGAGGCCATTCTGGCACCGTACGAGGAGCGCGCGAAAACGCTCGAGCTGCCGGCGATTGTAACCAGTGATTCCCGCCCCGCGCCCGAGCACCACCGCGATGAGCCGCAGATCTGCGCCACCGTCACCTCGCTCGAGGCCGCCGAAGCCGCTCGCGCCGAGGGTGCAACGCGCATCTATATGACCACCGATGCGCTCGAGGCCGCCGGTGTCTCCCCCGCCGATGCATTTGAGCAGGACATCGTACCCGTACTCGACGAGGTCTGCCGCGCCCTTGACCACGTACGCGTCGATCCCTGGATCAATGCCGGAGCCACCGTCGCCGTCGGCAATATCTCCGAGCTCGCCGTAGCCGCGCATGCCGGCGCCACGGCCGAGATTCGCTCTTGCCTGCCGGTGCACAACACGCCCTGCATGGAAGCGCTTGCCGAGCGCGGAGCCGGTGCGTTTTGGCTCTCGCCCGAGATCACACTCGACGAGATTGTCTCGCTCGGCGCCGCCGCGCCCGCGGCTCTGGGCATCACCGTCTTTGGCCGCCCGCGCGTCATGACAAGCGAGCATTGCATTCTGCAGGTTGCCAACGGCTGTATCCACGATTGTGCCAACTGCCGCCTGCGCGCCCGCAAGCTGTCGCTCAAGAATATCGACGGCAAGATCATGCCGGTGCGTACCGACATCCACGGCCGCTCACGCCTGTACGATGCCTACCCCATCGATCTTACGCCACAGGTACCACAGCTGCTCGACGCCGGCGTCCGTCGTCTTATGGTCGACGGAACCTTGCTCGAGGCCGATGAGATTGGCCGTGCCGTCGCTCGCGTCCGTCGCGCCGTCGAGGCGGCTCAAGCCGGCCGCAAGCCCGCCGCCCGCCTGCGCGGCGCCACCTCGGGCTGCATGTTTGTGGGAATTAGCTAACCGAAAGGCTTACACGTGAACGAAGAACCTCAAGTCCTCTACTGCGACGCCTGGCTCATGGCCATCGATAAGCCTGCCGGCATGATCGTCCACGGTGACGGCACCGGCGAGCGCACACTTACCGACTACGCCAGCGACCTGCTGCTGGCGATGGGCGACGGCTTTGCCGCGACCGACATGCAGCCGCTCAACCGCCTGGACCGCGACACCACCGGCGTGGTGCTGTTCTCGCTCGACAAGCAGACGCAGCCCGCTTTTGACCAGATGATTATCGGCCACGCATTCGAAAAGCACTATCTGGCGCTCGCCGAGGGCAAGATCGACTGGAACGAAAAGCTCATCGACAAGCCCATCGCCCGCGACCGCCACGATAGCCGCAAGATGCGCGTTGGCGCCAGCGGCAAACCGTCTCAGACGCGCGTCAAGGTACTCAAGCGTCTTAAGAGCCGCCGTGGCCTGCCCACGCGCTCGTATATTGATGTCGAGCTGCTCACCGGCCGCAAGCATCAGATTCGCGTGCATCTGGCGAGCGAGCGTCATCCCCTGGTTGGCGACGACCTGTACGGAACGCCGCGCCCCTGCGGCCTCATGCTTCATGCCCACAGCGTGTCCTTTACGCATCCCATAACCGGCGAGCACATCCACATCGAAGCCCCCTGCCCCTGGGAGCCCTAAAACCTGCCGAAAAGGGACAGGTTTATTTTGGCAGGTTTTATCTGGGCAAACGTCAAAACCACCACGATGGCTCAGCCGTGGCGCCAAAACGTCTCGATCTGTAACAGTTAGAACCCATTTTCCGGTCTATCTGTTACAGATCGAGACATTCGAATCCCCCTTAGGGGAAAATCTCAATCTGTAACAATAACTCGGCAATATCGGTCCCAGCTGTTACAGATCGAGACAAAGGGACGCCGCGGTTCGGAAGTATCTCAATCTGTAACATCTAGCCCACTTTTAACGGTCTAGTTGTTACAGACTTTGACAAACCGGTAGACAACAAAAGCGGCAACGCCCGTAATGGATGTTGCCGCTTTTCTATTGAGAAAACAAAATGGTTTTGGCCTTGTCCCGTCGCTAGACCGTGATGACGTTGTCCATTGCCCGGTACTTGGCGGGGACCTCGCCTGCGGTAATAATCGTTGCGTCGCGGAAGTCCGCAAACTTGACGGGCGCCACCATGCCAAATTTACTGGCGTCCGAGATTACGAAGCGCTTGGCCGTATGGCGCATCGAGATACGCTTTACTTGCGCCTCCTCGATATCAGGCGCCGTGAAGCCCTGCTCGGCGGCAATGCCGTTAGAGCCCCAAAAACCACAGTTGAAGTTGTAGCGATCTAAGGTTGCCAAGGCATCGGGGCCAACGAGCGCCTCGGTCTCGGGTTTGAGCTCGCCGCCCAGCACCACGGTACGCATGCCGCGCAAAGCAAGGCGTTGAGCATGGAGCACGGAATCGGTCACATAGGTGACATCTTCAAGGTGTGGAAGATGCTCGATGAGCCTGAGCGTCGTCGAACCCGAGTCGATGTATACAAAGCTCTCGGGCTCCACAAGTGCCGCCGCACGGGCGCAGATACGCTCCTTGTCATCGTTATGGAGGTCGCTGCGCTCATTAAGCGTTAGGTCGCGCGTCACGTGCGCGCGCTCAAGACTCGTCGCCCCACCGTGGACCTTGGCGATGCGGTGCGCTCGGTCGAGCGTCTGCAGGTCGCGCCGAATGGTAGACGCCGTCACGCCCAGGGCCTCAGCAAGCTCCGGCACGGTAACCGAGCCGGCTCGCTGCACCATCGACACGATCGCGTTGAGCCTATCTTCCGCAAGCATCGCTTACTCCTCCTCGGGGTACACGACTCCCCAGTCGGCGCGAAGCTTGGTCATAAGCTTCATAACATCAGAAGCATAATCCAGCAGCTCGCGCTTGGAGTCGTCGCCGGCAACGGCCTTCTCCAGGTCGGCCATCTCATAGCAAAGGGCGTAAGCCTCGGTGCCGGCGTGGACCTCCTCGCGGTGGCCGTCCGCAGTCCACACGATTGTCGCGTGATCGGCGCGCGGATACTCGTTGACCTCGATATAGCACTTATCGAAGCTAATAATCGTGCGCTTGGGTTGCTTGGAGTGGAGCGTAAGGCTCACCACGCCCAGCTGCTGCTCGGCATTACGGCAGACGATGCCGCCCGCAACGTCAACACCGGTCTCACAGGTGTTGCCTAGAGACACGACCTCAGCGGGCTGGCTTGCCATAAAGAGACGCATGACGGACAGGGCATACACGCCAATATCGAGCATGGCACCGCCAGCAAGGTTGCGGTTGTAGAAGCGATTGGTCAGATCGCCGTACTCCTTGTAGCTGCCAAAGTTGAGCTGAGCGAGATTCATGCGACCAAACTCGCCGGCCTCCATGCGGCGGCGCAGCTCTTGATACAAGGGCATGTGGAGCACCGTGGTGGCGTCCATGAGGACCACGTTGTGCTCGTCGGCAATGGCACGTGCCTCGTCGAGCTCGGCGGAATTGAGGGTAATGGCCTTCTCGCAGAGCACGTGCTTGCCAGCTGCCAGAGCGGCGCGCAGGTAGGTGATATGCGTGTTATGCGGGGTGGTGATATAGATCGCGTCGATGTTCGGATCGGCATAGAGGTCCTCGACCGATTCATAGACCTTCTCGATGCCATACTGCTCAGCAAAAGCTTGAGCCTTGGACAGCGTGCGGTTGGCGACGCCCGCAAGCTTGCGGCCGGCAAGAGCGAGAGACTGGGCCATCTGGTTGGCGATAACGCCGCAACCGATCACAGCCCAACGAAGCTCGGGAGCCGTAAAGATATCATCGGGGAACGGCTTGTCCTGAACCGAAGCGAACGCTGCCTTTGCGGCTGCCGCGGAGTCGAGTGGAGCCTGCTTGGAATCTTCCATATGTGCCTCCTGAATCATCGGAAGTCCTTCATTTCTAACAACCCTATATTCGCACAAACACGCGTGCATTTGCTCGTATTTGCGTGTTTATTTGCTTAACGGTCATCATTTAGCCATTATTTGCACATGTATGCGCGGGTACACGCATTATCGCGCAATGACATGCGCGTAAATGCGCATATAACGATCCTTATGAAACATAAAGGGGCGGAACACCATAGCCATAAAAGACAGAGTAGGCCGTATTACTCCACCCCTCTAGGGGCATCAGACATCAAAGGACAGTCCCAGACTGCCGGCGCATAGAGACTGTCCACAACGACTGGTCATTTAAGTCTGTCCCCAATGAGTATGCCCAACGACTGGTCATTTAAGTCTGTCCCCAATGAATGCCAAGCGACTTCCACTCATTTAAGTCTGTCCCCAATGAGTAGGGATAGAAAAAGGCCCGGGTGCCGTGGCATCCGGGCCTTTGCTAGCAACTTGATGTTGCGGGCAGCTTAGAACTTGTGGCCGCACTTCTTGCAGACGCGCAGCTTGTTCTTGCCGTCCTTCTCGTGACCGACGCGGGTAACCTTACCGCACTCGGGGCAAACGAGATTGACGTTGGAGGCGTCGATGGGAGCCTCCTGCGAAACGATGCCGCCCTGCTGGTTGGCAGCGTTGGGCTTGACGGCCTTCTTGACGACCGAAACGCCCTCGACAACGACCTTGTTCTCGGCGGGGAGAGCACGCAGGACAACGCCCTGCTTGCCGCGATCCTTACCAGAGAGAACCTGGACCTTATCGCCCTTCTTGATATACATATATCTCCCCTAACTACAGGGTCTCGGGAGCGAGCGAGACGATCTTCATGTACTTCTTGTCACGAAGCTCGCGAGCGACGGGCCCGAAGATACGGGTGCCGACGGGCGAACCATCGTTGTTGATGACAACGCAGGCGTTCTCATCAAAGCGAATGTAGGAGCCATCCTTGCGGCGGATCTCCTTAACGGTGCGAACGACGACGCAACGGACAACGTCCTTCTTCTTGACGTTGGCGCCAGGGGTAGCCTCCTGGACAGCACCGATGAACACATCGCCGATGCCTGCATAACGACGCTTGGAACCGCCAAGCACCTTGATGCAGCGAATCTTGCGAGCGCCGGAGTTGTCGGCGACGTTCAGCATGGTTTGCATCTGAATCATGGTAGATGTTCCTCCGAACTAAGAACCGAAGAGAGGTGCGCAGCCTTTATACGGCCCGTGGTATGCAAGCCAGGCATACGCACATCTTCGGAAACGTACAAGTCGTAAGAGCGACTGCTTATTTAGCGCGCTCGACGACCTCGATGAGGCGCCAACGCTTCATCTTGGACATAGGACGGGTCTCCATAACGCGGACGGTATCGCCCACGCCAGCCGTGCACTCCTCGTCGTGAGCGTGCAGCTTCTTGGAGCTGGTCATCATCTTGCCGTACTTGGGGTGACGCTTGCGCTCGGTGATGGTGACAACAATGGTCTTGGCACCGGAGACGGAGGTAACGACACCCGTACGGACCTTACGCGAGTTACGCGAATCAGTCATGTTCTCTCCTTAGGTCCTACTCGGCGACAGCGGACTTCTCCGCTGCGATCTCGCGGGCGCGCTGCTCCGTGAGGACGCGAGCGATGTCCTTCTTCACGGTGTTGACGCGAGCGGTGTTGTCCAGCTGGCTGGTGGCCATCTGGAAACGAAGGTTAAAGAGCTCGGCGCGCATTTCCTTCAGCTTCTCAACGAGCTGAGCGTCCGAGAGCTCACGAATCTCTGCGGGCTTCATTAGTTCTCCTCCTTGGCGGCGGCGGCGTCCTCAGCAGCCCACTTGGCCTCGAGAGCGGCCTCCTCAGCCATCTCCTTCTCGATGCGCTGCTCAGCGTTCTTGGCAGCAACAATCTTGGTCTTGATGGGAAGCTTGTGCTGTGCAAGACGCAGAGCCTCGCGAGCGACCTCCTCGGGCACGCCCTTGACCTCGAACATGATGCGGCCGGGCTTGACGACGGCCACCCACTCCTCGGGATTACCCTTACCAGAACCCATGCGAGTCTCGGCAGGCTTCTTGGTGATGGGCTTATCGGGGAAGATCGTGATGTAGACACGACCGCCACGCTTCATGTAGCGGGTCATGGCAATACGAGCGGCCTCGATCTGACGGTTGGTGATCCAATGGGCCTCGAGAGCCTGGATACCAAACTCGCCGAAATGCAGCTCGGTATTACCCTTGGCCTGGCCCTTCATGGAGCCACGCTGCACCTTGCGGTGAAGAATACGCTTAGGGGCAAGCACTACTGACCCCTCCTCTCGGAGTTACGACGACGAGGACGGGAAGAGCCCTCGAGTGCAGGGTTGGGAACAGGCTGGCCCGGGAGCTTCTCGCCCAGGTAGATCCAGACCTTCACGCCGCAAGCGCCCATGGTGGTGCTGGCGACAGCCGTGCCGTAGTCGATCTTGGCACGGAGGGTGTGCAGAGGCACGCGACCCTCGCGGTACCACTCACGACGGCCCATCTCGGCACCGCCGAGACGACCGGAGCACTGGATACGGATGCCCTTAGCGCCGGCCTTGCGGGCAGACTGGACAGCCTTGCGCATAGCGCGACGGAAGGCAACGCGGCCCTCGAGCTGCTCGGCGATAGACTGAGCAACGAGGTTGGCGTCGAGCTCGGGGCGCTTGATCTCGACAACGTCGACGGAGAGCTGGCCCTTGGAGACGCCAGCGACCTTCTCGAGCTCGGTGCGGAGGGTATCGATCTCGGCACCCTTCTTACCGATGACAACGCCGGGGCGAGCGGTGAGGATGATGACCTTCACCTTGTCGCCAGCGCGCTCGATCTCGACGCGGGAGACAGCTGCGCGGGAAAGACGCTTCTCGAGGTACTTGCGGATCTCGAGATCGTTACCGAGGGTCTTAGCGTAATCCTTCTCTGCGAACCAGCGGGAGCGCCAGTTCTCGGTGATGCCAAGACGGAAGCCGGTGGGGTAGACTTTCTGACCCATACAGCTTTACGCCTCCTTTCGAGGAGCAACGACGACGGTGATGTGGGAAGTACGCTTCAGAATGCGAGAAGCGGAACCCTTGGCGCGGGGACGGATGCGCTTAAGCGTCGGACCCTCGTCAACATAGGCAGCGGCGACAACCAGGTTGTCGGCACGCAGACCGTTGTTGTTCTCGGCGTTCGCAACGGCGGAACGGAGAACCTTCTCGACATCCACGGCGACGGCGCGGTCGCAGAAGTGGAGGATGTCGAAGGCCTGAGCGACAGGCTTGCGGCGGATCAGATCGACCACCAGGCGGGCCTTGCTGGGGGAAACACGCACGTACTTAGCGACGGCGCGAACCTCGGTGGCCTCAGTTTCAATAGACTTAGTTGCCATTTACGGTTAACCCCCTATTTGGCCTTGTGGCCACGGAACGTACGAGTCGGCGCGAACTCGCCGAGCTTGTGACCAACCATGGACTCGGTAACATACACGGGCACATGCTTGCGGCCGTCGTGGACGGCGATGGTGTGACCAACCATCTCGGGGAAGATGGTAGACGCGCGGGACCAGGTCTTCACGACGTCCTTCTTGCCAGCCTCGTTCATCGCGGTGATACGCGAGAGAAGGCGAGTCTCCACGAACGGGCCCTTTTTGAGACTTCTGCTCATAAGTGCTTTCTCCTAAAACTCGGTATCCGAAATTACTTCTTACGGCGACGAATAATGTGCTGGTTCGAGACCTTCTTCTTCTTGCGCGTACGAAGGCCCTTCGTCGGCTTACCCCAGGGGGTAACGGAGGGACGACCAGAGGTGTGGTTCTTGCCCTCGCCACCGCCGTGCGGGTGGTCGACAGGGTTCATGACGGTACCGCGGACGGTCGGGCGCACGTTCATGTGACGCTTACGGCCGGCCTTGCCGATGACGATGTTGGCGTGATCGGCGTTGCCGACCTCACCGACGGTGGCGCGGCAGGTAACGAGGATGCGGCGCATCTCGGAGGAAGGCATACGGACGATGGCGTACTTGCCCTCCTTACCCATCAGCTGGCAGGAGTTACCGGCGGAACGGGCGATAGCAGCGCCCTTGCCCGGCTGGAACTCGACGGCGTGGATGAGCGTACCGACGGGGATGTCGGCGAGGGGCAGAGCGTTGCCCGGCTTGATGTCGGCGTCAGAACC
This sequence comes from uncultured Collinsella sp., assembly GCA_959602645.1. GTDB lineage: Bacteria > Actinomycetota > Coriobacteriia > Coriobacteriales > Coriobacteriaceae > Collinsella. The sequence goes on along the minus strand of CAUGTZ010000005.1, from coordinate 52,360 downwards.
GGACATGATGGTCTGACCGACCTCGAGGCCCTTGGGGGCCAGGATGTAGCGCTTCTCACCGTCAGCGTAGTGCAGCAGAGCGATGCGAGCGGAACGGTTCGGATCGTACTCGATCGTGGCAACCTTGGCGGGCACGCCGTCCTTGTTGCGCTTGAAGTCGATCACGCGGTAACGACGCTTCACGCCGCCGCCCTGGTGGCGGGTGGTGATGCGGCCGTTGTTGTTACGACCGGCCTTCTTGGGCAGGGGCTCGAGAAGAGACTTCTCGGGCTTGGTGCAGGTGATCTCGGAGAAGTCGGAGATCGTCTGCCAACGCCTACCAGCGGAGGTCGGCTTAAGGTGCTTTACAGCCATTACAATCCCTTTCAATAGGAATCCGTTAGCCATCGCAGACAGGGATTCGAGGTTCTGCCTCGGGTGCGATGACACCGGACGTATACACGGTTCCGGGCGTGTCCATTTTATACGCCCAAAACCTTGAGCTCTCGCCTCCCCTATTTGGGAGGCATGAGCTCACTCAACAGCAGCGAGTCTTAGGCCTGGTTGCCAAAGACCTCGATGGTGTCGCCCTCGGCCAGCGTGACGATGGCCTTCTTCCAAGAACGGGTCTTGCCGGCGACATAGCGCACGCGCTTGGTCTTGGGCTTGACCGTCAGGGTGTTCACGCGAACGACCTTGACGCCGAAGATCTCCTCGACAGCGTCCTTGATCTGATACTTGTTAGCATCCTTGGCGACCTCGAACGTGTACTTGTTCAGCTCCATACCGGAGAAGGAACGCTCGGACACGATCGGACGGATGATGATCTCGTGGGCGGTCATTTATGCAAGCACCTCCCCGAAGTGAGCGGCGATGTCGGCGGGCATCAGCACGGCGTTGTTGTTGACGAGATCGTAGGTGTTGGCCTCGTCGGCAGTGATGATGAACGTCTTGGGAATGTTGCGGAACGACAGGTAGGCGTTAACGTCCTCATCGCGAACGATGATGGTCAGACGCTTGCCCTCAAGGCCGAGAGCCTTGAGCATGGCGACGGCAGCCTTGGTGGAAGGCTTCTCGAAGCCGTAGTCGTCGACGAGCACGAGCTCGCCATCGGCCAGCTTGGCGGACAGCGCGGAGCGCATAGCCAGCTTGACCTCCTTGTTGTTCATACGCTTAGCGTAGGAACGGGGCTTGGGGGCGAAGACAACGCCACCGTGACGCCACTGGGCAGCACGGATGGAACCCTGGCGGGCACGGCCGGTGCCCTTCTGACGCCAAGGCTTCTTGCCGCCACCGGAAACCTCAGAGCGACCCTTAGCAGACTGGGTGCCCTGACGCCAAGAGGCCATCTGGCACTTGACGATGTGGTGCATAACGTGGATGTTCGGCTCGATGCCGTACACCTCAGCGGCGAGCTCGGCCTCGGCGACCTTCTTGCCCTCGCTGTTCTTTACTTCAAACTTTGCCATTTAAGTGTTCTCCTTGGTATGACGCTGGGCTAAATGGGCTGGGCCCTTAGGCCATACGGATGGCGACGAGACCATTCTTGGCACCCGGGACAGCGCCCTTGACCAAGATGAGGTTCTGCTCGGCATCGATGCGGACAACGGAAAGGTTCTTGACGGTAACGCGCTCGTTACCCATGTGACCGGCCATCTTGACGCCCTTGAGGACGCGCGCAGGATAGGCGCACTGACCGATAGAACCGGGGTGACGCTGGAAGTGAGAACCATGCGTCATAGGACCGCGGCGCTGACCCCAGCGCTTGATGCGACCCTGGAAGCCCTTACCCTTGGAGGTACCGATGACGTCGACCTTCTCGACATCAGCGAAATCAGCGACGGTGACGACCTCGCCGACCTTGTGCTCCTCGCCGTTCTCGACGCGGACCTCACGAAGGAAGCGGACAGGCTCGACGCCGGCCTTGGCGAAGTGACCAGCCATGGGCTTGTTCACGTTCTTGGCCTTGATGTCGCCGAAACCGATCTGGACGGCGTCATAGCCGTCGGTTGCCTGAGTTTTAACCTGCGAGACAGCGCAGGGGCCAGCCTGGATGACCGTGACGGGAACGACGTTGTCGTCCTCGTCCCAAACCTGGGTCATGCCAATCTTGCGGCCGAGAATCATGCTGATCAAGATATGATCCCAACTCTCGCGTGGTCTTGGGACAATGCGTACACCACCGAGCGTACGCCCCTAGAGGACCACTACTTACACGACGTGCTCCCCAGCCTTGTATTGCGTCCGGACTACCTGACAACCCTATTAAGCAGGCATTTTGTCCAGCCAGAATACTCCCCTGGTTACACACAGTTGTTTAGTATACACGGCTGCGGGCGTATCCATCGAGATTCATATTTCACTCACATTGTTTACGCAGGTAAAGTGCGTGGATGGCTCCTGGGCACGGCGGAGGGCCGGAGAAATATATTAAGGTCCCTGCTCTACAGTCCTGCGCAAGACGGAGAGCACATTAAGTGCTCTCCTTTGCGTGCGGAACTCGCGATGACCTTAATATATTTCTCCGGCCCTCCGCCGTGCTCGGGAGACGACACGTTGATGTCTGCTTAACTCTGCTCGCTCAGCTAATTACTTTGTTGAGGATCGATGATTTGCTGCAAGATAAACTTGGATTGGGGCGCGTTGCCTTCTTCTCCCGACTTTTCCTCTTCGAAATCGAAAATCATGATGGCGCAGTTGGGGAGTTTTGTTGGGAACTCGAAGCCCCCTGGGGCTACAGCCTTGATAAATTGGCGGCTGGCGCTGCCGTGGCTTACTGCTAGGAGGGTTTCGATGCCCTTGGCGCCCATGAGATTGGTGAGGGTGCCTACCATGCGCTCCTGCAGGGCATGGCTTCCTTCTCCGCCAAATGAGATCAGGTCCTCGCCGGGATCCCAGACGTCGGTGGGCAGGGCGTCGTGGGGGCCTTCTTCGAAGGTGCCGTAGCTGCGTTCGATGATGCCTTCGCAGGGCTCGACTGCTGCATCCGGGCCGAGGAGTTCGGTTGCGACGAGACTTGCCGTGTCCATGGCTCGGCCTAAAGGCGAAGAGACCACTTTGTCTGGAACGACGCCGTGGTCCTTGAGCCATGCGGCTGCCATTCCCGCTTGTTTGCGGCCGAGGTCGGTCAACGGAGAATCGCAGCGGCCCTGGACCAGCTTTTTAACGTTGAATTCTGTCTGACCGTGGCGGAGTAGATATAGACGCTTCATGCTCTCCCCTTCTGTATAACTTGCTCTACCGGCGCAGCCCTACTCGTGGGTATGGCCTACGTAGTCTTCGTCGATCGTGATCTTGGCAATCGACTTGGGATATTCGGATTCGACACGTTTCGCCAACGCGCGCTTTAGGTCCTCGGCGTTCATCGCCAAATCCGAGGGTCGCACGCAGTCAAAGATCACGTTGGTATGCGTGGGGCCCGGAACACAGCGTAGGTCGTGGATCGAGAGGCGGCTATCAATCTCTTGAGCCATAGCGTTGATGCGCAGACGCATGCTCGCCACCTTTGGATCGTCGGTCACGATGGGATCGTAATGGAGCGTGACGATCATGCCGTCTTCGACCCTAAACGACTGCTCGATGTTATCGAGCGTGTCGTGACTTTCCAGCGGGCTGGCCTCGGCTGCCATCTCGGCGTGAGCGCTTGCGAACTTCCTGCCCGGGCCGTAGTCGTGAACCATCAAATCGTGAACGCCCAAAACGCCGGGGTAGCTCATGATCTTGTCTCGAATGTGCTTGACCAGCTTTGGATCGGGTGCCTGGCCCAAAAGCGGGCTCACCGTATCCTGGATGAGCTCAAAGCCGCTCCAGCCGATATAGGCGCCAACGGCAAGGCCGACCCATGCGTCAAGATTGATGTGCGTCACCTGCGAAACAATTGCGCACGCCAGCACGGCACCCGTGGCTAGGACATCGTTCTTTGAGTCCTGAGCGGTCGCATGCAGCGTCTCGGACTCAATGCGATCGCCGAGTTTTTGGTTGAGGGCCGCCATCCAAAGCTTTACGACCATCGAAAGCACCAAGACTGCCACCAGGGCAAGCGAGAACTCGACAGGTTCGGGGTGGATGATGCGCTCAACCGAGGACTTCACCAGCTCAACGCCAATCAGCAGCACGAGCGCCGCCACGACCAGACCCGAGAGATACTCGTAGCGGCCATGTCCGTAAGGATGCTCGGGGTCGGCCGGCTTGCCCGCCAGCTTAAAGCCAAGCACGCTCACGATGTTCGAGCTGGCATCGGACAGGTTGTTCATGGCGTCCGCCACAATCGAAACCGATCCCGACAGCACGCCAATTGCACCCTTCGCAGCGCAAAGCGCAACATTGGCGAGAATACACACTATGCCCGTCAACGTTCCCACGCGCGCACGGTCGCCCTGCGCACGACGAACAATCCACTCGACCATCCTCATCAGTCCCCACGGTACTACCTATATATCTATTGCTCAAACGGATTGTAGTGTAGCCACTTTGTCCTCCAGATACAAAAAGGCCGCAGCCCACACGGGCCGCAGCCTTGGAATATGACAAAGGAATCGTCCTTTTGTCGCACAGATTTATGCGCTTGCTTCAGCAGCGCTCGCCACTGTTTCGAGCGAATCAGCTGCGTCTTCTGCCGCCTGCATCTTTGTCGGCACCACGCCAAAACAGCAGCTCAGCGCCGCAGACACCGCAAATGCTGCGCCGCCGGCAGCGCAGCACCACAGCAGATTCGAGATGCCGCCCGTGGCAAAGCCAATGACCATAAGAACATTCGTCATACCGATGGTATAAGCCGTAACGTGGCCTACGGCCGCAACAAGGCCTCCGACGGCGCCGCCAACGGCCATGCACGTCAGACACCTGCCATATTTAAAGCCGCATCCGTACAGCGCTGGCTCGCTTACGCCGCCAAGAATACCCGAGATTGAATAGCCCAGCATGAGCGCCTTCTCGTCCTTATCCGCAACGCGGAGCGACGCGCCAAAGGGCATACCCCAAACGGCGAACGTTGCCATCGTCGCGGCGATCAGGATGCACGAATCCGTTCCCACACTCATAAACTGCGCATAGGCGAGCGATAGGACAACGTTGCTGACACCCGCGATCTTAAGAAACTCCCAGCCCGCGGCAAGCCCCATGAGCGTGAGCAGCGACACGATGCCACCGGAATTGCCAAGCATAAACATAAGCTGTCCCAACAGCATGCCCAGATAGCTGCCTGCCGGCGCCGTAACACACAGCGACACCGGAACCATGACAAGCATGGTTGCAAACGGTACAAAAGAAAACGCCACAGCCTGAGGGATAGTGCGCTTAAAGAAACGCTCCACCTGCCATAGCACGGGCACCGAGATGAGAACCGGAATAACAGTCGTCGTGTAATCGTTGACCGGCGCGGGAAGTAGACCATACACGGAAGTCATCGATGCCCCCGTCGTCGATGCGGCATCGACGAGCTTAAGCAAATCGGGCGCAATCAATACGCCGCCCAGCATCATGCCCAGCTGCTCCGAGCAACCGAGCTGGCGGGCGGCCGCCCAACCAAGATAAATGGGCAAAAAGTAGTAGCCGGCGTTATAGAGCCAACTGTAGAACAGGCGATAGATTTCGGAATCGGCAGACCACAGGCCCAGCATGCCATCGCCCATAATGACGGCGACGGTGCGGAACAACGCCGCGCAGACAATAAACGGCAGCGCCGACATCATGCTTTTGGACAGATAGTCCACCACGGCCATGGCGTCTGATGAAACCGCCGTTGTAAACGAGGTGTTAGAAACTTGTGACATGGAACGCCTTTCCCAATGTGACATGTGAACTGTCCCTTTGTCACATCGTGCGGTACCGACCGATTGCGCGGTACTTTTCGTAGCGAAGGTTTGTGAGGGTCGCGTCGTCGAGCTGCCCAAGCGTATCGAAGGCATCAAATGCCGAGGACATGACGGCACCGGCGATCTCCTCATGCGACAGGCCCCTATCGTCGACAATGCCGTCGATGATACCGAGCGCCAACAGATCGGGGGCCGTGAGCTTAAGCGCCTCGGCGGCCTCATTCGCGCGCTCGGTATCCTTCCACAGGATCGACGCACAGGCCTCGGGGCTCACGACCGAATAGGCCGAGCTCGAGAGCATCAGGATGCGGTCGGCCACGGACAGCGCCAGCGCGCCGCCAGAGCCGCCCTCGCCTGTCACCACCGAGACAATCGGCGTCTTAAGGCCGCTCATCTCCATGAGATTCTGGGCAATCGCCTCGCCCTGGCCGCGCTCCTCGGCACCGATGCCGCAAAACGCGCCCGAAGTATCGACCAGGCACAGAACCGGTCGACCAAACTTTTCGGCCTGGCGCATCAGGCGACGCGCTTTACGGTAGCCCTCGGGATGCGCCATACCAAAGTTGCGGCGCATACGCTCTTTGGTCGTGGTGCCGCGCTCGATGGCGATGACCGTTACGGGGCGTCCGTCTTTCCAGCCAATGCCAGCCACCACAGCGGCGTCGTCGCCAAAGTAACGGTCGCCGTGCAGCTCCACAAATCCATCCAGGCCCAGTAAGATCATCTCACCCGCCGTGGCGCGATCTGCCGAGCGGGTCTGCTTGACAATCTCGAGCGCGGTTTTTGGCGCCGTCGAGCGCTTAAACAAGTGTCCCAGCTTTTTGCCGCGGCGACCCGTATGCACGATCTCGTGCGGTGCCCCCAGGCCGGGCGCGTGCCCTTCGTGCAGCGCCAGCAGCTCGCCTACCGTGAGCGCAATCTCGCCACGCGGAACAACGGCATCGCAAAAGCCGTGCTCCAGCAAAAACTCGGAGCGCTGGAATCCCTTGGGCAGGCGCTTGTGCATGTTTTGCTCGATCACGCGCGGGCCGGCAAATGCCGTCAGGGCATCGGGCTCGGCCAGGATAATGTCGCCCTCCATGGCAAAGCTCGCGGTTACGCCTCCGGTCGTGGGGTCGGTGAGCACCGTGATATACAGACCGCCCGCCTCGCTGTGGCGCCTAACCGCCGCAGAAATCTTGGCCATCTGCATAAGCGATGTCACGCCCTCTTGCATGCGCGCACCGCCCGAAACGGTAAAGCCGACAACTGGCAATCCCAGCTCGGTCGCGCGCTCAAATGTGCGACAGATCTTCTCGCCCACCACGGAACCCATCGAGCCCATCATAAAGTTGGCGTCCATAAAGAAGAGCGCCGTATCGCAACCGCAGATTTCGCCCCTGCCGCACACAACGGCATCGCGCTCGCCCGAACGCTCGCTCACGCTCTTGAGCTTGTCGGCATAGCCGGGAAACGAGAGGAAGTCCTCCGACGCCAGATTGGCATCCCATTCCTCAAACATGCCCTCGTCGACCGTCATGCGCATGCGCGCGCGACCGCTCACGCGAAAGTGTTTGCCGCAACGAGGGCAGACCTCGAGGTTGTCGTGCAGGCGTGCCTCATCGATTACGCGGCGGCACTCCGGGCACTTGATAAACACGTGGCGCGCGGGAAACTCGGCGCACGACTCGGTCATCGGTCCCTCGAGGACGTTGACCGTCTTCGCTTTTCTATTCATCAGCATAGAGATGCCCCATCAGATCGGTGTGATACATGCCCGACAAGAACTCGTCGTTTGCCAGCACGTCGAGCTGAAGCTCGCTGTTTTCGCTCACGCCCTCAATCACGAGCTCGCCCAGGGCCGAGCGCATCTTGCGAATGGCGCCGTCACGCGTGGGCGCACACACGATGAGCTTGCCGAGCATGGAGTCGTAGTACGGCGGAACTTTCGCACCGGTAAACATGGCGGAATCCCAGCGCACGCGCGGGCCACCCGGCACACGCAACGCGGTGACCGTTCCGCACGACGGCAGAAAGTCCGGCGTTTCGGCATTGATGCGGCACTCCATGGCGTGGTTGCGCACCGGCATGTCCTCCTGCTCAAAGGGCAGAGGCTGGCCGGCAGCCACGCGCAGCTGCCACTTAACCAGGTCGGTATCGGTCACAAACTCCGTAACCGGATGCTCCACCTGCAAGCGCGTGTTCATTTCCATAAAGTAGAAATTGCCGTCATCTGAGTACAAAAACTCGATGGTGCCAGCGCCCTCATAGCCAACGGCACGAGCCAGGTCGCGCGCGGCCTTGTGCATGCGCGCGCGAATATCATCGCGTCCGTCGAGGCACGGCGCGGGGCTCTCCTCGATCAGCTTTTGGTTGCGGCGCTGCACCGAGCACTCGCGCTCGCCGAGCGAAAACACATGGCCCTGCTTATCGGCCATAATCTGTACCTCAACGTGATGCGCCGGCGCAACGAACTTCTCCATGTAGCACTCGCCGTCGCCAAAAACGGCCTCACCCTCGGCACGCGCCTCGATGAACGCCTTTGCCGCATCTTCCACGCGCTCGACCTTGCGAATACCGCGACCGCCGCCGCCCGCGCGCGCCTTAATAAGCACGGGGCAGCCGATGCGCTCGGCCTCGGCCGTTGCTTCCTCGGGGCTTTTGAGCAAATCGCAGCCCGGCACGATGGGCACGCCCGCAGCAGCGGCCGTTCGGCGTGCGGCGTCCTTGTCGCCCATGCTGTCGATCACCTCGGCCGAAGGACCGACAAACGCCAGACCGAACTTGTCGCAGTCGCGCACGAAGCTCGCCTTCTCGGAAAAGAAGCCATAGCCGGGATGAATTGCCTTAGCTCCCGACTTTACGGCACAGGTGAGCACGGCATCGTCGTTGAGGTAGCTCTCGGCAAGACGCGGGCCGCCGATGCAATACGCCTCGTCGGCAAGCTGCACGTGTAGCGCGTCCGCATCGGCCGTGGAATAAACGGCGACGGTCTTGATGCCCATATCGCGGCACGCGCGGATAACACGGACCGCGACTTCGCCGCGGTTGGCGATGAGCACTTTGTCGAACATGGAGCCTTCCTTAACTTTCGTGCATGAGTGCAAAAGACATATCGGCGCGGCAGCAAACCTCACCGTTGACGCTCGCAGTACCCGTCGCAAAGCGGAACGGCCCGCGCGCACGCGTGATGGAGCACACCAGATCCACCGTGTCGCCCGGGCGCACCGGACGCTTAAAGCGCACCTTGTCCAGACTCGTGTAGAACGGCGTCGCGCCGCGCGCCTCCTCATCGCCCATCAGCAGCACGCAGCAGTTCTGGGCGAGCATCTCGCACTGAATCACGCCGGGAACGACCGGGTTTCCCGGAAAATGTCCCTGCAAAAAGTACTCGTCGCCTGTAATCGTGATCTTGCCGTGGGCCTCGTCGCCCACCAGCTCGGCTTCGTCGAGCAAAAGCATCGGCTCGCGATGCGGTAACAGCTTCTTGAGCTCTTCTTTGTTCATGGATATCACCTATCCGATCCTCATGAGGCAGCTGCCAAACTCCACGAGGTCGCCGTCGGCCACGCAGATCTCGAGCACCTCACCGTCTGCCTCGGCCGTCACCTCGTTGAGAACCTTCATGGCCTCGATGATGCAGAGGGTCTCGCCGGCCTTGACCTTGGAGCCCACGCGCACAAACGGCTCGTCGCCCGGCGCAGGGGCAGCATAGAAGACGCCCACCATGGGAGCAGTCACCTCGGTGCCCTTGGGCTCCGGCGCGGCGGCAGGTGTCTGCGTGGCGGGTTCCGGTGCGGCAGGCGCGACTGTGGGAGCTGCAACTTGAGCGGCCATGGCGCTCGGCATAGGCATGGGCACGGCAACCGGCTGCGCCACACTCGCGCGCTCGAGTTCGACCGCGGTGCCATCGGGCTCCTCAACGCGTACGCGCGTGAGGCCGCGGTCCTCCATCACATCGGCTATCTCGGCAAGTCTTTTGGAATCCATGCTCTAGCTCCTCGTATATCTACGCAGCGCGATGGCGGCGTTGTGCCCGCCAAAGCCCAGGTTGGTCGAAAGCGCCCAGGTAAGGTCGGCGCGAACCGCGCGATTGGGCGTGTAATCAAGATCGCAGGCGGGATCGGGCGTGTGGTAGTTAATGGTCGGCGGCACCACGCCCTGCTCGAGTGCCATGGCGCAGGCCATGACCTCGATGGCCCCCGTGGCACCGATCATGTGCCCCGTCATCGACTTAGTCGACGAGACGTGCGCGGCGCGCGCCGCGTCCTCGCCGAGCGCACGCTTAATGCCCGCCGTCTCGGACGAATCGTTGAGCTTGGTCGAGGTGCCGTGAGCGTTGATGTAGAGGCCCTCGGAAGGCTTGACGTCGCCCTCGGTCACCGCCAGCGATATCGCGCGGGCAATGCCGGCAGCCTCGGGATCGGGGCTCGTGATGTGATAGGCATCATCGGTGTTGCCGTAGCCCACGACCTCGGCATAAATGTGCGCACCGCGCGCCTGCGCATGTTCCATGCTCTCGAGCACGAGCACGCAGGCGCCCTCGCCCATCACAAAGCCGTCGCGGTCTGCATCGAACGGACGGCAGGCCGTCGCGGGATCGGGGTTGGTGGTCAATGCGCGGCAGGACGTAAAGCCCGCAACGGCATCGGGGATAATGGCGGACTCGGCACCGCCGGCAAGAATCGCATCGGCATAGCCGTGCTTGATGGCGCGGAACGCCTCGCCCACGGCATGGGCCGAGGTCGCGCACGCGGTCACCACGGGCAGGGTCGGGCCCTTTGCCTTGTGGCGGATTGCGATATTGCCCGAAGCCATATTGGGGATCATCATCGCGATCATATAGGGCGATGCGCGGCGGGGCCCACGGTCGGCAATCGTGTGGACGTTGTCGACGAGTGTCTGCATGCCGCCCACGCCTGAACCAACGTAGACGCCCAGACGCTCGCGATCGATGGCGCCCTCGACATCAAAGCCCGCATCGTGCATCGCCTCGTCCGAAGCCGCCATCGCAAACTGAACGCAAGGGTCGAGATGTTTGGCGTCATGCTTGCCAAAGTACTCGTTGCCGTCAAAACCTTTGACCTCGGCTGCCACCTTGACGGCAAATGCATTGGTATGGAAGTGCGTAATCGGGCCGATGCCGCACGTGCCGGCGCACATGGCCGCCCAGGTGGCAAGCGCAGTGTTGCCGAGCGGCGATACGGCACCGATGCCGGTGATTGCAACTCTCTGTTCCATCTTGGTCTCCTCATTCAAGCCGTTCATCGGCCCTGGTTTCTACATCGCCATTCCGCCGTCGACGCGCACGACTTCGCCCGTAATGTAGGCAGCCGCATCGCTCGCCAGAAAGCGCACCACGCCGGCTACTTCCTCGGGGCGTGCCATGCGCTTAAGGGGAATCTGCTCCTCGGTTGCCGCACGCACCTTCTCCGAGAGCTTTGCCGTCATATCTGTCTCGACAAACCCGGGAGCGACCGCGTTCACTCGTACGCCGCGGGGCGCAAGCTCGCGCGCCACCGCCTTGGTCAGGCCGATGACGCCCGCCTTGGAGGCAGCGTAGTTGGCCTGCCCGGCATTACCCATCAGGCCCACGACCGAGCTCATGTTGACGACGCAACCGCCGCGCTGGCGCATAAAGGTCTTGGTGAGCGCGCGCGTCATATTGAACGTGCCCTTGAGATTGACATCGAGCACGCGGTCGAAGGCGTCATCGCCCATACGCATGAGCAGGCCGTCGCGCGTGATGCCGGCGTTGTTGACGAGTGTCCAGATCGAGCCGAAGTCGCTCAGGACCGTCTCCACGCACGCGTTGACGGCAGCGGGATCGGCCACGTCGCATTGATATGCGCGAGCTGTGGCACTAGCGGCCTCGCAGGCTTCGCACGTCTCGCGCGCCGCATCGACGCTGCCGGCATAGACGACGGCGATATCAAAGCCGTCCTCCGCCAAACCGGTTGCACAGGCGCGGCCAATGCCTCGCGAACCGCCCGTGACCAGTGCCACGCGACGTGAGTCGTTGCGCTCGAGCGCGCCGTTGTTCAAGTTGCCCATGTCATTCCTTTCGGGTTACAGCCCTGTGGATTATGTGAGCTCGTCGGCAATAGCTGCGACCTGCTCGGCCGTCTCGCACGAATACACGCGAACGTCGCTCAGCGTACGCTTGACCAGGCCCGACAGCGTTTTGCCAGGGCCGACCTCAATAAACGTATCGATGCCCTGATCCTGCAGAGTATGCAGCGTGTCGACCCAGCGAACGGCATGACTCACCTGGTTGGCCAAGACATCCGATGCCGCTCGCGGGTCCGCCGGATAGGGCGCCGCCGTCATGTTTGCCATGACCGGAATCAGCAGCGGAGACGGCGCGTGGCCGGCTTGGATATACGTCGCCAGCCCCTCAGTCGCCTCGACCATATAGGGGCTATGAAATGCACCCGACACCGCGACTTTCATAGCGCGGCCGCCAGCCTCTTTTACCAGGACGTCGAGGGTCTGCAACGCATCGGGCGTTCCAGCCACAACCGTCTGCTGCGGGCTGTTGTAGTTGACCGGCCAGCAGTCCTCGCCGACCTGCGAAGCCAGGTTCTCGACTTGCGCCGCATCGAGTTTGATGACGGCGCGCATGCCGCCGGGGTGACGCTCGGCAGCCGCGGCCATCAGCGCCGCGCGCTCGCACACGAGCTCAAAGCCCGCTCGCGTATCGAACGCCCCCGCAAAGGTGAGCGCGGCGACCTCGCCCAGCGAAAATCCCGCACAGGCGGCAGGCACCACGCCGCGCTCACGCAGTGCGGTAGCCGCTGCCAGGTCGTGAACGAACACGCACGGCTGCGTGTTCTCGGTCTGCGACAGCTCCTCCTTGGAGGCGCTCCGGCACTGCTCACTGGTCCCCGGGCGCACCTCATCGGCGATTGCAAACACCTCAGCAGCCGCCGGCGATGCTTCGATGAGGTCGACGCCCATCGCGGGGTGTTGGGCACCCTGGCCGGCAAACAGAAACGCTACGCTACCCATGCGGACGCACCCTTCAGGACGCGCTCGGCGCCATCGACCAGGTCGTCAACGATTTCACGTGCGCTCTGGCGCTCGTTGACCATGCCGGCAATCTGTCCACACAAAAACGAACCCTCTTCGTAATTGCCGTCCTTGGCGGCCTTGCGAAGGGCGCCCGTGCCCATGGCCCCGAGTTCCTCGACACTTACGCCCGCCGCCTCGCTCTTGGCGTAGGCGTTGGTAAAGGGGCTCTTGAGGGCACGCACCGGGTGTCCCGTCGAGCGGCCGGTCGCACGCGTCGAGGTGTCGTTGGCCTTCAAGACCATCTCCTTGTACTGCTCCGATACGGTGCACTCGTCTGCGATCAGAAAGCGCGTACCCACCTGCACGCCGGCGGCGCCCAGCATAAAGGCGGCCGCCACGCCGCGGCCGTCGGCAATACCGCCGGCAGCCACGACGGGAATGTCGACCGCATCGACGACCTGCGGCACCAGTGCCATCGTCGAGGTCTCGCCAATGTGGCCGCCCGATTCGGTGCCCTCGGCGACCACAGCGGTGGCCCCGCGGCGCGCCACAAGACGGGCGAGCGCTACCGAAGCCACAACGGGGATGACCTTGATGCCCGCGTCGTTCCAAGCCTTCATGTACTTGGCGGGATTGCCGGCACCCGTCACGACGACCGGCACTTGCTCATCGATCACAACCTGTGCGACCTCGTCGGCAAACGGGCTCATAAGCATGACGTTGACGCCAAAGGGCTTATCCGTCCTGGCGCGCAGCCCGTGAATCTGGTCGCGCAGCCAGTTGGCGTCGGCGTTCATGGCCGCGATAATCCCTAAGCCGCCCGCCTCGGATACGGCCGATGCCAGCGACGCATCGGCAATCCAGGCCATACCGCCCTGGAACACGGGCTTCTCGATGCCGAGCAAATCGCAGAGAGGAGTCTTGAGCATCTCTACTTCTCCAATGCCGCCTCGACTGTATCGGCGAACTCGCCGACCGTCTTGGGGTTCTCCTCGGTATCGAGCTGGATGCCAAACTCGTCCTCGACGGCGACGAGGATCTCAACGGTGCCCAGACTGTCGAGACCAATCTCCTCGAGCGTTGACTCGGGCTTCATCTCGACGTCGTCAAGGCCAGCCGTCTCGCGGATAACGTCGCAAACGCGCTCGAAGGTCTTCTGATCTGCCATGGTAGTTCTCCTTTGTTTGTGCCCTAGGGGCGGTTTTATTTCCTATGTGCGACTACTTCCAACGAAGCAGATAGCCGCCTATATCCAGGCCGGCGCCAAATCCAACGAGGGCGATAGTGTCGCCCGCGTGCAGCGCGCCGGTATTTGCCAGTTGATCGAGAGCAAGCGGAATGCAGGCGCTCGAGATGTTGCCGGTTTCACGCAACGTTCGCATCACACGGTCGTCCGGCACACCTAGGCGTTTGACCGCCTGGCTCAAGATTCTTTCGTTAGCCTGATGGAATACAAAGTGGTCGATGTCCTCGACCGCGATGCTCGCATCGATTGCAAGCTTATGGACCGTGTCGCAGATGGCGTTGACGCCGAACTTGAACACGCGGCGGCCATTCATGGACAGCACGCTCTCGCTATCTGCGGAGGCCTTAAACGGCGAGGTACCGACCAGACCGGGAACGCGCAACGTCTCGACGTCGGGCGCCGTCGAAAGCTCAACGGCAAGGGGGCTGTCTCCCCCAGCCTCAATCACTGCGGCGCCTGCCCCATCGCCAAAGAGCACGCAGGTGGCGCGGTCGGTCCAGTCGAGCGCGCGCGTCATCTGCTCGGCAGCAACGACAAGCACGCGCTCGGCACGGCCGCGGGCGATATAGCCCTCGGCGACATCGAGCGCAAATACGAAGCCGGCGCAGGCCGCCGAGACATCGAAGGCAGGGCACGTCGCGCCTAGTCGCTCAGCAACGGCACACGCCTCAGCGGGAACAAGGTGGTCACCTGTCGTCGTCGAGCAGACGATCAGATCCAGCTGACTCGCGTCGATTCCGGACACCTGGAGTGCCTGCTCGCTCGCCGCTACGGCAAGGTCGTCAAGTGACTCGGTGGTGCAGACGTGGCGGCTCTTGATACCTGTGCGGGTAAAAATCCACTCATCCGAGGTATCGAGGAACTCAGACAGCTCGTCATTGGAAACACTGCGCTCAGGAAGCGCCGAGCCTGTTCCAAGAATCGTGAAACCCATCACTAACCTCCTTTGAGTTGTTGACGTGTTTACATCGACCAAGAGAGGATAGCGCATTTTAGTCGTTGTTGACGTGTTAACATTAAATTGTCCAAATGCGACAAAGGCTTCACATTGTGTCTATCTCTCGACACCATTACGCGATTGCCTTATTAACTTAGGAGGTAGCAACCGTTATGGATGCCAAATTAACGATAGTCGACGTAACCGGATCGACTAACGATGACCTGCTCGAAGCAGGCAAACAGGGAGCGCCGCACGGCACGGGACTTGCCGCCCAGGCTCAGACGGCAGGACGCGGCCGGCGCGGCCACAAGTGGGATTCAACCGCCGGCAACCTATTGCTTTCGATTGTCCTGCGTCCATGCGTTAATCCTGCGAAGTACTCTGGTCTTGCCGCCGTCAGCGGCCTAGCGGTGCTCGAGGCGCTCGAAAAACAGGGTCTTGCAAACGAAATTGGCCTCAAATGGCCCAACGACCTGGTCGCGCGTGAACGCAAACTCGGCGGCATTCTGGTCGAGGCCGCACGCGATAACGAAGGCAAACCTTTCGCCGTATGCGGCATTGGCGTCAATGTGAACTATGCGCCCCAAGAGGTGCCCGATGGCGGCCTGGCGGCAATTGGCCTCTCGGACCTTAACGAGAACGTTCCTGCCGTCGATGTACTACTCAAGGATGTCTATCACGCGGTCGTGAACGCTGTGGACGCGTGGGCAGATTTGCTCAACGCCATGGAAGAAGACGCCGGATCACTCGCGCCCGTCCACGATGATTATGTAGCTCACCTCAATTGGATTGGGGAAACCGTTATCGCCCGCTCCCCTGCTGGAGACGAGCTGGCACGCGGCATCTTTCAAACGGTCGATGACTTTGGTCGGGCGTGCATCGAGACGGAAGACGGCTTGCGATCCTTCCATTTTGAGGAAGCATCGCTGCGTCCTATGGGTAAATAAGGCGGCACAGCCACCCGCTCGTCTGCAGTACCCAGGCCCCCAAGGCCACCATTCAAAACAAAAGAGCCCCGCTACCAAAATGGCAGCGGGGCCCTTTAAGCTATGAGCAATATCGCTTAGAGCTTGATGTCGATGTCGACGCCAGCGGGGAGGTCGAGACGCATGAGCGAATCAACGGTGCCCGAGGTGGGGTCGAGGATGTCGATGAGGCGCTTGTGGGTGCGCATCTCGAACTGCTCACGGGAGTCCTTGTTCATGTGCGGCGAGCGGATAACCGTGTACAGGTTGCGCTCGGTGGGCAGGGGGACAGGACCGGAAACGCGAGCGCCGGTCTTCTGAGCGGTCTCAACGATGAGCTTCGCGGACTGATCGACGACCTCGTGATCATAGCCCTTGAGGCGAATGCGGATCTTCTGGGTAGCCAACTTAAACCTCCAAAGAGTGCGAGAGATGTTCTCGCAGGATTACGTAACAGGGAGCTCGAACTTAGGCGTTCTTGCTCATGACCTCGTCCACGATGGACTTGGGCGCGGGCTCATAAGAGTCGAACTGCATCGTGTAGGATGCACGGCCCTGGGTCTGGGAGCGAAGGTCGGTAGCGTAACCGAACATCTCGCCCAGCGGCACCTTGGCACGGATGAGCTTGCTGTTCTTGCGATCCTCCATGCCCTCGATCTTGCCGCGGCGACCGGAGAGGTTGCCCATAACGTCGCCCATGTACTGCTCGGGGGTCTCGACCTCGACAGCCATGATCGGCTCGAGCAGCTGCGGATCGGACTTCTTGAGGGCGTCCTTGATAGCCATGGAACCGGCGATCTTAAAGGCGGCCTCGGAGGAGTCGACCTCGTGGTAAGAACCGTCGAACAGGGTGACCTTAACGTCGAGGACCGGGAAGCCGGCGATAACACCGGTGTTCAGGGCCTCCTGGATGCCCTTGTCGATGGACGGGATGTACTCCTTGGGCACGACACCGCCGACGATAGCGTTGACGAACTCGTAGCCGAAGCCCTCCTCCATCTTCTCGAGCTTGATGACGGCGTGGCCGTACTGACCGCGACCACCGGACTGACGGACGAACTTGCCCTCAGCCTTCTCGACGTCGTGACCAGCGGTCTCACGGTAGGCAACCTGGGGCTTACCAACGTTAGCGTCAACCTTGAACTCGCGGAGCAGACGGTCGACGATGATCTCGAGGTGCAGCTCGCCCATGCCGGCGATGATGGTCTGGCCGGTCTCGTGGTTGGTGGACACCTGGAAGGTCGGGTCCTCCTCAGCGAGCTTGGTCAGAGCCAGGGACATCTTGTCCTGCTCGGCCTTGGTCTTGGGCTCGATGGCAACGTCGATAACGGGCTTAGCGAACTCGATCTTCTCGAGGACGATCTCCTTGCCCTCGGCGCACAGGGTGTCACCGGTGGTGGAGTTCTTGAAGCCGACGCAAGCGACGATGTCGCCGGCGGCAGCGTCGTCACGGTCGATACGCTCGGCGGCGTTCATCTCGAGGATGCGGCCGAGGCGCTCGCGCTGACCATTGGAAGCGTTGACCACGTAGGAGCCGGACTCGGCACGGCCGGAGTAAACGCGGACGTAGGTGAGCTTACCGACGAACGGGTCGGTCATGATCTTGAAGACCAGGCCGGAGAAGGGCTCGTCGAAGGAAGGATGACGCTCGATCTCCTCGCCGGTGTCCGGATCGGTACCGGTGACGGCCTCGACGTCAAGCGGGCTGGGCAGGTAGTCGACGACAGCGTCGAGCAGCTCCTGAACGCCCTTGTTCTTGTAGGCGGAGCCCACGAAGACGAGGTTGAGCTCGTTGGCCAGAACGCCCTTGCGCAGAGCGGCCTTGAGCTCCTCGACGGTGAAGTCCTCCTCCATGAGGATCTTCTCCATGAGCTCGTCGTCAAAGCTGGCAGCAGCGTCGAGGAGCTCCTCGCGCTTGGTGGCAGCGATGTCGGCGAACTCAGCCGGGATCTCGTCCATCGGCTCGGGGTAGGTCATGCCCTTGTCGTCGGCCTTGAAGTCCCAAGCAGTCATGGTGACGAGGTCGATGACGCCCCAGAAGTTGTCCTCGGCGCCCATTGGGACCTGAGCGGCCACGGCGTTAGCGTCGAGACGATCCTTCATGGTCTCGATAGCGTTGAAGAAGTCAGCGCCCACGCGGTCATACTTGTTGATGAAGGCGATGCGGGGGACGTTGAAGGTAGAAGCCTGACGCCAAACGGTCTCAGACTGGGGCTGAACGCCGGCAACGGCGTCGAAGACGGCGACAGCGCCATCGAGGACGCGCAGGCAGCGCTCGACCTCGGCGGTGAAGTCAACGTGGCCCGGGGTGTCGATGATCTGGATGCGGTAGTCCTTACCGTCCTTGTTCCAGAAGCACGTGGTAGCAGCGGAGGTAATGGTTACGCCGCGCTCCTGCTCCTGAACCATCCAGTCCATGGTGGCAGCGCCCTCATGGACCTCACCGATCTTGTGGGTCTTACCGGTGTAGTAAAGAATACGCTCGGTCGTGGTGGTCTTACCGGCATCGATGTGGGCCATGATGCCGATGTTACGGGTATCGGAAAGCTTGTACTTAGGCTTAGCCATGTTAGTTCCTTACCTTAACTTACCAACGATAGTGAGAGAACGCGCGGTTGGCCTCGGCCATCTTGAAGACGTCCTCACGCTTCTTGACGGAAGCGCCCAGGCCGTTGGAGGCGTCGAGGATCTCGTTGGCGAGACGCTCGGCCATGGTCTTCTCCTTGCGAGCGCGGGAGAAGTTGACGATCCAGCGGATACCCAGAGCGGTGGAACGACGGGAGTTGACCTCCATCGGGACCTGATAGGTAGCGCCACCGACACGCTTGGGCTTAACCTCGAGCGTGGGCTTGACATTGTCCATAGCCTTCTTGAAGGTAGCGAGGGCGTCGCCACCCTCGGACTTCTCGGCAACGATCTCGAAAGCGGTGTAAACGATGCGCTCAGCGGTGGCCTTCTTGCCGTCAAGAAGGACCTTGTTGATGAGCTGAGTCACCAGGCGGTTGTTGTAAACGGCGTCAGGCTGAACCTCACGACGATTAGCTGCTGCACGACGCGGCATGTGAAATCTCCTTAAGTGTCTACCGTGCGGCGCTTAGGCGGCACACGGCGAAAGTATCAAAACGTTATCTGGCTTATTTAGCCTTGGGGCGCTTAGCACCGTACTTGGAACGGGCCTGCATACGGTTCTGGACCGGAGCAGCGTCGTAGGCGCCACGGATGACGTGATAACGGACACCAGGGAGGTCACGGACACGACCGCCGCGGACGAGCACGATGGAGTGCTCCTGCAGGTTGTGGCCCTCACCCGGGATGTAAGCAGTAACTTCGATGCCGTTGACAAGGCGAACACGGGCAACCTTACGAAGAGCCGAGTTCGGCTTCTTGGGGCTCGTGGTGAAGACGCGGGTGCACACGCCGCGCTTCTGGGAGTTGTGCTGCAGAGCAGCGTTCTTGGACTTCTTGGGCACGGAACGACGGCCCTGGCGAACCAGCTGGTTAATAGTAGGCAAAGCGTACTCCTTCTCGAATGATTCCAGCTTTCTGTAAAGTGCAACGGCTTGAATCGAGGGGTCAGCATCCCCCTACGAAACACGCAGTTCGATAGGATACGTGGCGTTAGCTGTGCCGTCAACAGACCACGCCGCCGGGCGTATCCTAAAATAGGCACATTTCCGCAAAGCCTACACAAAAGGAATCCCCTCCTGTGCGCTTGGGAGGATTCCCGGCCCGGGCGGCACAGGGTTAAGTTTGCTGCTCTACAGTCCTGGCTCGCACGGAGGCCACATTAAGGGGCCTCCGGCTCGTGCGGAACTCGCGACAAACTTAACCCCTGTGCCGCCCGACCCGGGAATCCGACGTGCTCGTTGGGGCAACGTTCCCTGCCAAAAAGGGACAGGTTTATTTTGGTCGGTTTTATCTGGGGAAACGTCGCGCTCCAGCGGTGATCTGCTCTCACCTGTCGCATGGAAATCGACGGTGTTTTCGGAAGTATGCGGCAAATTCTGGACCTGCCGAGCACACCTGGGTTTTGCGATAACAAACCCGCAGGTAGAGCGCTTGATCATATGCAGTGTGGTCGACCCATCAAGATTTTGCCGCATACTTCCGAAATTCAGTCGAATATCACTCGTAATAACCGCCTATTTAACGCAAAATGGGCCGTTTCCCTAGTAGGAAGCGGCCCCAAATCTTACGAATAGACGATGGTAAAGGGTGCTTCTGTTTCGGTCTCTCCTGTTGATGTGTACCTCGTGCCCTCGAGGGTTACCGAGACCACTTGATTGACATTGATCAGCTTTGTCGGAACCGAGATGTTCTCCCCGCTATTGCGCGTCAGCGAAACATAGGAATTGTACGCGCCTGTAGCATCGTCTTCGATAATCTGCTCCGATCCATCCTTGTAGGTAACGGTCAACTTTTTCGTGACTGCGTCAATGCCCAGATCGTCGATGTGCGTCTGGATGGAAAACGGGCTGATCTCGAGAGGCGAGTCGTCGGAGCGGAGCTCCTTGGTATCGACGTGCGCTCCGACGTTAAACTCTGGCGTCGATACCTCGATCACCTTCGCATCCTCACCTTTGCCCTCCGTCCAACTGATATTCCAGGTGACCGCATGTCGTAAATCTCGATCGCGATTCCAAGATGCAAAGTACATCGTGCCGTTAATGACCGTGTCGCTTGATGTGTCTTTATCAATGGTGCAGCGTGTATCAGCCCATTCCTCGCCGAAGTTCATGCTGGGTGTACTGACGCCCCCTTCTTCTTCACCATAGAGAACAAGTTCGCCAAGCTCTGCCGCCGGCTTGTAGTAGTTAACACCATTTGGATTGGACAATGTAAACGTCACGGCACCGCAACCGTTCTCGTCGATTGCCATCTCATGAATGTCGAGCGTATAGCCGTTGCCCTCGACGGACAGATTGACCTTCTGGACTGCACCCTCCAGGCTTTGGGGCGCGATACCATCACCAAACTCTCTGGTGTAGGTATATTTCGTCCCCGACGAGCCCCCATTTGTCCAGGTAACGGACTCTCCGTTGCCATGGTTTCCCCAGGCAGAGGCAAAATAACTGGAATTGACAACAGCGTAGGCGACCCCTCCGGTCGCCAGCACTCCGGCAAGACATCCGATTACGGCAACATACAGAGGCTTCGCGTGACCCTTTCGGCGAAGCGGCTCGCCAGCAGCGGCATAAAGAACACGGTCAGCAAGATCGCTATCGGCTTGGACGGACTCGAAGGCCTGCTTGATCTGGTTGGATTTCACGGTCGCCCTCCTCTAGGATGAACTTGAGCTTCGATCTGCCGCGAGCTAAACGCGTTCGAACGGTCGCGGCTGGCACATGCAGTAACTCGGCAATCTCTGAGGTCGAAAAGCCCAGATAGTAATAGAGCACGATGGGGACACGGAATCGCTCCGGAAGTCGCATAACGTCTGACAGGACCGCCTTGGTCTCCTCCTGCGCCGTCGAAAGCGAATCGGCCAGGTTCTCAATATCCTCCACACGCCTCCATGGCTTTCGAAAGAGCGATTTGCATTCATTGATCGTGACCCGGATAAGCCAGCGACGAAGATGTTCCCAGCTTTCAAATTGCGCATCGCTTTTGAGTAACTTCAGAAAGACGTCTTGAGCGACATCATCGGCGTCGGCGCGATCACGCAGGTACGTCAACGCGATCCGAAACACGACATCCCTGTGATCTTCAACCGCCTGTCTAAAAGCTTGTTCTTCCATAATCACCTCCCGGTGACGTTAATGGTTCTCGATGAGGCCCTCACCTTAAATACGCTCTTGTCGGGCGAAATGTTTCAAATTCAAGCAGGAAAAACCTACCAAAATAAACCTGTCCCTTTTTGGCAAAAGGAATCCCCTTCTGTGCGCGGGGGCAGATTCCCGGAACGGGCCGCCCGCTGTTTAAGTTTGCTGCTCTACAGTCCTGCGCAAGACGGAAAGCACATTAAGTGCTTTCCTTTGCGTGCGGAACTCGCGACAAACTTAAACAGCGGGCGGCCCGTTCCGGGAATCCGACGTGCTCGTCGGGGCAACGTTCCTCACCAAAAAAGACCCGCTTCCCTGTTGGAAAGCGGGTCTTTGGAAGGGCGGTTAACGTACTAGGAAATTACTCCTCGTCGTTGTCCTTGGCCTCTTCGGCGTCGTCGGTGTCTACGAGCTGGTTGAGTAGCTCGTCGAGGGAAGCCATGTCCTCGTTGATGGCACCGTTGGCGGGAGCCTTCTTGTCGTCGATCGGGGCGCCCAGGAGCTCCTCGTCGGCGTCGGCGTGATGCGTCGGCGTGGCGGAGGTGCCCAGCAGGATGTCGTCCGGACCGTCGGGGCTAAAGACCATCTGCAGCAGCTGCGAGAGGTCTTCCTCGTCGGCAACGTCATCGTTGTTCTCGAGGATGTAGAGCAGGTCGTGGGCCTCGAGGCCGTCACGGAGCTCCTCAATCGCCTTGGCACCGATGCCATCGATGCGCAGCAGATCCTCCTCGGACTTGCCGACCAGGTCGCCGACCGTCTCGATGCCGACCTCGCTGAACTTGTTGGTCCAGCGCTGCGACACGCCCAGGTCGTCGAACAGGTACAGGCGAGCCTTCTCGGCGGAGATGGTGTGGCCGTTGCGGGTGAACGAACCGTCAGCACCGCCGAACTCGTCGTAGCCGGCCCAGTCGAGCTGCTGCGGGAGCTGCTCGTCCAGGTCCTTGAGCTCCACAGGAGCCCACTCGGGCAGCGACTTGGCGTTGGGCGAAGCCGGGCCGTCGATGTCAACATAGCCGTCGGCCGTGCGATACGTCAACTTGGCGTTGGCGTACGGCTTGAGGCCAGTACCAGCCGGGATCTTCTTACCGACGATGACGTTGGACTTAAGGTCGAGCAGGTGGTCGACCTTGCCCTCAATAGCAGCCTCGGTAAGGACGCCGGCGGTACGGATGAACGAAGCGCTCGACAGCCAGGAGTCGATGTTGGACGCGACCTTGAGCGTACCCAGGATGACGGGCTCGGCCACGGGAGCCTGACCGCCCAGACGGGCAACGCGCTCGACCTCGTCGGCGAACTCGTAGCGGTCGACGTACTGACCAAGCAGGTACTTGGAGTCGCCGGGGTTGGTGATCTGAACGCGACGCAGCATCTGACGTGCGAGCACCTCGATGTGCTTGTCGTTCAGGTCGACGCCCTGGCTGGTGTAGACGTCCTTAACGCTCTCGACGAAGGTGTGCATCGTCGACTCGATGTCGGTCAGCTTGCGCAGGTTGCGGAAGTTGACGAAGCCCTTGGTGATCTGGTCGCCGGCGCGAACCTCGCAGCCGTCCTCGATCTCGGGCATGAAGCGCACCGAAGCGGGGACGCGACGCTCGTCGAGGACACGGGTGTGATCCTCGGAGTCGGTGAGCGTCAGCACGTACTCGGACTTCTCGGGCTTAATCGAGAGGTGACCGGAGTACGGAGCCAGCTCGGCCTCGCGACCCAGGATCTTCTCGTTGACGTTGCCGACGATATCGAACATACGGCTGACCGTAGGCAGACCCTGCGTAATATCGTCGACGCCAGCGACGCCGCCGGAGTGAATGGTACGCATCGTAAGCTGCGTACCGGGCTCGCCGATGGACTGGGCGGCAATAATGCCGACCGCGGTACCGATGGCGACCGGACGACGGGTGGAAAGATCCCAGCCGTAGCACTTCTGGCACACGCCGTACTTGGAGCGGCAGGTGAGCAGCGCGCGAAGCTTGACCTTCTTAAGGCCGGCATCGACCATCTTCTGGATGTCGGCGACCTTCTCGATGTAGCCGTCCTGCTCAAAGAGCACGGTGCCATCGGGAGCCACGACGTCCTCAATGAAGCAACGGCCGACGAGGTCGGTGTTGAGGTCGGTGGTGCCGGGGATGATGAGGTTGTAGGTAACGCCCTCGTGCGTACCGCAGTCCTCCTCGCGGACGATGACGTCCTGGGCCACGTCGACCAGACGACGGGTCAGGTAACCAGAGTCCGAGGTGTGGGATGCGGTATCGACCAGGCCCTTACGGGCGCCGTAGGTCGAAATGAAGTACTCGAGCGGCAGCAGGCCCTCGCGGAAGTTCGCCTTAATGGGAAGGTCGATCGTCTCGCCGGACATGTCTGCCATCAGGCCACGCATGCCGCCGAGCTGACGCAGCTGGGTCTTAGAACCACGGGCGCCGGAGTCGGCCATCATGTACAGCGGGTTCTCTTCGTCGAACATGTCGAGCATGAGCGCTGCAACCTTATCGGTACAAGCGGTCCACTCGTTAACGACTTCGATGTGGCGCTCCGTCTCGTTGATGAAGCCCTCCTCGAAGTACTCGTTGATCTGGTCGACGTTGGCCTGGGCGCGATCGAGCAGCTCCTGCTTCTCGGCAGGGATGAGAGCGTCCCACACCGAGATGGTGAGGCCGGCGCGGGTAGCGTAGTGGAAGCCGGAGTACTTGATGGCATCGAGGATCGGGCCGACCTTGGCCTCGGGGTAACGATCGCAGCAGTCTGCAACCAGCTTGGCCACGTCGCCCTTGACCATCTTGTAGTTCATGAACTCATAGTCTTCGGGCAGGCACTGGCGGTTGAAGATGATGCGGCCGATAGAAGTCTCGAAGCGCGCGGTCTTGTTGCCGGTGACGTCGTAGTCGACGAACTCGTTCTTGCCGTTTTTGACGCGGAAGATACGGGTGCCGTCCTCGTTGATGACATTGGCGTTCTCGGCGGACACACGGACCTGAATCTTGGCCTGCATGTCGACCTCGGAGCGGCAGTCATAGGCGTGCAGCGCGTCGTCGAAGCTCGAGAACACGTGGTTCTCGCCCGGCAGACCGTCGCGGACCTGGGTCAGGTAGTACACACCGATGATCATGTCCTGCGAGGGGATGTTGACCGGCTTGCCGGATGCCGGCGAGCGCAGGTTGTTCGCAGAGAGCATGAGCACGCGAGCCTCGGCCTGAGCCTGGCTGGACAGCGGCACGTGGACAGACATCTGGTCGCCGTCGAAGTCGGCGTTGAAGGGCGAGCAGACCAGCGGGTGCAGGTGGATAGCCTTGCCCTCGACCAGCACCGGCTCAAAGGCCTGAATGGACAGACGGTGCAGGGTCGGTGCACGGTTGAGCAGCACGACGCGGCCGTCGATGACCTCTTCGAGGATATCCCACACAAAGGTGGCACCGCGGTCGATAGCGCGCTTGGCGCCCTTGATGTTCTCGACCTTGCCAAGCTCGACCAGGCGCTTCATGACGAAGGGCTTGAAGAGCTCCAGCGCCATGGTCTTGGGCAGACCGCACTGGTGCAGCAGCAGCTTGGGGTCGGTAACGATTACCGAACGGCCGGAGTAGTCGACACGCTTGCCCAGCAGGTTCTGACGGAAACGACCCTGCTTGCCCTTGAGGGCCTCGGCGAGCGACTTGAGCGGGCGACCGCCACGGCCAGAGACCGGGCGACCACGACGGCCGTTGTCGAACAGGGCGTCCACGGACTCCTGGAGCATGCGCTTCTCGTTGTTCACGATGATCGCAGGGGCGTCCAGGTCGAGCAGGCGCTTGAGTCGGTTGTTGCGGTTGATCACGCGACGGTACAGGTCGTTGAGGTCGGACGCGGCGAAGCGGCCGCCGTCGAGCTGGACCATCGGGCGCAGATCGGGCGGAATGACCGGGATGACGTCCAGGATCATGTTCGCGGGGCTGTTGCCGCCCTTCAGGAAGGCGTCAACGACCTCGAGGCGCTTGACGGCCTTCTCGCGCTTCTGCTTCTGGGAGTCCTCGTCGGCGATGATGGCCTTGAGCTTCTCGGCCTCGGAGGGGAGGTCGATGGCAGCGAGCAGGTCGCGGACGGCCTCGGCACCCATGCCACCCTTGAAGTACATGGAGTAGTAACGGGTCATCTCGCGGAACAGCGGCTCATCGGAGATGAGGTCGCGCTCGGTGAGCTTCATGAAGGCGTTGAAGGCGTCCGTGCGGAGCTGCTTCTCGTCCTTGCACTCTTCCTCGATGTCGACGATGCCAGAGGCGATCTCCTCGGGGGTCAGCGGCTCCTCGTCAGAGAACTCGTCAAAGTTCTCGGGGTCGCCCTGCTCCTTGAGGGACTCGATCTGGCGGGCGCACTCGGCATCGATCTCTTCCAGATCGGCGGCGAGCTCCTCGCGCAGGTCGTCGGCGTCGGCCTCGCGAGCCTCGTAGTCAACCTCGGTGATGATGTAGCTGGCAAAGTACAGAACCTTCTCGAGGTCCTTGGACTTGATGTCGAGCATACGGCCCATCGGGAAGCTCGTGGGGCTCTTGAAGTACCAGATGTGGGACACGGGAGCGGCGAGCTCGATGTGGCCCATGCGGTCGCGACGCACCTTGGCCGAGGTGACCTCGACGCCGCAGCGCTCGCAGACGATGCCCTTAAAGCGGATGCCCTTGTACTTGCCGCAGGAGCACTCCCAGTCCTTGGCGGGACCGAAGATCTTCTCGCAGAACAGGCCGTCCTTCTCGGGCTTGAGGGTACGGTAATTGATGGTCTCCGGCTTCTTGACCTCACCGTGCGACCAGGAACGGATCTGGTCGGCGGAGGCAAGGGAGATCTTTACCGAGTCAAAATCAGTAGCTTCGAAATCTGCCACAGTCAACTACTCCTTATCAGTGGTCGTGGCGGCGACAGCCTCGGGTGCCTCGGCGGTCTCGGCATCCTGGGCCTCGACGTCGGCGTCAACGCCGGCGAGCGCAGCCAGGTCGTCGAGAGCAGAGGTCTCCTCGGCGGTCACAGGGGCGGAGGCGTCCTCGTCGGCATCGTGCATGGGCTCGATGTCCAGCGCGAGGGAACGAATCTCCTTGACGAGAACCTTGAAGGACTCGGGGATACCCGGGACCGGAACATTCTCGCCCTTGACGATAGACTCGTAGGTCTTGACGCGGCCCACGGTATCGTCGGACTTGACGGTCAGGATCTCCTGCAGGACGTTGGAAGCACCGTAAGCGTACAGTGCCCAAACTTCCATCTCGCCGAAGCGCTGGCCGCCGAACTGGGCCTTGCCGCCCAGAGGCTGCTGGGTAACCAAGCTGTAAGGGCCGGTCGAACGGGCGTGGATCTTGTCGTCGACCATGTGGCCGAGCTTGAGGATGTAGGACGTACCCACGGTAATGGGCTCGCGGAACTCCTCGCCGGTGCGGCCGTCGAACAGACGGGTCTTGCCGCGCTCGTCAAGCTGGGTGACAAACTCGGGGCGCATGTGATCGCCAAAGGCAGCGGTGGCCTTGTTGAGCATGTTCTTGTTGGCACGACGGATGACCTCGGCGATCTCGTCCTCCTTGGCGCCGTCGAAGACGGGCGTCGCGGTGAAGAACGGGCCGGGGACGTACTTGTCGGAGTCGGCCTGCTCAGTATCCCAACCGCACGCAGCAGCCCAGCCAAGGTGGCACTCGAGCAGCTGGCCGACGTTCATACGCGAAGGAACGCCCAGCGGGTTGAGGATAACGTCGATCGGGGTACCGTCAGCCATGTAGGGCATGTCCTCGACCGGCAGAACGTTACAGATAACACCCTTGTTGCCGTGGCGGCCGGCGATCTTATCGCCCTGCTGGATCTTACGACGCTGGGCGACGTAGACGCGCACCTGCTCGTTGACGCCGGGGGCCAGGTCGTCGCCGTTCTCGCGGCTAAAGCGAACGACGTCGATAACGCGGCCGTAAGCGCCGTGAGGCATCTTAAGGGAGGTGTCGCGGACGTCGTGGGCCTTGGCACCGAAGATGGCGCGCAGCAGGCGCTCCTCGGCGGTCAGAGCGCTTTCGCCCTTAGGCGTGACCTTGCCGACCAGGATGTCGCCAGGGCCGACCTCGGCGCCGATGCGGATGATGCCGTCCTCGTCGAGGTTGGCAAGCATGTCCTCGGAGAGGTTCGGGATCTCGCGGGTGATCTCCTCGGGGCCAAGCTTGGTGTCGCGGGCGTCGATCTCGTGACGGGTGATGTTGATGGTCGTCAGCAGGTCCTCGGCCACCAGGCGCTCGGACACGACGATACCGTCCTCGTAGTTAAAGCCTTCCCACGGCATGTAGGCCACGGTGAGGTTCTGGCCCAGTGCGAGCTCGCCGTGATCGGTCGAAGGACCGTCGGCCAGAGGCTCGCCCTGCTCAACAGTGTCACCGACGCGCACGAGCGGACGGTGGTTAATGCAGGTGGACTGGTTGGAGCGCTGGTACTTGGCCAGGTGATACTCGTCCATGCCGCCGGCATGCTTGACGATGATCTTGGCGGCGTCGGCAAAGATGACCTCGCCGGCGTTCTTGGCCAGGGTGACCTCGCCAGAGTCCAGGGCGGCGCGACGCTCCATGCCGGTACCGACATAGGGAGCGGCAGGGTGAACCAGCGGCACGGCCTGACGCTGCATGTTGGCGCCCATGAGCGTACGCTTGGCGTCGTCGTGCTCAAGGAACGGGATCAGCGTGGCTGCGACGGAGAGCATCTGGCGCGGCGAGACGTCCATGTAGTCGACGTCCTCGACAGGCACGTCGGCGGGAGCGCCGAAGGAGCCGTCGAAGTCGCGGGTACGGGCGATCACGGTGTGCGGACGGACGATCTTGCCCTCGGCATCGGTCGTGATGAACTCGTTGGTCTTGGGATCGAGCGGCGTGTTGGCCGGCGCGATGACGTGCTTCTCTTCCTCGTCAGCGGTCATCCAGTCGATCTGGTCGGTGGCAACGCCGTTCTCGACGCGACGGAACGGGGCCTCGATGAAGCCGTACTCGTTGACGCGGGCGTAGAGGGCGAGCGAGCCGATCAGGCCGATGTTGGGGCCTTCGGGGGTCTCGATCGGGCACATGCGGCTGTAGTGCGAGTTGTGAACGTCGCGGACGGCCGTCGGCACGTTGGTGCGGCGGCTGGAGCCGGACTTGTGGCCGGCAAGACCACCAGGGCCGAGTGCGGACAGACGGCGCTTGTGGGTCAGACCGGTCAGGGGGTTCGCCTGGTCCATGAACTGCGAGAGCTGCGAGGAACCGAAGAACTCCTTGATGGAGGCCACGATCGGGCGGATGTTGATGAGCGACTGCGGGGTGATCTCGTCGATGTCCTGGGAGCTCATGCGCTCACGGACGACGCGCTCCATACGGCTCATGCCGATACGGAACTGGTTGGCGACGAGCTCGCCGACGGTGCGGATGCGGCGGTTGCCAAAGTGGTCGATGTCGTCGACCTTGAAGCCCTGCTCGCCGGCAGCGAGGGACAGCAGGTAGCGCAGCGTCGCGACGATATCCTCGTCGGTGAGCACCGTGACCTCTTCCTCGGTGGTGAGGTTGAGCTTCTTGTTGACCTTGTAACGACCGACGCGGGCCAGATCGTAGCGCTGCGGGTTGAAGAGCAGACCTTCGAGCAGGCTGCGAGAAGCGTCCACGGTGGGAGGCTCGCCCGGGCGCAGACGACGGTAAATCTCGATGAGGGCGTCCTCGCGAGTGAGAGCGGTGTCGCGCTCCAGGGTGCGCTTGATCACATCGGAGTTGCCGAGCAGCTCGATGATGTCGTCGTTGGTGACGGCGATGCCAAGGGCGCGCAGGAACATCGTGGCGCTCTGCTTGCGCTTACGGTCGATGGAGACCATGAGCTGGTCGCGCTTGTCGACCTCAAACTCAAGCCAGGCACCGCGGGACGGGATGATCTGGGCCTTGTAGATCTGCTTGCCCGAATCCATCTCGGAGCTGTAGTACACGCCCGGGGAGCGGACGAGCTGCGAGACGACGATACGCTCGGTACCGTTGATGATGAAGGTGCCCTGATCGGTCATCATGGGGAAGTCGCCCATAAAGACGAGCTGCTCCTTGATCTCGCCGGTCTCCTTGTTGGTGAGACGGACGTCGGTCAGAAGCGGAGCCTGATAGGTCATATCCTTCTCGCGGCACTCCTCGACGGTGTGCGCGGGGTCGCCGAACTGATGCTCGCCGAAGGTAACCTCGAGAACATGGTTCTGGCTCTGGATGGGGCTGGATTCCTTGAACGCCTCACGAAGGCCCTCGTCCTTAAAACGCTCAAAGGATTCCCTTTGAACAGAGATAAGGTTGGGGAGCTCCATGGCCTCCGGGATTTTCCCGAAGCTGACGCGCTTGCGCTCAGTGGCAGTGTATGCGTAGGTCACCAGGTTTTTCCTCCTTCACGGAAATGCTCGGTGGGTTGGCGAGGCATAGCTTCGCCAGTTATCGCAACCTAATAGTTTATCAGGTACCGACCGTTGGGCAAGAAAAGCCTTGACGCGATTGAGTTTTTGGACTAGCAAAGTTTTTCGAAAGAAAACACGCAGGTAGATGTATGTATATCGAACATCTGTTCATATATTTTCTGTGAACAGAGCTGCTGATGCGCGCCGCTGAACGGCGAAATGACGGCGAGGGTTGGTCAGGCGGAAAGTGCGTCCCGTTTTGAGGCCTCAAACTGGGTCGCAGTTTCCGGTTGAGCACTGTTTGGGAAAGCATATCCCGTTCTGAGCCGAAATTCCGGGTCGCAGTTTCCGCTAGGGGTTCCAACCGGAAAGCGCGTCCCAGAATTCGACCAAATTGTGGGTCGCACTTTCCGGAGCCAAGCTGTAGCTCGAATAAAAAAACGGGTGCAGACCGAAGTCCGCACCCGTAAATGTCGATGCCCGAAGGCTTACTTGCGCATCAATCCGCCGCGCTCGTCGATGGCGTCCCAGAAGGCATCGGCAAAGCGGGGGTCGTTTGCAGCCATGAGGGCGTTAGTGGCCATCCAACCAGAGGGAGTGCCAGTGTCGTAGCCCGACAGCGGGTCGATGACGACGGCGTACATGGCCTCGCGGTCGAGCGAACGGGCCATGGCGTCGGTGAGCTGGATCTCGCCGCCCTTGCCGGCCTGCTGATCTGCCAGCAAGTCCATGACCAGCGGGCTCAGCAGGTAGCGACCGACGATGTACAGGTTGGACGGAGCAGCCTCGGGAGCGGGCTTCTCAACCAGACCGCCGATACGCCAGACAGCGCCCGGCTCGGCATCGGCAACGTCCTCGGCGCCCTCGAGCGAACCGACGCGCTCGCCGGCGATAACACCGTAGCGGCTGACTTCCTCGGGCGAGCAAGCAGCGACGGCGATAACCGAAGCGCCACCGTGCTCCTTGGAAACGGCGAGCATCTTGTCGCAGATGTCGCGGTTAGGTACAACGTAGTCGCCCAGAAGAACCAGGAAGTTCTCCCCTGCCACGGCGTCGGCAGCAGAGCGAATAGCATGGCCGAGGCCCTTGGGCTCGTACTGATAACGGAAGTCGACCGGCATACCGCCAGCGTGGGCGACAGCATCGGCATAGGCGTTCTTGCCGCGCTCGCGCAGCAGGTTCTCGAGCGAGCGATCAGGCTGGAAGTAGTTCAGTAGCTCGGGCTTACCGGGAGAAGTAACGATGATGGCATCATCGACCTCCTCGGGGTCGAGGGCCTCCTCGACGACATACTGGATGACCGGCTTGTCGAGCACCGGCAGCATCTCTTTGGGCGTGCACTTGGTACCAGGCAGAAAACGCGTGCCAAGACCGGCGGCGGGGATGATTGCCTTCATGTTATTCAAAGATCCTTTCGCAGGCGCAAAAGCGCCCCATGCGTGCGGCACACAGCCGCAGACCAAATTGCGATACCCAAGCATCTTACCGCTGGAACTATATGTCGCTACAAGGCAGAGACAATTCTTCAGCAGGTCAACGCAAATTATTGCTCGAATGGTGCAATTTTATTGCCCAACGGCAGGGCACCCGATACGACGCAAATCACAGAACATGGCAGATTGAGCAACCGATGCCGAGGGACCGAAAAACAAAAAAGACGGGGCTCGCAATGCGAACCCCGTCTGCAAAGGAATCTGGCGAGAAAGCCTGATTACTTGAGGGTGACAGCAGCGCCAGCAGCCTCGAGCTTCTCCTTGGCAGCCTCGGCGTCCTCCTTCTTGGCACCCTCGAGAACAGCCTTGGGAGCGCCCTCGACGACCTCCTTGGCCTCCTTCAGGCCAAGGTTGGTGAGCTCACGGACGGCCTTGATGACCTGGATCTTGTTGTCGCCGAAGCCCTCGAGCACGACGTCAAACTCGGTCTTCTCCTCGGCCTCAGCAGCGCCAGCAGCGGGAGCGGCGACAACAGCGGCAGGAGCAGCGGCGGAAACGCCGAAGGTGTCCTCGATAGCCTTGACGAGCTCGGAAGCCTCGAGAAGGGTCATTTCCTTAAGAGCATCGATGATCTCATCGGTGGTAAGCTTAGCCATTTCTAAGTCCTTTCGGTTTCCGTGCGG
The DNA here is from genome assembly GCA_959602645.1 of uncultured Collinsella sp. Classification (GTDB taxonomy): domain Bacteria; phylum Actinomycetota; class Coriobacteriia; order Coriobacteriales; family Coriobacteriaceae; genus Collinsella. Next base: position 20,187 of record CAUGTZ010000005.1, on the reverse strand, counting down.
ATGCACGGAGATCAGTTAAAACACGGCGCGAATGCGCCAGGGGTGCGGCGTTGCCGCCGCGGGTGAAAACAGCGACTAGGCTGCCTTCTGCTCGGAGACCTGCTGGATCGAACGAGCGAGACCAGAGGAAACGCCGTTGACGCAGACAGCGATGTCGCGAGCGAAACCGGAGATGAGACCGGCGATCTGGCCGAGAAGCTGATCCTTGGTGGGCAGCTCGGCGATAGCCTTAACATCATCAGCGGAAACGGCCTTGCCGTCGGAGATACCGCCCTTGATCTCAAGGACGCCCTTGGACTTAGCGGAGAAGTCCTTAAGGGCCTTAGCGGCCTCGACCGGCTCGGTCTCGTAGAACACATAAGCGACGGGGCCGGCGAGGATCTCGTCGATCTCGGGCTGCTCCTGGTTCTTGAGAGCGATCTTGACCAGGTTGTTCTTGTAGACCTTCATCTCGGCGCCGCACTCGCGAAGCTGATGACGCAGCTCCTGAGCCTGCTTAACCGTCAGACCGTTGTAGTTGACGACGAACAGACCGGCGTTCTCGGCGATACGAGACTCGATCTCTGCAACCTTGTCGATTTTGTACTGCTGGGGCATGAATTACACCTCCTCGAATTCTTTCCGGGCACGGTCCGCCACAAGGACGTGACGGGGGCATGTCCAAAAAGAAAGCCCCCGCGCTGCATGAGCGACGGGGGCGAGAAGACATATCTACTCGACCACCTCGGCTGGCGGGATATCCCATTAAGCTCGCGGGCGATGCCCGTTTGCACCGGCTGTCTCTGGCAGCGGATTCGTGCGTGAACCGAAAGTATTATGGCGGGGACCCCGGCGTCGGTCAACGGGAAACCGGGCTGCACACAATTCCACCATCCGGCCGCACCGCCGAAGGCCAGGCGCAAGGTTTTCGCTCGGTCAGGTCCTGGGCTCGCACGAAGAGCACATTAAGTGCTCTTCGGCTCGTGCGGAATCTACGAAAACCTTGCGCCTGGCCTTCGGCGGCGCGGCCTGCGGTGACTTTGGGGCAGCCCGGTTTCCCGTTGGCCGGCGCCCCCACTCATAAGCCTTAAGTCGGTGGGCTGATGTGTTGCGTCCCTGATGGCTACAGGGTTGAGACGAAGGTGGATAGGCGGTGGAGGCCTTCGTCCAGGTTTTCGTCGGAGACGCAGTAGCTGAGGCGGATGTGGCCTTCGGTTCCGAAGCAATCTCCGGGGACTAGGGCTATGTTGGCTTCTTTGATGGCTTTGATGCAGAAGGCTTCGCTTGTTAGGCCGTACTGTTTGATGCTCGGGAAAGCGTAGAAGGCTCCTGCGGGCTCTACTACGTCGAGGCCCATGGCGTATAAGGCTGCGAGGACGCGTTCGCGGCGGGCTCGGTAGACTTTGAGCATGGGGGTTGGGTCGACGGTCAGGGCTCGGGCTGCGGCGTCCATTTCGAAGGAGACGGCACTCGATACTAGGTATTGGTGAGCTTTTGCGATCTCGGCGATGACGGGTGCCGCTGCCGCGAGCCAACCCAGGCGCCAGCCGGTCATGGCCCAGGGCTTAGAGAAGCTCTCGATGACCACCGTCTGGTCGCGCAGCTCCGGGTGGCGCTGGGCAAAGCGCTCGTAGCCATCCACATAGACCAGACGGTTGTATACGTCGTCGCAGACTACGTAGATGCCCGCCTGCTCTGCCACGCGCGCCACGGCGTCGAGCGATGCCGTGTCGAGGATGCAACCCGTGGGATTGTTGGGCGAGCAGATGACGATGGCCTTGGTCGCCGGGGTCACACAGGCGCGAAGCGCATCCTCGTCAATCTGGAATTGCGCAGGCTCCGTATCCAAGAAGACCGCCTTGGCGTGGTTGGCCACGACGATGCTCTCGTACAGGCCAAAGGCGGGCGTGGGGATAATGACCTCGTCGCCGGGGTTGAGCATAGCCATAAATGTTGCCGACAGGGCCTCGGTCGCGCCGTCGGTCAGGATGACCTCATCGGCGGAAAACGCCAGACCCGCGTCACCCATATATTCGGACAGTGCCTCGCGCAGGGCGGGGCGACCGTTGTTGGGCGGATAGTGCGTGTCGCCGCGGTCCAACGAAGCAGTCACCTCGGCGCTAACCACATCGGGCGTGGGAAAATCGGGCTCACCGAGCGCAAGCGCAATGCATCCCGGATGCTGCGCGGCGAGTGCGTTAATCCGACGGATGCCGGAGGGCTTGAGCGTGGCAAGCGAGGTGTTCATGGGCAGACGCATGACGTTCCTTTCGTAAGGGTTGCACTAGGATAGCGCGGCGGGACGCCGCCGGACGGTGTAACCTAAACGGAAACCAACCGGAAAGGAGGCGGCATGGAGACGACCGCACGCGGCGATGTACCAAAAACGCTGCAAACCATTGCGTATATCAGTATTCCCAAGAGCGCCGATCTTGAGTTTTTGCTCTGGGACCTGCAGGATGCCATCGCCGCCTATGCACAGATTTCCGGCACCGCACTCCCCCATCCAGTCGACTTGGAGGCGGATGATGCCGGCAGCGTTGCCGGTACCGCCGATGGCATTGTGTTCGCCGTTGAAGATGCACCCAATGATGAAGCGATGGCGCCCATTGAGCAGGTGCTCGACCGCTTTGGCGGCGCAGGGACGCGTGCCTACGTTGTTGTCCAGGCCGACATCGGCGGCCTGGAGCGAGCACACGGGCTCGTCGTGCGTCTGCGAGCGGCGTGCGACCTTCGTGGGCTGTCATGGTGCGGCGGCGTTGTCGCCTGTACCGGCAGCGGCTTCGCGGCGCTTCGTCACTCACCGCGCATGGGGCTCTTGCGGCGACCGTTTTCGGAAGCGATGGACAAGCTCGTAGGCGCCGTTCGTATGGGCTGTTCGGTTGAGCATGCGCAGCGACTTGGTGGTGGTAATGCCGAGGACGTCGACGCCGACGGCATGGCTTGCGCCGAGCCAGCCGTGCCCGTGCCGATCTGGCGAGGCGTTCTGAAACGCCTCGGCGCCCGCACTCAATCAATAATCTAAATTAATGAGCTGCCCAGTCAACGGCTTCACTCCAACGCTCGACAAGCCGCTCCAAACGCCACGCCGCGTTGGCAGGACTCGTCGACGGCAGCACGATGGCGGGTAGCCCCGTCCGCTCTTGTAGATAGCGTTTGTAGAGCCGTCCGGCCGTGCCGCCGTTGCAAACAACGATCTCGATCGGCGTGGCATCCACAATGCGTTCAATATGTGCCGGCACAACGTTTTTGATGCTAGCGTCACTCGAGCCCTTAATGTCGCAGCTCTCGATCACGTCCCACAGGGCCACACCGCCGTTGAGCAGCATAGCCCGCTTGGCAGCAATCGAGGCGGCGAGCGTCGCGGGCTCGCCGCTCGCCAAAGAGTCTCCCTCGTTGGGCGGCACGGGCGCACCAAGGCACGCGGCCATCACACGCCAAAAGCGGTTCTGCGGATTGCCATAGTAGAAGGCATTGGCACGCGAGAGCACCGAGGGAAACGACCCCAGCACCAAAACGCGCGAGCGCTGGTCGAACACAGGCTCAAACCCATGCTCAATATGTTGATAGTCCTCGTCAGACACGGCCATGGGCTAGGCTCTCAACAGATAGCGCACCTCGTAGGGTGCAAGCTCAAGGGTACCCGTCAGCTCGACCGTGGGCGCATCGTCGGCAAGCAGGTCGACAAAGGACCCGTTGAGCTCGCCGGCGCCAAAGGTGTAAGGCTCGCCCACGGCGTTCACCGCCACGAGCACCGTCGCGTCATCACAGGCGCGCTCGAACAGCAGCTGCTTGTTCTGGATCACCACGTTGCGATAGGCACCGTAGTTGAGAGCACAGGCCGCCGCGTCATCGGCCGAGCGAAGGTGCGCAAGCTGCGTGATGAACGCCGTCAGCTCGTTGGGCGCAGGCTCATCGAGCGCAGGTCGCAGCGCCCAGTCACCATCGGGGCCGCCCTTTTCGCCGGCAATCCCCCACTCGCTGCCATAGTAGACGCACGGAATGCCCGGCATGCCAAAGAGCATGCCATAGACGGGACGCAGGCACGACTTGTCGGTGAGGATGCTTGCCAGGCGCGGCACGTCGTGGTTGTCGACAAACGACAGCAGGTGCTTGCCGCGGTAGATGCACCACGGATCGCCGCCAAACTGGCGATGCAGCGAATGCGCGATCTCGAACATATTGACCGAGTTAAAGCTGGAGTACAGGCCCTTGTAGCATTCGTAGTTGGTGCAGGAGTCGAGCATCTCGTCGTTGACGATCTGGTTGTAGTCACCGTGAAGCGTCTCGCCGATCAGCACAAAGTCGGGCTTGAGCTCACGGGTAAAGGCGTGCAGGCGACGCATAAAGTCGCGGTCGAGCATATAGGCAACGTCCAGGCGCAGGCCGTCGACGCCAAAGACCTCGGCCCAGCGGCGCACGGACTCGAGCAGGTAATCGACCACGGCGGGGTTTTGCAGGTTGAGCTTCACGAGCTCAAAATGGCCTTCCCAGCCCTCGTACCAAAAGCCGTCGCCATAGCAGGAATCGCCGTCAAAGCTGATGTGGAACCAATCCTTGTACGGCGAGTCCCACTTACGCTCCTGCACATCGCGGAAGGCCCAAAAGCCACGGCCCACATGGTTGAAGACGGCATCGAGCACCACGCGGATGCCATGGGCGTGCAGCGTCTCGCATACGGCGGCAAAATCGGCATCCCCGCCCAGGCGGCGGTCGATATGGCGCAGGCTGCGAGTATCGTAGCCGTGGCTGTCGGATTCGAGCGGCGGATTGATGAGCACGGCGCCGATGCCGAGCCCTTGCAGGTAGTCGGCCCATTGGGCAATCTTCATGATAGGAGCATCGGGGTTGGGCGCGGTGCCGGCAGCTTGGGCAAGCTCATTCTCGGCAACGGGTGCGGCGTTTTCGCGCGGAGCTCCACAGAAGCCTAGCGGATAGACCTGATAGAACGTCGTCTCGTATGCCCACATAGCAACCTCCCGGTAAGCTCAACACAACGACATCCATTGTATGCCCAGCCTGTATCCTCTTCCCCAAAATAAGTTGCGGTGGAATAGTTCCTGTTTGAGCCTTCAGAGGCCTTAAACAGGAACTATTCCACCGCAACTGATGAGGGGACGTGATTAGGCGACGGGCTTTGCGCGGCGTATGGCTGGGAACAGTACGGTGATGGCGAGGATGACGCCCACGACGGTAATCGCCCCGCCCGCGAAGCCAATCCAAGCGATACCGGGACCCGAAACCACGGCGCCACCGATTGCGGTGCCCGTGCCGATACCCAGATTGAACAGGCCCGAGAAGATCGACATGGCGACGGCCGACGAGTCTGCCGGCGTGTACTTGATGAGCTCGGCCTGAAACGCCACGTTAAAGGCCGTGGAGCAGCAGCCCCATAGCGCGCAGACGGCAAGCACCGCCGCGAGCGACGATGCGACCGGACCCATGAGCAGCAGAGCCACCGGCACGCCGGAGAGCGTGATCGCGAGGAACGGGAACCGGTGCCCGTCGAACAGACGACCGAACAGCCAACTTCCGAGCAGACCAGAGCAGCCGAACGCCGTCAGCGTCATGGTAATAGCGCTTGCGTCGACGTGAGCGACCTGTGCCAGGAACGGCTCGATATAGCTGTAACCCGCATAATAGCCGGTTGCCATAAAGACCGTGACCGCATAAAGCGCGATCAGGAACGGGTTCTTGAGCAGCTCGGGCAGCTGCTTAACGGTAAAGCGCTCACCCGCCGGCATGGCCGGGAACACCGCGGCCTGGTACACCACCGCGACGGCAGAGAAGGCACCGACCACGGCAAACGTCATGCGCCAGCCCACGGCCAGGCCGATGGCGCGACCGATCGGCAGGCCAAAGATCTGCGCGATGGACGAGCCCGTGGCGATCATACTGATGGCGAGCGCTCCGTGGCGGGTGTCGACGAGGCGCGAAGCCACGATCGAGGCGACCGACCAGAACACGGCGTGCGCGCAGGCGACCACCAGGCGCGCGCAGACCAGGATGGGATATGTCGGTGCCACAGCGGACAGGAACTGACCCAGAGAAAACACGGCAAGCACGCCGAGCAGCATACGCTTGAACTCAAAGCGCGAGGCAAACACCATGAGTGGCAGTGACAGCAGCATGACGCCCCAAGCATAGACCGAGATCATGATGCCGGCCTGGGCCTCGGTGAGCGAGAACGACGCGGCAATATCAGTCAGAAGGCCAATGGGCATGAACTCCGACGTGTTGAATACGAACGCGCAGCAGGCGAGCCCGATAAGCGGGAGCCACTGCTTGAGTGAGATGCCATCTTGCCTTGCCTGAGTCATGTAGGAAACCTCTCCGATTGTCTTGAGCGGTGGGCGATTATATAGCAACGGCCCCGCATCCGTCAGTACAGATGCGGGGCCGCAATCAACTCAATACACAGAGGTGGCGACGTCAATTAATAGCTAAGCCAACCCCAGCAATATGCCCGCCGAATGCACGACAAACGCCACGATCCAGGCGACTGCCACCTGAAACGCGAACACGGCAACGGCGTAGCGCGCGCCCAGCTCGCTCTTGACGGCGCCGATTGCCGCTACGCAGGGCGGGTACAGCAGCGTAAAGACCAGGAACACGTAAGCGGTAAACGGCGAAAACATGGTCGACAGTGCCGCGGGCGAGGTCGCGCCCAAAAGCACCGTGAGGGTCGAGATGACACTCTCCTTGGCGATAAGTCCGGTGACGAGCGCCGTGGATGCACGCCAATCGCCAAACCCAAGCGGCGCCAGCGCCGGCGCGATAATGCTGCCGAGACCCGCAAGCAGGCTTTGCGACTGATCGGCGACCACATTAAAGCGAATATCGAACGTCTGAAGGAACCAGATGACCACGGTAGCGGCAAAGATAATGGTAAAAGCCTTGGTAATAAAGTCCTTGGCCTTATCCCATGCCAGCATCACCGTCGTCTTGACGCTCGGCAGGCGGTAATTGGGAAGCTCCATGATAAACGGCACCGGGTCGCCCTTAAATGCCGTGCGGTTGAGCACCAAAGCCGCTATGCATCCGACCGCAATGCCAATCAGATAGAGCGAGACCATGGCGGGAACTGTCGCCTGCGGGAAAAACGCCCCGCACAGCAGACCGTAGACCGGCAACTTGGCCGAACAGCTCATGAACGGCGTGAGCATGACCGTCATCTTGCGGTCGTGCTCGGATGGGAGCGTACGGGTCGACATGATAGCCGGCACGGTGCAGCCAAAACCGACGAGCATGGGCACAAAGCTGCGGCCCGACAGGCCAAAGCGACGCAATACCTTATCCATGACAAAGGCCACGCGCGCCATGTAGCCCGAGTCTTCCAGAATGGAGAGGAACAAGAAGAGCACGACGATGATCGGCAGGAAGGTCAGCACGCTGCCCACGCCCGTGAGAACACCGTCGACGGCCAGCGAGCGCACCACGTCGTTGGTGCCGAACGCCTTGAGACCCGCATCGGCCGAGGCGATGATGGCAGCGATGCCGTCCTCCATAAGTCCCTGCAACGCCGCGCCGATCACGCCAAACGTCAGCCAAAAGACGAGGCCCATGATCACTAGGAACGCCGGAATGGCTGTGTAACGACCTGTCAGGATGCGGTCAATCTTGACGGAGCGCACGTGCTCGCGGCTCTCGTGCGGCTTTACGACGCAGCGCCCGCACACGTCGCCGATAAAGCCGAAGCGCATGTCGGCCAGCGCAGATAGACGGTCGGTGCCGGCCTCGCCCTCCATCTGGGTAATGATGTGCTCGATGGCGTCAAGCTCGTTGCGATCCAGATGAAGTGCCTCGGTCACCAGCTCGTCGCCCTCAACCAGCTTGGTCGCCGCAAAACGCACGGGAATGTGCGCCGTCGCGGCATGGTCCTCGATCAGGTTGGCAATGCCGTGGATGCAGCGATGCAGTGCACCGCCGTCTGGACCATCGGGCGCACAGAAGTCCAGGCGACCGGGGCGCTCACGGAACCGCGCCACGTGCAAGGCATGATCCACCAGCTCGCCGATACCCTCGTTGCGGGCAGCGCTAATGGGGACAACGGGCACGCCCAACAGGCTCTCGAGCAGGTTGACGTCCACGGCGCCGCCGTTGGCCGTCACCTCGTCCATCATGTTGAGCGCGATGACCATGGGGCGGTCGAGCTCCATAAGCTGCAGCGTCAGGTACAGGTTACGCTCGATATTAGTAGCGTCGATGATGTCGATGATGGCGTCGGGGTTTTCGTCCAGGATAAATTGGCGACTGACGATCTCTTCGCCCGTGTACGGAGACAGCGAATAGATGCCGGGCAGGTCGGTAACGCTTGCCTCGGGATGGTTACGGATGGTGCCGTCCTTGCGGTCGACCGTCACGCCGGGAAAGTTACCGACATGTTGGTTGGAGCCCGTAAGCTGGTTGAACAGCGTGGTCTTACCGCAGTTTTGGTTGCCGGCGAGGGCGAAATGCAGCGGCGCACCCTCGGGCACGGCCGTTTTTGCCGCACGGGGCGAATACGTCCCCTCGCCAAGTGCCGGGTGCTCCGTCGTGCCGATTGCGGCGTTAGTGCGCGGACCCGTGTCTGTGTCGTGAACACCCACGAGCTCGATGCGAGCAGCATCGTCCTTGCGCAGCGTCAACTCGTAGCCACGCAGGCGAATCTCGAGCGGGTCGCCCATAGGAGCGTACTTCATCATGGTGACTTCGGTGCCCGGCGTTAGGCCCATGTCCAAAATATGCTGTCGGAGCGCCTGATCATCGGATGTCACCGATGCGACAACGGCGTCCTTTCCAATCTCGAGTGTATCGAGCTTCACGTCCGTGTTCCTCCCCCGGCGCCCACAGGGCGTTGCATTTTGTTTACCATGGCTAACCGTTTGCCACGGCCAACCAATTTTAACCATGCATGATAGCGCGAACACACCGATGTTCAATCGACAGATTGGTGCAAGGGGGATTCCGGGCCGTGGTTTCCCCGAGGACCGAAAGCCGCCCGCCCCCTCGACAAAATGATCCATTCCCTTCGTCGCATGCAAAACAACCAAGGAGTGTCCCAAGGCGCCGGCACAACAGGAACGTCCCCAGCTGCCGGCAGCATTTCGCCGCAACAGCAAAGGCCCGCGCTGGCAACAAATGTCACCTGCGCGGGCTTGGTGGGCGCTCACATAGGCGCGTTATAGAGACCCACATCAGCTATGGAATGCCAAGTAGCACCGATACGCGATGCCCGCCGGCTTACCAAGCAATGAAACTCGCCATAGCCTTAGACTATCGGCGCAATGCCGGCAAAGTGCAGATACAGCGAAATGATTGCCACGACAATGACCACCGCTGCGATCAGCTTGTCGTGCAGATGTGGAAGCACCGGCTTACCGCGGCCTCGCTCGCCCAGCATATAGACGGGAATGGCCGGAGCAAAAAGAATCGTCGTGATCATAACGCCCTGAAGACCCGTCGACCACACCAGGAACAATGTGTAGATGAAACCGAGCGTACCGAAGAAGCGAGCTTTGCCGACGCTTGGCGCATGCGGCCCGTCCAGATGCTCGTTCTTCCAGCCAATCACCATGTAATAGGCAGCCGAGCAAACATACGGAACCAGAATCGTATTGACTGCGCAGCTATAGAAGAACTGATAGGTGCTCGCCGCCACATACGACACGATCAAGAAGAGTTGCGTAATGCCGGAGCTCACGAGAACCGTTACCACCGGGGCATCGTGTTTGTTCGTCTTGGCAAACGCCAGAGGGAAGGACCCCTGGCGCGCTGCCTCGAACGGCGTCTCGGATGCAATGATGACGTAGCCCAGCATCGCGCCGACCAGCGAGAGAATAACGCCAAGGTTTACGATGGCAGCGCCAACAGGACCGATTGCGCACTCGAGAATTCCCGCCATGGAGGGCGTTGCGAGCTGTGCCATCTCCTCGCGCGGCATAATGCCGAGTGACAGCATCGAGATGATCAGATACAGCGTGAACACAGCCGCGAATCCAAGTGCCGTCGAGCGGCCGACGTCACGCACGTACTTTGCACGGCCCGAGATAACGACAGCGCCCTCGATGCCCGTGAAGACCCAGACAAGGGCGATCATGGTCGAGACAACCTGCTCGCCAAAGCCAGGACCAGCCGGCTCTCCCCAGAAGTTGTCCATAAAGATATCGACGTTGAACTTGCCCAGGAGCACGATGCTCAGCACAAAGAGTCCCAGCGGCACCAGCTTCGCCAACGTAACGATCGTGTTAATGCCCGCAGCCTCCTTAACGCCACGAAGCACAAGGGCGGTAAGGAACCACAAAAACACACTGGCGCAGACGATGGAAAGCAAGTTGTTGCCCGCGCCAAACGCAGGGAAGAAATAGCCCAGCGCGCTAAACAGCAAGAGCGCAAAGCTCACGTTGGAAAGACATGCGCTGATCCAGTAGCCCCAGGCGGAGTTGAATCCAATGTAATCGCCAAAACCGGCCGCAGCGTATGCATAGATGCCGCCGGTCAGGTCGGGACGGGCCTGAGACAAACCGTTGAACACCATCATCAGCGCAAAGACGCCAATAAAGCAAATTCCCCACGAGACGATAACTGCACCGGTATTTGCCCCGCCCGCTGCCATATCGCCGGCAAGCGAGAAGATGCCGCCACAAATACTGGCGGTAATGACCATCATGGTCAGACGAAAGAGATCAAGACCATTAGGGTCGATAATCTCGTCGTTTTGAGCTTTAGAGGCCATTGTATGTGCACCCCCTTCATCATGTGATCGAACGAAAGATGACCCGGACGTCCCGAATCGGGTGCCGGGCCATCGGTCAAGCGATCATCAGACTGTTACAGCCATCGCGTTAGAAGCGCAGCGACAGGCAAGAAAGGCCACCGTCGACCTTGCGATACTCGGAGGTATCGACGACGAGCGTCTTGTAGCCCAGATCCTGCACGGCCTTGAGCACGGTCGGATAGCCCTCGGCGACGATGACCGTACCGTTGACCCAGATGCAGTTGGCGCCGTAAGCCTCGTCCTCGGGCACGACGATCTTGTTGTACTGGGCAAAGTCGGGTTTATCGATAAACTCACCGGAGACGAGCATGTTGTTGTCCTCGATGTAGTTGACGCCCGTCTTGAGGTGCAGGACCTCCTCCAGCGGAACCTCGGAACCCTCGAGGCCCCAGCCCTCGAGAATCTCGCAGAACTGGCGGATGCCCTCTTCGTTGGTGCGAGCGGAGCGACCGACGTAGAAATGGTCGCCGACCATCATGACGTCGCCGCCGTCGAGCGTGCCCGGAGAAACGATGTGCTTGACATGCTCGTCGTCAAAGAAGCGACGGACGGCCGGCTCGATCTCGTCCTTCTCGCCGTTGCGGCTATCGGCGCCGGGGTTGGTAATGATGGCGCCACAGCGAGTGATAACGGCCGGATCTTCGACGAAGCAGCTGTCAGGATACTGCTCGAGTGCCGGCAGCACCGAGACATCCACGCCGCACTGCTCGAGCGCATGCTCGTAATCGTAGTGCTCCTCGATGGCGCGCTCGTAGATGGGCTGGCCAAGCTCGGGGGCACTCGTGATGCCATTGCTCAGGGACTTGCCGGGGCGGCGGATGATGACGTGGCTGAACTTGGTCATGATGATCCTCCTTGGATCTCTTAGCAGAGAGCGGGACTTCTTCGCGCCCGCCTTCCTTTCGATGGCTTTATCTTAGTGCGGTTTTCCTGTTTTGTATATTGTATACAATACTGAACGGTAGATATTCATCGGTAAGCGTATTCTTACGTATCGGCGCAAAGTAGTACGATTTAGCTGGTCGTTCTATAATTCAACTGAGCTATTCAAGCGAAACGTGTTTAATTTTAGAAAATACAGTTAAGGAACATAGGCCGATGGAAACGCTCAGAAGGCCCCTGAAGGACCACGTATACGACTATATTTCGAGCCGTATTGACGCCGGCGAGTTGTCCGCCGGCGACCGGCTGAGCGAGCAAACGATCTGCGATGCCATGGGCGTGTCGCGCACGCCGGTACGCGAGGCGCTCATCCAGCTGGCAAGCGATGGCTACCTGGACAATCTCCCCCGCCGCGGATTCCGCGTCCGTGGGTTCGATCAGCAAAACGCCGTTGAAGTCTTTGAGATTATGGGGCCGCTCGACGGGCAGGCCGCATATCTCTCCTGTCCGAACCTAACCGACGATGACATTACACAGCTGAAATTTCTCGTCGGCTCTATGGACCTCGCGATCCAAGGCGGTCTCATCCGAAAGTACGACGACATTCAGCGAGACTTTCATCTGACGTACTTCAACCGCTGCGGCAACGACCGTCTGCGCGATATGATCTCACAGCTCGAGCGCTGCTTTATCAAGCGCGATTACGAGACTGTCGACCAGGAGACGGCGTGCAAACTGCTCAATAAAGCCAACAACGAACATGCCCATATTCTTGAGTTGTTCGAAGCACGAGATGCGACGGGCGTGCGCGACTACGTTCGCGATGTCCATTGGAACACAGAAAACGCCCAGTTCACCGTCTGGTAGGGAAGCAACAAGGGACAACGTCGGTCTTAAACCTTGGCGCCAGCACCGCCCAAACTGATCCGTTTTCCTCCGTCCCCAAGGGATCATTCTTTTGGCAACGACAGCGAAAGCCCGCCAGAGCGAGCAAGGTGCCTTGAAGCGAGGAGGCATTGACCTTCTGGTCATGCCGCCGAAGTTGAAAGGCAGATTGCCGCCCTGGCGGGCTCGCAGCGTCAAGTGGTTGCGGCGTGTGGTAAAACGCCGTAACTAAAACCCGTGGCGCTCCAGGAAGCGGAAGGCTAGGCGGATCCAGGGACGGACTGCCACCTGCTTGTCCTCGTTGTCGACCGCGGTGTTGGCGTTGCCGAGCGAAAGGCCGTGACCGCCCTGGTCAAAGACGTGCATCTCGCAAGCGACGCCCTCCTCCGCCATGCGTTGGGCAAACGGATAGACCTGCGCGATCGGCGCCGTCTTGTCGTCGGACACGCCCCACACAAAGGTCGGTGGCATCTGACGCGAAACATGCGTGGTGGGGCAGATGTCGGCCAGATGCTCGTCAGTTGCCTCGCCGCCCGTCACCATCGACAGGTAGTCGTTGAGCAAATCGCGCCCCGTCTTGCCGCCCGTCTTGGGCACGCGCAAGTCAATGCGCGGATCGCGCGTCTGCATGTCGCGCACATAGGCAAAGTCGAGCAATGGATAGCCCAGCACCACGGCATCGGGACGAATGTCGTCCGGACGCGCCCCGGCAAGTGCCGCGAAGGAGCCGGTCTTCCACTGTGTTGCCAGCGAGGCGCAAATCATGCCGCCCGCCGAGAATCCCACGACGCACACGCGCTTAGGATCGACATGCCACTCGTCGGCGTTGGCGCGCACCGTGGCGACCATCTTGGCAAGGTCTGCCTGCGGGTGCGGAAAGCTCACATCGCCCGTGCCACTCGTCACATAGTTGAGCACAAAGGCCTGGTAGCCGCGGTCCAAAAATGCAAACGCCACCGGGTCCTGCTCGTGCGGAGCGATATGTGTAAACCCGCCTCCGCCGCAGATGATCACCGCGGGGCGGCGGCCATTCGGTTTATCGGGGAGCGGCTCGGCACCCAAATACGTAAACGTCGCCGGATATTCCTCGGTCGGCTCCTCGCCCCACAGTGCATGGCTCTCGGCAATCATATGTGCTCCCTTCGCGCAAATTACGCGCCCTTGTTTTTCGCCTTCAAGCGTACCCCACTTGAACCCGTGGCGCAGAAACACTCCAGCAATTAGTTTCCCTTCAACTGATATATCACATAATCCCAGCTCAGAGGTATCGCTGAGCAGCGTAGAATAGGGGACGTTGACCAAGCCGCGAAACACATATGAAACGTTTCCGGCAAACCAAACGCGCGATATGCGCCTATTTAAGTTGGAGGCAACTATGGGTCTGCTCGATTCGCTTAAGTCCACCTTCACCTCGACGGGCGAGGCGTCCGTTCCGCCCGCAGCAAGCTTCGCCACCCGCGAAGGCGTCATCTATGCCCCCGTCAACGGCGTGCTCGTCAACCTGAACGAGGTCCCCGACGAGACGATCGCCTCGGGCATGCTTGGCCAGGGCTATGGCATCGAGCCCATTACCGGCACCATCTATGCGCCCGCCAACGGCCGCATCGGCGCCACCACCGTCACCAACCACTCCATTGGCATGATCACCGAGGACGGTCTTCGCGTGTTCATCCATGTTGGCCTGGGCACCGTGGAAATGAACGGCAAGGGTTTTGCCCGCTTTGTCGAGATGGGCGATGTGGTCAAGGCAGGCCAGCCGCTCATCAGCTTCGACCGCGAGGCCATTAAGGCCGCTGGCCACGAGGACATCGTGACCGTCATCGTCTCCGAGCTCGATCGCCTTAAGAGCATCGACCATGTCGGCGAGTCTGGAACGCTTATCGGCGGCAACCCGCTCGTCAAGCTGGGCGACCCGCTGCTGGTAGCCAAGACCAAGTAGCCAGGCCCCGCGCCACACAGCCAAAAGGCACCACGCCAAGCGCCCGCGACCATTTGGCCGCGGGCGCTTTTCGTTTGAAAAACCATCCCGCCAATGCCTTATCTGTATAGCCCAAATGAGCCGAGCTGCTAGAATATCGAACTGTATGGATAACTATCATTCAACCGTTATGGGAGGATACGTGAACCGCACCAAAATCGCGCAGCTCTATGCTGATGCCGAGTCGCTCGGCGGCCAGACCGTCACCGTCGCCGGCTGGGTCAAGTCCATCCGCGACATGAAGAACTTTGGCTTTGTTACGCTCAACGACGGCAGCTGCTTCCGCGACCTGCAGGTCGTCATGAACCGCGAGGCACTCGACAACTACGACGAGATCGCCCATCAAAATGTCTCGGCCGCCCTCATCTGCACCGGCACCGTCAAGCTGACCCCCGATGCGCCCCAGCCTTTCGAGCTTTCTGCCACTTCCATCGAGGTCGAGGGCGTCAGCGCCCCGGATTACCCGCTGCAGAAGAAGCGCGCAACCGTCGAGTTCCTGCGCACCCAGCAGCACCTGCGCCCGCGCACCAACCTGTTCCGAGCCGTGTTCCGCATCCGCTCTGTCGCGGCTGCGGCCATCCACCGCTTCTTCCAGGAGCAGGGCTTTGTCTACGTCAACACCCCTATCATCACCACGAGTGACTGCGAGGGCGCCGGCGAGATGTTCCGCGTGACCACGCTCGACCCCAAAAATCCGCCCCTCACCGAGTCCGGCGAGGTCGACTGGAGCCAGGACTTCTTTGGCAAGCACGCGAGCCTCACCGTGTCCGGCCAGCTCAACGCCGAGAACTTTGCCATGGCCTTTGGCGACGTGTACACCTTTGGCCCCACCTTCCGCGCCGAAAACTCCAACACCACGCGCCACGCCGCCGAGTTTTGGATGATCGAGCCCGAGATGGCCTTTGCCGATCTGAACGACTACATGGATAACGCCGAAGCCATGCTCAAGTACGTCCTCAAGGACGTTATGGCCACCTGCCCCGACGAGCTCAACATGCTCAACAAGTTTGTGGACAAGGGCCTGATCGAGCGCCTGGACCACGTGGCAAACTCCGACTTTGCCCGCGTTACCTACACCGATGCCATCGAGATCCTGGAGCAGGCAGTCGCTGCTGGCCACCAGTTTGATTACCCCGTCAGCTGGGGCATCGACCTGCAGACCGAGCACGAGCGCTTCCTGACCGAGGAGCACTTTAAGCGCCCGACCTTCGTAACCGACTACCCGGCAGAGATCAAGGCCTTCTATATGCGCATGAACGACGACGGCAAGACCGTCGCCGCCGCCGACTGCCTGGTGCCGGGCATCGGCGAGATCATCGGTGGCTCCCAGCGCGAGGAGCGCCTGGACCTGCTCGAGGCCCGTATCAAGGACCTGGGCATGAATCCCGAGCAGTACAAGTACTATCTGGACCTGCGCCGCTACGGTTCCTGCAAGCACGCCGGCTACGGTCTGGGCTTCGAGCGCTTGGTGATGTACCTCACCGGCGTGGGCAACATCCGCGACGTCCTGCCGCACCCGCGCACCGTGGGCAACGCCGACTTCTAATACGTCGGACGCTAGCTCGCGTCGCCACACGCAAACGCTCATCGCACAAGCGTCTCTCGACATCGGTCGAGAGACGCTTTTTTCAACAGCATCCGTCAAGCTTTTGGCAAGTTTTTGGTCAGTTGAGCAGGGCTGTTGAAAACTCGAACCGCCGTTTGCCGACGACTACCGACCGCCCAGAGCGCCCTGCGCCCCTAGGATAACCCCGCGTCCTAGGCTCCATACCGTCGCCACCCAAAACGGAAAGGACGTGGGCACCATGACCGAAGCCGCTGTTGAAACCTACGACACCACAACGAGAGGCGCCGCCTCGATGGCAGCCTATCGCGCCGTTCGCATCCTGCAACTATTAAGCGAGAACACCGGCGAGGACAAGGCCATGCTTTCCGATGAGTTGATCCGGCGCCTCGCCCATCCCGACGACCCCGCCCGCATGCCCATCTCGGCGGCGCGACGCAGCATCTACACCGCCATCTCCGCACTTCGCCATGCCGGATACGAAATTGAGTACAAACGCGGCGTGGGGTATCGGCTCTTGACCCGTCCGCTCACCGACGAAGAGATCATCCGGCTCCACGGTATGGTCATGCGCAACCGCTCTACGCCCATTGCTATTCGAAAAAGCATGGCTCAGCACTTGGTCGCCATGGCGAGTGCCGATGTTCGCGGCTACCTCGATGCACCCGAGCCTGCTCCAAGCGCCGGCGGCAAATCCACCAAGGCCACGCGCACGCCCGTCAAGCGCATCGACACCTGCGAGCTCATCGAGCAGGCCATCGACCACGGAACCACGGTGAGTTTTGATATTTCGAGCGTCACGGCACGTGGCGAAACCGAAGTAGCACGGATGACACTCCGCCCCTTTGCCATCAAGCAACGAGACGGCATCTCGTATTTGCTGGGAACGGTCTATGACGCCCGAGGCGCCGATGACACGCTGCGTACCGTAGAGATCGGGCGCATGAGAAACGTCACCACGCGTCTCCTCGACGGCAGGAAGCTCTTCGCCGCCCTGGAGGAGGACGACGCCTCCGCCGCATAAGAACCTCCGCCGTCCATTCGACTACCCGTACCGCCCATCCGGTTCTGTATTAAAAAACCTGCCAGGTTATTGTAAAAATGGACATCCGCGCTACTATAGTTCCACTTGCACTTTGTTTGAGTGCAGTATTTCCAGCCATTTCTATACTGGGGGTAACGATATGAAGGACATCACCATCAGCCGCAGGAGCCTTCTGGTCTCTGCTGGCCTGCTCGCGCTCGCTCCGCTCGCCGGATGCGGCGGCAACTCTGGTTCCGGCTCTGCTGCCGCCGGTTCCGACTACACCGTCGGCGTTCTGCAGCTCACCGAGCACTCCGCACTCGACGCCGCCAACGACGGCTTCGTCAAGGCCATCAAGAAGAGCGGCCTTAAGGTCAAAATCGACCAGAAGAACGCCCAGAATGACCAGTCCACGTGTAAGTCCATCGCCGACAAGTTCGTGGGCGATGACGTCGACCTGATCTACGCCATCGCTACGCCCGCCGCGCAGGCCGCCGCCGGCGCCACCGCCGATATCCCCATCGTGGGTTGCGCCATCACCGACTACGCCGCCTCGGGCCTGGTCCAGGACAACGAAAAGCCCGGCACCAACGTCACTGGCGCCTCCGACCTCACCCCGGTCGCCGAGCAGCTCGAGATGATGCAGAAGGTCCTGCCCGACGTAAAGAAGGTCGGTCTGCTCTACTGCACCGCCGAGTCCAACTCCGACGTCCAGATCAAGGCCGCCAAGAAGGAGCTCGACAAGCTGGGCCTGGACTACACCGACTTCACCGTCTCGAGCTCCAACGAGATCCAGTCCGTCGTCGAATCTGCCGTGGGCAAGGTCGACGCGCTGTACTCCCCCACCGATAACACCATCGCCGCGGGCGCCTCGCAGGTCGGCCAGATCTGCAAGGAGAATAAGCTCCCCTTCGTAACCGGCGAGGAGGGCATGTGCATGGCCGGCGGCCTGTTCACCCTCTCCATCAACTATGAGGACCTGGGCTACGCCGCGGGCGAGATGGCCGTTAAGATCCTGAAGGGCAAGGCCAAACCCGAGGATATGCCGATCAAGCACCTCTCGAGCAAGGACCTGGTCGTCGTCAAGAACGACGAGATGGCCGAGGCGCTGGGCATCGACCTTTCCGCTCTGGACGAGTAGCGCCATGCGCGGTAACGCGTCTAGGACCCGCACTCGCGCCATAGCTGCGTTATTCAATATCTGAGCCACAGGGGCGAACGCCAAAGACCGGCGTTCGCCCTGCTTGTTACGGATGAGACAAAACATCCGGCCGCAGCTCTTTTATGCATTGTTACCGCTATCATGGTGACTCACGTGTCCACCCTATCCTAGGAGGTATGAAGCATGCTTATTGCATTGCAGGGCGCCGTTTCGCAGGGCGTCCTCTGGGGCATTATGGTGCTTGGCGTGTTTATCACGTTCCGCCTGCTCGACATCCCCGATATGACCTGCGACGGCAGCTTTGCCCTCGGCGGCTGCGTCTGCGCCGTACTCATCGTCAATAACAACGTCGACCCGCTGCTCGCTGTTTTGGCCGGCATGTGTGCCGGTGCCATCGCGGGCGCCGTCACGGGCATTTTGACCACCGTCTTTGAGATTCCCGCGATCCTCGCCGGAATCCTGACGCAGATCAGTCTGTGGTCCATCAACCTGCGCATCATGGGCAAATCCAATACGCCCATCCTTGCCAAGGGCACTATCTTCTCGTCTGTCAGCAACATGACGGGCCTGCCGCAGTCCACCGTCGCCATCATCCTGGGCATCTTGCTCGCTGTGGCTATCGTTGCCATCCTGTATTGGTTCTTTGGCACCGAGATCGGCTCGGCGCTGCGCGCCACCGGCAACAACGAGTACATGATCCGCGCTCTGGGCGTCAACACCAACTCCACCAAGATGATCGCCCTCGTGCTCTCCAACGCCCTCATCGGCCTTTCGGGCGCGCTCATCTGCCAGAGCCAGAAGTACGCCGACATTGGCATGGGCACCGGTGCCATCGTTATCGGTCTTGCCGCCATTGTTATCGGCGAGGTGCTCGGCCGCCTGCTGCCCGGCGGCCTCACGCAGTTTAGCGTTCGCCTGGCCTCCGCCGTCTTTGGCTCCGTGGTGTACTTCCTTATCCGCGCCATCGTGCTGCAGTTGGGCATGGACGCCAACGACATGAAGCTGCTCTCCGCCGTAATCGTCGCCGTGGCCCTGTGCGTACCCGTGGTTTGGGAGCGCTATAAGCTCCGCAGCTCCTACACGAAGGGGGATGAGGCAGATGCTTAAGCTCTCACACGTCAAGAAGACCTTTAACAAGGGCACCGTCACCGAGAAGCGCGCGCTCACCGGCGTCGACCTTACCCTCAATGATGGCGACTTCGTAACCGTGATCGGCGGCAACGGCGCCGGCAAGTCCACGCTGCTCAATATGATCGCCGGCGTGTATCCGCTCGATTCGGGCGTTATCGAGCTCGACGGCACCGACGTCTCGCGCCTGAGCGAGTCGCAGCGCGCCAAGTACCTGGGGCGCGTGTTCCAGGACCCCATGCGCGGCACCGCAGCCGACATGCAAATTGCCGAGAACCTGGCCCTCGCCAAGCGCCGCGGCCAGCGTCGCGGTCTTTCGTGGGGCGTCACCAAGGCCGAGAAGGACGAGTACGTTGAGCTGCTCAAGCGCCTGGACCTCGGTCTGGACACGCGCCTCAACGCAAAGGTCGGCCTGCTTTCGGGTGGCCAGCGCCAGGCACTCACCCTGCTCATGGCCACGCTCACCAAGCCACGCCTGCTGCTGCTCGACGAGCACACCGCGGCCCTCGACCCTAAGACGGCCTCTAAGGTGCTCAATCTGACCGAGGAGATTGTCGACGAGAACCACCTGACCACGCTCATGGTCACGCACAACATGAACGACGCCATCCGTCTGGGCAATCGCCTGATCATGATGCACGAGGGTCACGTGATCTACGACGTGGCGGGCGACGAAAAGAAGTCGCTCACCGTCGCCGACCTGCTGCAGAAGTTCGAGGAGGTCTCGGGCGGCGAGCTCGCCAACGACCGCATGCTGCTGAGCTAACGACCTAGAAAACCACCACAAAGGGGACAGTGAACTGCCTCCCATTTCTTGGACATCGGGAAA